>NZ_JBHVZO010000004.1:200654-342399 GCF_042879855.1 Streptomyces sp. NPDC058326 | reverse complement strand
TGGTTTTGTGGTTGACATCTCTGTGCTTGGGCTGGGGGGGGGGGGGGGGGGGGGGGCCCCCGGCCCGGCCCCGGGGGGAGAGGGATCAGACGGCCGCGGTGCCGTACTGGCTGTCCTTCATGAGGAAGGTCGCCAGCGGCTTGCCGTCGCCCTGCGACATGGCCGTGAAGGTCACGCCCAGCTGGGACGCGGCCTTACGGGCCAGCTTGATGTCGTCGGACGCGGTGACCTGGCCGCGCGGGATGATGAAGCGGTAGGTGACCGCGGTGGTGCCACCGGCCTTGACGTCGGTGAACTCCAGGCCGAGGGCGCGGACGTCCGCGTACGGACGCTCGGCGATCTCGTACTTGTAGGTCTCCGTGGACGTGGCCGGGTCGGCCTCGACCTTGCCGCCGCCCATGAAGAAGGGCAGCGTCAGTTCGTTGAACTGGAGCATGGAGAACTTCAGCGAGAGATCACGGCTGGAGTAGATGAAGTGCACCGGCGAGACCGACTGCCACGAGTCGATCGGCTCCAGCTTGTCCTTCTTGGCGAAGGTCACGCCGTCGCCGGTGGTGAAGCCGAGGTCCTTCCAGCCCGCGCCGGTCCAGTCGGCCGCCGCGTCGGTGCCGAAGGCGGTCGGGGCGTCGGCGCCGGCGGCGGCGACGTAGAGCTTGCCGGTACCGGCGACGCGGATCTCGGCCGAGTTGCTTCCTGCCATGGTGGTTTTCTCCTTGGGTGGGGTGAGGCGCCGCCCCGGTGCTGTCGGTCCCGGGTACGGCAAAGGCCCCGCCGGACGGCGGGGCCTGGTCTGTGGGGCGAGCGGCGGGAGGGCGCTCGAAGGGCGTCTAGAACACGCTCAGGGAGAGGCGGATGACGCAGAGGTAGCGGTTGGCGCCCCGGTAGAGGTAGTCGGGCAGCCAGCGCGGTCCGTCCTGCTCCTCGACGTCGTGGACGACGTTGTTGGCGCCGATCTGCTTGCCGATGGTGGCGAGCAGGGCCCGGCGGGCGCCGTTGGCGAGGACGTGGGCGGCGTTCTTCGTCGGCCCGTACACCTCGAACTCGATCAGCGGCATGTCGACGTGCAGGTCGCCGATCCAGGCGCCGCCGCGGCGGTTCACCAGGACGGCGCTCTGGGTGCCGTCGAAGCCGGCCGGCGGGTTGACCGCGATGGTCGCGCCGGCCAGGGCCGGGTCGGCCTTGAGGACGTCGACGACCAGCTTCTCGACGTCCGGGAACGCACTCGGGGGAGTGGTCATGACGGTTTCTCCTCGGAGAGGGGTACGGGCGGGGCGCCGTCCGGGGCGCTCCGGCGGGAGGGGGCGGGCGCGGAGCCGCGCCCGGACGGCGAACGGCGAAGCCGCCGCCCGTTCTCCGGGCGCAGCTCCGCCGCTGCACCAACTGTGACAGGGAGCGTGCGCGCACGCAACTAATTCGACGGCTCTCCCGCGTACGACATCGCCGCGGGCGTCGACGGCTCGCGCGCGGGTGCGCCGCCCGGCCACCCGTACGGCCCGCCCACGAGGGCGCCGCCCGGTCACCCGTACGGCCCGCCCACGAGCGCCCCGATACCGTGACCGTCACCGACCGAGGAGCCGCCCCGTGACCGCCCGCCCCACCCTCCTGTACGTCACCGACCTCGCCTACCCGGCCCGCGGACGGCGCTACTGCGACGAGGACATCGGCCTCACCGCCCGGCTGCGCGACGACTTCGACCTGGCGCTCTGTCACCCGTGCGACGCCGCCGCCCTCATGGACGCCTTCGACGCCGTCGTCGTACGGAACAGCGGCCCGGTCCTCGGCCACCAGCGGGAGTACGACGCCTTCCGCGACCGGGCACTCGCCCGCGACACCCGCGTCTACAACCCCCTGCACGGGCGCGGCGACATGGCCGGCAAGCAGTACCTCCTCGACCTCACGGCCGCCGGATACCCCGTCATCCCCACCGTCGACCGGCCCGAGGACCTCCACCGCCTCCCCGCGGCCGCCGCCTACGCCGTCAAGCCCAAGGCCGGCGCCGACTCCATAGGACTGCGCTTCGTCCGATACGAAGACCTCACAGCACTCGCCGGCCTCACCCACGGCGAGCTCCTCGTCCAGCCCCGCGTCGACTTCCGGTACGAGGTCTCCTTCTACTTCGTCGACGACCTCTTCCAGTACGCCCTCTACGCCCCCGACCCCGAACGCCGCTGGGTCCTGGAGCCGTACGAGCCCACCCGGGACGACCTCGCCTTCGCCCGCCGCTTCGTCGACTGGAACACCCTCGACCACGGCATCCAGCGCGTGGACGCCTGCCGCGCCCCCGGCGGCGAGCTGCTCCTCGTCGAACTGGAGGACCTCAACCCCTACCTCTCCCTGGACCTCGTGCCGGAGGAGACCCGCGACCGCTTCGTCGCCGCCCTCACCGACTCCCTCCACCGCTTCCTGGCGGCATGACGAAGCGCCCCGTGTCCGGGAGGGACACGGGGCGCTGCTCGTACGGGAAGGGGATCAGGCGGTACGGGGGCGGCGGCGGGCGGTCCGCTCGGCGGCGAACACGTCCTCGAGGCGGAAGAGCTGCGCCCGGCCCGCCCGGCCCGCGGCGGTCAGATGGCCCAGCTGGACCCACTTCCGGATCGTCGCGGGGGCCACCCCCGCCTCCTCGGCTGCCAGTGGCCCGGGGATCAGGGCCGGCAGGGCGGTCCGGCTCAGCATGCGGGCTCCTCCTGGTGGTCCATCGCGGTCTCGATCTCCTCGGTACGGGACCCGGACGCGGCGGCGAGCTCCGCCCACTCCCGCTCCGGCCACAGATGCCGGTAGGCCGGGTCGTCCTGACAGCCGCACTCCTCGTCCGCGCACGCACAGGCCGGGTTGACGCAGAGCACCGCGCGCCGGTCGGGGAAGGCCCGCAGGGACACCGAGTCGCACCAGGGGCAGCGCCCCGACACCCGGACGACCGTCTCGGAGTCGCCCAGCGTCCGGGCGCACCGCCGGGCCATCCGCCGGATCTCGTCGCGGACGTGCCGGGCCAGATCCGGGTGGGCCGCGATCGCGTCGAGCAGCCGCACCACCCGGCGGAGCCGGTCGAGCACCCCGGCGCGGGGCGGCCGTGCCAGCGCGAGCCGGGCGCAGACCGCCTCCTCCAGCTCCACCACCCCGTCGGTGATGTCACGGATGGCGTCGGAGACGTGGAGCCTGATCGGGGCGGCGCCGTGGCCGGGGACGGCGAGCCCGTGCCGCTGCTGGAGGAGCAGCGCCTCGCGGCGCTCCTCGCGGATCTGCTCGTCACGGCCCGCGGGGGAGGGAGCGGGTGCGCCTCCGGCGGGGCCGCGGCGGCCGGGCGCGAGCTCTTCGGCGAGCTCGGGGAAGTGGCGTACGAGCGAGGCGGTCCAGAGCGCGATGTCCCGCAGCACGGGTGCGGCGGTGGTGCCGGAGGAGGCGTCCCGCGCGGGCTCCGCGGTCCGGGCGGTGCGGTCAGACACGGCGGCGGCTCCTCGCCGGCGCGAGCGCCTTCGCCACGCGCCGCTGGTCCGCCGGGCGGCCGTTGCGCCACAGACGGCCCGCGCAGACGCCGTCGAAGTAGCTCTCGGCGGGGGCCACCGCCGACTCGCACTCGCGGCGGACGGGGCAGGCCGAGCAGGCGCGCAGGGCCGGGGCCGCCTCCTTGGCGCGGCGGGCGAACACGACGGACGGGGAGAGGCCGCTGCACGCGGCGGCGGCCTGCCAGGGGGTGGGGTCGGTCTGGAACAAGAGGGTCTCCACGGTCCGGGCCTCCGGAGCCGGTGGGGCTCGGGGCCGACGAGTGCGGCGGCGAGCCAGACTTACACGTTGCGTGCGAGCGCGCAACAAATAAAGGAGGAGTCGCCGGCGCCCCTTCGTGCGCGTCTCCACGATTTCGCCACGTTGCGTACCCGAAACCAGGTAATTCTGTGCGCGCAAGCACGCTAGAGTTGAAAACCGGAGGAGTGGAGTGAGGAGCTGGACATGACCACTCGAGGGCTGGACGAGTTCGCAGGCTGGGTCGAAGGCCTGATGCGACAGCGCGGCTACGACATCGACAGCCCGCGCGGCGGTGGCAAGTCCCGGATCGCGGACGAGGCGGGGGTGCACCGCGCCGCCGTGACGCGCCTGCTGCAGCGGCAGAGCATGCCCGACCTGGAGACCATGCGCAGGATCGCCCCGCTGCTCGGCGTCTCCGTCCGCGACATGCTGATCCGGTCCGGTCGCGTGACCCCCGAGGAGCTGCCGATGGCGGAGGATCTGCTGCCGCCGAGTGACTGGCAGCCCTCGATGGAGGACTTCGCCCGCTGGCTCGGGGTGCCCGACGACCGCATGGGCGTCTTCGTCAAGGTCGTGAACCAGTTCCTGGAACCCGACGCGGAGGCGGAGCGGCCGGCCGGGGCCGCGGAACCCCGCCGCACGGCCCGGGACTGACTCCGGCGGCGTCCTGACCCCGCCCGGTCCCGGCCCGTCACGGCCGGGACCGCGTGCGCGTGGGCATTTGTTTTGACCGGAGTCCATGCGATAGGTACGCTCATGCCTTGTGCCTGGGGTGTGCCTGGGCTCGCGTGCGTGTCCTCAACCGCAAGGCGAGTCCGATACCGGCCACCGTGATCCCGTGCCTTTTCCGCCCCGGCGGAGATCCGCGAGATTCGACACACCCGACCGCGTGGGTCGGCGAATGTTCCAGGTTAGTTTCACCGACGGCACACAGAAACCGGAGAAGTAGTGCCTACGATCCAGCAGCTGGTCCGTAAGGGCCGGCAGGACAAGGTCGAGAAGAACAAGACGCCCGCACTCGAGGGTTCCCCTCAGCGTCGTGGCGTCTGCACGCGTGTGTTCACGACCACCCCGAAGAAGCCGAACTCGGCCCTCCGTAAGGTCGCGCGTGTGCGTCTGACCTCCGGCATCGAGGTCACGGCCTACATCCCGGGTGAGGGCCACAACCTGCAGGAGCACTCCATCGTGCTCGTGCGCGGTGGCCGTGTGAAGGACCTGCCGGGTGTTCGCTACAAGATCATCCGCGGTTCCCTCGACACGCAGGGCGTCAAGAACCGTAAGCAGGCTCGCAGCCGCTACGGCGCCAAGAAGGAGAAGTAAGAATGCCTCGTAAGGGCCCCGCCCCGAAGCGCCCGGTCATCATCGACCCGGTCTACGCCTCTCCTCTTGTCACCTCGCTGATCAACAAGATCCTGCTGGACGGCAAGCGCTCCACCGCCGAGCGCATCGTCTACGGCGCCATGGAGGGCCTCCGCGAGAAGACCGGTGCTGACCCGGTCATCACGCTGAAGCGCGCTCTTGAGAACGTCAAGCCGGCTCTTGAGGTCAAGTCCCGCCGTGTCGGTGGCGCCACCTACCAGGTGCCGATCGAGGTCAAGCCGGGCCGCGCGTCCACGCTGGCCCTCCGCTGGCTCGTCGGTTACTCCCGCGCCCGTCGCGAGAAGACCATGACCGAGCGCCTCATGAACGAGCTCCTCGACGCCTCGAACGGCCTCGGTGCGGCCGTCAAGAAGCGTGAGGACACGCACAAGATGGCCGAGTCCAACAAGGCCTTCGCGCACTACCGCTGGTAGTCGCAACCCACATCGAGACCGAGAGAAGACTGAGCCGATATGGCTACCACTTCGCTTGACCTTGCCAAGGTGCGCAACATCGGCATCATGGCGCACATCGACGCGGGCAAGACGACCACCACCGAGCGGATCCTGTTCTACACCGGCGTCTCGTACAAGATCGGTGAAGTCCACGACGGCGCTGCCACGATGGACTGGATGGAGCAGGAGCAGGAGCGCGGCATCACGATCACGTCCGCCGCGACGACCTGTCACTGGCCGCTCGAGAATGTCGATCACACGATCAACATCATCGACACGCCGGGTCACGTCGACTTCACCGTCGAGGTGGAGCGTTCGCTGCGCGTGCTCGACGGTGCTGTCACCGTGTTCGACGGTGTGGCCGGCGTCGAGCCCCAGTCCGAGACTGTCTGGCGTCAGGCGGACCGCTACGGCGTGCCGCGCATCTGCTTCGTCAACAAGCTCGACCGTACGGGCGCCGAGTTCCTCCGCTGCGTCGACATGATCGTGGACCGCCTCGGCGCCGTCCCGATCGTCATGCAGCTCCCCATCGGTTCCGAGATGGACTTCCAGGGCGTTGTCGACCTGGTCCGCATGAAGGCGCTTGTCTGGTCCGCCGAGGCCAGCAAGGGTGAGATGTACGACGTCGTCGACATCCCGGCCTCGCACACGGAGCTCGCCGAGGAATGGCGCGCGAAGCTGGTCGAGACCGTCGCGGAGAACGACGAGGAGCTCATGGAGCTCTTCCTCGAGGGCGTCGAGCCCACCGAGGAGCAGCTCTACGCCGCCGTCCGTCGCATCACCATTGCCTCCGGCAAGGGTGGCGGCGAGAAGACGATCACCCCCGTCTTCTGTGGCACCGCGTTCAAGAACAAGGGCGTCCAGCCCCTGCTCGACGCGGTCGTCCGCTACCTCCCCTCCCCCCTGGACGTCGAGGCCATCGAGGGCCACAGCGTCAAGGACGCGGAGGAGATCGTGCGGCGCAAGCCGTCCGACGACGAGCCGCTGTCGGCCCTCGCGTTCAAGATCGCGAGCGACCCGCACCTCGGCAAGCTCACCTTCGTCCGGATCTACTCCGGTCGCCTGGAGGCCGGCACCGCGGTGCTGAACTCCGTCAAGGGCAAGAAGGAGCGCATCGGCAAGATCTACCGCATGCACGCGAACAAGCGTGAGGAGATCGACTCGGTGGGCGCCGGCGACATCGTCGCCGTCATGGGCCTCAAGCAGACCACCACCGGTGAGACGCTGTGCGACGAGAAGAACCCGGTCATCCTGGAGTCCATGGACTTCCCGGCCCCGGTCATTCAGGTCGCCATCGAGCCCAAGTCCAAGGGTGACCAGGAGAAGCTGGGTGTCGCCATCCAGCGTCTCGCGGAGGAGGACCCCTCCTTCCAGGTGCACTCGGACGAGGAGACCGGCCAGACCATCATCGGTGGTATGGGCGAGCTTCACCTCGACATCCTCGTCGACCGCATGCGTCGCGAGTTCAAGGTCGAGGCGAACGTCGGCAAGCCGCAGGTCGCGTACCGCGAGACGATCCGCAAGGCCGTCGAGCGACTTGACTACACCCACAAGAAGCAGACCGGTGGTACCGGTCAGTTCGCCAAGGTGCAGATCGCGATCGAGCCCATCGAGGGCGGCGACGCCTCGTACGAGTTCGTGAACAAGGTCACCGGTGGCCGCATCCCGAAGGAGTACATCCCTTCGGTCGACGCGGGTGCGCAGGAGGCCATGCAGTTCGGCATCCTGGCCGGCTACGAGATGACGGGCGTCCGCGTCATTCTTCTCGACGGTGGCTACCACGAGGTCGACTCCTCCGAGCTCGCGTTCAAGATCGCCGGTTCGCAGGCCTTCAAGGAGGCCGCGCGCAAGGCTTCGCCGGTCATCCTCGAGCCCATGATGTCCGTCGAGGTCACCACGCCCGAGGACTACATGGGTGAGGTCATCGGCGACATCAACTCCCGCCGTGGTCAGATTCAGGCCATGGAGGAGCGCAGCGGCGCTCGCGTCGTGAAGGGCCTCGTGCCCCTTTCGGAGATGTTCGGCTACGTCGGCGACCTCCGCAGCAAGACCTCGGGTCGCGCAAGCTACTCGATGCAGTTCGACTCCTACGCCGAGGTTCCGCGGAACGTCGCCGAGGAGATCATCGCGAAGGCCAAGGGCGAGTAACTCTCCCGAGTTCACGCTTTAGGCTTGACACCAGTCGTCGGGGCTCGGACCCCGCAACCCGAGGAACGGGCCCCGGCGACTGGCATCCCAGCAAAGATCACCTGGCGCCGATGAAGCAAGGCGTACAGAACCACTCTCCAGGAGGACCCCCGTGGCGAAGGCGAAGTTCGAGCGGACTAAGCCGCACGTCAACATCGGCACCATCGGTCACATCGACCACGGTAAGACGACCCTCACGGCCGCCATTACCAAGGTGCTGCACGACGCGTACCCGGACCTGAACGAGGCCTCGGCCTTCGACCAGATCGACAAGGCTCCCGAGGAGCGCCAGCGCGGTATCACGATCTCGATCGCGCACGTCGAGTACCAGACCGAGTCGCGTCACTACGCCCACGTCGACTGCCCCGGTCACGCGGACTACATCAAGAACATGATCACGGGTGCGGCGCAGATGGACGGCGCCATCCTCGTGGTCGCGGCCACCGACGGCCCGATGCCGCAGACCAAGGAGCACGTGCTCCTGGCCCGCCAGGTCGGCGTTCCGTACATCGTCGTCGCCCTGAACAAGGCCGACATGGTGGACGACGAGGAGATCCTGGAGCTCGTCGAGCTCGAGGTGCGTGAGCTCCTCTCCGAGTACGAGTTCCCGGGCGACGACCTGCCGGTCGTCCGCGTCTCGGCGCTGAAGGCGCTCGAGGGCGACAAGGAGTGGGGCGAGAAGCTCCTCGGCCTCATGCACGCGGTGGACGAGTCCATCCCGCAGCCCGAGCGTGACGTCGACAAGCCGTTCCTGATGCCGATCGAGGACGTCTTCACGATCACCGGTCGTGGCACCGTCGTCACCGGTCGTATCGAGCGCGGTATCCTCAAGGTCAACGAGACCGTCGACATCATCGGCATCAAGACCGAGAAGACCACCACCACGGTCACCGGTATCGAGATGTTCCGCAAGCTGCTCGACGAGGGCCAGGCCGGTGAGAACGTCGGTCTGCTCCTCCGTGGCATCAAGCGCGAGGATGTCGAGCGCGGCCAGGTCATCATCAAGCCGGGTTCGGTCACGCCTCACACGAACTTCGAGGCGCAGGCCTACATCCTGTCGAAGGACGAGGGTGGCCGTCACACCCCGTTCTTCAACAACTACCGCCCGCAGTTCTACTTCCGTACCACGGACGTGACCGGCGTCGTGACCCTCCCCGAGGGCACCGAGATGGTCATGCCGGGCGACAACACCGCCATGAGCGTTGAGCTGATCCAGCCCATCGCCATGGAGGAGGGCCTCAAGTTCGCCATCCGTGAGGGTGGCCGGACCGTCGGCGCCGGCCAGGTCGTCAAGATCACTGCCTGATCCTGAAGTGACCCGGTAGCTCCACGAGCTGCAAGCAGAAGGCCCCGCACCTCTCGGTGCGGGGCCTTCTCGCGTTCCCTTCGACGACAAGACACCCCTACGGCCGCCAGCTCCAGGGGTGTCCGTCCGCGCCGATGCCCACCACGGTCACCCCGCCCGACCCCAGGTGCGGCGCGGCGGACACCGCCGCCGCGCCCTTCGTACGGGTACGGGAGCGGCCCCCGGCCCGCACGGTCACCCGGCCCCGGACATCCGTGCCGAGCAGCACGGTCCCGAGGGCCGCCGAGCGCGCGGCGACCACTCCTCCGTACCCGTCGAGACCGGCGTCACCGCCCGGACCGCGCAGCTTCGCGGCCGCGGGAGCCCGGAAGTAGAGCGCGCCGTCCGCGCTGGCCACCGTGGACCCGGAGCGCGGCAGCCGGCCCGTACGCTCCTCACCGTCCACCCAGTGCCGTACGGACTCCCGCCCCGCCGCGTAGACGTGCACCCGGCCCGCGGCGTCCACCGAGACCGCCAGGCCGTCCTGGATCTCCGCGTCCCCCGGCAGCGTCCGCCAGGGGCCCCAGGAGCCGTCCGTCGCCCGTATCCGCGTCGAGACGCCCTTGTCCGCGTTCCTCACGAAGAGATGGACCCGGCCGTCGGGGGCCAAGGCCGCCACCGGGGCGCCGATCCGCCGTCCCCGGTCGTCGCCGCGCTCCGGGCAGCCCAGGCCCCGCCAGGCGAGGAACGGGCCGCCGGGGGAGCGCTGCTCCAGGAGCACCACCTCGCGCCGGTTCGCCCCGCCGTGCCCGTCGAGCGCGGCGAACCGCACCCCGAAGAGCAGCACCCGGCCGTCGCCCAGCACCGCCGAACCGAGCGCGGGCGCGAGCGGACCGCCGCCGAGGTCTGCCGGTTCGCCCCAGAGCCCGGGCGCCGACTCGCGCCAGCGGACCGCGCGCAGCCCGAGGACCCCGTACGCCGAGAGCTGTCCGTCGGGCTCCTCGGCGAGCACCGGGCCCGCCCCCGGCCAGCGGTGGTGCGTGGAGCGGACCCAGCCCTTGCGGTTGGTCAGCGGCCGGTCGCCGCCGACGCCGTAGTCGCCGCAGCCCGAGGGGTTCCCGCACCGCCAGTCCGGATCCCCGCCGTACGGGACGAGACGCGCGGCCTTCTCCGCCAGGACCGCGGGCGGGAGGTTCTTCGGCCAGTGCCGGTTGTAGTAGCCGCGGAACGCGGTCGTCGTGAACGCCGGTATGGGTTCGCCGTCGCGGACCGCGTCCGAGACCCAGCGGGCGAGCCCCGCCCAGGTGAAGCAGGCGACCGCCGTGTGGTCCCCGTGGTCCGAGTACCCCGGCTGCTCGGAGTTCCGCCGCCGGGTGGCGTCGTCGCCGTCCTGGATGTCCGGGTCGGGGTCCAGGGTGTGCACCACCGTGGGCCGGTAGCGGGCGAGCAGCCGGGCGAGGGCGGCGACCAGCTGGTCGTAGTCGTAGGTCTCCGCTCGGGTGACGGGGGAACCTGCCGGCAGATGGGTCCGCACCTCGAGGGCCCGGTCTTCCCAGAGCGCGGGCATGGCCATGTACCGGCGGGAGGTGTGCATCGGCAGGTTGAGGAAGACCAGTTCGATCCGGCGGGTGCCGTGCGTGAGCGTGTCGACCTCGGCCCGCCGGCCGCCGGGCAGCGTCAGCGTCTCCCGCCGCCACGGCGTGAACACCGGAAGGCCGAGCGCCACGGCGTACGACTGGCGCAGACCCTGGTGGCGGGCGGCCGAGTAGGCCGCCCGGTCCGGGGGAGTCCGGGGCATCCCCGCGATCCGGTTCCGGCCCGTGTGCTCGCCGGCCGTCACGTACACGGAGACGAGCGGGACGCCCGCATCGAGCAGTCGCTGCGTGTCCGGGTTCATGAAGTACAGGTCGTCGTCCGGATGCGCGGAGAACTGCATGAGGAGCGCCCGCCGGGCCCGCGCGGGGGCGATCGGCTTCCCCGGCGCCGGATCGGCGGTCGGCGCGGTCCGCCGCGGCTCCGGTACGGAGCACCCGGCGGCGGCCGAGGCGACGGCGAGGGCGCCGGCGAGCACCGTTCGCCGGCGGGGTGGGGTGGGCTGCACGTACGGGTCCTTCGCTCAGAGGTTCGCCTGGAAGACGGCCTCGCGGGCGAGGAGGTTGTGCCGTGCGGACGGCGTGGGAAAAAGATCCGGGAACTTCGCCGAGGGATGTCGAACGGGAGATCATGGCTCCGACCGAAGGGTGACAGCGCGCCACGAGGGCGCGCGGGACGGGGAGGACACCCGAGATGAAGTACGTCGCGATGATCTACGGCAACCAGGCCAAGTGGGACTCCTTCCCCGCCGAGGCCTGGCCCGAGGCGATCGCCCGGCAGGAGGCCTTCAACCGGAAGTACCGCGAGAGCGGCGAGCTCGTCGGCGCGTACGGACTCGCCGACGCCGCGGCCGCCCAGCTGGTACGGCGTGAGGGCGGCGCCCCGGCGGTCACCGACGGCCCGTACCTGGAGACCAAGGAGTACCTGGCCAGCTTCTACCTGCTGGACTGCGACAGCCTGGAGCGGGCCCAGGAGATCGCCGCCGACATGCCGTTCGCGGACGTCGACCCCGTCGAGCTGTGGCCGGTCCTGCACGAGTCCGCGGCGGACGTGTGACCGGCACCGACACCATTGAGGGCCTGCTGCGCACCTGTGCGCCGCAGGTCCTCGGCGCGCTCGTGCGGCGGTACGGCGACTTCGACCTCTGCGAGGACGCCGTCCAGGAGGCCCTGATCGCCGCCGCCGAGCAGTGGCCACGGCAGGGCGTTCCCGAGCAGCCGCGCGGCTGGCTGCTCACCGTCGGCGCCCGCCGGTACATCGACCTGGTCCGCAGCGAGGCCGCGCGAAGGCGCCGCGAGGACGCCGTGGCCCTCGCCACTCCGGACTCCGCGCTCCTCGCGCGCGCCGCGGACGAGACGCCGGGGACCGACCGGGACGACTCCCTGTCCCTGCTCTTCCTCTGCTGTCACCCCGACCTCTCGCCGCCCAGCCGGATCGCGCTCACCCTGCGGGCGGTGGGCGGCCTCACCACCGCGCAGATCGCCGCCGCCTTCCTCGTACCCGAGTCGACCATGGCGCAGCGGATCAGCCGGGCCAAGCAGACGATCAAGGCGGCGGGCGGCGCTCTGATGCTGCCCGAGGGAGAGGACCGGGCGCCCCGCCTCGCCGAGGTGCGGCACGTGCTCTACCTGGTCTTCAACGAGGGCTACACGGCAAGCGGCGGGGACGAGCTCACCGCGCCCGAGCTGTCCACGGAGGCGATCCGGCTCACGCGCCTGCTCCACCGGCTGCTGCCGGAAGACGAGGAGACGGCGGGCCTGCTCGCTCTGATGCTGCTCACGGACGCCCGCAGGCCGGCCCGTACGGGCCCGCACGGCGAGCTGGTGCCGCTCGCGGAGCAGGACCGGGGGCGCTGGGACGCCGGCCTCGTCGCGGAGGGCGTCGCGCTGATCAGCCGCACCCTGCCGCGCGGCCGGGTCGGCCCGTACCAGCTGCAGGCGGCCATCGCGGCCGTCCACGACGAGGCGGAGTCCGCCGGGGCCACCGACTGGCCGCAGATCCTCGCGCTCTACGAGCTCCTGGAGCGGACCGGGCCGAACCCCATGATCACCCTCAACCGCGCGGTGGCCGTCGCCATGGTCGACGGCCCGGGGGCCGGCCTCGCCCTCCTGGACGAGGTCGCCGAGGACAAGCGCATGGCCCGGCACCACCGGCTGCTCGCCACCCGGGCCCATCTCCTCGAGCTCCTCGGCGACGGGGAGGCGGCGGCCGTCGCCTACCGGGAGGCGGCCCGCCGGACGACCAGCGCCCCCGAGCGGCGCCATCTCACGGAGCGCGCACGGCGTTTGGGATGAGACGGAGGGGACGGCCGGATCCGGCGCACGCGCCCCGGCGCATGACCGTACGTGACGTGGGGTACAGTCTCCGGTTCCGATTGGCGGCCGGATGGCCCCGTATGGCAGACTGTCGGGGTTGCTCGGTTGAGTGCCGATGCTGCGCGCCTCCCGTCGGGAGGACCGGAAGCGAGTCCCACAGTACTCGTCGTCCCTTCTCAGGGGCGGACGTACGGGAATCTTCTGGGAAGCGTCAGCGGGGTGCAGACCAGGCACTCGGGTGGTGTTCTGCCCCCGGCTCGCGGTTCTGGGACCGCACCCCCTTGGTTGGGAAATCCTTACGGGATTTCTGCGTAGAGGGAGTGCGACACGCCCGACCGCGTGGGTCGGAGACAGAGTCAAGAGAACCCCCCGAGTCCAGAGCGTTAACGAGACAAAGGACTACTAGTAGCCATGGCGGGACAGAAGATCCGCATCCGGCTCAAGGCCTACGACCACGAGGTCATCGACTCCTCGGCGAAGAAGATCGTCGAGACGGTGACCCGCACTGGTGCGTCGGTCGCGGGCCCGGTGCCGCTGCCCACTGAGAAGAACGTGTACTGCGTCATCAAGTCGCCGCACAAGTACAAGGACTCGCGCGAGCACTTCGAGATGCGCACGCACAAGCGCCTCATCGACATCCTCGACCCCACGCCGAAGACGGTTGACTCGCTCATGCGCCTCGACCTGCCGGCGGGCGTCGACATCGAGATCAAGCTCTGAGGTGACGCGCGAGATGGCTAAGAACATCAAGGGCATCCTGGGCGAGAAGCTCGGCATGACGCAGGTCTGGGACGAGAACAACCGGGTCGTCCCGGTGACCGTCGTCAAGGCCGGCCCCAATGTCGTGACCCAGGTCCGTACGAACGACGTCGACGGCTACGAGTCGGTCCAGATCGCCTTCGGCGAGATCGACCCTCGCAAGGTGAACAAGCCCCTCAAGGGTCACTTCGCCAAGGCCGACGTCACCCCGCGCCGCCACCTGGTGGAGCTCCGCACCGCTGACGCCTCCGAGTACACGCTCGGCCAGGAGATCACCGCCGAGCTCTTCGAGGCCGGCGTGAAGGTCGACGTCACCGGCAAGAGCAAGGGCAAGGGCTTCGCCGGTGTCATGAAGCGCCACAACTTCCGTGGTGGCAAGGCGTCGCACGGTGCCCACCGCGTGCACCGCAAGCCCGGTTCCATCGGTGGCTGCGCCACCCCGGGCCGTGTCTTCAAGGGCATGCGCATGGCCGGTCGCATGGGCAACGAGCGTGTGACCACCCAGAACCTGACCGTCCACGCCGTTGACGCCGAGAAGGGTCTGCTGCTCATCAAGGGCGCCGTCCCCGGCCCGAACGGTGGCCTCGTCCTGGTCCGCACCGCGGCCAAGGGGGTTTGAGGAACCGATGAGCACCATTGACATCCTTTCGCCGGCAGGCGACAAGGCCGGGACCGTCGACCTCCCCGCGGAGATCTTCGGCGCCAAGGTCAGCGTCCCGCTGATCCACCAGGTCGTCGTCGCGCAGCTGGCCGCGGCCCGTCAGGGCACGCACAAGACCAAGACCCGTGGCGAAGTCCGCGGTGGTGGCAAGAAGCCTTACCGCCAGAAGGGCACCGGCCGCGCCCGTCAGGGTTCGACCCGCGCCCCGCAGTTCGCCGGCGGTGGCGTCGTCCACGGCCCGCAGCCGCGTGACTACTCGCAGCGGACCCCGAAGAAGATGAAGGTCGCCGCCCTCCGCGGTGCCCTCTCGGACCGGGCCACCCACTCCCGCATCCACGTCGTGACCGGCGTGGTCGAGGGTGAGATCTCCACCAAGGCCGCGAAGACGCTGTTCGGCAAGATCTCGGAGCGCAAGAACCTGCTCCTGGTCGCCGAGCGCTCCGACGAGGCCGCGTGGCTGTCCGCTCGTAACCTGCCCCAGGTGCACATCCTGGAGCCGGGCCAGCTCAACACGTACGACGTGATCGTCTCCGACGACGTGGTCTTCACCCAGGCCGCCCTCGAGTCCTTCGTGTCTGGCCCCCAGACCGCTGAGACCGAAGGGAGCGACGCCTGATGACTGAGGCCGTCGTCACCAGCAAGACCTTCTCGGACCCGCGCGACATTCTCGTCAAGCCGGTCGTCTCGGAGAAGAGCTACGCCCTGCTGGACGAGAACAAGTACACGTTCATCGTCGCGCCTGGCTCCAACAAGACCCAGATCAAGCAGGCCGTCGAGGCGGTCTTCTCGGTCAAGGTCACCGGGGTCAACACGATCAACCGCCAGGGCAAGCGCAAGCGCACCAAGGCCGGTTTCGGTAAGCGCAAGGACACCAAGCGCGCCATCGTGACCCTTGCCGAGGGTAACCGTATCGACATCTTCGGCGGTCCGACCGCCTAACGGCGGTCTGGATCGTCCGGAATCGGACGAGGACTGAGAAATGGGAATCCGCAAGTACAAGCCGACTACGCCGGGCCGCCGTGGCTCCTCCGTAGCCGACTTCGTCGAGATCACGCGGTCCACGCCGGAGAAGTCGCTGGTCCGCCCCCTGCACAGCAAGGGCGGCCGTAACAACACCGGTCGGATCACGGTTCGACACCAGGGTGGCGGCCACAAGCGCGCCTACCGCGTGATCGACTTCCGTCGTCACGACAAGGACGGCGTGCCGGCCAAGGTCGCTCACATCGAGTACGACCCCAACCGCACCGCGCGCATCGCGCTGCTCCACTACGTGGACGGCGAGAAGCGCTACATCATCGCCCCCAAGGGTCTGACGCAGGGTGACCGCGTCGAGAACGGCCCCGGCGCGGACATCAAGCCCGGCAACAACCTGGCGCTCCGCAACATCCCGGTCGGTACCACGATCCACGCGATCGAGCTCCGTCCCGGTGGCGGCGCCAAGTTCGCGCGCTCCGCTGGTGCCTCCGTGCAGCTGCTCGCGAAGGAGGGCACGATGGCCCACCTTCGTATGCCGTCCGGTGAGATCCGTCTCGTCGACGCCCGCTGCCGCGCCACCATCGGCGAGGTCGGCAACGCCGAGCAGTCGAACATCAACTGGGGCAAGGCCGGCCGTAAGCGCTGGCTGGGCGTTCGCCCGACCGTCCGCGGTGTGGCGATGAACCCGGTGGACCACCCGCACGGTGGTGGTGAGGGCAAGACCTCCGGTGGTCGCCACCCGGTCTCCCCGTGGGGTCAGAAGGAGGGTCGTACTCGCTCGCCGAAGAAGGCTTCGAGCAAGTACATCGTCCGCCGCCGCAAGACGAACAAGAAGCGCTAGGAGCGGGTTTAGATGCCGCGCAGTCTCAAGAAGGGACCCTTCGTTGACGGCCACCTCGTAAAGAAGGTGGACGCTCAGAACGAAGCCGGTACCAAGAACGTCATCAAGACCTGGTCCCGTCGCTCGATGATCATCCCGGCCATGCTCGGCCACACGATCGCGGTGCACAACGGCAAGACCCACATTCCGGTGTTTGTCACCGAGTCGATGGTCGGCCACAAGCTCGGCGAGTTCTCGCCGACGCGCACCTTCCGGGGTCACGTGAAGGACGACCGGAAGTCGAAGCGCCGCTAGTAGCGGGGTGGAATCGACCATGACAGACACTGGAAGGACAACCATGGAAGCCAGGGCCCAGGCGCGGTACATCCGCGTCACGCCCATGAAGGCCCGCCGCGTGGTGGACCTTATCCGTGGCATGGACGCCACGGAGGCTCAGGCGGTCCTGCGTTTCGCCCCGCAGGCCGCGAGCGTGCCGGTTGGCAAGGTGCTGGACAGCGCCATCGCCAACGCCGCGCACAACTACGACCACACTGACGCCTCTTCGCTGGTCATCAGCGAGGCGTACGTGGATGAGGGCCCGACCCTGAAGCGGTTCCGTCCGCGTGCTCAGGGCCGTGCCTACCGGATCCGTAAGCGGACCAGCCACATCACCGTGGTCGTCAGCAGCAAGGAAGGAACCCGGTAATGGGCCAGAAGGTTAACCCGCATGGGTTCCGGCTCGGCATCACCACGGACTTCAAGTCCCGCTGGTACGCCGACAAGCTGTACAAGGACTACGTCAAGGAAGACGTCGCCATCCGTCGGATGATGACGTCCGGCATGGAGCGCGCCGGCATCTCGAAGGTTGAGATCGAGCGCACCCGTGACCGCGTGCGGGTGGACATCCACACCGCGCGTCCCGGCATCGTCATCGGCCGCCGTGGCGCCGAGGCCGACCGCATCCGCGGCGACCTCGAGAAGCTCACGGGCAAGCAGGTCCAGCTGAACATCCTCGAGGTCAAGAACCCCGAGATGGACGCTCAGCTGGTTGCCCAGGCCGTTGCCGAGCAGCTCTCCTCCCGCGTCTCCTTCCGTCGCGCCATGCGTAAGAGCATGCAGGGCACGATGAAGGCCGGCGCCAAGGGCATCAAGATCCAGTGCGGCGGTCGCCTCGGCGGCGCCGAGATGTCCCGCTCCGAGTTCTACCGCGAGGGCCGTGTGCCGCTGCACACGCTCCGCGCGAACGTGGACTACGGCTTCTTCGAGGCCAAGACGACCTTCGGTCGCATTGGCGTGAAGGTCTGGATCTACAAGGGCGACGTCAAGAACATCGCCGAGGTCCGCGCCGAGAACGCTGCGGCCCGTGCGGGTAACCGCCCGGCCCGTGGCGCGGGTGGCGCTGGCGACCGTCCCGCCGGCCGTGGTGGCCGCGGTGGCGAGCGTGGCGGCCGCGGCCGCAAGCCGCAGCAGCAGTCCGCGCCGGCTGCCGAGGCCCCCAAGGCCGACGCTCCCGCCGCCGCTGCCGCTCCGGCTGAGAGCACCGGAACGGAGGCCTGACCGAAATGCTGATCCCCCGTAGGGTCAAGCACCGCAAGCAGCACCACCCCAAGCGCTCGGGTATGAGCAAGGGTGGTACGCAGGTTGCGTTCGGCGAGTACGGCATTCAGGCCCTCACGCCGGCGTACGTGACGAACCGCCAGATCGAGGCTGCTCGTATCGCGATGACCCGCCACATCAAGCGTGGCGGCAAGGTCTGGATCAACATCTACCCGGACCGCCCCCTGACGAAGAAGCCCGCCGAGACCCGCATGGGTTCCGGTAAGGGTTCTCCGGAGTGGTGGATCGCGAACGTCAAGCCGGGTCGGGTGATGTTCGAACTGTCCTACCCGAACGAGAAGATCGCGCGCGAGGCCCTGACCCGTGCGGCCCACAAGCTGCCGATGAAGTGCAAGATCGTTAAGCGCGAAGCAGGTGAGCTGTGATGTCGGCCGGTACCAAGGCGTCCGAGCTGCGCGAGCTGGGCAACGAGGAGCTTCTCAACAAGCTCCGCGAAGCCAAGGAAGAGCTGTTCAACCTCCGCTTCCAGGCGGCGACCGGCCAGCTCGAGAACCACGGGCGGCTCAAGTCCGTCCGCAAGGACATCGCGCGGATCTACACCCTGATGCGTGAGCGCGAGCTGGGCATCGAGACGGTGGAGAGCGCCTGATGAGCGAGAGCAACGTGACTGAGCAGAAGACCGAGCGCAACGCTCGCAAGGTCCGCGAGGGCCTGGTCGTCAGCGACAAGATGGACAAGACCGTCGTCGTCGCTGTCGAGGACCGCGTCAAGCACGCGCTGTACGGCAAGGTCATCCGTCGTACGAACAAGCTCAAGGCTCACGACGAGCAGAACGCTGCCGGCATCGGTGACCGCGTCCTCCTGATGGAGACCCGGAAGCTGTCGTCGACGAAGCACTGGCGCGTCGTCGAGATCCTCGAGAAGGCCAAGTAATTCTTGAAGGGGTAACCCTTCGAGTTCGTTCCGCCAGGCTCGGTGGGGTCGCTCAGCGCGACCCCACCGGGAACCGGCAGACAATCAGGAGATAGACGTGATCCAGCAGGAGTCGCGACTGCGTGTCGCCGACAACACTGGTGCCAAGGAGATCCTTTGCATCCGTGTTCTCGGTGGCTCGGGTCGCCGCTACGCGGGCATCGGTGACGTCATCGTCGCCACCGTCAAGGACGCGATCCCCGGTGGCAACGTGAAGAAGGGTGACGTCGTCAAGGCGGTCATCGTTCGCACCGTCAAGGAGCGCCGCCGCCAGGACGGCTCGTACATCCGCTTCGACGAGAACGCCGCTGTCATTCTCAAGAACGACGGCGACCCTCGTGGCACCCGTATCTTCGGCCCGGTCGGCCGTGAGCTGCGCGAGAAGAAGTTCATGAAGATCATCTCGCTCGCGCCGGAGGTGCTGTAAGCATGAAGATCAAGAAGGGCGACCTGGTCCAGGTCATCACCGGTAAGGACAAGGGCAAGCAGGGCAAGGTCATCACGGCCTTCCCCCGCGAGAACCGCGTCCTCGTCGAGGGTGTCAACCGGGTCAAGAAGCACACCAAGGCCGGCCCGTCGCAGGCCGGTGGCATCGTCACCACCGAGGCTCCGGTCCACGTCTCCAACGTCCAGCTGGTCGTGGAGAAGGACGGCCAGAAGGTCGTCACGCGTGTCGGTTACCGCTTCGACGACGAGGGCAACAAGATCCGCGTTGCCAAGCGGACGGGTGAGGACATCTGATGGCTACCACCACTCCGCGTCTCAAGACGAAGTACCGCGAGGAGATCGCGGGCAAGCTGCGTGAGGAGTTCTCCTACGAGAACGTCATGCAGGTTCCCGGCCTCGTCAAGATCGTGGTCAACATGGGTGTCGGCGACGCCGCCCGTGACTCGAAGCTCATGGACGGTGCCGTCCGTGACCTGACCACCATCACCGGTCAGAAGCCGGCCGTCACCAAGGCCCGCAAGTCCATCGCGCAGTTCAAGCTCCGCGAGGGACAGCCGATCGGTGCGCACGTCACCCTCCGTGGCGACCGCATGTGGGAGTTCCTGGACCGCACCCTGTCGCTCGCGCTTCCGCGCATCCGCGACTTCCGTGGTCTGTCCCCCAAGCAGTTCGACGGGCGTGGCAACTACACCTTCGGTCTCACGGAGCAGGTCATGTTCCACGAGATCGACCAGGACAAGATCGACCGTGTCCGGGGTATGGACATCACCGTGGTGACCACGGCGACCAACGACGACGAGGGCCGTGCCCTTCTGCGTCACCTCGGCTTCCCGTTCAAGGAGGCGTAAGCGAGATGGCGAAGAAGGCTCTCATCGCGAAGGCTGCCCGCAAGCCCAAGTTCGGCGTGCGTGGCTACACGCGCTGCCAGCGCTGTGGTCGACCCCACTCCGTGTACCGCAAGTTCGGCCTGTGCCGCGTGTGCCTTCGTGAGATGGCTCACCGTGGCGAGCTGCCGGGCGTGACCAAGAGCTCCTGGTAATCCCTTACTTGGGATGACCGGAGTCTCTCGGTAAGCACTGGGTTGGCGGATGCCCAGGCCTCCATGGCTTAGGCTAGGAGGGTTGGGCGTCCGCCGCCCGTACGACTTACTACGCCGTAGGTCCCCGCGCCGCACCCGTCCCGCCCCTGTGTGGGGAGAGGGATGGCGCATACAGGAAACCCCGGCGAGAGAGGCCGAAGGCCAATTCATGACCATGACTGATCCGATCGCGGACATGCTGACTCGTCTGCGTAACGCGAACTCGGCATACCACGACTCCGTGACGATGCCGCACAGCAAGATCAAGTCTCACATCGCGGAAATCCTCCAGCAGGAGGGCTTCATCACGGGCTGGAAGGTCGAGGACGCCGAAGTCGGCAAGAACCTCGTCCTCGAGCTCAAGTTCGGTCCGAACCGTGAGCGCTCCATCGCGGGCATCAAGCGGATCTCGAAGCCGGGCCTCCGTGTGTACGCGAAGTCCACCAACCTGCCGAAGGTCCTCGGCGGCCTGGGCGTGGCGATCATCTCCACGTCCCACGGTCTCCTGACCGGCCAGCAGGCAGGCAAGAAGGGCGTAGGTGGGGAAGTCCTCGCCTACGTCTGGTAGTCGGGAAAGGAAGGAAAGCTCATGTCGCGTATTGGCAAGCTGCCTATCCAGGTTCCCGCCGGCGTGGACGTCACCATCGATGGCCGCACGGTCACGGTGAAGGGTTCCAAGGGCACCCTGAGCCACACCGTCGCCGCGCCGATCGAGATCGTTAAGGGCGAGGATGGCGTGCTCAACGTCAACCGTCCGAACGACGAGCGTCAGAACAAGGCCCTTCACGGCCTGTCCCGCACGCTGGTGGCCAACATGATCACCGGTGTGACCCAGGGTTACGTGAAGGCGCTCGAGATCAGCGGTGTCGGTTACCGCGTCGCCGCGAAGGGCTCCAGCCTGGAGTTCCAGCTCGGTTACAGCCACCCGATCCTGATCGAGGCGCCCGAGGGCATCTCGTTCAAGGTCGAGTCGCCGACCAAGTTCTCGGTCGAGGGCATCGACAAGCAGAAGGTCGGCGAGGTCGCGGCCAACATCCGCAAGCTGCGGAAGCCCGACCCGTACAAGGCCAAGGGCGTCAAGTACGCCGGCGAGGTCATCCGCCGCAAGGTCGGAAAGGCTGGTAAGTAAGCCATGGCATACGGTGTGAAGATCGCCAAGGGCGACGCTTACAAGCGTGCGGCCAAGGCTCGCCGCCACATCCGCATCCGCAAGAACGTGTCGGGTACGGCGGAGCGTCCGCGCCTCGTCGTGACGCGTTCGAACCGCGGTATCACCGCTCAGGTCATCGACGACCTCAAGGGTCACACCCTTGCGTCCGCGTCGAACCTGGACGCGTCGATCCGTGGTGGCGAGGGTGACAAGTCCGCGCAGGCCAAGCAGGTCGGTGCTCTCGTCGCTGAGCGCGCCAAGGCCGCTGGTGTCGAGGCTGTCGTGTTCGACCGTGGTGGCAACAGGTACGCCGGGCGCATTGCCGCTCTGGCTGACGCCGCCCGCGAAGCCGGGCTGAAGTTCTAAGCCCCGGTTCCGGGACTAACGGACGTAACAGAGAGAGGTAAATCCAATGGCTGGACCCCAGCGCCGCGGAAGCGGTGCCGGTGGCGGCGAGCGGCGGGACCGGAAGGGCCGCGACGGTGGCGCTGCCGCCGAGAAGACCGCGTACGTTGAGCGCGTTGTCGCGATCAACCGCGTCGCCAAGGTTGTCAAGGGTGGTCGCCGCTTCAGCTTCACCGCGCTGGTCGTGGTGGGCGACGGTGACGGCACCGTAGGTGTCGGTTACGGCAAGGCCAAGGAAGTTCCCGCGGCCATCGCCAAGGGTGTCGAGGAAGCCAAGAAGAACTTCTTCAAGGTTCCCCGCATCCAGGGCACCATCCCTCACCCGATCCAGGGCGAGAAGGCCGCGGGCGTCGTCCTGCTCAAGCCGGCTTCCCCCGGTACCGGTGTTATCGCCGGTGGCCCGGTGCGCGCCGTGCTCGAGTGCGCCGGCGTTCACGACATCCTGTCGAAGTCGCTCGGCTCCGACAACGCGATCAACATCGTGCACGCGACCGTGGCGGCCCTCAAGGGCCTGCAGCGTCCCGAGGAGATCGCGGCTCGCCGTGGTCTGCCCCTCGAGGACGTCGCCCCCGCGGCTCTGCTCCGTGCGCGTGCTGGGGCGGGTGCGTAATGGCTCGCCTCAAGGTCACGCAGACGAAGTCGTACATCGGCAGCAAGCAGAACCACCGCGACACCCTGCGTTCGCTCGGCCTCAAGAAGGTCAACGACGTGGTTGTCAAGGAGGATCGTCCCGAGTTCCGCGGCATGGTGCACACCGTCCGCCACCTCGTGACGGTCGAGGAGGTTGACTGACATGGCGGAGAACAGCCCGCTGAAGGCCCACAACCTCCGTCCCGCCCCCGGCGCCAAGACCGCGAAGACCCGTGTCGGTCGTGGTGAGGCGTCGAAGGGTAAGACGGCCGGTCGTGGTACGAAGGGTACGAAGGCCCGCTACCAGGTTCCGCAGCGCTTCGAGGGCGGGCAGATGCCCCTCCACATGCGTCTGCCGAAGCTGAAGGGCTTCAAGAACCCCTTCCGCACCGAGTACCAGGTCGTGAACCTGGACAAGCTCACCGCGCTCTACCCGCAGGGTGGCGAGGTCACGGTGGCCGATCTGGTCGCCAAGGGTGCGGTTCGCAAGAACCAGCTCGTCAAGGTGCTCGGCACCGGCGAGATCACCGTGGCGCTGCAGGTGACGGTTGACGCCGTCTCCGGCTCCGCCAAGGAGAAGATCGCTGCCGCTGGCGGCACCGTCACCGAGCTCGTCTGAGACGACTCGATGGCTTGAACATCCGACCGGGGATGCCTCTCAAATGGGGCATCCCCGGTTGGTCGTTCCTAGGGGGGCATGGTCGCCGGTAAGGTGGCGTGCACTGTCTAGACTCCGTGCGGTATGCCCGCACGGAATTGATGACCGATACCTAATCGTCGAACCTCAAGACCGTCACCCTTGACGCATAGCGCGGGGGTCGCAGGAGGCACCGTGCTCACCGCGTTCGCCCGGGCGTTCAAGACGCCCGACCTGCGCAAGAAGCTGCTCTTCACGCTCGCCATCATCGTGCTGTACCGCCTCGGGGCCCACATCCCGGTCCCCGGCGTCGCGTACGAGGCGGTCCAGCAGTGTGTCAAGCAGGCCAGCGAGGGCAACAACAGCCTGTTCGGCCTGGTCAACATGTTCAGTGGCGGGGCGCTGCTGCAGATCACCATCTTCGCGCTCGGCATCATGCCGTACATCACGGCGAGCATCATCCTGCAGCTGCTGACCGTCGTGATCCCACGCCTGGAAGCCCTCAAGAAGGAGGGGCAGTCGGGCACCGCCAAGATCACGCAGTACACCCGGTACCTGACGGTCGCCCTCGCCGTGCTGCAGGGCACCGGTCTCGTCGCCACCGCCAAGAGCGGTGCGCTCTTCAGCGGCTGCAGCGTCGCCGACCAGGTCGTGCCCGACCCGTCGATCTTCACCATCGCCACCATGGTCATCACGATGACCGCGGGTACCTGTGTCGTCATGTGGCTCGGTGAGCTCATCACCGACCGCGGCATCGGCAACGGCATGTCGATCCTGATGTTCATCTCGATCGCCGCCGGCTTCCCTGGTGCCCTGTGGGCCATCAAGGAGAGCGGCAAGCTCGCCAAGGGCTGGATCGAGTTCGGCACCGTCATCCTGATCGGCTTCGTGATGGTGGCCCTCGTGGTCTTCGTCGAGCAGGCCCAGCGGCGCATCCCCGTGCAGTACGCGAAGCGGATGATCGGCCGGCGTTCCTACGGCGGTACGTCCACTTACATCCCGTTGAAGGTGAACCAGGCAGGTGTGATTCCTGTCATCTTCGCGTCGTCGCTGCTCTACATCCCGGCCTTGATCGCCCAGTTCTCCAGCTCCACCGCAGGGTGGAAGACCTGGATCGAAGCCCACTTCGTCAAGGGTGACCACCCCTACTACATCGCTACGTACTTCCTCCTGATCGTGTTCTTCGCCTTCTTCTACGTGGCGATCTCGTTCAACCCCGAGGAAGTCGCGGACAACATGAAGAAGTATGGTGGCTTCATCCCGGGTATCCGGGCTGGTCGACCTACTGCCGAGTATCTGAGCTACGTGCTCAACCGGATCACTTGGCCGGGCTCGCTGTACTTGGGTCTGATCGCTCTTGTGCCGACGATGGCGTTGGCAGGCTTCGGTGGCGCCAATGCCAACTTCCCCTTCGGTGGGACGAGCATCCTCATCATCGTGGGTGTGGGGCTGGAGACCGTGAAGCAGATCGAGAGCCAGCTCCAGCAGCGCAATTACGAAGGGTTCCTCCGCTGATGCGAATCGTCCTCGTCGGACCGCCCGGTGCCGGCAAGGGTACGCAGGCCGCGTTCCTTGCCAGGAACCTGGACATCCCGCACATCTCCACGGGTGACCTGTTCCGCGCCAACATCTCTCAGGGCACGGAGCTGGGTCTGAAGGCCAAGGCGTTCATGGACGCCGGCGACCTGGTGCCCGACGAGGTGACCATCGGGATGGCCAAGGACCGGATGGAGCAGCCGGACGCCGCCAACGGCTTCCTGCTGGACGGGTTCCCCCGCAACGTGGCTCAGGCCGAGGCTCTGGACGTGGTCCTGAAGGCCGAGGACATGCAGCTCGACGCGGTCCTGGACCTGGAGGTCCCCGAGGACGAGGTCGTGAAGCGGATCGCGGGTCGTCGCACCTGCCGCAACGACAGCGCGCACGTCTTCCACGTGCTGTACAACCAGCCCAAGACCGAGGGCGTCTGCGACGTCTGCGGTGGCGAGCTGTACCAGCGCCCGGACGACTCCGAGGAGACCGTCCGCAAGCGGCTGGAGGTCTACCACACGCAGACCGAGCCGATCATCGACTACTACCGGGCGCAGAACCTGGTCGTGACGATCCAGGCGCTCGGCAAGGTGGACGAGGTCACCGCGAAGGCGATGGCCGCGCTCAAGAAGTAACCCCCGCTTCCTCCGATACGGCCGCGGTGCCCCTCACGGGCGCCGCGGCCGTATCGTTGTTCTGTTCCCCGTACTCGATGGAAAGGCCGCGGCCACGATGGTGCAGATCAAGACCCCCGAGCAGATCGCGAAGATGCGCGAGGCGGGCCTGGTCGTCGCCGCCATTCACGCGGCGACCCGCGAGGCCGCCGTGCCGGGCGCCACGACCCGTGACCTCGACGAGGTCGCGCGGAAGGTCATCGCCGACCACGGGGCGAAGTCGAACTTCCTCGGGTACGGCGGTTTCCCCGCGACGATCTGCACCTCGGTCAACGAGGTCGTCGTCCACGGCATCCCGGACGACAAGACCGTCCTGAAGGACGGCGACATCATCTCCATCGACTGCGGCGCGATCGTGGACGGCTGGCACGGCGACGCCGCGTACACGGCCTTCGTGGGCACCGGGCACGCGCCCGAGCTCGTGGAGCTCTCCCGCGTCACGGAGGAGTCGATGTGGGCCGGTATCGCGGCCATGAAGCTCGGCAACCGGCTCGTCGACATCTCGAAGGCGATCGAGACGTACATCAAGCGGCAGCCGCGGCCGGCGGTCGGCGACCACAGCCTCGGCCGGTACGGGATCATCGAGGACTACGGCGGCCACGGCATCGGCACCGAGATGCACATGGACCCGCACCTGCTGAACTACGTCTCCCGGAAGCGCGGCAAGGGCCCGAAGCTGGTTCCGGGCTTCTGCCTGGCGATCGAGCCGATGGTCTCCCTCGGCACCCCGCAGACGGAGGTCC
Source organism: Streptomyces sp. NPDC058326 (assembly GCF_042879855.1). Lineage (NCBI taxonomy): Bacteria > Bacillati > Actinomycetota > Actinomycetes > Kitasatosporales > Streptomycetaceae > Streptomyces > Streptomyces sp. NPDC058326. The sequence goes on along the minus strand of NZ_JBHVZO010000004.1, from coordinate 316,432 downwards.
TGAAGGACGACTGGACGGTCATCACGACCGACGGCACCTGGTCGTCCCACTGGGAGCACTCGATCGCGCTGACGGAGGAGGGCCCGCTGGTCCTCACCGCCGTCGACGGCGGCAAGGCGAAGCTGGCGGAGCTGGGTGTCACGGCGGCGCCGGATCCGCTGGCGTAGTGATCTCCACCCCTGGGCAGACTTCCCGATTCGTCTTTTCCTGGGGCCTGACGTAGACTGATGCGTCGGCTCTCGTGTACCCGTGTGTCCGCACGCGGCGGCGAGAGTCGATCAAGGTAGCCGATTCGAAAGGCGAAGCGTGGCCAAGAAGCAAGGTGCCATCGAAATCGAGGGCACCGTGATCGAGTCCCTCCCGAACGCCATGTTCAAGGTGGAACTCCAGAACGGTCACAAGGTCCTCGCGCACATCTCCGGCAAGATGCGGATGCACTACATCCGAATCCTTCCGGACGACCGGGTCGTGGTGGAGCTCTCTCCGTACGACCTGACGCGTGGCCGGATCGTCTACCGCTACAAGTAGATCTTGCCCGCACCCCGCCTCCGTGCGCGGGTGGTGGCACTGACCCGGAGAACCTCACACCCATGAAGGTCAAGCCGAGCGTCAAGAAGATCTGCGACAAGTGCAAGGTGATCCGCCGTCACGGCCGGGTCATGGTCATCTGCGACAACCTGCGCCACAAGCAGCGCCAGGGCTGACGCACGCCGACCGACCTGCATTTCGCAGTTCTTCGCGCGACGCATAGCAGTACGTACATACGCAGAGCCCGTCGGGCCGTGTTCCACGGTTGACGGCACCTCCGGCGGGGGCCGGGGACCCGGACGTACCATTCCTCGAAGCTTCGAGGAGTCGGCGGTCGGGAGCGGTTCTGCAGCAGACCCCCGAGAACACAGGAGCCATTGAATGGCACGCGTTTCCGGTGTTGACATCCCGCGCGAAAAGCGTGTGGTGGTCGCACTCACCTACGTCTTCGGTATCGGACGTACCCGGTCCGAGGAGATCCTCGCCGCGACCGGCGTGAACCCGTCCACCCGTGTCCGCGACCTTGCCGAGGAAGACCTCGTCAAGATCCGCGAGTACGTGGACGCCAACCTCCAGACCGAGGGTGACCTCCGCCGCGAGATCGCCGCCGACATCCGCCGCAAGGTCGAGATCGGCTGCTACCAGGGCCTGCGCCACCGTCGTGGCCTGCCCGTCCGCGGCCAGCGCACCAGCACGAACGCTCGTACCCGCAAGGGCCCGCGTCGCGCCATCGCCGGCAAGAAGAAGCCGGGCAAGAAGTAGTCCTCAGCGGACGCTTGACCAAGCGGTCTTCGCTGTAGGACCGACCACCTCCCGTAGGAGTTATAGATGCCCCCCAAGGGTCGTCAGGGTGCCGCCAAGAAGGTGCGCCGCAAGGAAAAGAAGAACGTCGCTCACGGGCACGCCCACATCAAGAGCACGTTCAACAACACGATCGTCTCGATCACGGACCCCTCGGGCAACGTGATCTCCTGGGCCTCCGCCGGCCACGTCGGCTTCAAGGGCTCGCGCAAGTCGACTCCGTTCGCCGCGCAGATGGCCGCCGAGTCGGCCGCCCGCCGCGCGCAGGAGCACGGCATGCGCAAGGTCGACGTCTTCGTCAAGGGTCCGGGCTCCGGCCGCGAGACCGCGATCCGTTCCCTCCAGGCCACGGGCCTCGAGGTCGGTTCGATCCAGGACGTCACCCCCACGCCGCACAACGGCTGCCGTCCCCCCAAGCGCCGCCGCGTCTGACGCACGGCTGCTTGATCAGGACTTCGGGCGGTACGGCTCTTCGGACCGTGCCGCCCGTACCCTTGTAGGTGCTACATCCCGTCGGGCGTCAAATAGTGGGCGTCCACGACTGAAGGACATGAAGACATGCTGATCGCTCAGCGTCCGTCGCTGACCGAAGAGGTCGTCGACGAGTTCCGCTCCCGGTTCGTCATCGAGCCGCTGGAGCCGGGCTTCGGCTACACCCTCGGCAACTCCCTCCGCCGTACCCTCCTCTCCTCGATCCCGGGTGCCGCTGTCACCAGCATCCGCATCGACGGTGTCCTGCACGAGTTCACCACCGTGCCGGGCGTCAAGGAGGACGTCACCGACCTCATCCTCAACATCAAGCAGCTGGTCGTCTCCTCGGAGCACGACGAGCCGGTCGTGATGTACCTGCGCAAGCAGGGCCCGGGTCTGGTCACCGCCGCCGACATCGCGCCCCCGGCCGGTGTCGAGGTGCACAACCCCGACCTCGTCCTCGCCACGCTCAACGGCAAGGGCAAGCTGGAGATGGAGCTGACCGTCGAGCGCGGTCGCGGCTACGTCTCCGCCGTGCAGAACAAGCAGGCGGGCCAGGAGATCGGCCGTATCCCGGTCGACTCCATCTACTCCCCGGTGCTCAAGGTCACGTACAAGGTCGAGGCGACCCGTGTCGAGCAGCGCACCGACTTCGACAAGCTGATCGTCGACGTCGAGACCAAGCAGGCCATGCGCCCGCGTGACGCCATGGCGTCCGCCGGCAAGACCCTGGTCGAGCTGTTCGGTCTGGCGCGCGAGCTCAACATCGACGCCGAGGGCATCGACATGGGCCCGTCCCCCACGGACGCCGCCCTCGCCGCCGATCTCGCGCTGCCGATCGAGGAGCTCGAGCTCACCGTTCGTTCGTACAACTGCCTCAAGCGTGAGGGCATCCACTCCGTGGGTGAGCTCGTGGCGCGCTCCGAGGCGGACCTGCTCGACATCCGCAACTTCGGTGCGAAGTCGATCGACGAGGTCAAGGCGAAGCTGGCCGGTATGGGCCTCGCGCTGAAGGACTCGCCGCCCGGATTCGACCCGACCGCCGCCGCCGACGCCTTTGGCGCCGATGACGACGTGGACGCCGGTTTCGTGGAGACCGAGCAGTACTGAGAACTCGGGCCTCACGGTCCGTACGTGGGTGCGGGTGCGCTGCGCTTGATCGCGCAGCTCCCCGCGTCCCCTCCGAGCGCCCCTTCGGGGCTGCTCGGATCTCCGACGGGTGACCGCCCGCTCGGACACTGACATCGGTACCTCATACGGCCGGTGCAGATCACAAGGAGAAACACCATGCCGCGTCCCGCGAAGGGTGCCCGCCTCGGCGGTTCCGCCGCGCACGAGAAGCTGCTCCTCGCCAACCTGGCGAAGTCGCTCTTCGAGCACGGCCGCATCACCACGACCGAGGCCAAGGCCCGTCGCCTGCGTCCGGTCGCCGAGCGCCTGATCACCAAGGCGAAGAAGGGCGACATCCACAACCGTCGCCTCGTGCTGCAGTCGATCACCGACAAGGGCATCGTCCACACGCTCTTCACCGAGATCGCGCCGCGCTACTCCGAGCGCCCGGGTGGCTACACCCGTATCACCAAGATCGGCAACCGTCGTGGCGACAACGCCCCGATGGCCGTGATCGAGCTGGTCGAGGGCGAGATCGCCAAGAAGGCGACCGTCGCCGAGGCCGAGGCCGCCACCGTGCGCGCCGTCAAGGAGGCCGACACGGCCGCCGAGGCTCCGGCTGAGTCCGCCGAGGACTCGGCCAAGTAAGAAACGTGAAGGACGCGTAAGCGTTTTCCGACGTTTTTCGTGTGCGGGCCCGTACCCCCTGGGGTGCGGGCCCGTTCCCGTGTGTTTGAGAGGATTCACCACGTGAGCGATGACGTGCAGGACGGGTTCGTACGGGTACGCCTCGACCTTTCGTACGACGGCAGGGACTTCTCCGGCTGGGCCAAGCAGAAGCAGGGGCAGCGGACCGTGCAGGGAGACATCGAGGCCGCCCTGCGGACCGTGACCCGGTCCCAGGAGACGTACGAGCTGACCGTGGCCGGCCGGACCGACTCCGGGGTGCACGCGCGCGGCCAGGTCGCCCATGTCGACCTGCCCGTCGAGCTGTGGGCCGAGCACCGCGACAAGCTGCTCCGGCGGCTCGCGGGGCGCCTCTCCCACGACGTACGGGTGTGGAGGGTGGAGGAGGCCCCGGCGGGCTTCAACGCCCGTTTCTCCGCGATCTGGCGCCGGTACGCCTACCGCGTCACCGACAACCCCGGCGGCGTCGACCCGCTGCTGCGCGGGCATGTCCTGTGGCACGACTGGCCCCTCGACATGGACGCCATGAACGAGGCCGCCGCCGCGCTCGTCGGCGAGCACGACTTCGCCGCGTACTGCAAGAGGCGCGAGGGCGCGACGACCATCCGCACCCTGCAGGAGCTGCGCTGGGAGCGGCGCCCCGGCGGTGTGATGGAAGCCACCGTGAAGGCCGACGCCTTCTGCCACAACATGGTCCGCTCGCTGGTCGGCGCCCTGCTGTTCGTCGGCGACGGACACCGGCCGGCGGACTGGCCGGGCAAGGTGCTCGCCGCCGGCGTCCGGGACTCGGCCGTGCACGTCGTACGGCCGCACGGCCTCACCCTCGAAGAGGTCGGCTACCCGGCCGACGAGCTCCTGGCCGCCCGCAATCTGGAGGCCAGGAACAAGCGGTCACTCCCCGGGAGCGTTGGCTGCTGCTGAGGCCTGGGCCTTGCCGCGGGCGTAGATCTGGTTGAAGGCGAAGGTGCCGAGGTCGTCGCTGGCCCGGAAGACCGGCTTGTCGGCGGTGGTGACCTTCTTGCCGTCGAGGAAGCCGGCCTGGGTGAAGTACGCGTACCGGCCGATCGCGTTCGAGCGGCGCAGACAGACCGTGGCGCGGCAGAACTCCTTCACGCCCGCTCCGGCCAGCGGGGCGATGCCGCCGGTGGCCTGGTCCTTCGCCTTGAGGGCCGCCGCCTCGGACGGGAAGACCGCCACGCCGACGGTGATCGCCACGCCGTCCTTCACGTACGTGGCGCGGAGCACCCGCTGGCAGCCGTTCTTCTTCAGGACGGCGCCGAGGCCGCCCTGGGTGACGGCCGCGCAGTTCGTCGTCGCGGAGGTCGCGCCCTTCCGGTACGGGCGCTTGTCCATCGTGAGCTTCTTGCCCGGGAAGAGGCCCTCGGCGCTGAGCGGCGCCTTGTCCTTCTTCGGGTCCGAGATGTAGTCCTTCGGGTTCGGCGGGGGCGGCGGCGCCACCGAGGAGAAGGTCGGCTCGGGGGTGGGGGAGCCCGTGGGGGAGGCCGTGGCGGTCGGTACCCCGCCGTTCTTGGCCTCGTCGTTCTTCTTGCCGCTGGCCACCACGGCCGTCGCCACGATCGCGCCGACCGCCAGCGCGGCCACGACCCCGCCGCCGATCATCAGCCAGCGCCTGCGCCGGTCACGGGAGGCCGAGGCCTCGGCCAGGGCGCCCCAGTCGGGGGTCGGCCCGCCGTCCTGGGCGCCCGGGAAGGGGTCCGGCTGCCCGCCGTAGCCGGGCTGCTGTCCGTATCCCTGCGGACCCTGGGGCTGCTGCCCGTACCCCTGCTGCGGCTGCTGCCCGTACCCCTGCTGTCCCTGCTGCTGCGGCTCGTGCGGCCACTGCGGTCCCCCAAAGCTCATGCCGCGCATCCTAAACCGGTTGGGCAGGGCCGACGCGGGCGGCGACAATGCACCGCATGGGACATGTCGAGGCCGCGCATCTTGAGTACTACCTTCCCGACGGGAGGGTCCTGCTCGGGGACGCCTCCTTCCGGGTCGGGGAGGGCGCCGTCGTCGCCCTCGTCGGGGCCAACGGCGCCGGCAAGACCACACTGCTCCGGCTGATCGCCGGAGAGCTCCAGCCGCACGGCGGCTCCGTCACCGTCAGCGGCGGACTCGGCGTGATGCCGCAGTTCGTCGGCTCCGTACGGGACGAGTCCACCGTCCGTGACCTGCTGGTATCGGTGGCCCAGCCCCGGATCCGGGAGGCCGCGAAGGCCGTCGACGAGGCCGAGCACCTGATCATGACGGTCGACGACGAGGCCGCGCAGATGGCCTACGCACAGGCCCTCAGCGACTGGGCCGAGGTCCAGGGGTACGAGGCCGAGACCGTCTGGGACATCTGCACGATGGCCGCGCTCGGCGTCCCGTACGAGAAGGCGCAGTTCCGGCAGGTCAGGACGCTCTCCGGCGGCGAGCAGAAGCGGCTGGTCCTGGAGTCGCTGCTGCGCGGGCCCGACGAGGTGCTGCTCCTCGACGAGCCGGACAACTATCTCGACGTGCCCGGCAAGCGGTGGCTGGAGGAGCGGCTGCGGGAGACCCGTAAGACCGTGCTCTTCATCTCGCACGACCGGGAGCTGCTGTCCCGGGGCGCGCAGAAGATCGTCGCTGTCGAGCCCGGCCCGGCCGGCTCCGACGTGTGGGTGCACGGTGGCGGCTTCGACACCTTCCACGAGGCGCGGCGGGAGCGGTTCGCCCGGTTCGAGGAGCTGAAGCGGCGCTGGGAGGAGAAGCACGCCCAGCTGAAGAAGCTCGTCGTCAACCTGCGGCAGGCGGCCTCGGTCAGCCACGACATGGCATCCCGGTACGCGGCTGCGCAGACCCGGCTGAGGAAGTTCGAGGAGGCGGGGCCGCCGCCGGAGCCGCCGCGCGAGCAGGACATCCGGATGCGGCTGCGCGGCGGCCGGACCGGGGTGCGGGCCGTGACCTGCGAGAACCTTGAGCTGACCGGTCTGATGAAGCCGTTCTCGCTTGAGATCTTCTACGGGGAGCGGGTCGCCGTCCTCGGTTCGAACGGGTCGGGCAAGTCACACTTCCTGCGGCTCCTCGCGGGGGACCCGTCGGTCGCCCACACCGGGGAGTGGAAGCTGGGCGCGCGTGTGGTGCCCGGGCACTTCGCGCAGACCCACGCCCATCCGGAGCTGACCGGGCGGCCGCTCGTCGACATCCTGTGGACGGAGCACGCCAAGGACCGGGGCGGGGCGATGTCGGTGCTGCGCCGGTACGAGCTGGAGCGCCAGGGCGACCAGCCCTTCGACAAGCTCTCGGGCGGCCAGCAGGCCCGCTTCCAGATCCTGCTCCTGGAACTCGCCGGTACGACGGCGCTGCTGCTCGACGAGCCCACGGACAACCTGGACCTGGAGTCGGCGGAGGCCCTCCAGGACGGGCTCGAGTCGTACGACGGGACGGTGCTCGCCGTCACGCACGACCGGTGGTTCGCGAAGTCGTTCGACCGGTACCTGGTCTTCGGGTCGGACGGGGTCGTACGGGAGACGAGTGAACCCGTGTGGGACGAGCGGCGGGTGGAGCGGGCGCGGTGACCTTGAGCGGTCGAGCGGCAGGTGGAGCGGGCGCGGTGGGGTCCGGCGCGTTTTGACCCGTCCGGGGTGTCGCGAGTACTGTTGCGGTTTGTTATGCGTATCGGCTTCGTCGTTCTCACGCGAAGGGCCCTTACGCAGGTTCCCTGGAGCAGTTACCAGTGGCTCGCATACGGGCGGTGTCCCGGCAGTGCAGGCCCCAGCTGCATGATCGCTTCAGGTGTGTCTGGACTCCATCCACTGAAGAAGCGAAGGCTACGAAGTGCGTACGTACAGCCCCAAGCCCGGCGATGTCACTCGCCAGTGGCACATCATCGACGCGCAGGACGTTGTCCTGGGCCGTCTGGCGACCACGGCTGCGAACCTCCTCCGAGGCAAGCACAAGCCGGTCTACGCCCCCCACATGGACATGGGCGACTTCGTCATCATCATCAACGCTGACAAGGTCCACCTGTCCGGCAACAAGAAGACCCAGAAGCTGGCGTACCGCCACTCCGGCTTCCCGGGTGGTCTGCGCTCCGTCCGTTACGACGAGCTGCTCGCCAAGAACCCCGAGAAGGCCGTCGAGAAGGCCATCAAGGGCATGATCCCCAAGAACACCCTGGGCCGTCAGATGCTCTCGAAGCTGAAGGTCTACGCGGGCGAGAACCACCCGCACGCTGCTCAGCAGCCGGTTCCGTTCGAGATCACCCAGGTCGCGCAGTAGTTCCGGCCACACCCCCTAAGAACGAAAGAAATCTGAGGAGAATCGTGGCCGAGACCACCCCCGAGACCCCCGTCGACGAGTTCGAGGGCGTCGAGGAGTACACCACCGAGACCGAGCTCGTCGAGGGTGAGTACACCTCCGAGTCGCTCGCGTCCCGCTTCGGCGACCCGCAGCCGGCCGCCGGCCTGGGCCGTCGCAAGAACGCCATCGCCCGCGTCCGGATCGTTCCGGGCACCGGCAAGTGGAAGATCAACGGTCGCACCCTTGAGGACTACTTCCCCAACAAGGTGCACCAGCAGGAAGTCAACGAGCCCTTCAAGGTGCTCGAGCTCGACAACCGCTACGACGTCATCGCCCGCATCGCGGGTGGCGGTGTCTCCGGCCAGGCCGGCGCCCTGCGCCTCGGTGTGGCCCGTGCGCTGAACGAGGCGGACGTCGAGAACAACCGCCCGGCGCTGAAGAAGGCCGGCTTCCTCTCCCGCGACGACCGTGCGGTCGAGCGCAAGAAGGCCGGTCTCAAGAAGGCCCGTAAGGCCCCGCAGTACAGCAAGCGTTAATCGCCTGCTCGGTCTGCTTTCGTACGCCCCGGCGGCACTGCCCGTGCCGTCGGGGCGTACGTTTTTTCATAACCTTTTGCACCTTCATCCTCATTTGATCTTCACCTTCATCTTTGATCAGTTCTTTCATCGGCTTGGGCACGCATTTTCGGAGGACAGCTGTGGGACGACTCTTCGGCACGGACGGCGTACGCGGTGTGGCCAACGCGGACCTGACGGCGGAGCTGGCGCTCGGCCTGTCGGTCGCGGCGGCGCACGTGCTCGCCGAGGCGGGCACCTTCGAGGGCCATCGGCCGGTCGCCGTGGTCGGACGTGACCCCCGCGCGTCCGGAGAGTTCCTGGAGGCGGCCGTCGTGGCGGGGCTCGCCAGCGCCGGAGTCGACGTGCTGCGCGTCGGCGTCCTGCCCACCCCGGCCGTGGCCCACCTCACCGGCGTCCTCGGTGCCGACCTCGGCGTGATGCTCTCCGCCAGCCACAACGCCATGCCCGACAACGGCATCAAGTTCTTCGCGCGCGGCGGACACAAGCTCGCCGACGAGCTCGAGGACAAGATCGAGGCCGTCTACGAGGAGCACCGCACCGGCGCCCCCTGGGAGCGCCCGACCGGTGCCGGCGTCGGCCGGGTCCGTGACTACGAGGAGGGCTTCGACACGTACGTCGCCCACCTCATCGCTGTCCTCCCGAACCGTCTCGACGGACTGAAGGTCGTCCTCGACGAGGCCCACGGCGCCGCCGCCCGCGTCTCGCCCGAGGCCTTCTCCCGGGCCGGCGCCGAGGTCATCACCATCGGTGCCGAGCCCGACGGCCTCAACATCAACGACGGCTGCGGCTCCACCCACCTGGGGCTGCTCCGGGCCGCCGTCGTCGAGCACGGCGCCGACCTGGGCATCGCCCACGACGGCGACGCCGACCGCTGCCTCGCCGTGGACGCCGCCGGCAACGAGGTCGACGGCGACCAGATCCTCGCGGTGCTCGCCCTCGCCATGCGCGAGGCCGGGACGCTGCGCGGCGACACCGTCGTCGCGACCGTCATGTCCAACCTGGGCTTCAAGCTCGCCATGGAGCGCGAGGGCCTGAGCCTCGTCCAGACGGCGGTCGGCGACCGCTACGTCCTGGAGGCCATGAAGGAGCACGGCTACGCGCTCGGTGGCGAGCAGTCCGGGCACGTCATCGTCCTCGACCACGCCACCACCGGCGACGGCACCCTCACCGGCCTCATGCTGGCCGCCCGGCTCGCCGCGACCGGCAAGTCGCTCGCGGACCTCGCCGGGGTGATGGAGCGGCTCCCGCAGATCCTCATCAACGTGAAGGACGTCGACAAGTCGCGCGTGACCACCTCCGCCGACCTGGCCGCAGCCGTCGTCGAGGCGGAGCGCGAGCTCGGCTCCACCGGCCGCGTGCTGCTCCGTTCCTCCGGCACCGAGCCGCTGGTCCGCGTCATGGTCGAGGCCGCGGACATCGAGCAGGCCCGCGCGGTGGCGCAGCGGCTGGCGGACGTCGTGAAGTCCGCGCTGGGCTAGGCTTTCTGAGGCACCGTCATGCGAGAAGGGCCCTCACCGGTGCGGTGGGGGCCCTTCGCCGTGGGGGGGGGCCTCGCGGAGCTTGGGACGTGTGAGGCCCTCGCCGCGCGGGCCGGGCGCTCGGGGCTTCGCCGCGCGGGGGCGCTCAGGGCTTCGGTGTGTGCGGGCCGGGTGCTCGGGACTTCGTACGGAGCCATTGGCCGCGCTGGGTGCGCCAGAGCAGTTTCTGGACGTACAGCGTCAGTACCCCGGCCAGCATGATCCCGAGGAGGTTGAGCAGCAGCTGTTCGACCGAGCCCCACATCTGGCCCAGCTCGCCGTAGCTGAGCGCCACCGCCGCGTTCGCCCCCGCCGGGACCGTCGTCACCGAGATCGCCACGCCCACGAGGGCTCCCGACTTGGCGGAGGTCAGCGAGAGCATGCCGGCCGCGCCCGCGAGCAGCGCCACGACGAACGAGAACGGGTCCGGCTGCCAGATGAAGGACGTGTTGGGGCGCTCCGCGTCCAGCCGCTCCCTGCTGAACAGGTCCAGCGCGTCCATCCCCAGGCTGAAGAGCGTCGTCGCCGCGATCGCCACCGCGAAGCCGACGAGCAGCGCCGTCAGCGACCGCGCCGCCAGCCTCGGGGCCCGCTGCACCACCGCCGTACAGGCTCCGGCGACCGGGCCGAACTCCGGGCCGACCGCCATCGCGCCCACGATCAGGATCGCGTTGTCCAGGACGACACCGCAGGCCGCGATCATCGTCGCCAGGACCATGAACGCGCCGTACGTGATCGACAGCGACGACTCCTCGTGGGTCGCCCCCGTCAGCTGCTCCCAGATCACCGCGTCCGCGGGCTCGCCGGGAGCCTCGTCCTCGGCCGCCTCCGCCCGCTTGGACAGGGAGAGGCCGATGTCGTCGACGGCGATCGACCCGTCCTGATCGATCCCCAGTTCGCACAGGCTCTTGAGGAGTTCATCGCCGGCCTCACGGGCCACGTCGCACATCAGGACGTCTCCCGCCGGGTCCCGCGCAGCGCCCGGAAGCACCACCAGGTGCGTGGTGCCGACCGTCGACTCGATGAGGTCGACCGTGGACCGGGTGCGTTCGGGCGGGACGATCATCCGGAGATGCAGCATCCTCAGAGCTTACGGAGACTCAGCCTCTGCACCTTGTGGTCGGGACCCTTGCGGACCACCAGGGTCGCCCGGCCGCGTGTCGGGGCCACGTTCTCGAGGAGGTTCACCTTGTTGATGGTCCGCCACATCGTGCGGGCGTAGTCGAGGGCCTCCTCCTCGGCGACCTGCGTATAGCGCTGGAAGTACGAGGACGGGTTCTGGAACGCGGTGTCGCGCAGCTTGCGGAAGCGGTTGAGGTACCAGCGCTCGATGTCCTCAGGACGCGCGTCCACGTACACCGAGAAGTCGAAGTAGTCGGCCAGACCGACCCGGGTCCTGCCGTCCTTGCCGGGCAGGGCGGGCTGGAGGACGTTCAGCCCCTCCACGATGAGGATGTCCGGGCGGCGGACGACCAGCCGCTCACCGGGCACGCGGTCGTAGATCAGGTGCGAGTAGACCGGGGCCGTGACCTCCTCCTTGCCCGCCTTGATGTCCGCGACGAACCGGGTCAGGGCCCGGCGGTCGTACGACTCCGGGAAACCCTTGCGGGACATGAGCCCGCGCGCCTTCAGCTCCTCCATCGGATAGAGGAAGGCGTCCGTGGTCACCAGCTCCACGCGCGGATGCTCCGGCCAGCGCGCGAGGAGCGCCTGAAGGAGACGGGAGACGGTCGACTTGCCGACGGCGACCGAGCCGGCGACCCCTATCACGAAGGGGGTGCCGCGCTGCTCCGCGCTCTCGCCGAGGAAGGTGTTGAGGGCGCCGCGCAGACCGCTGGTGGCCTGCACGTACAGATTGAGCAGCCGGGAGAGGGGGAGGTAGATGTCCCGTACCTCGTCGAGGTCGATGACGTCCCCGAGCCCGCGGAGCCGCTCGACCTCGTCGGCGCTGAGCGGCAGCGGCGTCTTCTCGCGCAGATCGCTCCACTCCGCCCGGGTGAGATCGACGTAGGGGGTCGCCTCTGAGGGGCGGCGGGGCCCGGAGCCGTTACGGGGGCCGTCTCCCTTGGCGGAGCCGTTCCCGTCGGGGCTTCGTGGCGGCGAAGTGATCACCCCGCCATTGTCGGGGGTCGGGCGGCTCCGTGGGCCGTGGGGTGGGTCACGCGACAAAAACCGTTGTCCGAGCCCTCCTCTAGGGTGATCATGCTGATGCCGCGTGGGCTCCTGTACTTCACGCGGGGGGAGCCGCCGCCGGCGGCACGAAGAGAGAACAGAGAGCCACACCCATGCGTACGCCCTTCAGGACCGCCTCCGTCGCCGTCACCGCCGTCTCGCTCGCCCTGCTCGTCACCGCCTGCGGCGGCGGGAAGAAGAGCGACGACCAGGGCAAGGACGGCAAGGACGCCGCGCCCAGCGCCTCCGCCACCACCAGCGCGCCCCCGGCCGAGGCGCTGTCCGCCGCCGAGCTGGAGAAGCTGATCGTCGAGCAGGCCGATCTCCCGGGCTACCAGGTGAAGAAGGCGCCGGCCGCGGAGATCGTCCCGTCCTCCGCGGTCGCGGCGGACAAGCCGTCCTGCAAGCCGTTCGCGGACGCCATGTCGTACATCGCGACCGGAAACCCGGCCGCGTCCGCGCACCGCAGGGCCATCGAGGTGCCGAAGACCGACGGTGCGACGGCGTCCCCCGAGGACATCATGGGGGCGCTGGGCGCACCGGCGACGGGCGTGACCCTCGGCTCGTACGACGGGAAGGGCGCCCAGGAGGCCTTCGCCTCGCTGAAGAAGGCCGGGGCCGAGTGCGGGGGCGGCTTCACGCTCATCGGCGGCGGCGAGAAGACGAAGATCACGAAGGTCGAGCCGGAGACGGTGTCCGCCGGTGACGAGGCGCTCGCCTGGACGGTGACCACCGACGTGGCCGGGCAGCCGTTCGTCACCAAGCTGGTCGCCTTCCGCAAGGGCGGCACGCTGGCCTCGTTCTCCACCCTCAGCTTCGGCGGCCCGGTCAAGTCTCTGCCGACGGCGATCATCACGGCGCAGGACAAGAAGCTCGGCTGACGCGCGCCCACCGACGCGCGCCCGTCGAACCCCGCCGACTCCGGGCCACCGGGCGCCTTCCCCCCTAGGCTTCCCACATGTGTGGAATCGTGGGATACGTCGGCGGGCAGTCGGCGCTTGATGTGGTGGTCGCGGGTCTGAAGAGGCTCGAATACCGGGGCTACGACTCGGCCGGTGTCGCGGTGCTCTCCGACGGAGGGCTCGCCGCGGCGAAGAAGGCGGGCAAGCTCGTCAATCTGGAGAAGGAGCTCGTGGACCGGCCGCTCGCCGGCGGGTCCGTGGGCATCGGGCACACCCGCTGGGCCACCCACGGCGGGCCGACCGACGCCAACGCGCACCCCCACCTGGACAACGCGGGGCGCGTCGCCGTCGTCCACAACGGCATCATCGAGAACTTCGCCGCCCTGCGCGAGGAGCTCGGCGAACGCGGCCACGACCTGGTCTCCGAGACGGACACCGAGGTCGTCGCCCACCTCCTCGCCGAGGAGTTCTCCTCCGCCTGCGATCTCGCCGAGGCCATGCGGCTCGTGTGCAGGCGGCTCGACGGGGCGTTCACCCTGGTCGCCGTGCACGCCGACCAGCCGGACGTCGTCGTCGGCGCCCGCCGGAACTCGCCGCTCGTCGTCGGCGTCGGCGAGGGCGAGAACTTCCTCGCCTCCGACGTCTCCGCCTTCATCGCCCACACCCGCTCGGCCATCGAACTCGGCCAGGACCAGGTCGTCGAGCTGACCAGGGACGGCGTCACCGTCACCGACTTCGAGGGGGCGCCCGCCGACGTACGGGCCTACCACGTGGACTGGGACGCCTCCGCCGCCGAGAAGGGCGGCTACGACTACTTCATGCTCAAGGAGATCGCCGAGCAGCCCAAGGCCGTCGCCGACACCCTCCTCGGCCGGATCGACGGCGCGGGCCGGCTCACCCTCGACGAGCTGCGCATCCCGGTCCACGTCCTCCGCGAGGCCGACAAGGTCGTCATCATCGCCTGCGGCACCGCCTTCCACGCCGGGCTCATCGCCAAGTACGCCATCGAGCACTGGACCCGGATCCCCTGCGAGGTCGAGCTCGCCAGCGAGTTCCGCTACCGGGACCCGATCCTCGACCGGCGGACCCTCGTCATCGCGATCTCCCAGTCCGGCGAGACCATGGACACCCTGATGGCGCTCCGGCACGCCCGTGAGCAGGGCGCGAAGGTCCTCGCCGTCTGCAACACCAACGGCTCGACGATCCCCCGCGAGTCGGACGCCGTGCTGTACACGCACGCCGGGCCCGAGGTCGCCGTCGCCTCCACCAAGGCCTTCCTCACCCAGCTCGTCGCCTGCTACCTGCTCGCCCTCTACCTGGGGCAGGTCCGCGGTACCAAGTGGGGCGACGAGATCCATGCCGTCGTCCGCGAACTAGCCCGGATGGGCGACGAGGTCGAGCGCGTCCTGGAGACCATGGAGCCGGTACGGGCCCTCGCCCGCTCCCTCGCCCACAAGAACACCGTCCTCTTCCTCGGCCGGCACGTGGGCTACCCCGTCGCCCTCGAAGGCGCCCTCAAGCTCAAGGAACTCGCCTACATGCACGCCGAGGGCTTCGCGGCGGGAGAGCTCAAGCACGGGCCGATCGCGCTCATCGAGGAGGACATGCCCGTCGTCGTCGTGGTGCCCTCGCCGAAGGGCCGGTCCGTCCTTCACGACAAGATCGTCTCCAACATCCAGGAGATCCGGGCGCGCGGGGCACGGACCATCGTGATCGCGGAGGAGGGCGACGAGGCCGTCGTCCCGTACGCCGACCACCTCGTCCGGATCCCGGCCACGCCTACGCTGCTCCAGCCGCTGGTCTCCACGGTGCCGCTCCAGGTCTTCGCCTGCGAGCTCGCCACCGCGCGGGGCAACGAGGTGGACCAGCCGCGCAACCTGGCCAAATCCGTGACCGTGGAGTGAGTGGGAAATGATCATTGGGGTGGGGATCGACGTGGCGGAGATCGACCGATTCGCCGCGTCCATCGAGCGGACACCGGGGCTGCTCCAGCGCCTCTTCGTCGAGCGGGAGCTGCTGCTGCCCAGCGGCGACCGGCGCGGGCCGGCCTCCCTGGCCGTGCGGTTCGCCGCGAAGGAGGCCCTCGCGAAGGCGCTCGGCGCGCCGGGCGGGCTGCACTGGACGGACGCGGAGGTGTACGTCGAGGGCACCGGCCAGCCGCGGCTGCGGGTGCGCGGGACGGTGGCGGCGCGGGCGGCGGAGCTGGGCGTGAAGCACTGGCACGTCTCGCTCAGCCATGACGCCGGAGTGGCCTCGGCGGTGGTGATCGCGGAGGCGTGAGGGGCCCTTCGTGTACGGGCAGGGCCTGGCCGTTCGGGAACGGCCAGGCCCTGCTGCTGTCCGGCGCGCGACTGCCAGGGCGGGCGCCGGTGGGAGCGCCGCGACTGCCGGGGAAGGCGCCGGTGGGAGTGCCGCGACTGCCACGGCGGGTGCCGGTGGGAGCTCCGCGCGCCTCCACGTCAACCCGTCGCTTCGCGCGGGGGCTTGAGGACTGCGGCAGACTGCTGACCATGCGTACCGCTCACCGTGTGGAGACCGTACGGGCCGCCGAGGCCGCCCTCATGGACCGGCTGCCCCCGGGCGCCCTCATGGCACGCGCCGCAGCGGGCCTCGCGGCCGCCTGCTTCTCCCTCCTCGGCAAGGGCCGGGTGTACGGGGCGAGAGTCGTCCTCCTCGTCGGCAGCGGCGACAACGGCGGCGACGCCCTGTACGCCGGCGTCCGGCTCGCCCGGCGCGGCGCCGCGGTCACCGCCGTCCTGCTCGGCAGCCGCGCCCACGAGGGCGGACTCGCGGCCTTCCGGGCGGCGGGAGGCCGGGTCGCCGACGACCCGTTCGCCCCCCTCGCCACCGCCGACCTCGTCCTCGACGGCATCACCGGCATCGGCGGCCACGGCGGGCTCCGGCCTCACGCGGTGCCCGTCGCCCGGGCCGCCCGCGGCTCCGACGCCGTCGTCGTCGCGGTCGACCTGCCCAGCGGCGTCGACGCGGACACCGGGGAGGTGACGGGGGAGGCACTGCGGGCGGATGTGACGGTGACCTTCGGGGCGTACAAGCCGGGGCTCCTCGTCGACCCCGCCCGGGAGTACGCGGGCGCGCTGCGGCTCGTCGACATCGGACTCGGCGGCGAACTGCCCGGCGTGCCCGACCTGGAGGCGCTCCAGCACGAGGACGTGGCGCGGCTGCTGCCCGTACCGGGCGCCGAGAGCGACAAGTACCGGCGCGGAGTCCTCGGCGTCGTCGCCGGATCCTCCCGCTACCCGGGAGCGGCCGTCCTCACCGTCGAGGGGGCGCTCCGGGGCGGGGCGGGAGCCGTGCGATACGTCGGGCCCGCCGCCGACGCGGTGATCGCCCGGCACCCCGAGACCCTCGTCCACGCGGGACCGCCCTCCGCGGCGGGACGCGTCCAGGCCTGGGTGATCGGGCCCGGGCTCGGCGACGAACCGGGCGTCGGGGACGTCCTCGCCTCGGACGTACCGGTCCTCGTGGACGCGGACGGACTCCGCGGCCTGGACCCGGCCCTCGTACGGGCCCGCAGGGCCCCGACGCTCCTCACCCCGCACGCGGGCGAGGCGGCGGCGCTGCTCGGCGTGGCCCGCGAGGAGGTGGAGGCGGGGCGGCTCGCGGCGGTACGCGAACTGGTGGGGCGGTTCGGGGCGACGGTGCTGCTCAAGGGCTCGACGACGCTGGTCCACGGGCCGGGCGGCGGCCCCGTACGGGTGAACCCCACCGGGACCGGCTGGCTGGCCACGGCCGGCAGCGGCGACGTCCTCTCCGGCCTGGCCGGCTCCCTCCTGGCGGCGGGCCTCCCGGCGGTCGACGCGGCGTCGTGCGCCGCGTACCTGCACGGCCTGGCGGCCCGACGGGCGTCGCAGGGCCGGGGGCCGGTGACGGCGGGAGAGGTGGCGGGGGCGCTGGGGGCGGCGTGGCGGGATGTGACGGCCGGCTCGTAGAGCGCCGCGCCTGGCCGGCGCGTGATCGATGGTGCGCCCCGGTGTCGGGACGTGGAGACCTCGGGGCCACCCGGTCGAAGAAGCGTCGGCCACCCACTCGGCGCCGATGTCCTGAGGCGGGAAGCCGCTCCGTTCCCGGGGCGGAGGATGTCACATCCGGGGAAAGCGGCTCCGGCAGCTGCCACCTGAGAGACTGGGCGCGATGACTGAGACACCGCCGCCCCGCAGAGCCCGCGCCGAGATCGACCTCGGCGCGCTGCGTGCGAACGTCCGCACGCTGCGCGCCCGCGTCGCCCCCCACGTCCGCGTCATGGCCGTGGTCAAGGCCGACGCGTACGGCCACGGCGCCGTCCGTTGTGCCCGCGCCGCCCTCGACGCGGGAGCCGACTGGCTCGGGACGGCCACGCCGCACGAGGCGCTCGCGCTGCGGGCCGCCGGGATCGTCGACGTGCCGGTCATGTGCTGGCTCTGGACGCCGGGGGACCCCTGGGACCAGGGCATCGAGGCCGGTCTCGACATGTCCGTCAGCGGGATGTGGGCCCTGGAGGAGGTGCGGGAGGCGGCCGGCAGGACCGGGCGGACCGCCCGTATCCAGCTCAAGGCCGACACCGGGCTCGGGCGCAACGGCTGCCAGCCCGCCGACTGGCCCGAGCTCGTGGAGGCGGCGCTGAAGGCGGAGGCCGACGGCCTCGTCGAGGTCACCGGGCTGTGGTCGCACTTCGCGTGCGCCGACGAACCCCACCATCCCTCCATCGCCGCCCAGCTCGACGTCTTCCGCTCGATGCTCGGCCACGCGGAGAAGGCCGGCGTCCGGCCCGAGGTCCGGCACATCGCCAACTCGCCCGCCACCCTCACCCTCCCCGAGGCCCACTTCGACCTCGTCCGGCCCGGCATCGCGATGTACGGCGTCTCGCCGAGCCCCGAGCTCGGCACCTCCGCCGAGCTGGGACTGCGGCCCGTCATGTCGCTGAAGGGGAGCGTCGCGCTCGTCAAGCGGGTGCCGGGCGGGCACGGGGTGAGCTACGGCCATCACTACGTCACCGAGGGCGAGACCACCCTCGGGCTCGTGCCCCTCGGGTACGCCGACGGAGTCCCCCGGCACGCCTCCGGCCGCGGGCCCGTCCTCGTCGACGGCACGGTCCGTACGGTCGCCGGGCGGGTCGCCATGGACCAGTTCGTCGTCGACCTCGGCGGGGACGAGCCCGCCCCCGGTACCGAGGCCGTGCTCTTCGGTTCCGGCGACCGGGGCGAGCCGACGGCCGAGGACTGGGCGGTGGCCGCCGACACCATCGCGTACGAGATCGTCACCCGGATCGGCGCGCGCGTCCCGCGCGTGTACCTGGGCGAGTAGGAGAGAGACGACGTGGGCGAGGCGGCCGGTACGGGTACCACCAGCTGGCGGCGTGCCGGGTTCGCCGGCGCCGCGATAGGCGTCCTCGCCGCGGGCGCGGCCGCCGGGGTCGCCGTCGAGCGGCTCACCGTCGGCCGTTCCGTGCGCCAGAAGGCGCGGCTCGCCCTCGACTCCACCGGCCCGTACGGCGGACTGCGCGGGACCCCCGGCCGGGCCCTCGCCGACGACTCGACCGTCCTGTACTACGAGGTCGACGAGGTGGAGGCGGCCGCCCCGCCCGCCCGTCGGCGGCGGCTCTTCGGGCGCAAGGAGCCCGCCCCCGTCACCGTCGTCTTCAGCCACGGCTACTGCCTCAACCAGGACTCCTGGCACTTCCAGCGGGCCGCGCTGCGCGGTCTCGTCCGCACCGTCCACTGGGACCAGCGCAGCCACGGCCGCTCCGGCCCCGGTCTCTCCCAGGCCGGTCCCGACGCGGTGCCCGTGACCATCGACCAGCTGGGCCGTGACCTGAAGGCCGTCCTCGACGTCGCCGCGCCCGAGGGCCCGCTCGTCCTCGTCGGGCACTCGATGGGCGGCATGACGATCATGGCGCTCGCCGACCGCTATCCGGAGTTCGTCCGCGACCGGGTCGTCGGCGCCGCCTTCGTCGGCACCTCGGCCGGGAAGCTGGCGGAGGTGTCGTACGGGCTGCCGATCGCCGGCGTCAACGCCGTCCGCAGGGTCCTGCCGGGGGTGCTGCGGGCGCTCGGCTCCCAGGCGGAGCTGGTCGAGCGGGGCCGCAGGGCGACCGCGGACCTGTTCGCGGGGCTGATCAAGAAGTACTCGTTCGCGTCGAGGGACGTGGACCCGGCGGTGGCCCGCTTCGCGGAGCGGATGATCGAGTCGACCCCCATCGACGTCGTCGCCGCCTTCTACCCGGCCTTCGCCGAGCACGACAAGGCCGCTGCCCTGCCCGTTCTCCGTGAGGTGCCGGTGCTCGCGCTCGCCGGGGACAACGACCTGGTGACGCCGAGTTCCCACACCGAGGCCATCGCCGATCTGCTGCCGGAGGCGGAACTCGTCATCGTCCCCGACGGCGGCCATCTGGTGATGCTGGAGCACCCGGAGGCGGTCACCGACCGCCTCGTCGACCTGCTGGTACGCGCGGGCGCCGGGCCGGAGACGGAGACGGCGGCGGCGACGGTCGCTGCGGAACCGGACACCCGCAACGGATAGGTTGGCGGGTATGGAAGCAGCGCACCCGCCCGTCTCCGGCGCCACCCTCTCCGTCGACTCCCCCCAGCAGATGCAGGAGCTCGGCCGCCGCCTCGCGAAGATCCTCCGCCCCGGTGACCTCGTCATGCTCACCGGCGAGCTCGGTGCCGGGAAGACCACCCTGACCCGGGGCCTCGGCGAAGGGCTCGGGGTGCGGGGGGCCGTCACCTCCCCGACCTTCGTCATCGCCCGCGTCCACCCGTCCCTGAGCGGCGGCCCCGCCCTGGTGCACGTGGACGCGTACCGCCTCGGCGGCGGTCTCGACGAGATGGAGGACCTCGACCTCGACGTCTCGCTGCCCGAGTCGGTCGTCGTCGTCGAATGGGGTGACGGCAAGGTCGAGGAGCTGACCGACGACCGGCTGCACCTGCTGATTCACCGGGTGACCGGCGACACCGACGACGACCGGCGCACGGTCGTGCTGCGCGGGATCGGCCCGCGCTGGGCCGGCGAGGACCTGGGCGTGCTCTGAACGGCCGGGTCATGGGTACGTAGATTCCGACAACGTGTCGGGAAGGTGTTGCGTCGTTCGTACGTGCCGTGGTGACATGGATGCACGAGCCTGGTTAGGTCTACCTAACCTACAGGAGGCATGCATGGCGACGCCGAAGCGCGCGGAACACACCCGGGACCACGTCTCGATGAGTGAGCTGCTGGCGTCCTGCGTGGCCGCCCACACGCTCTCGACCCCACCCCGGACCGGGCAGGAGCAGGACGGGGACGGGTCGGACGCGTGCCTCGGCGGGCTGCGGGACGTCCGGGACGAGGCCGCGTAGGCCCGTGGGCCGGGCAGGACACGCGCTCGGGCGACGACCTTCGCGCCGATCACCGCGAACGGCGACGCTCAGGCGACGACGACGACCTTCGCGCCGATCACCGCGAACATCCACAGCGCGTCACCGTCGGCCCGCTTCATACGGATGCCGCCCGTCTTCTTCGACGGGTCCGGGCTCGGTGTCGAGCCGTCGACCGCCGCGCTGAAGCCGATCGCCACGTCCTCGGCCGTCGCGAACCGCACCACGTGCTCGATCTGCACGCCGTCCGAACCGCGGACCGAGCCCGAACGGGAGGTCACGCTGTACGCCCCGGGCGCCGGGTGCACCGTGCTCGGCATCACCGTGAACGTACGCGTCGCCTTCCCCTTCCCGTCGACCAGCCACACCCGGCGGTCGGCGAGCGCGTACACGACCCGCTCACCGCTGCCCGAGTTCGCCGGGACGGCGAGGGGGTTCGCGGCCGGCTGCTTCGGGCCGCCGCTCGGCGAGACCGAGGGGACGGCGGTGCTCGGCGTCCGCGGCGGCTGCGTCAGATCGGCGGGGACGTTGGCCGAGGCCTGGTACGCGAGGAAGGCGACCGCGGCGACCGCCGCCGCCGTGAGCCCGGCCACGAATCCCGAGCTGCTCCGTGCCACCGTGCCCACCTCTCGTACGAACGTATCGAAGGGTGACGGTAGCAGCCGGGGGAGCGAGGGGCCGGGCACCGTGCCCGGGAGCCGTAGGCTGTTCGCGTGCTGTTGCTCGCCATGGATACCGCCACCCCCGCCGTCACCGTCGCCCTCCACGACGGCGAGGCCGTCGTCGCCTCGTCGAGCCAGGTCGACGCCCGCCGCCACGGGGAGCTGCTGCTGCCCGCCGTCGACCGGGTCCTCAAGGAGGCCGGGCTGACGCTCGACGCGGTCACCGGCCTCGTCGTCGGCGTCGGCCCCGGCCCCTACACGGGCCTCCGCGTCGGCCTCGTCACCGCCGCGGCCTTCTCCTCCGCCCTCGGAGTGCCGGTCCACGGACTCTGCACCCTCGACGGACTCGCGTACGCCTCCGGGATCGGCGAGCCCTTCGCCGTCGCCACGGACGCGCGGCGCAAGGAGGTCTACTGGGCGCGCTACGACGACTCCCGCACCCGCGTGACCGACGCGGCCGTCGACCGGCCCGCCGAGATCGCGGAGTCGCTCGCCGGCCTCCCGGTCGTCGGCGCGGGCGCCCGCCTCTACCCCGAGGCCTTCCCCGACGCCCGTGACCCCGAGCACCAGTCGGCGGCGGCGCTCGGCGCGCTCGCCGCGGAGAAACTGGCGGCCGGCGGGGACGGGTTCCTCGACCCGCTGCCGATGTACCTGCGCCGCCCCGACGCGCAGGTGCCGAAGAACTACAAGGTGGTCACACCCCAGTGACCGGCGCCGTCGAACTGCGCGAGATGCGCTGGTGGGACATCGCACCGGTCCTCGCCCTCGAGGACGAGCTGTTCCCCGAGGACGCCTGGTCGGCGGGGATGTTCTGGTCGGAGCTCGCACACGCGCGCGGACCGCGGGCCACCCGCCGCTACCTCGTCGCGGAGGACGGTGAAGGACGGCTCGTCGGGTACGCGGGGCTCGCCGCCGCCGGCGGACTCGGCGACGTCCAGACGATCGCCGTCGCCCGCGACCAGTGGGGCACCGGCCTCGGCGCCCGGCTCCTCACCGACCTGCTGCAGCACGCCACCGCCTTCGAGTGCGACGAGGTGCTCCTCGAAGTGCGCGTGGACAACACCCGGGCCCAGAAGCTCTACGAGCGCTTCGGCTTCGAGCCCATCGGCTTCCGGCGCGGCTACTACCAGCCCGGAAACATCGACGCGCTCGTGATGCGACTGACCGTCCAAGGAACCGAGACCGAGATCTGATGTCCGTACCGACCCATGGCTGGAATGACTGATGGCTGCTGACGAACCCCTCGTACTCGGCATCGAGACCTCCTGTGACGAGACCGGCGTCGGCATCGTCCACGGGACCACGCTCCTCGCCGACGCCGTCGCCTCCAGCGTCGACACCCACGCCCGCTTCGGCGGCGTCGTGCCCGAGATCGCCTCCCGCGCCCACCTGGAGGCGATGGTCCCGACGATCGAGCGCGCCCTGAAGACGGCCGGGATCTCCGCCAGGGACCTCGACGGCATCGCCGTCACCGCGGGCCCCGGTCTCGCGGGCGCCCTGCTCGTCGGCGTCTCCGCCGCCAAGGCCTACGCGTACGCCCTCGGCAAGCCGCTCTACGGCGTCAACCACCTCGCCTCGCACATCTGCGTCGACCAGCTGGAGCACGGCAAGCTGCCCGAACCGACGATGGCGCTGCTCGTCTCCGGCGGCCACTCCTCGCTGCTGCTCTCCGCCGACATCACCTCCGACGTGCGGCCGCTCGGCGCCACCATCGACGACGCGGCCGGCGAGGCCTTCGACAAGATCGCCCGCGTCCTCGACCTCGGCTTCCCCGGCGGACCGGTCATCGACCGGCTCGCCAGGGAGGGCGACCCGGCCGCCATCGCGTTCCCGCGCGGCCTGAGCGGCTCCCGGGACCCCGCGTACGACTTCTCCTTCTCCGGCCTCAAGACCGCCGTGGCCCGCTGGATCGAGGCCAAGCGGGCGGCGGGCGAGGACGTGCCGGTACGGGACGTCGCCGCGTCCTTCCAGGAGGCGGTCGTCGACGTGCTCACCCGCAAGGCCGTCCGGGCCTGCAAGGACGAGGGCGTCGACCATCTGATGATCGGCGGCGGCGTCGCCGCCAACTCACGCCTGCGGGCCCTCGCCGAGGAGCGCTGCGAGCGGGCCGGGATCCGGCTGCGGGTGCCGCGCCCGGGCCTGTGCACCGACAACGGCGCCATGGTCGCCGCCCTCGGCTCCGAGATGGTCGCCCGCAACCGGCCGGCCTCCGACCTGGAACTCTCCGCGGACTCCTCGCTTCCGGTGACGGACCCGCATGTGCCGGGGAACCACGGGCACACGCACGACCACGATCATGTGCACGAGGTCAGCAAGGAGAACCTGTACCCGTGACCACCGTGACGCTCATGTGGGAGGCGCGGGCCGCCCAGGACCGGGGCGCCGAGCTCCTGGAGTGGGCCAGGGCGCAGGTCCTCCCGTACGAGCCGCTGCGCCGGGAGATCCTCCGCGCTCCCCAGGACCGGGTCCTCGTCCTCACCTGGTGGGAGACGGCGTCGTTCGACGCGGAGCTGCCCGAGCTGCCGGAGCCGGACGCGGAGCTGATCGCCCGTCCGGTCCACCGCTGGCGCTTCGAATCGGTGGAATAGGCGAGGTTCGGGCAACCTTTCGAGCCGGGCGGGCATCCCACAACGCGTGAAGAAGACGATCGCGCTGTGGGCGGCCCTCACCGCCGCCGTACTCCTGGTGACCGGCTGCGCGGCGGAGAACCCCGCCGGGGGCCGTGCGGGCGACCGCGCGGGGAACGTCGGCGGCGGCCGGGCCGCTGACGGCGGCGGTGACCGGGCCGCGGACGGTGACGGCGGCGGTGACGGCGGCGGTGACCGGGCGGGGGACAAGGCGCCCGAGGCCCCCGCCGCACCCGGCGCCGCGGCCGCCGCCGCGTACCGCAAGTGGGGGCTCAAGCCCTTCGCGCCGCCGCCGGCCCCGCCCGCCGCCAAGCCGGTCGTCCGGCCGCCCGGCGGCCCGGTCCCCGTCATCAGCGACATCCCCACCACCGAGAAGATCGTCTTCATCACGATCGACGACGGGGCGGAGAAGGACCCCGAGTTCGTGACGATGATGAAGGACCTCAAGGTCCCGGTCACGATGTTCCTCACCGACGCGGCCATCCGCGGCGACTACGCCTACTTCGCGCCGCTCGTCGCCCAGGGCCACGGGCTCGCCAACCACACCCTCACCCACCCCAACCTGCGCACCCTCTCCCCGGACGCCCAGCGCCGTGAGATCTGCGGTCAGCAGACGAAGCTGAAGAATCGTTACGGTCAGGCCCCGCGGCTCTTCCGCCCGCCCTACGGCAACTGGAACGAGGCCACCCGCGCCGCGGCCGGGGAGTGCGGCGTCGACGCGATCGTGCTGTGGCGGGAGTCCATGCAGATCAAGAACATGCAGTACCAGCGCGGCGACCGGAAGCTGCGCCCCGGCGACATCATCCTGGCCCACTTCCGCGGCCCCTCCGAGCTCAAGGGCCGGACGATGACGGAGATGACCGCCACCATGCTGCGCCGCATCCAGGAACAGGGCTTCACCGTGGCCCGCCTGGAGGACTACGTCTAGGGCCCTGATCCACAAGACAGGCCCGGGTCCCAGGACGCCGGAAAACCTTCCGGGCGTGGTGTCGATGCGGGCGCGGCCCGTTCGACGTATGTGTGGAAGGCGGGGAACGGCCCCGCCGCCGCACCACCGAGGAGTCGTCATGCCCCGCTTCCTGTCCCTCGTCCGGATCGAGGAGAACACCATCGACATGGAGAGCGCCGACCCCGGCTTCGAGGAGCGCATGGGCGCGCTCTTCGAGGAGATCACCAAGGCCGGCGCCATGGTGGACACGGCCGGGCTCAGGCCGACCGCCGAGGCCACCCGGATCACCTGGTCGGACGGGAAGCTGTCGTACACCGACGGACCGTTCACCGAGACCAAGGAGGTCGTCGGCGGCTACGCCATGCTCCAGTGCAAGGACATGGCCGAGGCCGTCGAGTGGGGGAAGCGCTTCCTGGCCGTCCATCCGCCGCAGTGGAAGGTCGGCCTCGAGGTCCGCGAGGTCGAGGAGATGCCGGAAGGCTGACCCCGTCCGCGTTGTCGGTGCCGTGTGCTGTCATGGGAGATGTGACGGCACACGGCCCGGCCCCGGTGGAGAGCACCCTCGACACGGTCTTCCGCATGGAGTCCGCGCGGATCATCGCCACGGTGGCGCGGATCGTCAGGGACATCGGCATCGCCGAGGAGATCGCCCAGGACGCCCTCGTCGCCGCCCTGGAGCAGTGGCCGGGGGACGGGGTCCCGGAGCGGCCGGGGGCCTGGCTGACGGCCACCGCCAAGCACCGCGCCGTCGACCTCGTGCGCCGGCGCGAGACGTACGCCAGAAAGCTCGCGGAGGTGGGCAGGACGCTCACGGAGGAGTCGTACGACCCCGAGCCCCCCGGGCCGGGCGACATCGACGACGACGTGCTCCGGCTGATCTTCACCGCCTGCCATCCGGTGCTCTCCGCGGACGCGCGGGCCGCGCTGACCCTGCGGCTCGTCGGCGGGCTCCGCACGGACGAGATCGCCCGCGCCTTCCTCGTACCGGAGGCGACGGTGGCGGCGCGGATCACCCGCGCCAAACGGACGCTCGCGAAGGCGGGCGTCCGCTTCGAGGTGCCGTACGGGGAGGACCGGGCGGCCCGGCTCGGCTCCGTCCTCGAAGTGATCTACCTGATCTTCAACGAGGGGTACGCGGCGACCGCCGGCGACGACCTGCTGCGCCCCGGCCTGTGCGAGGACGCGCTGCGACTGGCCCGGGTCCTCGCCGCCCTCGCGCCGCAGGAGGGCGAAGCGCAGGGCCTGGCCGCTCTGTTGGAGCTCCAGGCCTCCCGGACGGCGGCCAGGACCGGGCCCGGCGGACAGCCGGTGCTGCTCGCCGCGCAGGACCGGCGGCGGTGGAACCGGCTGCTGATCCGGCGCGGGTTCGCCGCCCTCGCGCGCGCCGGGGACGGTCGCTCCTACGGGCCGTACGCGCTCCAGGCCGCCATCGCCGCCTGCCACGCGCGGGCCGCCTCGTACGAGGAGACCGACTGGGCGACCATCGCCGCCCTGTACGGGCAGCTGGGGCTCCTCGCCCCCTCCCCGGTCGTCGAACTGAACCGCGCGGTCGCCGTGTCGATGGCCGAGGGCCCGGCGGCGGCCCTCCCGCTCGTCGACGCCCTCGCCGCCGAACCGTCCCTGGCGCGCTACCACCTGCTGCCGAGCGTGCGGGGCGACCTGCTGGCCCGGCTCGGCCGGCCGGCGGAAGCCCGTACGGAATTCGAGCGGGCGGCCGCGCTCACCCGCAACGAGAGCGAGCGGGCACTGCTGCGGGGGAGGGCGCGGGAGTCGGGCGCGGAGGACTGAGGGCGGGGCGTCGGGGTGTCGGGGTCCGGGGGGCCGGCTGGGCGGGGTGGGCTTCCGGGGGGGTCCGGCCGGGCCAGTGGGGGCCCGGGGTGTCCGATCGAGCCGTGGGCCCCGGACTGCCGGGTCGGTGCGCGCGGCCGTACCCCGGGACGGGGGCGTCCCGCCGGCGTCCTGAGGCGCACCCTTAGGGTGCTTGGCATGTCCCCGCGCATTCCGCTGCCTCCGCCGCCCCCGCCCGCCGAACTCCGAAGCTGGCCCGACCGGGACGCACGGCTCGCGGACCGGGCCCTCGCGCTCGACGAGCTCAACAGGCGGCTGCTCGGCGGCGGGCGGCTCGCGCTGTTCCTGCTCTGGTTCTTCCTGCTCGAACTGGGCTGGGGACTGATCGGGGTCCTGCTCACCTCTCTCGGCAGGTCCGTGCCCGATCCGATCACGCTGCTCATCGGGCTCTTCACGGTGCTCATCGGCATCGGCGTCCTCGTCCCGGCCGTGTGGCTGACCGTCCGCAGTCTGCGGCGCGACCGGATCGTCCGCGAGCGTCTCGTCCTGTGGGCCGCCCTGGACCGGCACGGACCGACGGACGCCCGGCTGCGCGCCCCCGTCCTCAGCGTCTGCTGGCTGCTGCTGTCCTTCGCGATGTGCGGGCTCGGTCTCTGGCTGGGCTTCGCGGTCCCGGCGGGCACCGGCAGGGACGGCGGCTACGGCCTGGTCGCCTACGGCATGGGCGTCGCCCTGATCCTCTGGATCACCGGCCTGACCGGCCTGGTGAAGGCCGTCGGCCACTACCGGCTCGCGGTACGCCTGACGGGCAGCCGCCGCTGACGGTCACGCCGCCGTGGAACGCGAGCGCCCGCGGCCGTCGCCGGGGCCCGCCCACCGGTGCCGAGGCGTCACCGGCCGCCGCTGACGCTCGCCGGCCGGCCGATCAGCATCGTCGGAGCGCCCGCCACCCGGGTGAGCAGGACCGTCGCCGCGTTCGGGCCCTTCGGCTTCACCTTGCGGCGGATCTCCTCGGGCTCCACCGCCGAGCCGCGCTTCTTCACCGTCAGGTTGCCGACCTCGCGCTCCCGCAGCAGGGCCTTCAACTTCTTCAGGTTGAAGGGGAGTTCGTCGGTGATCTCATAGGCGGCGGCGTACGGCGTGGGGACCAGGGCGTCCGCCGTGACGTACGCGATCGTCGCGTCGATCAGGCCGCCGGCCACGTCCTCCGCCACCTCGGCGACCAGATGCGCCCGGATGACGGCGCCGTCCGGCTCGTAGAGGTAGCGGCCGACCGGCCGGACCGCCGGGTCGGGCAGGCCCCGGCCGGCGAGGACCGCGCCGGAGGGGAGCAGCGTGGCCCGGCGGAGGCCCGGCTCCGTACCGAACCAGAGGACCGCCTCCTTGACGTCCCCACCGTCCGAGATCCACTCGGCCTCGGCCTCGTCGGGCACCGCCTCGTGCGGGATGCCGGGGGCCACCTTCAGGGCCGCGTGCGGGGCTGTGCGGGCCGCCTCGACGGCCCAGGACAGCGGCGGGGAGTACGCCTCCGGGTCGAAGATCCGGCCCCGGCCGCCGCGCCGCGCCGGGTCGACGAAGACGGCGTCGTACGGGGTGGTGTCGATGTCGGTGACGTCCGCGCACCGCACCTCGATGAGCTCCGCGAGGCCGAGCGCCTCGGCGTTGGCGCGGGCCGCCTCCGCGGTCAGCGGGTCGCGGTCGACGGCGAGGACGGAGATCCCGGCGCGGGCCAGGGCGATCGCGTCGCCGCCGATGCCGGAGCAGAGGTCGGCGACGCTGCGGACGCCGAGCGCCTTCAGCCGGGCCGCCCGGTGGGCGCCGACCGAGGCGCGGGTCGACTGCTCGACGCCGTTCGGCGTGAAGTACATCCGGTACGCGTCCTCCGCGCCGAACTTCGCCACCGCCCGCTGCCGCAGCCGTGCCTGCCCGATGGCCGCCGTGACCAGCTCCGCGGGGTGGTCGCGGCGCAGCCGGGAGGCCACCGCCAGCTCCTGCGCGGGGTCGTACTCGCGCAGGGCGGTGAGGAGGGTCTGCCCCTCGGGGCCGAGGAGGGGGGCGAAGGAGGCGAGGTCGGTCACCCGTCCCATTGTGGGCCCTGTGATGCTGTGGGCCGGCCGGGGGACGTGGGTGCGGTACGGCGGTGTCGCGGCCGGGAACGGGCCGGCGCGCTGACAGGATGCGGCGCCATACGACTCATACGACAAAAGGAAAAAAAGATGGCAAAAGGTGTGCACCGTTCCTCCCGGGTGCTCGGAGCCACCCTCGTCGTCGCCGCCCTCGCCTCCGCCGCGACGGCCTGCTCAGGCGGCCCCGAGCCGGCCGCCGGCCCGCCCGCCCCCGCCGCCGGACAGCAGGCCCCGGCGCAGGGCGCGTCCGCCGCGCTCGCCAAGTACGTCGAGAAGGTCCGCGAGCAGCGCGCCGCCCGCGTGGCCGCCGCGAAGAAGTGGGGCCTCGCCAGGACGCCGCTCGACGCCCCCGCCCCGCCCGCCGTCAAGCCGAGGATCACCACCCGCAAGGGCTTCGAGACGGACGGCGAAGGCCTGCCGCCCGTCTTCACCACCGTGCCGACCAAGCAGAAGGTCGTCTTCCTGACGATCGACGACGGCGCGGAGAAGGACCCCGAGCTGCTGCGGATGATGAAGGAGCTCAAGATCCCGTACAGCGCCTTCATCAGCGACTACGTGGTCAAGGACGACTACGGCTACTTCGCCCGCATGCAGACGTCGCAGGAGGGCGGGGTGGCCCTGCACAACCACACCCTCAACCACCGCTATCTGCCGGGGCTCTCGTACAGCCGGCAGAAGCGCGAGATCTGCGGCATGCAGGACGTCATCGAGAAACGTTTCGGCAAGCGGCCGTCGCTCTTCCGCCCGCCCTACGGCAACTACAACGAGGACACCCTGCGCGCCGCCAAGTCCTGCGGGGTCAAGGCCGTCCCGCTGTGGGCGTCCGAGGCCTTCCCCGACCGCATGGAGTGGCGCGAGTGGGACCGGGACCTGCACCCCGGCGACATCGTGCTCACCCACTTCCGGGGCAAGGACGACTGGAAGGGCACCATGCCCGACATGATCCGCCGGGTGATGAACGTGATCACGGCCAAGGGGTACGCGGTCGCGAAGCTCGAGGACTACGTGTGAGCCGCTCCCCGGCGGCTCGGGCGGCGGCCGGAGCCGTCCTGGCCGCCGCACTCCTCGCCGTCTCCGGATGCGCCTCCGCCGTGGACCCGATCGAGCGGCTCGGGCGGAAGGCGGCGGAGCGGGTCGGGCCGGCGGAACCGCGGGAGTCGACGACGATCGCGGAGCGGACCGCCGCCGGGCCGTCACGAGGGGAGGACCGCTAGGGGGTCGTCATGGATCGAACCCCCGTACGGAATCGGGGGCCGGATGCGCCGTCGCCCGTACCCGTGCCGAATCGCCACACGGCACGGAATTGGCACTCCGCTTGACCGAGTGCTAATCGCGGTCATAGTCTCGGCTCTGGCACTCCCCACCGGAGAGTGCCAACACAGCGACGGGCAGGTCCGGCACCCGCGACGACGGATCCACCTGGTTCGCCACCTCAGACAGTCAACCCCGTGATCTCCGAAGGGGGAGGTCGGATCGTGACGACCACCAGCTCCAAGGTTGCCATCAAGCCGCTCGAGGACCGCATCGTGGTCCAGCCGCTCGACGCCGAGCAGACCACCGCCTCTGGCCTGGTCATCCCGGACACCGCCAAGGAGAAGCCCCAGGAGGGCGTCGTCCTGGCCGTCGGCCCGGGCCGCTTCGAGAACGGCGAGCGCCTGCCGCTCGACGTCCAGACCGGCGATGTCGTGCTCTACAGCAAGTACGGCGGCACCGAGGTGAAGTACAACGGCGAGGAGTACCTCGTCCTCTCGGCTCGCGACGTGCTCGCGATCGTCGAGAAGTAATTCACCGAAGTACGAAGTACCGAAGTACGAGCACTGAACCAGATGCTCAGAGCTGCGCCCCGAGGCCCCTTCCAGGCGCCCCGGGGCGCGGTTCGTTCCACCCGATTCCGAGAGGGCTGAACCGCTCCCATGGCGAAGATCCTGAAGTTCGACGAGGACGCCCGTCGCGCCCTTGAGCGCGGCGTCAACAAGCTTGCCGACACGGTGAAGGTGACGATCGGCCCCAAGGGCCGCAACGTCGTCATCGACAAGAAGTTCGGCGCCCCCACCATCACCAACGACGGTGTCACGATCGCCCGCGAGGTCGAGATCGAGGACCCGTACGAGAACCTCGGCGCCCAGCTGGTGAAGGAGGTGGCGACCAAGACCAACGACATCGCGGGTGACGGCACCACCACCGCCACCGTGCTCGCCCAGGCCCTGGTCCGCGAGGGTCTGCGCAACGTCGCCGCCGGTGCCTCCCCGGCCGCCCTGAAGAAGGGCATCGACGCCGCCGTCAAGGCCGTCTCCGAGGAGCTCCTCGCGACCGCCCGTCCGATCGAGGACAAGTCCGACATCGCTGCCGTGGCCGCGCTCTCCGCGCAGGACCAGCAGGTCGGCGAGCTCATCGCCGAGGCGATGGACAAGGTCGGCAAGGACGGTGTCATCACCGTCGAGGAGTCCAACACCTTCGGCCTGGAGCTCGACTTCACCGAGGGCATGGCCTTCGACAAGGGCTACCTGTCCCCGTACATGGTCACCGACCAGGAGCGTATGGAGGCCGTCCTCGACGACCCGTACATCCTGATCAACCAGGGCAAGATCTCCTCGATCCAGGACCTGCTGCCCATCCTGGAGAAGGTCATCCAGGCCGGCGCCAGCAAGCCGCTCCTGATCATCGCCGAGGACGTCGAGGGCGAGGCCCTGTCGACCCTGGTCGTCAACAAGATCCGTGGCACCTTCAACGCCGTGGCCGTCAAGGCCCCCGGCTTCGGTGACCGCCGCAAGGCGATGCTCGGCGACATGGCCACCCTCACCGGTGCCACCGTCATCGCCGAGGAGGTCGGCCTCAAGCTCGACCAGGCCGGCCTGGACGTGCTCGGCACCGCCCGCCGCGTCACCATCACCAAGGACGCCACCACCATCGTCGACGGTGGCGGCAACGCCGAGGACATCTCCGGTCGCGTCGGCCAGATCAAGGCCGAGATCGAGTCCACGGACTCCGACTGGGACCGCGAGAAGCTCCAGGAGCGCCTCGCGAAGCTGGCCGGCGGCGTGTGCGTGATCAAGGTCGGCGCCGCCACCGAGGTGGAGCTGAAGGAGAAGAAGCACCGTCTGGAGGACGCCATCTCCGCGACCCGCGCCGCGGTCGAGGAGGGCATCGTCTCCGGTGGTGGCTCCGCTCTGGTCCACGCCGTCAAGGTCCTGGAGGGCAACCTCGGCAAGACCGGCGACGAGGCCACGGGTGTCGCGGTCGTCCGCCGCGCCGCCGTCGAGCCGCTGCGCTGGATCGCCGAGAACGCCGGCCTCGAGGGCTACGTCATCACCTCGAAGGTGGCGGAGCTCGACAAGGGCCAGGGCTTCAACGCCGCCACCGGCGAGTACGGCGACCTGGTCAAGGCCGGCGTCATCGACCCGGTGAAGGTGACGCGCTCCGCCCTGGAGAACGCCGCCTCGATCGCCTCCCTCCTCCTCACCACCGAGACCCTCGTGGTGGAGAAGAAGGAAGAGGAGCCGGCGGACCACGGCCACGGCCACGGTCACGGCCACTCGCACTGAGGCTCGTTCACCGATCAGTGAGTACTGATCACCGAGCACCGGTCAGTGAGTACTGATCGCTGACCACAGAGGCCCGGTGCCCCCGTCGCGGGGGCACCGGGCCTCGGCGTCTTCTCCCCGGGATTCACGCCTCGACCGCGCCGAGCTGTCCCATCAGGCCGAGCATGTCGTACTGCCACCAGCCCTCCGCGATCTTCCCGTCGTCCCGGAATCGGTGGATGACCGTCCCGGTCATGGTCACCTCCATGCCGGTGGGCTGGAGTCCCATGAAGTCGCCGGTGTGGGAGCCCGTCCAGGTCCAGCGGGTGCAGACCCGGTCGCCCTCCGCGATCTGGTCGTCGACGGCGAAGGCGAAGTCGAAGCCCTGCCGCCACATCCGTACCTCGCGCCGGACCGCGTCCATGCCGATGACGTCCTGCTCGGCGTTGGTCGGATCGTGGTCGTGGTACCCCTCCGCGATCACCTCGTCGAGCAGCGCGAGCTCCGGCTCGCCGGCGAGCATCTCCAGGAGACGACGGGCGTTCGTCTTGTACAGCGCCTCGTCGCGCACCACGTCGAGGTCGGTGAAGGTCGGCATCTCGTCACAGAGCGCGACCATCTCCCGGAAGATCCGGTCGGTCTCCGGGAGCTGCGAGTTCCGCATGGCCACGTCGTAGGAGGGGAACTCGACGATCTCCACGACGTGGGAGGCGTCCGAGCGGTCCTTGCCGACGATGCTGTGGGTGGCGGTCCGCTTGCCCTCGGTCTGCTCGACCCACTGATCCATGAGGCGGTTCAGGTCGTCGACCCGACTGGTCCTGCAGTCGATGATTTGTACGAAGCTCATGGCGCCTCCCGACCCGGGTAAGGACCCTTCCAGTCTAGGTGGGGCGCACGGAGGGGGCAGGGGAGAGCGGCGCTACGCCGAACGCTGGAGGTCTGACGCCCGTACCTCCTCCGCGAAGGGTTCGCCGCGGACGTACCGCGCCACCTCCTCGATCGCCTGGTCCGCCATCCGGTGGAGTTCGTTGCCCAGGGAGCCGGCCACGTGCGGGGTGAGCAGGACGTTCGGGAGGGTGTAGAGGGGGGAGTCGGGGGGCGGGAGTTCCGGGTCCGTCACGTCCAGGGTGGCGTGGAGGCGGCCCGTGAGGAGGTGCGGGAGGAGGGCCGTCTCGTCGATCAGGGAGCCCCGGGAGGTGTTGATCAGCGTCGCTCCGTCCGGCATCGCCGCCAGTTGTGCCGCGCCGATCATGCGGTGGGTCGACGGGAGCTGGGGCGCGTGGACCGAGACGACCGTGCTGCGGGCGCACAGCTCGTCGAGGCCGGTGAGTTCCACGCCGGGCGGCGGAGCGTCGACGTACGGGTCGTACAGCAGGATGTCGATGTCGAAGGGGCGCAGCAGGTCGATGACCCGGCGGCCGATGCGTGAGGCGCCGACGATGCCGACCGTGCGGCGGTAGTTGCCCCAGGTCGCGGACTCGGTGAGCCATGCGTGGTCGGAACGGAGTTCGGCGTACCGCTGGGCGGAGCCGAGGACCTGTTTTCCGGCGAAGAGGATCGCGGCGAGCGTGTACTCGGCGACGGGCAGCGCGTTGGCGGCGGCGGCCGAGGTGACGCGGAGGCCGCGGTCCCAGCAGGCGTCGGTGATGTGGTGCTTGACCGAGCCGGCGGCGTGGACGACGGCCCGCAGGCGGGGCGCGCGGTCGAGGACCTCGGCGGTGAGCGGGGTCGCTCCCCAGCAGGTGAGGAGGATCTCGGCCTCGGCGAGCGCGGCTGCGGTGCGGGGGTGCGGGGTGGTGAGGTCGTGGGCGACCCGGTGCGGGTCGGTGTGGGTGAGCCGGGCGAGGCGGGTGCGGTGGGCGTCGGTGAGGAGGCGTTCGCCGACGCCTTCGCCCATCGCGAGGAGGAGGGAGGGGCGGTTGTCAGTGGTCGGGTGCATCGTGGTACCTGAGCTCCTCACTTG
Organism: Streptomyces sp. NPDC058326; assembly: GCF_042879855.1. NCBI lineage: Bacteria > Bacillati > Actinomycetota > Actinomycetes > Kitasatosporales > Streptomycetaceae > Streptomyces > Streptomyces sp. NPDC058326. The sequence continues at coordinate 282,418 of NZ_JBHVZO010000004.1, read as the reverse complement.
ACGCTGCCGGCCGTCAGACCGGCCTTCCAGTGGCGCTGGAGGGAGACGAAGGCGACGACGAGGGGGACGACGGCGAGCAGGGATCCCGTGACGACGAGGGGGTAGAAGTCGGGTTCGGCGTGGGCGTTGCTGTTCCACGCGTACAGGCCGAGGCTCAGCGGGTAGAGCTTCTGGTCCGACAGCATCACCAGGGGGAGGAAGAAGTTGTTCCAGACGGCGGTGAACTGGAAGAGGAAGACGGTCACGAAGCCGGGCATCACCATGCGCAGACCGATGGACCAGAAGACGCGCAGTTCGCCGGCCCCGTCGATACGGGCGGCCTCCAGGGCCTCGTCGGGGATGTAGCCGGCGCAGAAGACCCGGGAGAGGTAGACCCCGAAGGGGTTCACCAGGACCGGGATCAGGACGGCCCAGTAGGTGTTGACGACGCCGACCTCGCTGGCCAGGAGGTACATCGGCAGGGCGAGCGCGGTGGTGGGGACGAGTACGCCGAGCAGGACGAGGCCGAAGAGCTTCTCCTTTCCCCTGAAGTCGTAGACGTGGAAGGCGTATCCGGCGGCGACGCTGACGAACGAGCAGGCGAGGGCGCCGAGTCCGGCGTAGAGGAGGCTGTTCAGGTACCAGTGGAAGTAGATGCCGTCGTTGTACTCGGCGAGCCGGGTGAGGTTGCCGCCCAGGTCGAAGCCCTCGAAGGAGAAGGCGTTTCCGGCGAGGAGGCCGCCGGCGTCCTTGGTGGCGGCGGTGAGCAGCCAGACGAGCGGGAAGAGCATGTAGACGACGGCGAGGAGGAGCGCGCCGTTGACGGCCGCCTTGGACAGCCAGACGGAGGGGGTGCGGGGCTTGCTCATGCCGTCCTCGCCTTCCGGCGGCCGGTGAACCTGGTCACGGCGAAGGAGAGCAGCGCCGCCGTCAGGGCGAGGAGTACGGAGGCGGCGGCGGCGAGCCCGTAGTCGTTGCGGTCGAAGGCCGCGGTGTAGGCGTACATGTTCGGCGTCCAGGTGGAGGTGACGGCGGAGCCCGTGCCCTTGTTGAGGATCAGCGGCTCGGTGAAGAGCTGGAGCGAGCCGATGACGGTGAAAAGGCCGACCATCGCGAGGGAGGCCTTGACGAGCGGGACCTTGACGGAGAAGGCGATGCGCCAGGCGCCGGCTCCGTCGACGGTGGCCGCTTCGAGGACGGAGCGGTCGATGGCCTGGAGGGCCGCGTAGAAGATGACCATGTTGTAGCCGAGCCATTCCCACAGGGCGATGTTGACCACGGAGGGCAGGGCGCCTTCGGGGGAGAAGAAGTCGAAGCCGATGCCTCCGGCCTCCATGGCCTCGACGACCGGGCTGAGCTGGGGCGTGTAGAGGTAGACCCAGATCAGGGCGGCGATGATGCCGGGCACGGCGTGTGGCAGGAAGAGCGCGAGCTGGAAGAAGCGGCGGGCGCGGGCGAGTGCCGAGTCGAGCAGGAGGGCGAGGCCGAGGGCTCCGGCGAGCAGCAGCGGGATGTAGAGCAGGCAGTATCCGAGCAGGACGCCGAAGCCCTCGCGGAAGGCCCGGTCACCCAGCGCCGCGGTGTAGTTGTCGAGGCCGGTGAAGACGGTCTCGGTGCCGCCGAAGCCCAGTCCGGACTGTTTCTCGGTGAAGAGGCTGAGCCAGACCGCGTATCCGATCGGCACCACCATCACCGCGGTGAACAGCAGGAAGAAGGGGGTCAGCAGGACCGTGGCGGCGCGGGTGCGGGCCTTCATGCGGTCAGCCCTCGACCTTCAGGCCGCGCTTGGTGAGCTCGGCGACGGTGGCGTCGTGACCGGCCTTGACGGCGTCGGCGATGCCGGGGCCGCCCTGGGTGATCTTGCCGAAGTGGTCCTTGATGGTGGTGTTGGTGGTTCCGGTGGTGGGGCCCCAGGCCCAGTCGGGGCTGATGGAGGCGCCGGAGGCCTCGAAGAGGGCGTAGATGTCCTGGCCGCCGTAGTAGCTCGCGTCGAAGGCCTTCTTGGCGACGGGGCGCAGTGCGGTGGCGGCCGGGAAGGCGGAGGAGGTGCCGGAGGCGATCCGGGCCTTGACGCCGTCCTCGGTGGTCGACATCCACTCCGCGAAGGTGACGGCGGCGGCCTTCTGCCTGCTGTCCTTGGTCACGGCGAAGGAGGTGCCGCCGAGCATGCCGCTGGCGGGCTTGCCGTCCCAGCTGGGCATGGGGGCGACGGCCCACTTGCCGTCCTGTTCGGGCAGGGTTCCCTTGAGGACGCCGGCGCCCCAGGAGGCGCCGAGGTAGCCGATGGTGGTGCCGTTCTTGAGGGAGCCGGTCCACTCGGGGCTGAAGGAGGCGTTCTTGTGGACGAGTCCGGCGTCGAGGAGGCCCTGCCAGTAGGTGGTGACCCTGGTGGTGGCCGCGTCGGTGGTGTTGATCTTCCAGGTCTCGTTCTCGGCCTTGAACCACTGGGCGCCGGCCTGCCAGGCCATGGCCTCGAAGGTGGTCGGGTCGTCCGGGAAGAAGGTGGCGATACGGGCCTTGGCGTCGGCCTTCTTGACCTGCTCGGCGGCCTTCCTGAACGCGTCCCAGGTGGCGGGGACCTCGACCTTGTACTTCGCGAAGAGGTCCTTGCGGTAGAAGAAGGCCTGCGGGGCCGCGTCGAAGGGGACGGCCCAGGACTTGCCGCCGAGGGTGGTGAGTTCGACGGTCTGCGGGAGCAGTTTGGCGCGGTCGGCCTCGGTGAACTCGCCGCCGATGTCCTGGAGGGCGCCGGAGCTGACGAATTCGGGCAGCGAGGAGTACTCGATGGAGACGAGGTCGGGGGCGTTGCCGGCCTTCACGGCGTTGGAGATCTTGGCGTAGCCGCCGGCGGTGCCGGAGGGGATCTCCTCGAACTTCACCTGGATGTCGGTGTGGGAGGCGTTGAAGGCGTCGACGACGTCCTTGGAGCCCTTGGCCCAGCCCCAGAAGGTGATGGTCACGGGCTCGTTCGGCTTGTTCGCGGTGTCGTCACCGCCGCCGCCGCAGGCCGTGAGAATGGCGAGGGCGGTGGCGGTGCCGGCTATGACACGGGACGTTCTGCTCCAACTACGGGTCACGGCACGGCTCCTGAAGGCGGGCGGCTGGGAGGTTGTGGCCGTGATCCTGTGACCGTTCATGACCGAAGTCAAGAGCGAAAGATTGATTGATCGAAAAAAGATCAGATGGAGGTCGTTCAGGGAGAGACGGGGTGCGCCCCGCACGAGGCTCGCACCCGCAGTCTCGGCAGCAGCCCCAGATGGCGCCGGGCCGCGTCCTCGTCGGAGCCCGCGCCCCGCTCGGCGAGCCGTTCCACAAGGAGTTCGGTCGCGTGCCGCCCCACCTGCCGCTTGGGCGGGGCGACCGCCGTCAGCGGGGTGTCGGCGAGCGCGGCGACCTCGTCGTCGTACGCGATCAGGGCCAGGTCCTGCGGCACCCGTACGCCCAGCTCGGCGAGGCGCTGCACGATCTCGATCGCGTCCACGTCGTTGTGGACGAGGGCCGCGCTCGCCAGGCCCGAGCCGACCGCCTCGTGCAGGGCGCGGACCGCCCGCTCGAAGCCGTCCGGGTCCGCCTCCGCAGGCACCGAGTCGATGACAGGGCGCGGCTCCCCGAGACCGAGCGTCTCCAGGGCCTCGGCATAGCCGGCGCGCACCGCGAGCGCGGTCGGGGAGTCCCGGCGCGCCACGAGCAGCGGAGTCGCGTGGCCGAGGGCGAGCAGATGGCGCAGGGCGAGCAGGACGCCGTGGCCGTGGTCGGACGCGACCCGGTCCAGGCCGTCCAGCGGGCTGCCCGGCTCCGCCCGGCGCTCCAGGAGCACGGCGGGCACGGGAAGTTCGGCCAGCCAGTCCCCGTACGCGAGCCGGTCCTCGGGGCCGCGCCAGCCCGGTGCGACGAGCACGCCCTCGGCGCCCGCCGCGAGCAGCCCCTCGGTGCGGGCCCGGTCCTCCTCGGGCCGGTAGTCCGAGACGCGGAGCACCAGCCGGGCGCCGGCGCGGGCTGCCGCCTCGTGCGCACCCCGGATGACCTCGGCGAAGTAGTACGTGGCCGAAGGGGCGAGCAGGCCGATGACCAGACCCTCGCCGGGGCGCGCGCCGGCCGGGCCGCTCCGCCGCTCGGGCCAGGACACCTGGCCGTGCACCCGGTCCAGCAGGCCCCGGCCCGAAAGGACTTCGACATCACGGCGGGCGGTGACGGGGGAGACCCCGAGCCGTTCGGCCAGGTCGGCGACGCGGGCGGTGCCGCGCTCGCGGACCAGGGCCAGCAGTCGGTCGTGTCGTTCGGCAGCACTCTCGCGCACGGCGCAGTTCCCCCTCGCGGTGGTGGTGGTTCCCCGACCTTAGTTCACCCACGGCCCCGAATGATCGAACGGTAGAAATTTCGATCATTCGCTCCGATTCCCTTGACGTTCGATCGGAGCCTGTCCAGGATTCCCGGCGACGCGGACGTCACCGCAGGGAGCCACAGGGAGCATCATGCCCACGCCGCCCGAGAACCGTGAGCTCAGCCCGTACACCGGCTGGACCCGTGCCCACTGGGAGGCCACGGCCGACCGGCTCCTCCTGGCCGTCCGCCCCTTCGCCTCGCCGCGCCACGGGCTCGTCGAGCTGCCCGGTCCCCGCCCCAGCTGGTCCGGAGCCCGCTCCGACGGTCTGGAGGGCTGGGCCCGCACCTTCCTCCTCGCCGCGCTCCGCGTCGCGGGCGCCGGGGGAGCCGACCCGCACGGTCACCTCGACCGGTACGCGGCGGGGCTCGCCGCCGGCACGGCCGTCGACGACCCCGACGGCCCCGACTCCTGGCCCCACCCCACAGAAACCCGCCAGGCGATCGTCGAAGCCGCCTCGATCGCCCTCGGCCTCCGGCTCACCCGCCCCTGGCTCTGGGACCGGCTCGACGACGGCACCCGCGAGCAGGTCGTCGACTGGCTCCGCCCCGCACTCGGCCCGTCCCCCGTCGACAACAACTGGTGGCTCTTCGGCCTCACCGTCGCCGGTTTCCTCCAGGACGCCGGCGCCGACACCGACCGGGCCGCCGCCACGATCGACCGCTCCCTCGCCCGTGTCGAGGACTGGTATCTCGGCGACGGCTGGTACAGCGACGGCGACAACCGCGCCTTCGACCACTACAACGCCTGGGCCCTGCACTTCTACCCCGTGCTCCACGCCCACCTCGCCGGCGACCGGACGCTCCTCGACCGGTACGGACCGCGCCTCCGCGCCCACCTCGACGACTACGTCCACCTCTTCGACGCGAACGGCTCCCCCCTCCCGTACGGGAGGTCCCTGATCTACCGCTTCGCCGCGGCCGCCGCACCCTGGCTCGGCATGCTCACCGGGCACACCGCGCTCACCGCCGGGGCCACGCGCCGCCTCGCCTCCGGAACCCTGCGGTACTTCCTCGACCGCGGCGCCACCGACCCGGACGGGCTCCTCACCCTCGGCTGGCACGGCCCGTACCCGCCGCTCGTCCAGGAGTACTCGGGCCCCGGCTCCCCCTACTGGGCGTCCAAGGGCTTCCTCGGCCTGCTCCTGCCCGCCGACCATCCCGCCTGGACCGCCCCCGAGGAACCCCTGCCCGCCGAACGCGCCGACACCGTCCGCCCCTTCGGGCCGTCCGGGCTGCTCGTCCAGACCACCGCGGCCGACGGACTCGTACGCCTCCACAACCACGGCAGCAACCATGTGCACAGCGCCGATTCGGACGAGGACGACCCCGGCTACGCCCGTCACGCCTACGCGACCCGCACGGGGCCCAGTACGGGAACCGCGCCCGCCGACAACCACTTCGCCCTGCTCACGGACGGCGGCCGGGCCACCGCCCGGGGACCCGCCACCCCGCTCGGCACCGGCCCCGACTGGGCCGCCTCCGTCCACCGTCCGCTGCCCGGCGCCCGGGTGGTCTCCGCGACGCTCGCCCACGGCCGCGCCGAGGTCCGCGCCCACCTCGTGCTCGGCGCCCCGGAGGGGATCCCCGTACGGCAGACGGGCTGGGCCACCACCCCCGACGGGCCGCGCGCCGAACTCCACGCGCTCCACGGCTACCGGCCCGGGACGACCGAACTGCCCACCGGGGAAACCCTTCAGGGTCCCGGCAGCCGTACCCTCGCCCTCCACGGGACCACGAGCGGCCCGGCGACCCTCTTCGTCGCCCTCGCCTCGCTCACCGCCGAACCGGACCCGATTCCGGTCACCCAGCTCGCGGACGTCCGGATCGAAGGCTTCCGTACGACCGTGACCTGGCCGGACGGCAGCGTCACCCGACTGGACCTCGCCGCCCTCGACACGGCGGGTCCTTGACCGCACGGGCGATACGGGCGACTACTTCGGCCCGTACTTGCGTCCCGCCTTCGAGGAGACCCCGCCCAGCAGGCTGCGCGGCGCCAGCTTCACCACACCCATCAGGGCCTTGTAACGGGGATCGGGGATCGACAGCGTCTTCCCCCGCTCCAGGTCCGAGAGCGCCGCCGTCACCAGCTTGTCCGCGTCGAGCCACATCCAGCCGGGGATGTTGTCCGTCCCCATCCCGGCCCGCTCGTGGAACTCGGTCCGTACGAAGCCGGGGCAGAGCGCCATCAGACGAACCCCACTGCCCGCCAGGTCACGGGCCGCGCCCTGGGTGAACTGCACGACCCAGGCCTTCGACGCCCCGTACGTGCCACGGGGTACGAAGGCGGCCACCGAGGCGACGTTCACCACCCCGCCCCGCCCCCGCGCCCTCATCGAGGCGGTGGCGGCCGAGGTCAGCCGCAACACCGCCTCGCAGTGCACCTTGAGCATCGTCAACTCGTCGGCCATGGACACTTCGAGGAAGCGTCCCTTGTTGCCGAAGCCCGCGTTGTTCACGAGCAGGTCCACCGGCTGCTTGGGATCCGAGAGCCGGGCCTCGACGGCGGCGATGCCCTTCTCCTCGGAGAGGTCCGCCGCGAGCACCTCCGCCTCGACGCCGTGCCGGTCGTGCAGCTCGGTCGCCTGCTCGCGGAGCCGCTTCACGTCCCGTGCCACGAGCACGACGTCGTGACCGTCCGCCGCGAGTCTCCGTGCGAAGGCGGCGCCGATGCCCGCGGTGGCGCCCGTAATCAGTGCAGTCGTCATACGGGCACGGTAGTGCCCCCCTACGGCGCCTCCGCCCGGGCGTACTTGTCCGCGTACTGGCGTGCGAGCGCGAGGAGTCCGGACTCCATCCATGCGGCGGCGGCCAAGGTGCGGGGCAGCAGCGCGCGTTCGGTGGTCGCGGCGCGGTGGAGCAGGGCGACGGTGATGTCGTGATCGGGCCGGTGGACGACCGTGATCGGGTCGCCGGCCCGGATCTCGCCCGGCACGATCACCCGCAGCAGCGCGCCGGGGCCCGCCTCGGACTGCGTGAACCGCCGGACCCAGCCCTTCTCCTCCACGAAGCCCGCGAACGTACGGCAGGGGATGCGGCCGCCGGTGACTTCGAGGACCACTTCCCTGCCGTTCTCGCCGATCCGCCAGCGCTCGCCGATCAGGGCTCCGTTCACGTCGAGGCCTTGGGTGGTGAGGTTCTCGCCGAACGAGCCGTTGGCGAGCTCGCGGCCGAGCTCCCGCTCCCACAGGTCCATGTCCTCGCGGGCGAAGGCGTAGGCGGCCCGGTCGTTCCCGCCGTGGAAGCGCAGGTCGCAGACCGTGTCCCCGGCGAGCCCGCTCCTGCCGACGCCGGGCGCCCCGGGCGCCTCGATCCGTACGAGTCCTTCGACAGGGCGCTTGTCGATGGCGGTGAGGCCGGAGGCGGCTTCGGTGTAGTCCACGGCCTTGGCGCGGCCCACATTCACACTCAGCAAGGTCATGCGGGCACTTTACGGGCAGAGATCTCAAAGGCACGGGCGAATACATGCGGCTTCACCCAAGTTCCGCTTATGATGGAACGCATGATCGAGGCACGCCATCTCCGCGTCCTGCGCGCCGTCGCCGCAACCGGCTCCTTCTCCGCCGCAGCGCGTGAACTCGGCTGCACCCAGCCCGCCGTCAGTCAGCAGATGAAGGCCCTCGAAGCCTCCGCGGGCACCCCGCTGCTGATCAGGACCGGCCGCGAGATGCGGCTCACCCAGGCCGGTGAGGTCCTCGTCCGCCACGCCTCCGGCATCCTCGCCGGCCTCACCGCCGCCGAGGAGGAGGTCGCCGCCATCGCCGGTCTCCGGGCGGGCCGGGTCCGCCTGGTCTCCTTCCCCAGCGGCAGCTCCACCCTCGTCCCCACCGCGCTCGCCGCCCTCCGGGCCGCGCACCCCGGCACCCGCGTCTCGCTGGTCGAGGCCGAACCGCCGCGCTCGATCGAGATGCTCCGCGACGGCGACTGCGACGTGGCCCTCGCCTTCCGGTACGGGGCCGGGCGGGCCGAATGGGACGACCTGGTGGTACGGCCGATCCTCGCCGACCGCCTGGTGGGCCTGGTCCCCGAGGGGCACCGGCTCGCGGGGGCCGGGGCGGTGGGCATCGCGGAGCTCGCGGAGGAGTCGTGGATCGCGGGCTGCCCGCGCTGCCGCCGTCAGCTCGTGGACGTCTGCGAGGAGGCGGGGTTCACCCCGCGCATCGACTTCGCGACCGACGACTATCCGGCCGTCGTGGGCCTGGTGGGCGCGGGTCTCGGCGTGGCCGTCCTGCCGGAGCTCGCCATCGAGTCCGTACGGCCCAGGGGGGCGCGGACCGTGGCAGTGGAGCCCGCGGTGGAGCGGGAGATCGTGGCCCTGACGCTGCCCGACCTCGCCCAGGTCCCGGCCGTCGCCGCCACGCTGGACGAACTGAGCCGCGCCGCCACGCGCGCGTAGGGACGCGCCACACGCGCGTGGGCGCGGTCCTGCCGACTGCTCGCTCCGACGGCACGCTTACTTGAAAAAACGTTCCTTCACATGTGCTCCACAGCAGGCCGGCCGGCCGCCGATGTCGTCATGGATGTCACGGAGGTCGCGGACGCGCCCGACGACGCCGTCGGCGCCGCCGCGATCAGGCGATTGCGCGCGCGTCCCATGAGCTCTTCGCGTTCGTCCTCGGTGAGGCCGCCCCATACGCCGTAGGGCTCCCGTACGGCGAGTGCGTGTGCCGCGCACTCCGCGCGCACCGGGCACCGCATGCAGACCTCTTTCGCCGAGTTCTCACGCGCACTCCGTGCCGCGCCGCGCTCTCCCTCGGGGTGGAAGAACAGGGAGCTGTCGACCCCGCGGCAGGCCGCGAGCAGTTGCCAGTCCCACAGATCGGCGTTGGGTCCGGGAAGGCGGGAGAAATCTGCCATTGCGCTTGTCCCCTTGAAACCGTGTCGAACGGATAGGTGGGCGGGTGGATGGCTGATGGCCGGGGCTCCTCGGGGCCCCGCCGGGTCCGGGTCGGTACACCTACTGTCTAAGTAGATGTAAATATGACTCATTGCGAATCTAGCCACAGACACCGCGAAAAGGGAAGAAAACCCGCTAAATGGGGCAGTACCTTTCGATGGCGGACAGAAGGCTCGCGTCGCTCTCCTCCGCGCACGGCCCCTCACGTAGAGTGCCGAACGCTGCCCTCCGACCCGTAACTCTTTCGAGTGACCGTCGTTGAGCGTGCGGAGGCGGTTGAAGGAAGAAGCGATCGGGCAGGTGTCCGAGAGCGTCAATCGCACAGGTGACGATTACGTACAGCCCTGGAGGCTCAAGGTGACGCGCTACAGCTGCGAGAGCCGCGGAGGTCACGCATGACATCCGTCCTCGTCTGCGACGACTCCCCGCTTGCCCGAGAGGCGCTCCGCCGCGCGGTCGCGACCGTGCCCGGTGTGGAGCGCGTGACCACCGCGGCCAACGGCGAGGAAGTCCTCCGCCGCTGGGGCGCGGACCGCTCGGACCTCATTCTGATGGACGTACGCATGCCCGGTCTGGGCGGCGTGGAGACCGTCCGCCGGCTGCTCTCCGCGGACCCCGGCGCCCGCATCATCATGCTCACGGTCGCCGAGGACCTCGACGGCGTCGCCCTCGCGGTCGCCGCCGGCGCCCGCGGCTATCTGCACAAGGACGCCTCGCGCGCCGAACTGCGGGCCACCGTCACCCAGGCGCTGGCCGACCCGACCTGGCGGCTCGCCCCGCGCCGGCTCCGTTCGGCCGAGATGGGCGCCGCGCCCACCCTCACCGCGCGCGAGATCCAGGTCCTCGAAGGCATGAGCCACGGCCGGTCCAACGCGGAGATCGGGCGCGAGCTCTTCCTCTCCGAGGACACCGTCAAGACCCACGCCCGGCGGCTCTTCAAGAAGCTGGGCGCCTCGGACCGGGCGCACGCCGTCGCACTCGGATTCCGCTGGGGCCTGGTCCGCTGAACCGCAGGTCACCCGCCGCATCCCCGTCCTCGTCCGCGTCCTTCGCGGGGTGGACGGGGTGGGCTTGTGTCACTTCCCCGCCGTATGCCGCATCCTTGAGATGTGGAGTTCCTCGGGGACGAGTCGATCGAGCGGGAGGGGAGGGCGCGGGAGATGAGTTCCGGCGCACCTGCTCATAACGCTTCGGTGCACAACTACGGACGCGGTGCCACGAACGCGGAAGCGTCGGGGCACCATGGAGCGATGCGCGACGACGAGACCGTGGGTTCACCCATGCCTGCCGGGCACGGGGAGATCGGCGCGCTCGTCCACCTCGCGGTCGAGGGAGACGCGCAGGCCACGCACGACCTGCTCGCACGGGTGCACCCGCTCGCCCTCCGCTACTGCCGCACCCGCCTCAACCGGCTTCCGGGCGACGCCCGGCACTTCGTCGAGGACCTGGCCCAGGAGGTCTGCGTCGCCGTCCTGATGGCGCTGCCGCGCTACAAGGACACGGGCAGGCCCTTCGAGGCCTTCGTCTTCGCCATCGCCGGACACAAGGTCGCCGACCTCCAGCGGGCCGCCATGCGGCACCCGGGGTCCACGGCCGTGCCCTCCGACGAGATGCCCGAGCGGCCCGACGACTCCCTCGGTCCCGAGGAGCGCGCGCTGCTCAGCGACGACGCCGAGTGGGCGAAGAAGCTGCTCGCCAACCTCCCCGAGAACCAGCGCGAACTGCTCGTGCTCCGCGTCGCCGTCGGACTGACCGCCGAGGAGACCGGGCAGATGCTCGGCATGTCCCCCGGCGCCGTCCGGGTCGCGCAGCACCGCGCGCTCAGCCGGCTCAGGGCGCTGGCCGAGCAGTAAGAGTCACCGGGGCTTGTCGTCCCTTTCGTACACGTGGGAACGTCCAAAGCTCTCCGCTGATCTTGATCGTGGAATGAGACACCGCTTCGGCCCGTTAGCATGGACATCCCGCACCGATCAAGGCCATTTGGGAAGGTGTCATGACTGCCAACGTCGACGGAGTGCCCGAGAAATTCGCGACACTCGGGCTGACCTACGACGACGTGCTGCTGCTGCCGGGCGCGTCCGAGGTCCTCCCGAACGCGGTCGACACCTCGTCCCGCATCTCCCGCAACGTGCGCGTGAACATTCCGCTGCTGTCCGCGGCGATGGACAAGGTCACCGAGTCCCGCATGGCTATCGCCATGGCGCGACAGGGCGGCGTGGGCGTGCTGCACCGCAACCTGTCGATCGAGGACCAGGTCAACCAGGTCGACCTCGTGAAGCGCTCCGAGTCCGGCATGGTGACCGACCCGATCACCGTGCACCCGGACGCCACGCTGGCGGAGGCCGACGCGCTGTGCGCCAAGTTCCGCATCAGCGGCGTCCCGGTCACCGACCAGGCCGGCAAGCTGCTCGGCATCGTCACCAACCGCGACATGGCCTTCGAGTCGGACCGCAGCCGCCAGGTGCGCGAGGTCATGACCCCGATGCCGCTGGTCACCGGCAAGGTCGGCATCTCCGGCGTGGACGCCATGGAGCTGCTCCGCCGCCACAAGATCGAGAAGCTGCCGCTGGTCGACGACTCCGGCATCCTCAAGGGCCTCATCACGGTCAAGGACTTCGTCAAGGCGGAGAAGTACCCGCACGCGGCCAAGGACGCCGAGGGCCGGCTGCTCGTCGGCGCGGCCGTCGGCGCCAGCCCCGAGGCGCTGGAGCGCGCCCAGGGCCTCGCCGCCGCGGGCGTCGACTTCCTGATCGTCGACACGTCGCACGGTCACAACAGCAACGCCCTGAACTGGATGGCGAAGATCAAGTCCAGCGTCGGCGTCGACGTCATCGGCGGCAACGTCGCGACGCGTGACGGCGCGCAGGCCCTGATCGACGCCGGCGTCGACGGCGTCAAGGTCGGCGTGGGCCCCGGCTCCATCTGCACCACCCGCGTGGTCGCCGGCATCGGCGTCCCGCAGGTCACCGCCATCTACGAGGCGGCGCTCGCCGCCCGCGCGGCCGGCGTCCCGGTCATCGGCGACGGCGGCCTGCAGTACTCCGGCGACATCGGCAAGGCGCTCGCCGCCGGCGCCGACACGGTGATGCTGGGCAGCCTCCTCGCCGGCTGCGAGGAGTCCCCGGGCGAGCTGCAGTTCATCAACGGCAAGCAGTTCAAGTCGTACCGCGGCATGGGCTCGCTCGGCGCCATGCAGTCCCGCGGCCAGGGCCGGTCCTACTCCAAGGACCGCTACTTCCAGGCCGAGGTCGCCTCGGACGACAAGCTCGTCCCCGAGGGCATCGAGGGCCAGGTGCCCTACCGCGGCCCGCTGGCCAACGTCCTGCACCAGCTCGTCGGCGGCCTGCGCCAGACCATGGGCTATGTGGGCGCGGCCACCATCGAGGAGATGGAGTCCAAGGGCCGGTTCGTCCGGATCACCTCGGCGGGCCTCAAGGAGAGCCACCCGCACGACATCCAGATGACGGTCGAGGCACCGAACTACAGCAGGAAGTAACACAGCGCGACGCGTGGGGGCGGTTCCGGCATGTGGCCGGAGCCGCCCCCCGCGCTTGTGTCGGGGATACTGGTAGGCGCAGACGTAGAGGGAAAGGCCACACATCGTGACTGAGATCGAGATCGGGCGCGGCAAGCGCGGCCGCAGGGCGTACGCGTTCGACGACATCGCCGTCGTCCCGAGCCGGCGCACCCGGGACCCGAAGGAGGTCTCGATCGCCTGGCAGATCGACGCCTACCGGTTCGAGCTGCCGTTCCTGGCCGCGCCGATGGACTCGGTCGTGTCACCGCAGACCGCCATCCGCATCGGCGAGCTGGGCGGCCTGGGCGTCCTCAACCTGGAGGGTCTCTGGACCCGGTACGAGGACCCGCAGCCGCTGCTCGACGAGATCGCCGAGATGGACGAGGCGACCGCGACCCGCCGCCTGCAGGAGATCTACGCGGCCCCGATCAAGGAAGAGCTGATCGGGCAGCGCATCAAGGAGGTGCGCGACTCCGGTGTCGTCACCGCCGCCGCGCTCTCCCCGCAGCGCACGGCGCAGTTCTCCAAGGCCGTCGTCGACGCCGGCGTGGACATCTTCGTCATCCGCGGTACGACGGTCTCCGCCGAGCACGTCTCGGGCGCCTCCGAGCCGCTGAACCTGAAGCAGTTCATCTACGAGCTCGACGTTCCGGTCATCGTCGGCGGCTGCGCCACGTACACGGCGGCCCTGCACCTGATGCGCACCGGCGCGGCCGGTGTCCTCGTCGGCTTCGGCGGCGGTGCCGCGCACACCACCCGTAACGTGCTGGGCATCCAGGTCCCGATGGCGACCGCGGTCGCCGACGTGGCCGCGGCCCGCCGTGACTACATGGACGAGTCCGGCGGCCGGTACGTGCACGTCATCGCCGACGGCGGTGTCGGCTGGTCCGGCGACCTGCCGAAGGCCATCGCCTGCGGCGCCGACTCGGTCATGATCGGCTCCCCGCTGGCCCGCGCCACGGACGCGCCCGGCAAGGGCCACCACTGGGGCATGGAGGCCGTCCACGAGGACGTGCCGCGCGGCAAGCTGGTCGACCTGGGCATCGTCGGCACCACCGAGGAGATCCTCGCGGGCCCGTCGCACTCCCCGGACGGCTCGATGAACTTCTTCGGCGCCCTGCGCCGCGCGATGGCCACGACCGGCTACAGCGAGCTCAAGGAGTTCCAGCGCGTCGAGGTCACGGTCGCGGACGCCCAGCACAAGCGCTGACGACCGTTCTGTACGCGCAGGGGCCCCGCACCGGATGGTGCGGGGCCCCTGCGCGTGTGCCGGAGGGTTACGCGGCGGCCTTCTTGGCGCCGGAGAACGCGGCGAAGGCGGCGAGGGCGAAGAACAGGAACGTCATCGCGTCCTTGCCCTCGCTCCACGCCTCCGTCAGGAGACCGAACTCCTCGAGGAAGACGTCCGTGGCGGAGACGTTCAGCTGCTTGGCGACCATGACCGCGATGCCCACGAGCTGGCCGAGGTAGACGGCTCCGAGGGACAGCGCCGCACTGGCGATCGGCAGGACGGGGTTGCGGCCGCCGACCTTGCCCGCGGCGAGACCGACGAGGAAGCCGACGCCGATGGCGGCCCAGCCGATCTCGCGCTCGATGCCGCCCATGACGGCCCCGTACACGCCGCCCGCGACGAGCGCCGCGACCAGGGCGGCGACCAGTCCGAGCGCCACGTTGTCACGGGCGGGGGCGGGCGGCGGCGCCATCGGATAGGGCTGCGGCGCGGCGCCGTCGGCGAACGGGTTGCCGGACGGCGGCGGAACGGGCTGGCTCATGCTGTGGATCTCCCCCAGGGGCGCGAGTCGCACGGACGTGTGTGCGAGAAGCCCGGAGGCTAGCAGCAGGGAGTGACACCGCGACAGAGGATTCGGCCGGTGGCCGTGCGGGTCAGAGCCGGTGGGCGGTGCCCGTCGGGGTGGCGCCGCGGGTGTCGAGGAGGAGTTGGGCCTTGACGGCGAGACCCTGCAGGTCGTAGGTGCGGTGGTGCTGGAGCAGGACCGTCAGGTCGGCGTGGGCGGCGGCCTCGTAGAGGGAGTCCGCGCGGGGGACGGGGAGTTCACGGACGCGCCAGTCGGGGACGTGCGGGTCGTGGTAGCTGACGGCCGCGCCCAGGTCCATGAGACGGCGGGCGATCTCGTCGGCGGGGGAGCCCTGACGGTCGGGCAGGTCCGGCTTGTACGTGATGCCCAGGAGGAGGATCCGGGCGCCACGGGCCGACTTGCCGTGCTCGTTGAGGAGGGTGGCGGCGCGCTGGACGACGTACCGCGGCATGCGTTCGTTGACCTGGCCGGCGAGTTCGACGAGGCGGAGCGGGCGGTGGGCGCCGACGGTGTCGACGGGGGTGCCGTGCCCGCCCACGCCGGGGCCCGGGCGGAAGGCCTGGAAGCCGAAGGGCTTGGTCTCGGCGCAGCGGATGACGTCCCACAGGTCGACGCCGAGTTCGTGGCAGAGGACCGCCATCTCGTTGACGAGGGCGATGTTGACGTGCCGGAAGTTGGTCTCCAGGAGCTTGACCGTCTCCGCCTCGCGGGGGCCACGCGCGCGTACCACCTTGTCGCTGAGCCGGCCGTAGAAGGCGGCCGCCGCTTCCGTGCAGGCCGGGGTGAGGCCGCCGATGACCTTGGGGGTGCCGGCGAAGCCGTGGGTACGGCTGCCGGGGTCGAGGCGGCCGGGCGAGTACGCGAGGTGGAAGTCGCGTCCGGCCCGCAGGCCCGAGCCCGTTTCGAGGAGGTCCCGGAGCAGGCCCTCGGTGGTGCCCGGGGGGACGGGGGATTCGAGGAGCACGGTGGTGTGGGGGCGCAGCCGGGCGGCGAGCACGCGCGCGGTGTCGGTGACGGCGCCGAGGTCGAGGGCGCGGTCGGGGCCGAGGGGGGTGGGGGCGCAGAGGACGGCGGTGCGGACCCGGCCGAGTTCGGCCGGGTCGGCGGTGGGACGGAAGCCCCCCGCGAGCATCCGGCGGATCTCGGGGACGGTGAGCGAGCCGTCGACGGGGGAGCGGCCGGCGGCGAGTTCGGCGACGGGGCGGGGGTCGGTGTCGTAGCCGATGGTGTCGATGCCTGCGGCGGTGGCGGCCTGGGCGAGGGGGAGTCCGTGGTGGCCGAGGCCGATGACGGCGAGATCAGCGGGCATGGGGGTGGGCCGTCCTTCCCAGTAGCCGGAGGGGACGCGAGGCGCAAGCCCGGTGGACAGAACGGGTCGAGCGCAATGTCAGACTAGGCGTAAATATGACCGATATGCGGGATTGTGTGGCCGCAGGTCGCCGAGTGTTATCCACAGGTCGGTGGCGAGGCGGTGGCTGAAGTAGCGGGGGCGGGCCAGAATCGAGATGTGAGCCGGACCACACGGGCCCGGTTCGCGGCACGTGTACGCGGGGCTCGTGTGCGTACGACGCGTGCGGACAGACGGGGGACGACGGAAGGCGGCAGCGTGAGGACAGCGACACTGGGACCCGCCGAGCGCGCCGAAGCGCTCGCGGCCATGGCGGAGCGCGAACTGGACGTGCTGGTCGTCGGCGCCGGAGTGGTCGGCGCCGGAACCGCCCTCGACGCCGTCACGAGAGGGCTCTCCACCGGCATCGTCGAGGCGCGCGACTGGGCGTCAGGGACGTCCAGCCGGTCCAGCAAGCTCATCCATGGCGGCCTGCGCTACCTGGAGATGCTCGACTTCGCCCTGGTCAGGGAAGCCCTCAAGGAGCGCGGACTGCTCCTGGAGCGTCTCGCCCCCCACCTGGTGAAGCCCGTCCCCTTCCTGTATCCGCTCCAGCACAAGGGCTGGGAGCGGTTCTACGCGGGCTCGGGCGTCGCGCTGTACGACGCGATGTCACTCTCCTCGGGTCACGGCCGCGGCCTCCCCGTCCACCGGCACCTCTCCCGGCGCCGTGCCCTGCGCGTCGCCCCCTGCCTCAAGAAGGACGCCCTGGTCGGCGCCCTCCAGTACTACGACGCCCAGATGGACGACGCCCGCTTCGTCACCACCCTCGTGCGCACCGCCGCCTCCTACGGCGCCATGGCCGCGAGCCGGGCCCGTGTCACCGGCTTCCTGCGCGAGGGCGAGCGGGTCGTCGGCGCCCGCGTCCAGGACGTCGAGGCCGGCGTGTCGTACGAGATCCGTGCCCGGCAGATCGTCAACGCCACCGGCGTGTGGACCGACGACACCCAAGCCCTCATCGGTGAGCGCGGCCAGTTCCACGTCCGCGCCTCCAAGGGCATCCATCTCGTCGTCCCCAAGGACCGCATCCACTCCACGACCGGGCTCATCCTGCGCACGGAGAAGTCCGTGCTCTTCGTCATCCCCTGGGGGCGCCACTGGATCGTCGGCACCACCGACACCGAGTGGGACCTCGACAAGGCCCACCCCGCCGCTTCCAGCGCCGACATCGACTACCTGCTGGAGCATGTGAACACGGTGCTCGGCACCCCGCTCACCCGCGACGACGTCGAGGGCGTCTACGCGGGCCTGCGGCCCCTGCTCGCCGGCGAGTCCGACGCCACGAGCAAGCTCTCGCGCGAACACACCGTCGCCCACCCGGTCCCCGGCCTCGTCGTGGTGGCCGGCGGCAAGTACACGACGTACCGCGTCATGGCGAAGGACGCCGTCGACGAGGCGGTGCACGGCCTCGACCAGCGCGTCGCCCCCTGCGTCACCGAGGACACCCCGCTCCTCGGCGCCGAGGGGTACCGGGCCCTGTGGAACGCGCGGGCGAGGATCGCCGCGAGGACCGGCCTCCACGTCGTCCGGGTCGAGCATCTCCTCAACCGCTACGGCTCCCTGACGGAGGAGATCCTCGACCTCGTCGCGGAGGACCCCTCGCTCGGCGAACCGCTCGCGGCGGCCGACGACTACCTGCGCGCCGAGATCGTCTACGCCGCCTCGCACGAGGGCGCCCGCCACCTCGACGACGTCCTCACCCGGCGGACCAGGATCTCCATCGAGACCTTCGACCGGGGCACGCTCAGCGCCCGCGCATGCGCGGAACTCATGGCGCCGGTCCTCGGCTGGGACGACCGCCAGATCGAGAAGGAGGTCGAGCACTACGAGAAGCGGGTCGAGGCGGAGCGCGAGTCGCAGCGGCAGCCCGACGACCTGACGGCGGACGCCGCGCGGCTCGGCGCGCCGGACATCGTGCCGATCTGACAGGACCTCCGGGGTGCGTGTGTCCGGTGGGAACCTGGGGGCGTGCGGGGGCGTCGTCATTCCGGAGTACGGACCCGGGGGCGCCACCCGTCCCGAGGTGAGAGACAATGGCCTCTCTTCCAGGGCGGGTTACCGCATCGCGCGGGAAGCGGCAGACGCGGCGAAGATCAGGGATCGCAGAGGGGACGCATGTCGGAGGCGGAGCAGTCGCGGGACACGGCGAAGGACCCCGGGCGGGACGCCGCCGCGGGGGCCGCGACCGACGGCGACCGAGGAGTGGTCCCGGCAGCGCGTGAGCCGGAGCGGGACACCAAGGACACGCAGGTCAAACGGGGTGCGGACCTGGCCGGCGCGCCGGTCGACGCGGACGACGCACGGGATGCGCGAGGCCCGGCGGACACCGGGGAGCCCGCGGGTCCCGACGGCTCGGGCGGCGTGGGCGGAACGGGCGCGTCGTCCAGCGGGGCGGCGGGGCCGGAGGGGAGCCGTGGCGAGGACGTCGCCGGGGCCGGGCGGCTGCGCGGGACCGAGCCCTCGACCGGCCGGGCCGGGTTCGGCGCGGGCGACGGCGACGGCGAGAGCGATCGCAGGCCCGCGCCGGGCGCCGCACGCGGTACCGGCGGCGACAGACCGCGCAAGACTCCGGCCGGAGAAGGGCGCCTGCTCGCGGGTCGCTACCGGCTCGGCGTGGTCCTCGGCCGCGGCGGCATGGGCACCGTCTGGCGCGCGGTCGACGAGACCCTCGGCCGTACCGTCGCCGTCAAGGAACTCCGCTTCCCCACCAGTATCGACGAGGACGAGAAGCGGCGCCTCATCACCCGGACCCTGCGCGAGGCGAAGGCCATCGCCCGGATCCGCAACAACGGCGCCGTGACCGTGTACGACGTCGTCGACGAGGACGACCGCCCGTGGATCGTCATGGAGCTCATCGAGGGCAAGTCCCTCGCGGACGCCGTGCGCGAGGACGGCACGCTCACGCCCCGGCGCGCCGCCGAGGTGGGCCTCGCGATCCTCGACGTGCTGCGGTCGGCCCACCGCGAGGGCATCCTGCACCGTGACGTGAAGCCGTCCAACGTGCTGATCGCCGAGGACGGCCGGGCCGTCCTCACCGACTTCGGCATCGCCCAGGTGGAGGGCGACCCCTCGATCACCTCCACCGGCATGCTCGTCGGCGCCCCCTCGTACATCTCGCCGGAGCGCGCCCGTGGTCACAAGCCCGGCCCGGCCGCCGACATGTGGTCGCTCGGCGGACTTCTGTACGCGGCGGTCGAAGGCAGCCCGCCGTACGACAAGGGTTCCGCCATCGCCACCCTCACCGCGGTGATGACCGAGCCGGTCGACCCGCCGAAGAACGCCGGTCCCGAGCTCGAGAAGGTCATCTACGGACTCCTCGCCAAGGACCCGGCCCAGCGGCTCGACGACGCCGGCGCCCGCGTCCTGCTGCGGGCCGTGCTCGACGCGCCCGAGGTGGCGCCCCCGCCCTCCCCCGAGGCGACGATGGTCGTACCGCTGCCGCCGCGCCCCGAGCGGACCCCGGTGACCCCTGCCGCCGACCGGGACAAGACGCCCGACCCGGCCGCCGACCGGGTGCGGGGCGCCCTCAAGTCCGTACGCAACGCGGCGGCATCCGTGAAGGCCGAGCCCAAGGCGCGTCCGCGGACGGCCTCGGGAGCCGGCGTGCACGCGGGCGCGGGTTCCACGGTGTCGCGGGGCCCGGGCCGGCAGTCCCCGGCCCGTGCGCCGCTGACCGATGTCGTACCGCGCCGCACGCTGGTGATCATCGCAGCCGTCGTCGTGCTCGCCCTGCTCGGGACGATCTTCGCGGTCTCCCTCAGCGGAGGCGGGGGCGAGGGCAACCAGGGCAAGGAGAGCGGCGGGACCACGGCCTCGGCCGGTGCCTCGGCCGGCGGTGACGGTGGCGGAAGTTCCGAAGGGTCCGGCGGGGACAAGGGCCAGACGGGCGGCCCCGGCCAGCAGGGCGGCGCCCAGCCCGGGGACAACGGCTCCACGGGTTCGACGGGCGCCGACGGCGCGACGGGCTCCACCGGCGCGTCGAACGGCAACGACGTCACGCCCTCCGGCTCGCCCGGCGGCGACGCGGCCGCGAAGCTGCCCGCCGGCTACACCCTCGTCACGAACGAGCGCTTCCACTTCTCCATGGCGATGCCCTCGAACTTCCGGATGCGCTCGATACCGGGATACAGCGGCGGCGGGGTCTTCAGCGAGAGCGGCGGCTTCCCGCGCATCCAGGTCGACTTCAACGCCAGCCCGAAGGACGACGCGGCGGCCGCCTGGGAGCTGGGCAAGACCGTCACGGCAGCCACCAGCAAGGGCTACAAGCACTTCGGCATCAGGACCGTCTCGTACAACGGCTACCCGACCGTCGCCGACTGGGAGTTCGAGCGCGTCCAGCAGGGCATGCGCGTGCACGTGCTCAACCGCGGCTTCAAGGTGGACGCCAAGCACGGCTACTCCATCATGATCAGCTGCAAGGCCGAGGAGTGGAACGGCGCGGAGTGCCGGACGCTGCGGAAGACGGCGTTCGCCACGTTCAGCCCCAAGGACTGACCCGCGCCACGTATCGTGAGAGTTCGAGGACCGTACACAGTCGAACAGTGCCGATAACTGCACGGTGCCGAACCGGAACTGACGGACTCGCGTGATCCCGCACGATCCCGAGGGATCCGCGGGTCACGGGGGACAGCGTGCGCGCGTGGGGAGGCGTCGTGGACGACTACGCGGGAAGGGTGCTGGCGGACCGCTACCGCCTGCCGCTGCCGCCGGCGGACGCGGACGCCCTGGCCGAGACGCGCGCCTTCGACACGTACAGCGGCCAGGAGGTCCTGGTCCGTCAGGTGCCGCTGCCGGAGTTCGTCGACGCCGAGGTGCTCGACGACGAGGGCGGCCGGGCAGGTCCTCACGGCGGCGCGGGGCGGGCGACCCGCCGCCCGGCCGAACCCGTCGTCCGCCGCGCGATCGAGGCGGCACAGGCCGCCGCGCAGATCCCCGACCATCCCCTCCTCGACCAGGTCTTCGACGTCTTCGCGGAGGCCGGCTCGCTGTGGATAGTGAGCGAACGCGTGGCGGCCCGGCCGCTGGCCGCGCTCCTTGCCGAGCGCCCGCTGAACCCGTACCGGGCGGCCGAGATAGGCGCCGACGTCCTCACCGCCCTGCGCGCGCTCCACGCCCATGGCTGGGTGCACCGGAACATCACCTCCAGGACCGTGCTCGTCTGTGACGACGGCCGGGTGGTCCTCACGGGTCTCGCGGTGGGCGCCGCGGAGGAGGCCCTCTGCGGGTACGCGCCCGTACCGGAGCAGGAGCAGGAGCCGCACGAGGCCGCGTGGCGCCCGCCGGCGGAGGAGTACGGCGAGGAAGAGTACGGAACGGAGGCGTACGGCGAGGAGAGGGACGGGTCGGACGAGTACGACCCGGACGCCGTCCAGGAGGGGTACGTCCAGGAGGGGTACGCCCGGGACCTGTACGCATCCGGGGCGTACGGCCCGGACGGGTACGGCTCCGGGGCATACGGGCCCGAGCTCCACGAGGCGGAGGTCTACGAGGAGGCGGACGAGCAGACCCCGTACGGGGTGGAGGCGGTCGAGGAACCGGCCGAGGGGGACCAGGACGGGGACGCCGAGCCGTACGAGGCCGACGGGTACGCCGCCCACACCTCCGAGCTGTACGAGGCCGACGGGTACGCCGCCCGCACCGCCGAGCCGTACGACGCCGACGGGTACGCCGCCCACACCTCCGAGCCGTACGGCTCCGACGCCTACGGCCCCGCCCCGGGGCCCGACGACGACCCCGGCTCCCGTGGCCCCGACTCCCCCTACGGGCCCGGCCCCGAGGCGTATGGCGCCGACCCCTACGGCCGTTCCGGCCCGCCCGCCGCCGAGACGCGGCCCGCCGCCGCGCCGCCCACCGCCGACGTGCGGGCCGCGCGGGCCGGGGCCATCGCCGCCTACCGGGCCGGGGCCCGCGCGGCCGCCCGGCTCGGCGAGACCGGGGCGCTGCCCGTCCAGCGCCCCGCGCCGAAGGACCCGCCCGAGCCGCCCCCGGCGCCGACGGCGCAGGCGGCGGGCGCTCCCGAGCCCCAGTGGTGGGCACGCGTCGCGGACGAGGACGACGACGAGGACGACGGCGACGAGCCGTACGGCGGCGGCCCGCAGGCCGGTCCGCCACCACGCGTGATGCTGGCCGGCAGCTGGAGCGACGGCCCCCACGCCTCACGGGACAGCTCCGCACCGATCCCCGCCGGTGGCGGCCCCGTGCTGCCGGGTTCGGGGCGCCCGGCCCTGCCCGCCGGGTACACGGCCGCGACCCCGGATCCCGCGCGGCTCCCGGTCCCCACCGGTGCGCGGGACGAGCCGCCGGTCGTCATTCCCGCGCAGGCCGACCGCGGCCCCACCACCCGGCTCGCGGCCGAGCGGGCCCGGCAGACCCGTATCGCGGTCGTCGGCGCCGTCACCGAACGCTGGGCACCAGAACAGGCCGGCCCCGTCCACGAGAACTGGCGGCTTGCCCCGCCCATCGGCCCCGCCACCGATCTCTGGGCGCTCGGGGCGCTCCTTTACCGGGCCGTCCAGGGGCACGCCCCCTACCCGGAGGACAGCGCCGCCGAGCTCGTCCAGCTGGTCTGCTCCGAGCCGCCCGCCTTCGCCGAGGAGTGCGGTCCGCTCCGACCGGTCGTCGAGTCCCTGCTGCGCCAGGACCCCACCGAGCGGCCCGACTTCGAGGAGCTGCGCGGCTGGCTGCGTTCCCTCGTGCGCTCCGCCCCGGAGCCGGAGTTCGGTGCCGGAACCGTACCCCTGCTGTCCTTCGACGAGAAACGGCTGCCGATCGTGCGGCGGCGGGGCGAGCTGGTGCGCCGTTGGCGCGGGGGAGCGGGCGCGGGCCGCCACCGCCACAAGCGCGGCAAGGAGCCGCGCCCCACGGCCCGCCGCGAGGACGCGCACCCGCGTGGGCCGGAGCCCGTAGAGGTGGGCGGTCGCGGGGAGTTCGGCGAACCGTACCGGCAGCGTGAGCCGTACCAGGAGTCGTTCCAGGAGCCGTTCCACGAGGAGATCCCGCAGCGCGCCCCCCGGCCGCCCCGCACACCTCGCCCGTCGTCCTCCCGGCCCCCGGGCTCCCCGCGCGCCCTCGGCCGTACGCTCCTGATCCTCGTCCTCCTCCTGCTCGGCGGAGCCGTCGCGTACGCCGTCCTCTTCATGCCCGGCGAGGGCGGGACGCCCACCGGGAAGCCCACCGGGCCGGCCTCGCCCACCGCCGCCGAGAGCCCGCGCACCACCCCGCCTCCGCCCGGGAGCCGTCCGTCCGCGAGCACGCCCCCCGCCGCGCCGCGCACCACTCCGCCCGCCGCGGACCCCTCGGCTCCCGCACTCGCCGCCGGGTACGCGCTGCGCCAGGACCCGGAGGGCTTCCGGATCGGAGTGCCGAACGGGTGGCGACGCAGCCCGATCAACGACGCCGGACAAGTCCGGTACACGGGCGGGGACTTCACGATGATCGTCGTCCCCGGCCGGGACAGCGTCCGTGACCACGGCTCCGACCCCCTGGAATACCAGAGCGTCAAGGAGCGCGAGCTGGAGCCGTGGCGGTCGTCGAGCTGGTCGAAGGTGGAGAAGGCCCGCCGGGTGGACATCGGCAGGACGCCGACGGCCGAGGGTCACTACGTCTG
Organism: Streptomyces sp. NPDC058326; assembly: GCF_042879855.1. Taxonomy (NCBI): domain Bacteria; kingdom Bacillati; phylum Actinomycetota; class Actinomycetes; order Kitasatosporales; family Streptomycetaceae; genus Streptomyces; species Streptomyces sp. NPDC058326. The sequence goes on along the minus strand of NZ_JBHVZO010000004.1, from coordinate 258,835 downwards.
GCTGGACAGCACGGGCCGTGAGGTGTTCGTGCGCAATCTCGCCATGATCGACGGCGGCAGGTACCACGTCGTCCTCGTCATCGGTCCCGAGGGCGAGCGCGACAAGGTCTCCGAGATCTACGGCGAGGCCACGAAGGCGTTCCGCCCGGGGCGCTGAACCGGGCGGGGCGTCCGTGGAGCCCGGCCGGAGCGCCGGAGTCCGGAGCCGGGCCCGAGCGCCGGGGTGTCCGTGGGGCCCGGCCGGAGCGCCGGAGCGTCATCAGCCCCCGGTCACAGTGCTGTTCCTATGACCGCCCCGAGGTTCCGTCGTCCGTACCCCCCTCCGTAACCTGGCATCCGAAGGAACGGGCGGGGGCTAGTGGAACATTCTCAGAGCACAGGGGCGGGGCTGTTGCTCGCCGGTCGCTACCGGCTGGGCGAGTCCATCGGACGCGGCGGCATGGGCAAGGTCTGGCGCGCGCACGACGAGGTGCTGCACCGCGTGGTGGCGGTCAAGGAGCTGACGGCGGGCCGGTTCGTGGCCGAGGCAGACCGCCTCGTGCTGCACGCCCGTACGCAGAAGGAGGCGCGGGCCGCCGCGCGGATCACGCACCCGGGTGTGGTGACCGTCCATGACGTCCTGGAGCACGACGACCGGCCGTGGATCGTCATGCAGTACGTCGACGGGCCCTCGCTCGCCGACGCCGCCAAGGAGAGGGGCGCGATCGAGCCTCGGGAGGCGGCCAGGATCGGGCTGCACGTGCTCGGCGCGCTGCGCGCCGCGCACGCGGCCGGGGTGCTGCACCGGGACGTCAAGCCGGGCAACGTGCTCCTCGCGCGCGACGGGCGCGTCCTGATCACCGACTTCGGGATCGCGGCGATCGAGGGGGACGCGACGATCACCCGGACCGGCGAACTCGTGGGCTCCATCGACTATCTCGCGCCCGAGCGGGTAAGGGGCGGCGACCCGGGCCCGGCCTCCGACCTCTGGTCCCTCGGAGCCACGCTGTACACGGCGGTGGAGGGCACCTCACCCTTCCGCCGCACCTCGCCGATCAGCACCATGCAGGCCGTGGTGGCCGAGGAGCCCCCGTACCCCGAGAAGGCGGGGCCGCTGGCCGCCGTCATCGTGGCCCTGCTGCGCAAGGACCCGGAGCAGCGGCCGCAGGCCGACGAGGCCGGGCGGATGCTGCTCGACGCCATGGAGGGGCGGACGCCGGAGGCGGCGCAGGCGTACGTACCGACCCAGCGCGTGGCCAGGGAGGACCTGGACCGGACGGGGGACGGGCCTGGCTTCGGCCACGGCCTGGTGGAGCTGAGCGAGGAGGACGACGGGGAAGGGGCGCGGGATGCCACGGGGCCGACGGGTGCGTCCCGTGCGTCCGCACCGGCGCGTACGGCCCAGTGGCCCCACCAGCCGCATGACCCCCACCAGCCCCACGACCCCCACCGGCCGCAGCGGCCCGAGTCGCGCACGCACCACCCCGCCGCCGCCCCGCCCACCGTGGTGCCGCCGTCCGCCGCTCCCGCGTCGGCCCCCGGCCGGGGCCGTTGGCGTACCGCGGTCCTCGCGGCCGTGCTCGCCGGACTCGTCGCGGGCGGCGCCGTCTTCGCCGCCATGAACTACGCGGACGACGACCGGAACGGCGGCGGAGGCGGGCGGACCTCGACCACCGGGTCCGCCCCCTCCACCGCCGCCGACGGCCCCGCGAACGACGTGCCGGCCGGCTGGCACCGCGTCCACGACCGGGAGGGCTTCAGCCTGCTCGTACCGGACGGCTGGAAGCGCCAGACGGAGGGCGACCAGATCGACTACACCCCGGACAACGGCAACCACCGCATCCGGATCAGCATCGACCGGAACCCCGACTTCGAGAACCCGTACATGCACGCCCTCGACCTGGAGCGGGTCCTGCGGAAGCGGATGGACTACACCAGGATCAAGCTCAATCAGGTCACCTACCGCGACCAGGTCAACTCCGCCCAGTGGGAGTTCACCTGGACCGAGAAGAAGGACTTCCCCGGACCGCGCCACGCGATCGACCTCATGTACTACGAGGACGACGGCACCGAGTACGCCGTGTACATGTCGTCCCCGGAGTCGAGCTGGGAGACCACCCGAGAGCAGTTCGACATCGTCCTCCAGCACTGGCGGGCGCCGGGCGACTGAGCCCTTCGGGAAATCTCGGAGGAGGGCCTGCTTCCGTCATAAGCCCCTGATCAGGGCTTATGTGCCAGTGATCGCTGGCGCGATGTGTGTACCCGGTGAAAACGCGTTACCGACGGGTACCCAAAGGGCGGAACGCCGCCTACGCTCGCCCTCATGACGGACTCGCAGGCCCCCGCCGCCCCCTCGGTTCCCGACGTCCCCGCCGCGAAGGCCGGAGCACCCGCCGCGGCGACCAACCCGGTCGCGCCCGCGCCCGCCGGCGCGCGCACCGCCGCCGACGTCGTGACGCCCGAGGTGGTCGCCCGGCTCACCCGTGGCGTCGTCGGCTCCGGCCGCACCGCCAACCACACCCCGTTCACCGGGGAGAAGCTGGCGGACCTGCCCGAGTCCACCCCCGAGGACGTCGCCGAGGCCTTCACGCGTGCCCGCGCCGCCCAGGCGGTCTGGGCCGCCACCCCGGTCAAGGCCCGCGCCGCCGTCCTCCTCCGCTTCCACGACCTGGTCCTCCAGCGTCAGGCCGAGGTCCTCGACCTCATCCAACTGGAGACCGGCAAGGCCCGCCTGCACGCCCACGAGGAGGTGCAGGCGGTGGCCGTCGCCGCACGCCACTACGGCCGCAAGGCCTCCTCGTACCTGCGCCCCCGCCACCACACCGGTGTCGTCCCGACCCTCACCAAGGTCACCGAACTGCGCCAGCCCCGCGGGGTCGTCGGCCAGATCGCCCCGTGGAACTACCCCCTGGAGCTCTCCGTCGGCGACGCGCTGCCCGCCTTCGTCTCGGGCAACGCCGTCGTCATGAAGCCCGACACGGAGACCGCGCTCACCGCGCTCTGGGCCCGTGACCTGCTCATCGAGGCCGGCCTGCCCGCCGAGGTCTTCCAGGTCGTCCTCGGCGAGGGCCCGGTCGTGGGCCCGGAGGTCGTCAAGCACGCCGACTACGTCTCCTTCACCGGCTCCACCCGCACCGGCCGCGAGGTCGCCCAGGGCGCCGCCGCCCGGCTCGTGGGCGTCTCCCTCGAACTCGGCGGCAAGAACGCGATGCTCGTCCTCGAGGACGCCGACATCGAGAAGGCCGCCGCCGGAGCCGTCCGCGCCTGCTTCTCCTCCGCCGGCCAGCTCTGCATCTCCATCGAGCGCCTGTACGTGCACGAGTCCGTCGCCGACGACTTCCTCGCCCGCTTCGCCGCCCGTACGAAGGCGATGCGGCTCGGCAAGGCCCTCGCGTACGGCGCCGACATGGGCTCCCTCGTCGGCGAGCGGCAGCTGGAGACCGTCACGAAGCACGTCGAGGAGGCCGTCGCCAAGGGCGCCACGCTCGTCGCCGGCGGCGTCGCCCGCCCCGACATCGGCCCCCTCTTCTACGAGCCGACCATCCTCGACGGCGTCGAGGCCCCGATGGCCGTCTGCACCGAGGAGACCTTCGGCCCGGTCGTCTCGATCTACCGCTTCACGGACGAGGACGAGGTCATCGCCCTCGCCAACGCCACCCCGTACGGTCTGAACTCCTCCGTCTGGACGAAGGACTCGCGCCGCGGCCACGCCGTCGCGGCCCGCCTGCGCACCGGCACCGTCAACATCAACGAGGGGTACGCCCCCGCCTACGGCAGCGTGCAGTCCCCGATGGGCGGCATGAAGGACTCCGGGCTCGGCCGGCGCCACGGCTCGGAGGGCATCCTCAAGTACACCGAGGCCCAGACCGTCGCCCAGCAGCGGCTCATGCCCCTCGCGCCCTCCTTCGGGATGGACGACGAGAAGTACGCCGCGTTCATGAGCGTGTCCCTGAAGGCGATGAAGGCCCTGCGCCTGCGCTGACGCCCTTCCCCTTCCACCCCTTTTCGTACGAGGAGAGCCATGACCGTGGTACCCCCTGCCCAGAATCAGGACGAGGACAGTGCGTACGACTACGACGTGCTCGTCGTCGGCTCCGGCTTCGGCGGTTCGGTCACCGCCCTCCGTCTCACCGAGAAGGGCTACCGGGTCGGCGTCCTGGAAGCCGGGCGCCGCTTCACCCGCGCGACCCTGCCGAAGAACTCCTGGGACGTGAAGAACTTCCTGTGGGCCCCCGCGCTCGGCCTCTACGGCATCCAGCGCATCCACCTGCTCGGCAACGTCATGGTGCTCGCGGGCGCAGGCGTCGGCGGCGGCTCCCTCAACTACGCCAACACCCTCTACGTACCGCCCAAGCCGTTCTTCGACGACCCGCAGTGGAAGGACATCACGGACTGGCAGGACGAGCTGCGGCCGTACTACGACCAGGCGCAGCGCATGCTCGGCGTCCGGCTCAACCCGACGACGACCCCCTCCGACGTGCACCTCAAGGCGGCCGCCCAGGCGATGGGCATCGGCGACACCTTCCACATGGCACCGGTCGGCGTCTTCTTCGGCGACGGTGACGACGCCGACGGAACGGCGAAGGCGAAGCCGGGCGGCGAGGTCGCCGACCCGTACTTCGGAGGTGCGGGGCCGGCCCGGCGCGCCTGCACCGAATGCGGTGAGTGCATGACCGGCTGCCGTCACGGCGCCAAGAACACCCTCAACGAGAACTACCTCCACCTCGCCGAGCAGGCGGGCGCCACCGTCCACCCCCTGACCACGGTCGTCACCGTCACCGAGGACTCGCGGGGCGGCTTCGCGGTGAAGACCCTTCCCACGGATCGGCGGAGGAAGGGGAAGGGGCGGACGTTCACCGCCCGCCGTGTGGTGATCGCGGCCGGCACGTACGGCACCCAGACCCTGCTGCACCGGATGAAGGACAGCGGGCTGCTGCCCCGGATCTCGCACCGGCTCGGCGAACTCACCCGTACCAACTCCGAGGGACTGGTCGGCGCGCAGACCACCGACCGCCGCTACCGCAGGAAGTTCGGCAAGGAGAAGGCCGACTTCACCCGCGGTGTCGCCATCACCTCCTCGGTCCACCCCGACGCCAACACCCACATCGAACCGGTGCGCTACGGCAAGGGCTCCAACTCCATGGGCAGCCTCACCGTCCTCCAGGTGCCCTACGGCGCCCACCGGGTACGCAACTGGTTCCTCAACCTGGTCAGACACCCCGCCCTCGCCGCCCGCTCCCTCTCCAACTGGCACTGGTCGGAGCGGACCATCATCGGCCTGGTCATGCAGTCCCTCGACAACTCCCTGACGACCTACCGCAAGCCGGGCGGCCTCGGAAAGGGCCTGCTCACCGCACGTCAGGGGCACGGCGCACCGAACCCGGTCCAGATCCCGGAGGCCACCCGGGCCGCCACCCTCCTCGCCGAGGAGATCAACGGCTTCGCCGGCTCCAACATCGGCGAACTGATGGGCACCCCGCTCACCGCCCACTTCCTGGGCGGCTGCCCCATCGGCGCCGACGCGGAGACCGGCGTCATCGACCCCTACCACCGGCTCTACGGCCACCCCGGGATCTCCGTCGTCGACGGGGCCGCCGTCTCCGCCAACCTCGGCGTCAACCCGTCGCTGACGATCACGGCCCAGGCCGAGCGGGCCATGTCCTTCTGGCCGAACAAGGGCGAGGAGGACACCCGCCCGCGGCAGGGGGAGGCGTACGTACGGCTCGCGGCGATCGAACCGAAGTCCCCCGCGGTCCCGGCCGAGGCCTTCGGCGCCCTGCGGCTGCCGTTCCTTGGGATGCCCGCGGTCCCGCCGAGGAAGGCCTGACACGGCCCGGACGGCCCGGCTCACAGGAAAGGGCGCTGCACCCCCCTCCGAGTGCAGCGCCCTTACCAGTTTTGGTGATGCTGCATAGATGACCCGCGACCGACGGGATTGGTTGTAGCGGTTGCGCAGGATCTTCGTGTGACGTGCGTCACGCTCGTGTCGGGTGGGTGTCAGCTCCCTTTCGGGCCGCGCGTCAGGGTTCCTTCTCGGGTCGCGCGCACAAGGAAGGGCCCCGCGCGCGCGACGTCTGGTCGCGGCGGCACGGGGCCCTGGGGGTCGGCACCGGTGACAGGGCAGCGGCGGTGCCGAGCGGGGCGGCGCCGGGAGGTCGCGCCGCGTGGGGGGAGGAACGGGAGGACGGGAGGTTCGGAAGATCGGCCGGGTGCGGCCGGCCCCGGGCGTCCCCGGGACCGACCGCCCTTTCTGGGCGACCGGGCTGCTGTCCCCTGCTGTCCGGTCACAAGCGCTGGTGCGAGGTCCCACGACGTACCGGAGTACGCCACACGCCCCAGCGAAGCCACGCGTGGTTTCTTACGGGCCCGCCCCTGGCTGGCACGGACACCAGGACCAACGAAGCCGGGTCGGAGCCGGTCACGCGCCGTACGGGTGAGAGCGGGCCCGAACTCAGATGCGGGGGCCCACCCCATGGCCGGGCGGGGCCGCCGTGAAGCCGTGGGCGCCGGCCTGAAGCCGCGGGGCGCCCACCCCGAAGCCGGGCGGGGACCTCCTCGCCGCCCGGGGGCGTCTCAGATGCGCCCCCGGCACAGCTCCAGCATCGTCATCGCCAGCGTCGTGCCCGGCTTGCCCAGCGCGTCCCGGTAGTGGCCGAGGACCTCCATCTCGCGGGCCAGGTTCACCCGGCGGCCGCCGGAGGAGATCCGGGCCTCCTGGATCACGGCCGAGACGGCCATCCGTTCCTGGATCAACCCGATGATCCGGTCGTCGAGCGCGTCGATGCGCTCACGGGAGTCGCCGATCAGCGCCGCCGCCTCGTCGGTGCGGGCGCCGGTCTTCTCGGTCTCGGTCAGTGCGGTCATGGTGGGCTCCTCGTGATGTCGGAATCTCGGAGGCCCTGGACCGATCCGGCCCGGAAACAGCAGAACGCCCCGGGCCTTGTCGGCCCGGGGCGCCTGGGAAGTCGCTTGTCAGTTGCTCAAGCAGCACGACCATGGCAGCCGGTGGGCCGGTTGCCATAGGTAAAGACGAAGGTCGTGAGCTCGCGCATGACGACAGTATGGACCCGGCCGCCGAGCCCGAGCCAAACCGGGTTCGGATGGTGAGACGAAGAACGTCACCGGCGCGCCGGTAGAATCGACAAATAGCCCCCCTCTCGGGGGATCCTCCCTACCGCCGGAAGGCCGCCGTAGTGTCATCAGCGACTCCCGCTGCCGCGCCCGACGTCTCCAACCCGGACGTAGTCCTCGTTGTCGACTTCGGCGCCCAGTACGCCCAGCTCATCGCCCGCCGCGTCCGTGAGGCCCGGGTCTACAGCGAGATCGTCCCGTCCACCATGCCGGTGGCCGAGATGCTGGCCAAGAACCCGAAGGCGATCATCCTCTCCGGCGGCCCGTCCTCCGTGTACGCGGAGGGCGCTCCCCGTCTCGACCGCGCGCTCTTCGAGGCGGGTGTCCCCGTCTTCGGCATGTGCTACGGCTTCCAGCTGATGGCGACGACCCTCGGTGGCACCGTCGACAACACCGGCGCCCGCGAGTACGGCCGGACCCCGCTGCACGTCTCCAAGGCCGGCTCCACCCTCTTCGAGGGCACGCCGGTCGAGCAGTCCGTCTGGATGTCGCACGGCGACGCCTGCTCCGCCGCCCCCGAGGGCTTCTCCGTCACCGCGTCCACGGACGTCGTGCCGGTCGCCGCCTTCGAGAACGACGAGAAGAAGCTGTACGGCGTCCAGTACCACCCCGAGGTCATGCACTCCACGCACGGCCAGCAGATCCTGGAGCACTTCCTCTACCGCGGTGCCGGTATCCAGCCGAGCTGGACCACGGGCAACGTGATCGAGGAGCAGGTCGCGGCCATCCGCGCCCAGGTCGGCGACAAGCGCGCCATCTGCGGCCTCTCCGGTGGCGTCGACTCCGCCGTGGCCGCCGCGCTCGTCCAGAAGGCCATCGGCTCGCAGCTCACCTGCGTGTACGTCGACCACGGCCTGATGCGCAAGAACGAGACCGAGCAGGTCGAGAAGGACTTCGTCGCCTCGACCGGCGTCAACCTCAAGGTCGTCGACGCCCAGGACCGCTTCCTCGCCGCCCTCGCAGGGGTCTCCGACCCCGAGGAGAAGCGGAAGATCATCGGCCGCGAGTTCATCCGCGTCTTCGAGCAGGCCCAGGCCGAGATCGTCGCCGAGTCGGCGGGCACCGGCGAGGACGTCGCCTTCCTCGTCCAGGGCACGCTCTACCCGGACATCGTCGAGTCCGGCGGCGGCACCGGCACCGCCAACATCAAGTCCCACCACAATGTGGGCGGCCTCCCCGAGGACCTGGAGTTCGAGCTCGTCGAGCCGCTGCGCCAGCTCTTCAAGGACGAGGTCCGCATGGTCGGCCAGGAGCTCGGCCTGCCCGAGGAGATCGTCCAGCGCCAGCCGTTCCCCGGCCCCGGCCTCGGCATCCGCATCGTCGGCGAGGTCACCAAGGAGCGCCTGGACCTGCTGCGCGAGGCCGATGCCATCGCCCGCGAGGAGCTCACCGCGGCCGGCCTCGACCGGGAGATCTGGCAGTGCCCGGTCGTCCTGCTCGCCGACGTCCGCTCCGTGGGCGTCCAGGGCGACGGCCGCACCTACGGCCACCCGATCGTGCTGCGCCCCGTCTCCTCCGAGGACGCCATGACGGCGGACTGGTCGCGCCTGCCGTACGACGTGCTCGCCAAGATCTCCACCCGGATCACCAACGAGGTCGAGGACGTCAACCGCGTCGTCCTCGACATCACCAGCAAGCCGCCGGGCACCATCGAGTGGGAGTAGTCGCTCCCGCGGATGTGTGAGGCCGTCGTCCCGGTAGCCCGGGGCGGCGGCTTCGTCGTGTCCGGGCTCTGGTGACTTGCCCGGCCGGGCGTTACCTTCCGGCGCATGAGCGCGATACCCGAACCCGTCCCCGTCGACCGGCTCCCCTTCGCCCTGCCGCCCGTCCACGCGACGGCCGAGGAGGAACGCGTCCACCGCAAGCAGCGGCTCGCGGGCGCGCTCCGGCTCTTCGGACGGTTCGGCTACGAGGAGGGCGTCTCGGGCCACATCACCGCCCGCGACCCCGAGTACCCCGACGCGTTCTGGGTGAACCCCTTCGGGGCGCCGTTCGAGGAAGTGACCGCGAGCGACCTCATCCTGGTCAACGGCGAAGGACAGGTCCTCCGGGGCGGCCGGCACGTGAACCAGGCCGCGTTCACCGTGCACGCCCAGGTCCACCGGGCCCGGCCCGACGCCGTCGCCGTCGCCCACACCCACTCCCTCCACGGACGGGCCCTCGCCGCGCTCGGTGAACTCCTCGACCCGATCACCCAGGAGGCCTGCGCCTTCTACCAGGACCACGCCCTCTACGACGCCTACACCGGAGTCACCGTGGACGCCGAGGAAGCCCGCCGGATCGCCGTCGCCCTCGGTGCCTTCAAGGCGATCGTGCTCCGCAACCACGGAGTCCTCACCGTCGGCACCTCCGTCGACGCGGCGGCCTGGTGGTTCATCACCGTCGAGCGCTGCGCGCAGGTGCAGCTGGCCGCGCGGGCGGCCGGCAAACCGGTCCTGATCGACCACCGCGAGGCCGTCGCCACCCGCGAACAGCTCGGCGGCGACCTCGTCGCCTGGATCAACTACCAGCCCCTGTGGCGCAGGATCAGCCGAGCGGAGCCCGAACTCCTGTCGTAACACCATCGCTTCACCCTTCTGTACGTCAATGAGATGGCGCGGCAATCACTCTCCGGCGGGGCGCACGCGGGAGGCGCGGGAGCCGCCGGTACGGCACAATTCCGTGGAACCGACGACTGGTTGGCCCTGCGGACGCCCGGTACGTGTCGTGAAGTGAGCTCGGGAAGTGAGCACCGTGGCGGTTCAAGAGGCGAGACAGTACGGCGAGCACGCGACGGCCTGTGCCGGCTGCGCCCACTGCGGCGGGGCCGGCCACCGCCGCGCTGTCGCCGCCTTCCTCGCCCGGCGCGACGAACTCGCCGCCGGACACGGCGTCCCCGCGGCCGTCGCCCACTCCCCGGTCGCCGCCCGCCAGTGGGTCTCCGACGAGCTCGCCCAGTCCGCCCGCGCGGTTGCCGTACGGGACCGGGAGGCCGGCGCGGCGTGGCTCGACCGAGTACGGCGCGGAACCCTCGGCGTCGTCTGGGGCGCCGTCCTCGCCCTCCTCCTCGGCCAGGCCCTCACCGCTGTCGGGGCCGGCTGGACCGGCGCCCGCACGGCCGGCCTCTGCACCGCCCTCGTCCTCGCCGTCCTCCTCAGCGCCGCAGCCCACGTCCACCGCTCCCGAGGCGGACTCCTCGCCCCTCTCATCGGCGAGGACAACCGGCTCTCCACCACCCGTGCCGTCGCTGCCGCCTGGCTCCTGCTCCTCGGCTACACCCTCCTCTTCCTCGCCTTCCGGTCACCGGGCGCGACCGCCTTCGGCCTGGCCCGGGGCGCCGGTCTGCTGACCGCCCTCGCCCTCGTGTCGGCCCTCACGGTGGCCGCCCGCATCGTCGTGACGGTGGGGATCGCCGCCCGCCGCCTCCAGAAGGTGCGCGCCGACCGCCCGCGCCCCTCCGACCTCCTCTGCGACGACAACGGCCGGGCCGACCTCGCCGACGTCCAGTACCTCCTCGTCTCCGGTTCCGTCCTCGTGCTCGCGGCCGCCGGACTCGCCCGCCACCCCTCCGGGCTCCCCGAGGTGCCCTGGACCCTGGTGCTCCTCCTCGGCGGCTCGGCGGCCTGGCACCTCGCCGCCAAGTGCGCCGAGGGCGTCCGCCCCGCCATCCACTCGGTGGTCCGGTCCCGAGAGGCGGGCGACCTCGACGCCCCGATCCGGACGGGCGACGACATCGAGATCCGCGGCTACGGCTTCGTCCCGCCCGGCGCCCGCGCCCCCGACCCGCTGACCCGGCTCGTCGTCCGCATCGGCCCCGTCCACGCCCATGTGCCGCTGGTTCCGGTCCCGGGCGGCTTCGCCAACCCCACCGACACCTCCCTGACCGTCCCCCTCCCGGCCGATGTGGAACCGGGCCGGGTGGAGGTCTCGGTCGTGACGGCGGCGGGCCTGGAGAGCAACCGGGTCACGATCGATGTCGTGGACTGAGCGTCCGGCCCCCTTCCCGTATCCCCGGAGCGCGAGGACGAGGAGAATCGTTCAGCGAACAGTCGTACGGGGCGTGGAGAGGTGACCGACGATGACGGGACAGTCGAACCGGACGGACGACACGGGTGACGGCGCCCAGGGCACCGGCGGCACCGTCCGCCCCACCGAGAACACCCACCTCGACCGACGCGGGGCCGTCCGTGCCCGGTGGACGACCGTCCTCGAAGGGTGGAAGGCGGTTGCCTCCCGCTACGCCCTCCTTCCGCTCCGCCTCTTCCTCGGCATCACCTTCGTCTACGCCGGTCTGGACAAACTCACCGACTCCGCCTTCCTCGCCGACACCGGCAGCGGCTCCATCGGCGAGACGATGCGCGGTGTCCGGGACACCTCGGCCGTCCCCGCCCTGGTCGACCTCGCCCTCAGGAACCCCACCGGATTCGGCTACGCCATCTCCATCGGAGAGCTCGCCGTCGGGATCGGAACCCTGCTGGGCCTCTTCGCGCGACTGGCGGCCCTTGGGGGCGCGCTGATCTCGCTGAGCCTCTGGCTGACCGTGAGCTGGCAGGTGCAGCCCTACTACCTCGGCAACGACCTCGCCTATCTGATGGCCTGGCTCCCGCTGCTGCTGGCAGGTGCGTCCGTGCTGTCGTTGGACAGGCTCCTCGCCGATCGGCGCCGTATTCGGTAGGCGACCCAGGTCGCGAAGCCGGCCGCTCCCAGGCCACCACAGAGCACCGGGACCACTACGTACCAGGGGGTCGTCCAGGACCCGGTGGCGTCCCCCGCGTACACGGCGGCCAGGGCGAGGGCGGTGAGGCCGACGAGAAGCCGGCCGGGGCGGAACTCATGAAGCAGCACGGGTGACCTCCACCTGTCCGATGCCGACCTCGAGCGAGAGGTCCAGAGTGCCCGCCGGGGTGGTCCCGGCCGGCGGGTTGAGCGTGCGGTTCTCCGTACGGTCCGGCGAGATGTCGATGTCGTTCGGGGGCTGACCCGGCAGCTGCAGATCACCGAGCCCCACCTCGGCGCGCACCTTCACGACCGCGTCGTTCGGGACGATCACCTTGAGCTGCCCGGCGCCCACCCCGGCCGACGTCGAGACGGTCGTGCCCGCCGGCACCGGGAGCCGAGACAGATCGAGCGTGCCGACTCCGGTGCCCACCTCGTAGTGGGGCTGCACGGCGGTGACCGCGGTCGGTTCCCATGTCTCGCGGATCCACTCCGTGGAGATCCGGTCGGGCAGCGCCGTGGCCAGCGCCAGCAGTCCCGCCGTGAGCACGGTGTGGAAGATCGTGCCGAACCCCGTCCGGCCGAGGAAGCTGCTGACGGCCAGGCCGAGACCGAACACCGCGAGGGCGGCGACCAGACCGGTCTGCAGGCTTGTGCCGAGCGGCTCCGTCTCCCAGGTCAGCGCGGTGCCGAGAACGGCCGCGACCATGGCGAGCAGGTGGACGAGACCGCCGATGGAGAGCGGACTGCGCCGGACCGAAGGCGTAGGACGCCCGGGGACAGAACGATCGGGGCCCCACTGGCTGCCGGGCTTCGGCACCTCGCCGTCCACCCGGCCGTCCTCGTCCAGGAAACCGTGCGGCCCCCACAGATAGCCCACGGCCACCTTGCCCGTCGAGCCGTCCTTGACTATCGGGTCCTTCCACCACGAGGGGAACTCGACCAGCGGCGGCGCCTTCGTCTCCGGCGGGGCCTCGGCGACCGCGAGAGCGGCGGCGGCCGATTCCACCCGGCCTTCGGGCTCCACCGCACCGACCTGCCGGCGCCGCGACCAGACCGCGGCCGCGCACACCGCGAACGACACCAGGAGGGCGGACCCCAGCATCGTGCCGCTGTGCAGCATCGACAGGAAGATCCCGCAGCCCACCAGTGCCATCAGCACGGCGGCCAGCGACCCGCCGGAGACCCGGCCGGTCAGCAGTCTGCGCCCCTCGCTCTCCTCCTCGCCCGCGAGCGGGATCAGCAGCCAGGCGAAGCCGTAGAAGATCAGCCCGAGGCCGCCCGGCACCGACAGCACACCGATCGCGACCCGGAAGATCACCGGGTCCAGGTCGAAGTGCCGGCCGAGGCCGCCGCAGACTCCGCCCACGACCTTGCTGCCGCGCGAGCGCCGCAGTGGCGGGGCGGTGACGGCCTCCGCCGGCGGCGGGGCCACGTGCTGCGATGGCATCGAACTCGTCATGCCTCCATGGTGACGGCCCGTGACGTCGAAAGGCACCGGGGCCGACCCTGGCCCGACCCTGATATTCGGCACCCCTCCCTCCCTGAGGCGTTACCAGGGACGATCTCAGGGCAGACCCTGATGCCCCGGGCCCGCCGATCGTGTGACGATCAGTGCATGTCCGCAGCCGCTCGTCTCACCGAGACCGACGAACCGCCCGTGCGCAGGCTCTACAGGAGCGCCGACGGGCGATGGCTCGGCGGTGTCGCCCGTGGTCTCGCCGGACACCTCGGGCTGCCCGTCGTCTGGGTGCGGGTGGTCTTCCTGGCCCTCTTCCTCGCGGACGGCCTCGGCCTCCTGCTCTACGCGGCGTTCTGGATCGTCGTCCCGCTCGGCGTCGGCGGCCGCACCGCCCCGCGGCCCGTCTTCGAGATCACCCCCGACGGGCGTCGAAGACTGCGCAAGCCCGATCGCGGACAGGTCGTCGCCCTGATAGCCCTGGCGATCGGCGGCGCGGTCCTCGTCGGGAGCATCAGCTTCGAGAACGAGTCCGGGCGGTACATCTGGCCCTTGATCCTCGTCTGCGGCGGCGTCACCCTGGTCTGGCGCCAGGCGGACAACGCCCGTCGGGCCAGTTGGACCGACGGCGGGCGCCACAGCCGCGCCTTCCATCTCGCACGCGGCCTCGCCGGCGTCGCCCTGGTCGGCACCGGTCTCGCGGTCTTCGTGGTGGTCCGCGGCTCCGTCGCACAGCTGGGCACGGCCCTCACCGCCGCCGTCGCGGTGCTCACCGGGATAGCCCTGCTCGCCGGTCCCTGGCTCGTGCGGATGTCGCAGGACCTCACGGAGGAGCGGACCATGCGCATCCGCGCCCAGGAGCGTGCCGAGGTGGCGGCGCACGTCCACGACTCCGTGCTGCACACCCTCACCCTGATCCAGCGCAACGCCGACGACGTGGGCGAGGTACGCCGCCTCGCCCGGGCCCAGGAGCGGGAGCTGCGGAACTGGCTCTACAAGCCCGAGGGCACCGGCAGGGACGAGGAGCCCGACACCCTCGCCGAGGCTGTGAAGAAGGCCGCGGCCGAGGTCGAGGACAAGCACGGAGTCCCCCTCGAAGTCGTCGTCGTCGGAGACTGCCCGCTCGACGACGGACTGGTCGCGCAGATGCAGGCCGCGCGCGAGGCGATGGTCAACGCCGCCAAGTACGGTGGCGAGGGCGGCGCCGTGCAGGTGTACGCGGAGGTGGAGGGCCGCACGGTCTTCGTCTCGGTGCGGGACCGGGGGCCGGGCTTCGACCTGGACGCGGTGCCCGAGGACAGGATGGGCGTACGAGAATCGATCATCGGCCGGATGCAGCGCAACGGCGGCACCGCCCGGCTGCGGTCCGTGCCGGGCGGGGGCACCGAAGTGGAGCTTGAGATGGAGAGGGCGGACGGATGAGCGACGAGACCGGGGCGGCTACCGGGACCGATGCGGGGGCGGCGGGCACGGAGCGCCGGGTGCGGGTGGTGCTCGTCGACGACCACCGGATGTTCCGTACGGGAGTGCAGGCCGAGATCGGCCGGACCGAGGTCACCGGCGTCGAGGTGGTCGGCGAGGCCGCCGACGTCGACCAGGCGGTCACCGTCATCACGGCGACCCGCCCCGAGGTCGTCCTCCTCGACGTGCACCTTCCGGGCGGCGGCGGGGTGGAGGTGCTGCGGCGCTGCGCGAGCCTGATGGGCGCGGCGGAGGACCCGGTCCGCTTCCTGGCCCTCTCCGTCTCGGACGCGGCCGAGGACGTGATCGGGGTGATCCGGGGCGGTGCCCGTGGCTACGTCACCAAGACGATCACCGGTACCGATCTGGTCGACTCGATCTTCCGGGTCCAGGAGGGCGACGCCGTCTTCTCCCCCCGGCTCGCGGGGTTCGTCCTGGATGCCTTCGCCTCGACGGACGCGCCCCCGGTGGACGAGGATCTGGACCGGCTGACCCAGCGGGAGCGGGAGGTGCTGCGACTGATCGCCCGGGGGTACGCGTACAAGGAGATCGCGAAGCAGCTCTACATCTCGGTGAAGACGGTCGAGTCGCACGTCTCGGCGGTGCTGCGGAAGCTCCAGCTCTCCAACCGCCACGAGCTGACCCGCTGGGCCACCGCCCGCCGCCTGGTCTGAGCCCGTCCTCAGCTCACCCGGGTCGCTCCGGCGAAGGGCATCTCGTCGATCGGGGCGACCCGGATGGGGGCGCCCGGCCGGGGCGCGTGGATCATCCGGCCGCCGCCGATGTAGAGCCCGACGTGGCTGATCCCGGAGTAGAAGAAGACGAGGTCGCCGGGGGCGAGCTCGGAGCGGGAGACGCGCCGGCCGGCGTTGATCTGGGTGTACGTGGTGCGGGGCAGGGAAACGCCGGCCGCGCGCCAGGCCGCCTGGGTGAGGCCCGAGCAGTCGTACCCGGAGGGACCCGTCGCCCCCCACACGTACGGCTTGCCGAGCTGGGCGCGGGCGAAGGAGATGGCCTCGGCGGCCCGGCTGTTCGGCGCGGTCACCGGTCCCCGCTCGCCTCCCGTGGAGCGGTCGGCCCGCACCGTGGCGGAGCCGCCGGAGGCGGTCGTACCGGCGGTGCCGCCGTTCCCCGCCGAGGCGGCGGATCCGTCCCGGGCCGCGGTGGCGGCCTCGTACCGGGCCCGCTCCTCCGCGGTCAGCCGGGCGAGCAGGGTGCGCGCCGCCCGCAGCTTGCCGAGCACGGCCGTCTTCTGGCGCCGCAGCTCCGCCTCGTGCCCGCGCAGCGCCGTCAGGCGTCCCGCCGACTCCTCGCGCAGCTGCCGGATCGCGGCGAGCTCGCGCCGTACGGCGCTGACGGCGACCGCCTGCCGGTCCCCGGCCCTCTCGGCGAGCGCGGCCCGCTCCAGGTACTCGTCGGGGGCGGAGGTGAGGGCGAGCTGTACCGCGGGGTCGAGGCCTCCTGACCGGTACTGGGCGGCGGCCATGGCGCCGAGCCCGTCCCGCGCGGTGTTGAGCCGCTGGGTTCGGCGGGCGGCCTCGTCGCGCAGCCGGTCGAAGGCGGCGCGGGCCTCGTCCGCCTTCTCCTCGGCCCCGTTGTACCGCTCGGTCGCGACCTCGGCCTCCTCGTAGAGGCGGTCGACCTTCGCCTTGACCTGAGCGGTGGTGGGCCGGGGATCCGCGTGACCGGACCCCTCGAAGAGCGTCGCTGTCGCCGCGGAGGCGAGGGCGAGTGTGGCGGCGGTGCGGACCGCCTGACCACCGAGGGGGGACTGCTTGGGTTTTCGGTGTGCTGCCACGAGGGCGGGTCACATCCTCTGCCTGGGGGAACGGGCCCACCGGGCCGACGGCGGGCCGCACAGGGGGACGGCCCGCCGCCGGGTTCCTCGGCGGGGGTGACCGACGGCCGCCGGAGCGCCGGCGGTGGTGGGGAGCCGGCCACCTGGTGGAGGACGCTAAACCTGGGGTCACGCCAGGGCGGTGAGTTGACCGCTATTGGCGAGAGTTGACGGCCGGAGACCGGACTCTTTCGCCCGGGAGGACAGGCCGGGGGGCAATCCGGCGCCCGGCCGACCGAAGCGCCGGAGCGGGTGGACCCGGCCAGTGGGCGGTGCTATGGCCCCGGTTAGGCTCCGCTCCATGGACGTACTCATCAATGTCTTCGTCGCCCTGCACATCATCGGAATCGCCTCCCTGCTGGGCGGATTCCTCACCCAGATGAAGGCGATGGGCGCCGGTACGGCCCGCTTCAACCCCGCGATGCTGCACGGCGCGCTGCTCATGCTGGTCACGGGCGTCGCGCTCGTCGGCCTGAACCAGGCCGACGGCCAGACCGTGAACAACATCAAGATCGGCGTGAAGCTCGCGGTGCTCGTCGTCGTCCTCGGCCTCGTCTACGTCAAGCGCGACGAGGAGAAGATCGACAAGGGTCTCTTCGCCACCGTCGGCGCCCTGACCACGGCGAACATCTTCATCGCGACCCTCTGGACGTGACGCGCGGGCACCCCGGCGGCAACGGCGGAGCCCCGGGGTGTGACCGGTTCCGCAGGCCTCTGAGGAAGGCGGCTCCCGAAGGCGGGCCCGGATGTCGGTGGGGCGTCCTAGACTCGTGAGGCGATGAGCAGCCTCTTTGACGACAGCTTCCTGGCAGGCCTCCAGAACCACTCCTCGGAGGAGCCCCCGCCCCACCCCGAGGACCACGAGCACGGCTCACCGGCCGCGGAGGAGGTCCCGCACGACCTCTTCGGGGAGCACTTCGACGTGCCCCCGCCCGCCCGGGACCCGTACTACCGGGACGGCGCACCGCGCCCCGTCGTGGACCCCGCCACGCTCCTGGAGGGGCTGAACGAGCAGCAGCGCGCCGCCGTCGTCCACACCGACACCCCGCTGCTCATCGTCGCGGGCGCCGGCTCCGGCAAGACCCGGGTGCTCACCCACCGCATCGCCCACCTCCTGGGCACGCGGCACGTGCACCCCGGCCAGATACTGGCGATCACCTTCACGAACAAGGCCGCCGGCGAGATGAAGGAGCGCGTCGAGCACCTCGTCGGACCGCGGGCCAACGCGATGTGGGTCATGACCTTCCACAGCGCCTGTGTCCGCATCCTGCGCCGCGAGTCGAAGAAGCTGGGCTTCACCTCCTCCTTCTCGATCTACGACGCCGCCGACTCCAAGCGGCTGATGTCCCTGGTCTGCCGTGACCTGGACCTCGACCCGAAGAAGTTCCCGCCGAAGTCGTTCAGCGCCAAGATCTCGAACCTGAAGAACGAGCTGATCGACGAGGAGACCTTCGCCGACCAGGCCGTCGACGGCTTCGAGAAGACGCTCGCCGAGGCCTACCGGATGTACCAGGCGCGGCTGCGCGAGGCCAACGCCCTGGACTTCGACGACATCATCATGACGACGGTCCACCTGCTCCAGGCGTTCCCCGACGTCGCCGAGCACTACCGCCGCCGCTTCCGCCACGTCCTCGTCGACGAGTACCAGGACACCAACCACGCCCAGTACACCCTCGTACGGGAGCTCGTCGGCACCGGCTACGAGGACCTCGGCCCGGCCGAACTGTGCGTCGTCGGTGACGCCGACCAGTCGATCTACGCCTTCCGCGGCGCGACCATCCGGAACATCCTCCAGTTCGAGGAGGACTACCCGGACGCGACCACGATCCTCCTGGAGCAGAACTACCGCTCCACGCAGACGATCCTCTCCGCCGCCAACGCCGTCATCGAGCGCAACGAGTCCCGCCGTCCCAAGAACCTGTGGACGAACGCGGGCGCGGGTGCGCAGATCACCGGCTACGTCGCGGACACCGAGCACGACGAGGCCCAGTTCGTCGCCGACGAGATCGACCGGCTGACGGACGCGGGCGAGGCCAAGGCCGGGGACGTCGCCGTCTTCTACCGGACCAACGCCCAGTCCCGTGTCTTCGAAGAGATCTTCATCCGCGTCGGACTGCCCTACAAGGTCGTCGGCGGCGTGCGCTTCTACGAGCGCAAGGAGGTCAGGGACGTCCTCGCGTACCTGCGGGTCCTCGCCAACCCCGAGGACAACGTCCCGCTGCGCCGCATCCTCAACGTCCCCAAGCGGGGCATCGGCGAGCGCGCCGAGGCGATGATCGACGCCCTCTCGCTCCGCGAGAAGATCACCTTCCCGCAGGCCCTCAAGCGGGTCGACGAGGCGTACGGCATGGCCGCCCGCTCGGCGAACGCCGTCAAGAGGTTCAACGTGCTGATGGACGAGCTGCGCACCGTCGTCGAGTCCGGCGCAGGACCCGCCGTCGTCCTGGAGGCAGTCCTGGAGCGCACGGGCTATCTGGCCGAGCTCCAGGCCTCGACCGACCCGCAGGACGAGACCCGGATCGAGAACCTCCAGGAACTCGCGGCCGTCGCCCTCGAGTTCGAGCAGGAGCGCGGCGAGGAGCCCGCGACCCTAGCGGAGTTCCTCGAGAAGGTCGCGCTCGTCGCCGACTCCGACCAGATCCCGGACGAGGACGACGAGGGCAGGGGCGTCATCACCCTGATGACGCTGCACACCGCCAAGGGCCTCGAGTTCCCGGTGGTGTTCCTCACCGGCATGGAGGACGGCGTCTTCCCGCACATGCGGGCCCTCGGGCAGGCGAAGGAGCTGGAGGAGGAGCGGCGCCTCGCGTACGTCGGCATCACGCGCGCGCGTGAGCGGCTCTACCTCACGCGGTCGTCGATGCGCAGCGCCTGGGGTCAGCCCTCGTACAACCCGGCCTCGCGTTTCCTGGAGGAGATCCCGACCGCGTACCTGGAGTGGAAGCGGACCGGTCCGATGGCGAAGCCCGCCGGGCCGACCTCGGGGATCACCTCCTCGCTCTCCTCCTCCCGTTCGCGCTCCGGCCCCTCGGGCTTCGCCACCCGGCGCGCCGGGGAGAAGCCGGTGATCTCGCTCCAGGTCGGCGACCGGGTCACCCACGACCAGTTCGGGCTCGGCACGGTCATGGCGATGAAGGGCGCGGGCGTCGACGCCGAGGCGACGATCGACTTCGGCGACGAGAAGCCGAAGCGGCTGCTGCTGCGGTACGCGCCGGTCGAGAAGCTGTAGCGGATACGGGAGAGGCCCCGGACGGAAGTCCGGGGCCCTCTTTCGTGCGTGCGCGAAGGCGCGGGTCAGCTGGTCGGGTCGAGCCCCTGGCTCCGCAGCCAGGCCAGCGGGTCGATCGCGTAGCCCCCGCCCGGCCGGACCTCGAAGTGGAGGTGCGGGCCGGTGGAGTTGCCCGAGTCGCCGGAGTACGCGATGACGTCACCGGCTTTGACGGAACCGGAGCGGTACTTGGCGCTGCTGAGGTGGCAGTACCAGGTCTCGGTGCCGTCAGGGGCGGTCACGATCACCATGTTGCCGTAGGCGCTGTTGATCTGGGTGCGGACGGTGCCGTCCGTCGCGGCGCGTACGGGGGTGCCGGTCTGCACGGGGAAGTCGATGCCGGTGTGTACGGACATCCAGTTGACGCCGGACTGGCCGAAGCGGGCGCTGAGCTGGTGGAGCTCCACCGGCAGGCTGAACTTGGGGCGCAGTGCCTCCTTGCGGGCCGCCTCTTCCTCGCGCTTCTTCTTCTCGGCCACCTGGCGGGCCTTGAGGTCGATGCGTTCCTGGGTGCGGCTGGCGCGGTCACCGAAGTCGCGGGCGTCGGCGCTGAGCGCGGCGAGCTGGGTGTCGAGCGCGTTGTTCGCGGCGACCTGCTTGACGGAAGCGGGGTCGGAGGCGGCGAGCGAGGTGGTGTCGTCCTTCTTCTGCCCGCCGTCGCCGCCGGCTCCGGTGAGTCCGCCGACGGAGGCGGCGGCGATGCCGGCCACCCCCATGACGCAGGCGGAGGGGACGGCGACGGTCAGCAGCGCGGACCGTTTGGCGGGGGTACGGCGGCGGCCGCGGCTGCCACCGGGGGAACGGCGCACGGGGCGGCCGGCCGGCGGGGAGTCCGCGCGGACCTCGGCGGCGGGTTCGTCGCCGGGGCTGTCGGGGCTCTCGTGGCGGTCGTCGGTGAGGCCGTACGAGGCCTCGTCGTCGCCTTCGCCGGCGGCGTGGTCCCCGGCGTCACGGGTCTCGCCGGAGTGGCCGGTGTGCTCCGTGTGTTCCGCGGGGTGTTCGTCGTACGCGTACTCCGCCTGGGCGTGGGCATCGGCGGCCGCCCCTGTCTCGGGGACGTACTCGAACGCGAACTCCGCGGTGTGCTCGGCAGGGACGTACTGCTGGGGGACGACCGGCTCGGCTGCCGCGGCCTGGTTCCAGGCCGTCGCGTCGTAGGCACCGGTGTCGGTCGCGAAGGCGGGGGCGGCCCACTGGCCGGTGGCGTCGTAGGCCTCGTAGCCGTACGCGCCCTGGGCGGCGTAGGCGCCGGAGTGGACGGTCTCGTACTGGCCGGGGTGCTGGGCCTCGGTCCAGGCGGACGCGTCCCACTGGCCGGTGGTGTCGTACGACGGGGCGGCGTCGTACTGCGGGTTCGTGTCGTACTGCCCGCTCGTCTCGTACGACCCGGTCGTTGTCGCGTACGAGCCGGTGTCCTGATGGACGCCGGTGGTGTTCCACTGCCCGGTGGTGTCGTACGGGCCGGTCGTGTCGTACTGCCCGGTGGCGGTGCCGTACTGGGTGCCGCTGTCGTACGCCGTGGTGTCGTACTGCCCCGTCGTGCCGTACGCGCCGGAGGCGTCGTACCCGCCGAGATCCCACTGGCCGCTGTGGTCCGACGAGCCGTCGGCGTAGGCGCCGAACAGCGGGTCGGTGGCGAAACTGCCGGTGGAGTGGGTGCCGTCTCCGACGTACCCGGCGTGGGGGTGCTGGTCGTTCACCAACGTCTCTCTCGCCTCGGCAGCAGGACCAGTCCGGGGCGATCCCGACGAGGGGTGTCCCGGGGGTAAGCAGTGGCGCGACTGTACCCGGCGGTATGCGCAGCCGACAATCTTCGAAGGGGCCGGGGGCCGCAGGAAACGGGCAATCGGCCGTGTTTCGCCAGCTCACGGGCTGAGCTTTGGCCTTGTGTTCGATGAACGTTCGAAGAACGGTGTCGGAGTGTCAGGCGACGAAGCCCGCACCGGGCTCCTCCGGCCGGGCTTCCGTGGCACCCGTCCCCTCGGCGTCGAGGGCCTCCAGGACCCCGGCGGCCACCGTCGGGTGCACGGGCAGCGCGAGATGGCCGACCCCGCTGACCCGGACGTTGTGCACGAGGAGGTCGGCGTGGTCGAGACGGGCCGTCTCCGCGGGGACCATGACCTGGTCGAGATCGCTCCAGAAGCTCACGAACCGGGTCCGGCACCCCGGCGACGGACCGGCGAGCTCCCGCAGCACCTCCGAACCCGGCCGCATCTGCCGCACCAGCGGATGCGCGTCGGCGAGCGGAGCGATGGTGGTGCCGGCGTGCGGGGTGCCGAGCATGACCAGGGTGCGTACCCGGCTGTCACCGCCGAGACGCTGTACGTAATAGCGGGCGATCAGCCCGCCCAGGCTGTGTCCGACGACGTCGACCTCGGCGTGTCCCGTACGGGCGCGGATCTCCTCGACCCGGCGCCCGAGCAGCTCGGCGGCGGCCCGCAGGTCGCAGGTGAGCGGGGAGTAGTTGAGCGACTCGACGCAGTCACGGCCGTTGCGGGTGAGCGCGCGGCGCAGCAGGACGAAGACGGAGCGGTTGTCCACGAAGCCGTGCAGCAGGACGACCGGGCGCCGGCCCGGGATGTCCGCCGCCGGAGGAAGGGTGGGGGCGAGGCGCTCGGCCACGATCCCCGACGGGTAGAGGACGAGGTGGCCGGTGAGGATCGCCAGCTCCAGAGCGGTGGCCTTCATCAGGGCGGTGACCTTGGTGAGCTCCATGGCCGGCCTCCCGAACGGCACGCGGGGCCGGACGGCACGCCGGTCCGCCGTGCCCCCGTGCCGCACGGACGGCGGCGCGGAGGCGCGGCGGACCTCGTCGCGGCTCCCTTTGCGACCGGTCCCCGCTTGCGGCTGGTGGGCCCAGGAGGAGGGCCCGTAAGCGGGGGACGGTGCAGAGCGAACATGTCCCACGTGTGATTTCCCCCTCGCTCGCCTCCGCGAAACAGCCGGGTGCATGATGCTGGAGATAACGTTCGTTCACCTCCCCGGCAATCAGGCGCGGGGGTCGCATGTGGAGGCAGTGATGGGTGTGAGCGGTCCGATCCGCGTGGTGGTCGCCAAGCCGGGTCTCGACGGTCACGATCGCGGGGCCAAGGTCATCGCGCGGGCACTCCGCGACGCCGGTATGGAGGTCATCTACACCGGGCTCCACCAGACACCGGAGCAGATCGTCGACACCGCGATCCAGGAGGATGCCGACGCGATCGGTCTCTCGATCCTCTCCGGAGCGCACAACACGCTGTTCGTGAAGGTCCTGGAGCTCCTCAAGGACCGCGACGCGGAGGACATCAAGGTCTTCGGTGGCGGCATCATCCCGGACGGGGACATCGCGCCGCTGAAGGAGAAGGGCGTGGCCGAGATCTTCACGCCGGGCGCGACGACGGCGTCCATCGTCGACTGGGTGAACGCGAACGTCCGGGTGGCCGTGTAACACGCGTCGGTCTGGTACGCACCTCACGATCAGGCCTTCGGGGCCCTCTTCCCGGGATGGATGCCGGGGGAGGGCCCTTCGTGCTGTCGGGCCGGACGCCGGGTTCCGCTCGTCGGGCCGGTCGCTCGGTTCCGCCCGTCGGGCCGGGTGCTCGGGTCAGGGCCGTTGTCAGGGGCGCTCACGTCGGATTCGTCGTGTCGGGGCGTCGGCGTCAGGGCCGCCGCGTCACGGGCTCGTCGGTTCGTAAGGTCATCCGTGCGGTCATCCGTCCTGGGCTGTCGGCGGTTCCATGAGTTCGGCTCTCATCGCCGCGCGCAGGCGGAGTGTGGACACCAGGCGCTGGAAGGCCTCGGACCAGTAGCCGCCCGCGCCGGGGGAGGCGTGCTCCGTCTCGTCCGGCCGGGTCGTCAGGGATTCCAGCCGCAGCGCCGCCTCCGGGGCCAGGCAGCGCTCCGCGAGACCCATCACCCCGCTGAAGCTCCACGGGTAACTGCCCGCGTCGCGCGCGCTGTCGAGGGCGTCGATCACCGCCCCGCCGAGCGGCTCCGCCCAAGGAACCTCGCAGACGCCGAGCAGCTGGAACGCCTCTGACAGACCGTGCGCCGCGACGAACGAGGCGACCCAGAGCGCCCGTTCCGCCGGGGCCAGCGTCGACAGGAGCTGGGCCCGCTCGGCCAGCGAGGAGGTGCCGGGGCCCGTCGCGGGTGGGGTCGCCGGGGAGCCGAGGAGCGCGCGCGACCAGGCGGCGTCCCGCTGCCGCACGGCCGCACGGCACCAGGCCGCGTGCAGTTCGTCCTGCCACTCGTCGGCGACCGGGAGGGCCACGATCTCCTCCGGGCCGCGTCCCCCGAACCGGGGCGGCCAGCAGGACAGCGGAGCGGATTCGACGAGCTGGCCCAGCCACCAGGACCGCTCGCCCCGGCCCGCCGGAGGCGTCGCGGTGAGACCGTCCCGCTGCATGGCCGCGTCACACTCGTGCGGGGCCTCCACGACGATCGTCGGCGTCCGCGCCGTCCGGTCGAGACCGACGCAGGAGACCGCCCGGCCCGCCATCCGGCCCGCGAGAGCCGAGGCGGGCAGGGCGGACAGCAGCTCGGCGGCGGTGGCCCGGACGTTACGGCTGCGGTCGCCGAGGGCCGCCTCGAGGAACTCCTCGTCCGCGCCGGAGAGTCCGGTACGCAGCGAGTCCAGGAACATCAGCCGGTCCTCCGCACGCTCGGCGGACCAGGTGGACGCGAGGAGGGAGAGTCCGGCCGCCGGGTCCTCCGTCCGTACGGCGACGAGCAGGGCGACCCGCTCGGCGAACAGGCCCTCGTCCCACAGGGCCCTCACGCCCTCCCGGTCGTCGAGGGCCGGCAGGGAGCCGCCGGCGCCCGCACCGCGGAGGGCGAACCTCCACTCGGGATTGAGCCGGGCCAGCCACAGGCCGCGCGGTCCGGCCAGACGCAGGGCCTGGGGCCGCAGATCGGTGCGGGCACGCGCCGCGTCGAGCAGGGCGGGCAGGGCGGCGGCGGGCGCCTTGTACCCGAGCTCATTGGCGAGTGCCAGCCACTGCGGGAGCAGTTCGGCGAGGTCGGGGGCCGCCCCGCGACGCCCCGCCGGCGAGGGTGCGGTCCGGCCGGCGAGCAGCTGGCCGAGCCGCCGCCCGGCCGCCTCGGGCAGGGGTCCGCGCGGGTCCTCGGGAGCGGGCTCCGGCGGCGCCGCGGCGGGCCCGGGACGCAGCCCCGCCCTGCGCCGTACGGTGAGCAGCGCGGCGGCGTCGAGCAGGGCGCCCGGCAGGTCCCGGCCGCCCGCCCCGGCGAGCGCGGCGGGCGGCCGTCGGTCCGTACCGAGCAGCGCCGAGGTGACCAGGTCCTCCCAGACGCCGTCCTCCCCGGCGCCCTCGCCGACGGTGGGAACGGGCGCGGTGGGGCTCGTCGTGTCCTTCTCCATCGGTCCTCCGGGAGGGTTGTGGGCCGTGGGCGGGGTCATATGAGCGGGACCGTCTCTCCCGGGACCTCCGGGGACCAGGCGGCGAGCGGGGTGAAACCCCGGTGCCCGCACTCCCCGAAGACCGTGACCGGCGCGCCGCCCGACAGAGCGACGAGGCGCCAGAGCCCGGGCCGGGACTGGGCGGCGGGCGTCAGCGGCAGGGCCTCGCGGCCGTTCGCGTCGGCGAGCTGCCAGCCGTACTCCGCGCGCGCGGGGACGACCCCGCTCAGCGTCACGGGCCAGGAGTCCAGCCAGGGGTCCTGGGTCAGCGCGCGGCCGTACGCGTCGAGAGCGTCGCCCACCGGGCCGCCCGGCGGCGGGGCGGCCGGGACGGCGACCGGGACGAACTCCCCGCCCGGCTCCGCCCGCAGCTGACCGGAGCCCCCGTGCGGAGTGATCTCGCCTTCGAGCACCGCGCCCACGGGGAGCGCGAGGAGGGGGGCCCGGCCGGCCGCTCCGAAGGAGAGCAGCAGCGCCGTGCGCCCGCTCGTCGTGCCGTGCAGCCAGATGCGACGGGTGGTCAGCCGCGCGTCGGCCGCGTCGTACTGGGCGAGGACAAGCCAGTGGTCGCGCACCGGGGCACCGTCGACCGGGGCGGTGAGGCCCACCCGGGTCCGTACGGTCGTCGCGAACGGAGCGGGCAGCCGGTCGGCCGCCAGCCAGGCACGGTCGAGGAGGTGGGTCAGCGCGCACTCCTCAAGAAGCCGCACGGGCCAGCCGGGCCCCGAGCCCGGTATCGACGCCAACTCCCTGACTCTTCCCGCGAGTCCGGGCGCCTGGGCGTCGACCATGCGGGCCGCAGTCTCCTCCCACAGCCCGTACCCCGGCTGCTCGGCCGCCGCGAGACCGCCGCGCAGCAGGTCGGCGAGCCGCTGCTCCAACTCCTGGGCGCCCGAGGTGATCCGGGCGGCTCTCCGCTCGGCCCTCCGGCGCGCCGCCTCGGGGTCCCCCGGACCTTCGGGGGCGCCGTCCCCGGTCCGCCCGGCGGTGCTCCCGGCGCGCCCGCGCCGTGCCTTCAGCCAGGGCCCGGCCCAGTCGGGCGCGGCCGACTCCTCGAACCCCGCCCCGTCCGACGCGTGGAGCAGCAGCAGGCCGAGGGCGTGCTTGCACGGGAACTTACGGCTGGGGCAGGTGCACGTGTACGCCGGCCCCGTGGTGTCGACCACCGTCCGGTACGGCGAGCTGCCGCTGCCCTTGCACTCGCCCCAGACGGCGCCTTCGCCGCAGCCCGTGCCGGACCACGGCCCGGCCGTGCCGAGCCTGCTTCCCGCTCTGCGCGACGCGTCGTCAGGAGCCAGTGCCAGCACCTGCTCGGACGTGAAGCGCACCCCCATGGCATTCATGTCACCGACGGTAGATGCCGCCACTGACAACGCCGTTGGCCTGGGCGTTCGGGCATGACAGATGAGCAGGAGGCAATTTGACTTTACCCTCCCTTTACGATTCCCTGCCCGGACCAATCGATCCGCACCACGCGTCCAGGGGGAACCCCATGAAGCGCACTGTCCGCACCGCCGTCTCGGCCTTCGCCGTCGCCGGCCTCGCCCTCGGCCTCGGCGCCTGCTCGGAGGCCGCGGAGAAGGCCGTCGACCAGGTCGACAAGTCGGTGACCGAGTCCTACGAAGTCACCTACGAGGTCACGGGCACGGGCATCGAGTCCATCGACTACCACGCCGGTGACGGCACCGCGATGGAACCGAAGGTCGAGTCGGAGAAGAAGCCGACCACGCCGTGGAAGAAGACGGTGAAGCTCCGGGGCATCATGCCGCCGGCCGTCATGCCGGTCTCCCTCACCCCCGCCGACCTCACCTGCAAGGTGATCTACCAGGGCAAGGTCATCAAGGAGGCCAAGGCCGAGCAGGCGATGGCCGGCGGCTGCGTCGCCGTCTCCCCGGTCGTGGGCTGACCTCGGCCACTCCCGCGGCCGCGCGGGGCTGACCTCGGCCACTCCCGTGGCCACGCGGGGCTGACCTCGGCCACTCCCGTGGCCGCGCGGGGCTGACCCTGTCCGCTCCCGTGGCCGCGCGGGACCCCCGGCCGCTCCCGTGGCCGTACCCGGGTGAGCTGCCCCCCTCACCCCACCAACCGCCCCTGACCAGCGGCGACATCCGATTGTCAGTGGCATGGTGCACGGTGGATCACACAGCAGGTCGAACGATCTGGAGGGGGATCCATGCCCGTGCCCGAAACCATCGCGCAGCCCGGTTCCGGTGTCGAGACGGACACCGGACAGGTGCGGCCGCAGCCTGCGACCGAGGTCCTGCGGCCGCACGCCGAGCACGCCTTCGCCGGCGAACTCGCCGCGCTGCGCGCGGCCGACGACCGGCCCCGCCCCGCCCGCTGGCGCCTCTCGCCGTGGGCCGTCGCCACCTACCTCCTCGGCGGCACCCTCCCCGACGGGACGGTGATCACACCCAAGTACGTGGGACCGCGCCGCATCGTGGAAGTCGCCGTCACCACCCTCGCCACCGACCGGGCGCTGCTGCTTCTCGGCGTGCCAGGCACCGCCAAGACCTGGGTCTCCGAGCACCTCGCCGCCGCCGTCAGCGGCGACTCCACCCTTCTCGTCCAGGGCACCGCCGGCACCCCCGAGGAGGCCGTCAGATATGGCTGGAACTACGCCCGGCTCCTCGCCCACGGCCCCAGCCGGGACGCCCTCGTGCCCAGCCCCGTCATGCGGGCGATGGCACAGGGCCTGACCGCCCGCGTGGAAGAGCTCACCCGCATCCCCGCGGACGTCCAGGACACGCTCATCACGATCCTGTCCGAGAAGACCCTCCCCGTCCCCGAACTGGGCGAGGAGGTGCAGGCCGTCCCCGGTTTCAACCTGATCGCCACGGCCAACGACCGCGACCGCGGCGTCAACGAACTCTCCAGCGCGCTGCGCCGCCGCTTCAACACGGTGGTCCTGCCCCTGCCCGCGACCCCCGAGGCGGAGGTCGACATCGTCGCCCGCCGCGTCGAGCAGCTCGGGCGCTCCCTGGAACTGCCGGCCGGCCCCGAAGGAGTCGACGAGATCCGACGGGTCGTCACCGTCTTCCGTGAGCTGCGCGACGGGGTCACCACCGACGGGCGGACGAGGGTCAAGTCCCCCTCGGGGACCCTCTCCACCGCCGAGGCCATCTCCGTCGTCACGGGCGGCCTCGCCCTCGCCGCCCACTTCGGCGACGGCGTCCTGCGCCCCTCCGACATCGCGGCCGGCATCCTCGGCGCGGTCGTCCGTGACCCGGCGGCCGACCGGGTCGTCTGGCAGGAGTACCTGGAGACGGTGGTCAGAGAGCGGGACGGCTGGAAGGACTTCTACCGTGCCTGCCGCGAGGTGAGCGTATGACGCCCCCCACCACCGCCCGGGGCGGCGGCGGGCCGCTCCTGCTCGGGGTGCGGCACCACGGGCCCGGGTCGGCGCGTGGAGTGCGGGCCGCCCTGGAGGCCGAGCAGCCCGCCGCGGTCCTCGTCGAGGGTCCCGCCGAGGCCGACGCCCTCGTCGCGCTCGCCGGGGATCCCGGCATGCGGCCGCCGGTCGCGCTGCTCGCCCACGCCGTGGACGACCCCGGGCGGGCCGCGTTCTGGCCGATGGCCGCGTTCTCACCCGAGTGGGTGGCGATCCGCTGGGCCCTCGACCGGGGCGCCGCCGTCCGGTTCATCGACCTGCCCGCCGCCCACACCCTCGCCGCCTCCGACCCCACCTGGGACGACAGCGAGGACGAGGTCTCCGGAAGCGGCCGGCGGATCGACCCGGTCGCCGAACTCGCCGGGGCGGCGGGGGCCACCGGACCCGAGGACGCCGAGCGCTGGTGGGAGGACGTCGTCGAACTGCGCGGCGACGGCGGCCCCACCGCGCCCTTCGAGGCCCTCGCCGAGGCCATGGGCGCACTCCGCGAGGCGTACGGGCACGGTGGACACCCCCGCGACCTCGTCCGCGAGGCCCACATGCGGATCCAGCTCCGCGCCGCCCGCAAGGAGTTCGGCGACGCCGTCGCCGTCGTCTGCGGCGCCTGGCACGTCCCCGCCCTCACCCGCAGGACCACCGTCGCCGCCGACCGGGCCCTGCTCAAGGGCCTGCCCAAGGTCAAGACCGAGATGACCTGGGTCCCCTGGACCCACCGCAGGCTCGCCCGCCGCTCGGGGTACGGCGCCGGGATCGACTCGCCCGGCTGGTACGCACACCTCTTCGCGGCCCCCGACCGGCCCGTCGAGCGCTGGATGACCAAGGTCGCCGGACTCCTCAGGGCCGAGGACCACCCCGTCTCCTCCGCCCATGTCATCGAGGCCGTCCGGCTCGCCGAGACCCTCGCCGCCCTGCGCGGCCGGCCGCTGCCAGGCCTCGACGAGACGACCGACGCCGTCCGCGCCGTCCTGTGCGAGGGCTCCGACGTGCCGCTCGGCCTCGTCAGGGACCGCCTCGTCGTCGGCGACGTCCTCGGCGAGGTCCCGGCCGATGCCCCCGCCGTACCCCTCCAGCGGGATCTGGCCCGCCGTCGGCGCACCCTGCGCCTCAAGCCCGAGGCCACCGAGCGCGACCTCGAACTCGACCTCCGCAAGGAGATGGACGGCGACCGCAGCCGGCTGCTGCACCGGCTGAGGCTCCTGGGCGTCCACTGGGGCGAACCGGCCACCGGACGCGCCGGCACCGGCACCTTCCGGGAGACCTGGCGGCTGCGCTGGGAGCCCGAGCAGCACGTCCAGGTCGCCGAGGCCGGCGTGTGGGGCACCACCGTCGAGGCCGCCGCCACCGCCAGGGCACGCTCCCGCGCCGCGTCGGCGACCGCCCTCGGTGACATCACCGCCCTCGCCGAGCAGTGCCTGCTCGCCGGGCTCGCCGACGCGCTCCCCGCCGTGATGCGGGCGCTCGCCGACCGGGCGGCACTCGACACCGACGTCGCCCACCTCGCCCAGGCCCTTCCGGCCCTCGCCCGCTCCCTGCGCTACGGCGATGTCCGGGGCACCGGCACGGAGGCCCTCGCCGAGGTCGCCGCCGGCCTCGCCGAGCGCATCTGCGTCGGCCTGCCGCCCGCCTGCGCCGGGCTCGACACCGATGCGGCGACCGCCATGCGCGAGCGGATCGACGAGGTCCACCATGCCGTCGGCCTGCTGCCGGGTGCGGACGGTCTGACCGAGCGCTGGGCGGGCGTCCTGCACCGGCTCGCCGACCGCGACCGGATCCCGGGCATCCTCAGGGGCCGGGCCGCCCGGCTCCTCCTCGACGAGGGCCGGATCGCCGACGGGGAGGCCGCCCTGCTCATGAGCCGTGCCCTCTCGCCCGGAGCCCCGCCGCCCGACGCCGCCGCCTGGATCGACGGCTTCGTCGGCGGGGCCTCCGGCGGCGGACTGCTCCTCGTCCACGACGAGCGGCTCCTGGGCCTGGTCGACGCCTGGCTCACGAGCGTTCCGGCCGAGGCGTTCACCGGTGTGCTGCCGCTGCTGCGCCGCACCTTCTCCGCGTACGAGCCCGGCGTGCGCCGCACCCTCGGCGAGCTGGTCGCCCGCGGCCCCGGGACCCGAGGCCCGAGGCACGCCGCGGCGGGGGTCCCCGGCTTCGCCGCCACGCCCGACCGGGAGCGGGCGGACGCCGTGCTGCCCCTCCTTCACCTCGTCCTCGGCACGGAGGTCATGGCATGAGCACCGCCACCAGCACCAGCGCCGTCACCGCCATCAGCACCGCCACCAGCGCCACCTGCGCCAGCACCGTCACCGGCGCAGGCGCCCGTACCGGCGCCGACACCGGCACCCGGGCCGACGTCGGCACCCGGGCCGACACCAACCCCCGCGCCCGCGCGGGAAACGCGAATGACGAGCGGCTGCGCCGCTGGCGGCTCGTTCTGGGGGGCGGGGAAGCCGACGGCACCGGCCGGGCGCTCACCGGCACCGACGCCGCCATGGACGGAGCCCTCGGCGCGCTCTACGGGAGCAAGAGCCAGGGCGAGCGCGCCGGGCGGGACCGTTCGGCCGGGCTCGGTGCTTCGGCGCCCTCCGTCGTCCGCTGGCTCGGCGACATCCGGACGTACTTCCCCAGCTCCGTCGTGCAGGTCATGCAGCGCGACGCGATCGACCGCCTCGGCCTCGCCACCCTCCTCCTGGAGCCGGAGATGCTGGAGGCCGTCGAGCCGGACGTCCACCTGGTCGGCACCCTGCTCTCCCTCCACAAGGCCATGCCCGAGACGACGAGGGAGACGGCGCGGGCCGTCGTCCGCAAGGTCGTCGACGACCTGGAGAAGCGCCTCGCCGCCCGCACCCGCGCCACACTGACCGGCGCCCTCGACCGCTCCGCCCGGATCAGCCGGCCCCGCCACCGGGACATCGACTGGGACCGCACCATCCGCGCCAACCTCCAGAACTACGTGCCCGAGCACCGCACGGTCGTCCCCGAGCGGCTCATCGGCCACGGGCGGGCCTCCCGGGGGATACGGAAGGAGGTGGTGCTCTGCGTCGACCAGTCCGGCTCCATGGCCGCCTCCGTCGTCCACGCCTCGGTCTTCGGTGCGGTGCTCGCCTCCATGCGGTCGATCGCCACCCGGCTCGTCGTCTTCGACACGGCCGTCGTGGACCTCACCGACCGGGTCGACGACCCCGTCGACGTCCTGTTCGGCACCCAGCTCGGCGGCGGCACCGACATCAACCGCGCCCTCGCCCACTGCCAGGCGAGGATCACCCGTCCGGCCGACACCGTCGTCGTCCTCATCAGTGATCTCTACGAGGGGGGGATCCGTGACGAGATGCTGAAGCGGGTCGCGGCGATGAAGGCCTCCGGCGTCCAGTTCGTCACCCTGCTCGCCCTCTCCGACGAGGGCGCCCCGGCCTACGACCGCGACCACGCGGCGGCGCTCGCCGCGATCGGGGTTCCGGCCTTCGCCTGCACCCCCGACCTGTTCCCGGAGGTCATGGCGGCCGCCCTGGAGAAGCGCCCCCTGCCGATACCCACCGACTGACGTGCGGCCGCGTGCGCGGCCGACGCCGGAGGTGCGGAATTCGTCGTCGCGGGACCCCCGCACGGGTGTCCGTGACCCCACTGAGGCCCATATCACACCGGTGCGGGAATGCCCCTCACTCACTTTCCCGGCGCGTCGTGAGGGGCCGGGAAGCCAAGCCCCGCCTACGGCGA
Source organism: Streptomyces sp. NPDC058326 (assembly GCF_042879855.1). Lineage (NCBI taxonomy): Bacteria > Bacillati > Actinomycetota > Actinomycetes > Kitasatosporales > Streptomycetaceae > Streptomyces > Streptomyces sp. NPDC058326. Next base: position 226,508 of record NZ_JBHVZO010000004.1, on the reverse strand, counting down.
ACACCGCACGTCCCCACCCTTCGCCCCCTACGGACGGCCTGTCGGCCCCTACGGTCTGTGACCCGTATCACCGCTCTGGTGTGACCTGCGATTTAGGGACCCACGTGCCTCGGCGATAACCTGCGAGACGGACATGCCGCGTCCACGGACACCGTGAACGCCTCCCTTGTGACAGTGCAGTCACGTTGCCCTTCGCGGCACGCCCACGCAGACAACGAACCGCGATCATCAGAAAAGGGACGGACGCGCGTGGACCTGTTCGAGTACCAGGCGAGGGACCTCTTCGCCAAGCACGGTGTACCGGTGCTGGCCGGTGAAGTCATCGACACGCCTGAGGCGGCGCGCGAGGCCACCGAGCGTCTTGGCGGCAAGTCGGTCGTCAAGGCGCAGGTGAAGGTCGGTGGCCGAGGCAAGGCCGGCGGCGTCAAGCTGGCCGCCACCCCCGACGAGGCCGTCGCCCGCGCGACGGACATCCTCGGGATGGACATCAAGGGCCACACGGTCCACAAGGTGATGATCGCGGAGACCGCTCCGGAAATCCTCGAGGAGTACTACGTCTCGTACCTCCTCGACCGCACCAACCGCACCTTCCTCGCCATGGCGTCCGTCGCCGGTGGCATGGACATCGAGGAGGTCGCCGCGACGACCCCCGAGAAGCTGGCGAAGGTGCCCGTCGACTCCAACACCGGTGTCGACATCGAGAAGGCCCGCGAGATCGTGGCCCTGGCGCAGTTCCCGGCCGAGGTGGCCGAGAAGGTCGCCGAGGTCCTCGTGACCCTGTGGAAGACCTTCGTCGCCGAGGACGCGCTCCTCGTCGAGGTTAACCCGCTGGCCAAGGTCGCCTCCGGCGACATCCTCGCGCTGGACGGAAAGGTGTCTCTCGACGAGAACGCCGACTTCCGTCAGCCCGAGCACGAGGCGCTCGAGGACAAGGCCGCAGCCAACCCGCTCGAGGCTGCCGCCAAGGCCAAGAACCTCAACTACGTCAAGCTCGAGGGCGAGGTCGGCATCATCGGTAACGGTGCCGGTCTGGTCATGTCGACCCTGGACGTCGTCGCGTACGCCGGTGAGAACCACGGCGGCGTGAAGCCGGCCAACTTCCTCGACATCGGTGGCGGCGCCTCCGCCGAGGTCATGGCGAACGGCCTGGAGATCATTCTGGGCGACCCGGACGTCAAGTCCGTGTTCGTCAACGTCTTCGGTGGCATCACCGCCTGTGACGAGGTCGCCAACGGCATCGTCCAGGCCCTGGAGCTCCTCGCCTCCAAGGGCGAAGAGGTCACCAAGCCGCTGGTCGTGCGCCTCGACGGCAACAACGCGGAGCTGGGTCGCAAGATCCTGTCGGACGCGAACCACCCGCTCGTGCAGCGTGTGGACACCATGGACGGCGCGGCCGACAAGGCCGCCGAGCTCGCGGCTGCGAAGTAAGGGACGAGGTCAGAACACCATGGCTATCTTCCTGACCAAGGACAGCAAGGTCATCGTCCAGGGCATGACCGGTGCCACGGGCATGAAGCACACCAAGCTCATGCTGGGTGACGGCACCAACATCGTCGGTGGCGTGAACCCGCGCAAGGCCGGCACGTCCGTCGACTTCGACGGCACCGAGGTCCCGGTCTTCGGCTCCGTCGCCGAGGCGATGAAGGAGACCGGCGCCAACGTCTCGGTCCTCTTCGTCCCGCCGGCCTTCGCGAAGGCCGCCGTGGTCGAGGCGATCGACGCCGAGATCCCGCTGGCCGTCGTCATCACCGAGGGCATCGCCGTCCACGACTCCGCCGCCTTCTGGGCGTACGCGCAGGCGAAGGGCAACAAGACCCGCATCATCGGCCCGAACTGCCCCGGTCTCATCACCCCGGGCCAGTCCAACGCCGGCATCATCCCGGGCGACATCACGAAGCCGGGCCGCATCGGCCTGGTCTCGAAGTCCGGCACGCTGACGTACCAGATGATGTACGAGCTCCGTGACATCGGCTTCTCGTCCGCCGTCGGCATCGGTGGCGACCCGGTCATCGGCACCACGCACATCGACGCCCTCGCGGCGTTCGAGGCGGACCCCGACACCGACCTGATCGTCATGATCGGCGAGATCGGCGGCGACGCCGAGGAGCGTGCGGCCGACTTCATCAAGGCCAACGTCACCAAGCCGGTCGTCGGCTACGTCGCGGGCTTCACCGCGCCCGAGGGCAAGACCATGGGCCACGCCGGCGCCATCGTCTCCGGCTCCTCCGGCACCGCCCAGGCGAAGAAGGAGGCCCTTGAGGCCGCGGGCGTCAAGGTCGGCAAGACGCCGACCGAGACGGCCAAGCTGGCACGCGCCATCCTCGCGGGCTGAACGGGCTGACACGCACAGCAGCCTGACAGGCAGTACGTGAGAGGGCCCCGCCCCTCCCGGGAGACCGGGTGGAGCGGGGCCCTCTCACGTACGGGCGGGCCGTGTCGCCTGCGGCGGGTCCCTCCCGGGGCTACTCGGCCGCCGGGATCAGCCGCTCGGGGCCCGGGTTCGGCTGGGAGCGGAGCTGGTCGCGGAGCTCCAGGTCCTCCGGGCGGAGCTTCTCCGGGCCGCCGCGCACCGGCACCCCGTTGACGGTCTCGCCGGGGGCGTTCACCGGGATGTACCGGGTCGGCGCGGTCGCCGCCGTGAAGCCCGTCACGCCGATGAGGACCGCCGTCACCCCGAGGACCGCGCGCGTCCATGTACGGGCGAGCCGCTCGCTGCCCGTACGGACCACGCGGGCCGCCGGGAGGGTCGCCGTAGGCGCCTCCGTGACCAGCGCGGCCATCCGCCGGTGCAGGGCCTCCGGCTCCGCGAGCTCGGGGATCCGCTGCCCGAGGACCGTCCGGGCGTGCAGCAGCCGGTTGGCGGCGGCCGGGGTGCTCGCCTCGGTCTCGGCCGCCGTCTCCGGCAGGTCGAGGCCGAGCCCCTCGTAGAGCAGGACGGTACGGCGGTACGGCGGCGGCAGTTCGAGGAGCGCCGTCAGCAGCGCCCTGCGGTTCGCCTCGGTCGGCGGGGCGTCGGGGTGCTTGTGCGCCCGGCGCAGCCGGTGCCAGGGGGACAGGGCGTACTCGTACGCCGTCGCCCGCACCCAGCCGACCGGGTCCGCGTCGACGGCGACCTCGGGCCAGTGCTGCCAGGCGTGGTGGAAGGCGTACTCGACGGCCTCGCGGGAGAGCCGCCGGCGGCCGGTCAGCAAGTACGTCTGGTGGACGAGACCGGGCGCGGCGTGGGCGTAGAGCGCGTCGAAGGCCTCCTCCGGGGTGAGCTCCGGAACGGGGGGCGGCGGCGCCGGCTCAGGGGCCGGGGCCGGTGCCTCCGCCACCACCGGTTTCAGGCGCTCCTGCGGCCTGGGTGTGCCCTTGCGCGCGGAGCCCGGGGCGACGGCCGGGGAGGGGGAGGGGCCTCGTGGCGGCTTGGCGGCCCGCTTGGCAGCGGCCTTGGGCCGGACGTTGGCGGAGACGGACGCGGAGCCCTCGCGCCTCGGCGGTGCGGGGGTCTCCGGTTCCGGTGGCGCGGACCCCGTCGGCCGTTCGGGTGAGGGAGCGGCGCCGTCCGGCTCGTACGAGCCGAGCAGCTTCGCGTACGCCTCGCGCTTGCGGCCCCGTGGCGCCGAGCGCCCGGTCTCCCACGACTTGACCGTGGCCTTCGTGACGCCCATGGCCTCGGCGACCTGCTCCTCGCTCAGCGCGAGGGCCTCACGCAACCTGCGCCGCTCCTTCGGGGTCGGCAGGGTGACGGAGGGTGCGGAATCCGCTGTGCTCCGGCTCATCGGTGTCGACCTCCCGCAGAGCTGCTCTGGGCGGAAAAGTACATAAAACGTATATTGAGCGACACAGCGGAGGTTTGCCTGTTACGCGGTAGAAGCGCGTGTCGTTGGCAGCATGACCCCGTGACCCATGTGACCGAGTACCCGCTGGTCCAGGGCGGCCGCTCCGCCGCGCTCGCCACCGCCTGCGTCCGCGGCGGAGTCGCCGCCGGACTCGGTCTCGGTGCCCTCGCGGTCCTGGTGGTCGCCGCCTGGATCAGCTCCCCGTACCCCGACAGCGGCCCCGGCGGCGCGCTCCACCTCGCGGCCGGGCTCTGGCTCCTCGCCCACGGCGTGGACCTGGTCCGTACGGACACCCTGTCCGGCCTGGCCGCGCCCCTCGGCATCGTCCCGCTGCTCCTGGCCGCCCTGCCGGTCTGGCTCGTCCACCGGGCCGCCCGCGACACCCTCGACCCGGGGGCTGCCCCGGACCGGCCGCGCCTTTCCGCGAGCGCCGCCGTCGCCTCCGTGGCCGGGGGATACCTGCTGGTCGCCGCCGGGGTCGTGCTCTACAGCGCGAGCGGCCGGCTGCCCGCCGACCTGATCACCGCCGGACTCTGGCTGCCCGCCGTCGCCGTGGGCGCGGCGGGCGCCGGGGTCTGGACGGCCCTCGGCCGCCCGCTGCCAGGGCAGCGCCAGGCGGCCGCGGCACTGCGCGCGGCGGTGCTCGGGCTCGTGACCCTGCTCGGCGGCGGAGCGGTGGCCGCGGCGGTGTCGCTGGCCTGGCACGCGCGCGAGGCGCAGGCCGCGTACGTGGGTCTCGCGGGGGAGTGGTCGGGGCGGGTCGCGGTCCTGCTGCTCGTCCTCGCGCTGCTGCCGAACATGGCCGTGTGGGGGGCCGCGTACGGCCTCGGGCCGGGCTTCGCCCTCGGTACGGGGGCGCTCGCGACCCCGTTCGGCCTCGTCGGAGACCCGGCCGTGCCGCCCTTCCCGCTGCTCGCCGCGCTGCCCGCCGAGGGGCGCGGCACCTGGGTCCACTGGGCGGCGATGGCTGCCCCCCTGGCCGCCGCCGTGGTTCAGGGCCACCGGGTGGGCCGCTCGGCGCGGACCTGGACGGTCCGCGACACGACGCTCACGGCGCTGGGCGCCGCTGGGGGGTGCGGGGTGGCCGTCGCCGTCCTCACGGGCGCGGCGGGCGGCCCGCTGGGCACCGGACGGCTGTCGGCGTTCGGCCCGGTGTGGTGGCAGACGGGCGCGGCGACGGTCCTGTGGGGTGCCTGTCTGGGGGTCCCGGTGGCGTGGGGAGTACGGGCCTGGGGCCGCCGTGCCCCCCGCCCGAAGCCCCTGCCGGTGTCGCCGCCGGCGGGCGGTACGGGAGCGGGTGCGGTGGAGGCCGGTTCGGCGGCGGGTGCGGCGCCCGTGAATGGCCCGGAGACGGGGCTCCCCGCCGCGAAGGGCCCGGAGACCGTTCTCGGCGCCGCCGCCTCCCGGCTCGGCCGCCTCGCCGGCCTTCTCCGCCCCGGCCGCGCCGCGGGCCCCGGGCGGATGCCCGGCCCGGGACAGGCCCCGGAGACCGGCCCGGGTTCCGGCCCCGGCCGGTTTTCCGGACCCGGCCTCGACGGGGGCTCCGGCCTCGACACGGGCTCTGGCCTCGGTCTCGGCCTGGGGTCCGGCCTCGACACGGGCACGGGTCTCGGCCTGGATCCGGGTGTCGGGCCGGGCTCCGGTCTCGCGTCGGGCTCCGGAGGATCCTGGCCGGGCGTCGCGCCCGGGCCCGCCCGGCCCCCGTCGGCTCCCGCCGCCCGGTCGGGCTCCGAGCTCGGTCTCGATGACGACCCGTACGGCGACTCCGCCTTCGAGCCGTACGACTACCTCCCGGCGGCCTGGGAACCCTCCCCGCCGCCGCCCCCGGCCGACGACAGAGGACCTTCCTGACTCCGCGCGCCCGGCACGCACGCGCTCGGCGCACCGAACGGCGCCGCCTGACCCGGCACGCTCGCTCGGCGTACCGAACGGCCGCGCCCGGTCAGGCCGGCACGCACCGGTCGGACAGGCCCCGGGGCGTTACTCCCGGACCCCGAAGCCCGCGCGGAGCGGCTTCGGCAGGAGGTCGTTGCAGGCCAGCTGGCCCGCGTGGGTGAGGGCGTCGTCGCGGCACTCGTAGAAGTCGCTGTAGACGAGCTGCATGGTGAAACCCACCGCGACGATCATCAGGGCCACGCTCGCGGCGACCAGACCGCTGATCGCGGCCGTGCGCATCGAGCGGAGCGGGACCGCCGTGGCGCCCTGTCCGGAGGGCCGGCCCGACGGCTGTCCCGAGGGCTGAGACGCCGCCGCGGAGGCCGGCTGTGATGTCGGCGACAGGTCCGCCGCCTGCGTCGGCTTGGTCCGCAGTGAGCTGATCGCCCAGTAGAGGCCGAGGGCGCCGAGAAGCAGCGCCAGTTCCGGGATCTCGAAGATGGCGAAGAAGAAGGCCCACATGCCGGCGAGAATCGCGTACCGCGCGCGCCGCTGCGCCGGGTCCTTCGGGTCCCAGCGGAGCCCCTGGCGCCCGTTGCCGCCCTGGCCGGGGCCGCCCTCCCGGCCGCCCTGGCCGCCGCCCTGGCGCTCGGGCCCGCGGCCGAAGCCGTCGTCGGAGGGGCCCGGCTGGCGCGGGCTCCAGCGGCCGTCGGACGGCCCCGACGAGTCCGGGGCCCCGGACGCGTCGTCGTCCGAACCCTCCGGTCGCCGTGGCTGCCACGGCTGATCCGGCCGGCCTTCGGGCGGCGGTGCGAACGGGTTGTTCTCGTCCGTGGACTGGCGTTCCGGCATCTGCTGAACGTCTTCCCTCTGTCGTCTCGACCACGGCCGCACCCGTGGTCTCCGCTGCTGTCTCGTCTGCTGCTGCGTGCTGCTCGTCCGCTACGCCGTCCGGGTGTCCGACCGGTGTCGGCCGGGGCGTGCGTCGGCGTCGGACCCTGACGCTACCGCCCTGCTCCGCCCCCGTCCCGTGGGGGCCGTCCGGTGTGCCGGTATCGTTGCTGACGGTCGAGCCATTCGTAGGGTTCCCCGTATCGAGCGGCACGATTCGTTCGTACGACCGCACAAACACCACGGAAAGAGTGACCCAGTGGCTGCCGCCCGCCTCGTCGTCCTGGTCTCCGGTTCCGGTACCAATCTGCAGGCCCTCCTCGACGGCATCGCCGCGGACCCCGAGGGGTACGGCGCGGAGATCGTCGCGGTGGGCGCCGACCGCGACGGCATCGCCGGTCTGGAGCGCGCCGAGCGCGCCGGGCTGCCCACCTTCGTCTGCCGCGTCAAGGACCACGCCACCCGCGAGGAGTGGGACCGGGCGCTGACCGAGGCCACCGCCGCGTACGAGCCGGATCTCGTCGTCTCGGCCGGCTTCATGAAGATCGTCGGCAAGGAGTTCCTCGCCCGCTTCGACGGCCGGGTCGTCAACACCCACCCGGCTCTGCTGCCCAGTTTTCCCGGTGCCCACGGGGTGCGTGACGCCCTCGCCTACGGCGCGAAGGTCACCGGGTGCACCGTCCACTTCGTCGACGACGGTGTCGACACCGGCCCGATCATCGCCCAGGGCGTGGTCGAGGTGCGGGACGAGGACGATGAAGCCGCTCTGCACGAGCGCATCAAGGAAGTCGAGCGCTCGCTGCTCGTCGACGTCGTGGGGCGTCTCGCCCGGCACGGCTACCGCATTGAGGGACGAAAGGTTCATGTCGGTGAACACGGACACCGTTAAGCCCATCCGCCGCGCGCTGGTCAGCGTCTACGACAAGACGGGGCTCGAAGAACTGGCCCGCGGTCTGCACGAGGCCGGTGTCGAGCTCGTCTCCACCGGCTCCACGGCCGGGAAGATCGCCGCGGCCGGGGTGCCGGTCACGAAGGTCGAGGAGCTCACCGGCTTCCCGGAGTGCCTGGACGGCCGCGTCAAGACGCTCCACCCGCGCGTGCACGCCGGCATCCTCGCCGACCTGCGCCTGGAGTCGCACCGCGAGCAGCTCGCCGAGCTGGGCGTGGAGCCCTTCGACCTGGTCGTCGTGAACCTCTACCCGTTCCGCGAGACGGTCGCCTCCGGCGCCACGCCGGACGAGTGCGTCGAGCAGATCGACATCGGCGGCCCGTCGATGGTCCGCGCCGCGGCCAAGAACCACCCGTCCGTGGCCATCGTGACCAGCCCCGGGCGGTACGCCGACGTGCTCGCCGCCGTCAAGGCCGGCGGCTTCGACCTGACCGCCCGCAAGCGGCTCGCCGCCGAGGCCTTCCAGCACACCGCCGCGTACGACGTGGCCGTCGCCTCCTGGTTCGCCGCCGACTACGCCGCCGCCGACGACTCGGGCTTCCCGGACTTCCTGGGCGCCACGTACGAGCGGAACAACGTGCTGCGCTACGGCGAGAACCCGCACCAGGGCGCCGCGCTCTACGTCGACGGCACGGGCGGCCTCGCCGAGGCCGAGCAGCTGCACGGCAAGGAGATGTCGTACAACAACTTCACGGACACCGACGCCGCGCGCCGGGCCGCGTACGACCACACCGAGCCCTGCGTCGCGATCATCAAGCACGCCAACCCGTGCGGCATCGCGATCGGCGCCGACGTCGCCGAGGCCCACCGCAAGGCCCACGCCTGCGACCCGCTGTCCGCGTTCGGCGGTGTCATCGCCGTCAACCGCCCGGTGTCGGTCGCGATGGCCGAGCAGGTCGCCGAGATCTTCACCGAGGTCATCGTGGCCCCCGGCTACGAGGACGGCGCGGTCGAGATCCTCGCCAAGAAGAAGAACATCCGTGTGCTCCGCGCCGACGGCGCCCCGGCCAACCCGGTCGAGGTCAAGCCGATCGACGGCGGCGCGCTGCTGCAGGTCACCGACCGCCTCCAGGCCGAGGGCGACGAGCCGGCGAACTGGACCCTGGCGACGGGCGAGGCCCTGTCCGCCGAGGAGCTCGCCGAGCTCGCCTTCGCGTGGAAGGCCTGCCGCGCGGTCAAGTCCAACGCGATCCTGCTCTCCAAGGACGGCGCCTCGGTCGGCGTCGGCATGGGCCAGGTCAACCGCGTCGACTCCGCGAAGCTCGCGGTCGAGCGTGCCGGCGAGGAGCGGGCGGCCGGCGCCTACGCCGCTTCGGACGCCTTCTTCCCCTTCCCGGACGGCCTGGAGATCCTCACCGCGGCCGGCGTGAAGGCGGTCGTGCAGCCCGGCGGCTCGGTGCGGGACGAGCTGGTCGTCGAGGCCGCGAAGAAGGCCGGCGTGACGATGTACTTCACGGGGACGCGCCACTTCTTCCACTGAGTCGTAGGCGTCGTACGAGTCGACGGACAGCGGGGCGGCCCGCCGGTACCCACGAGGTGCCGGCGGGCCGCCCCGCTCCGCGCCGCGGGCGGCCTGCCGCGAGGCCGGTGCTGACGTCTCCGCCGATCGGGTGGACTCTGGTCTAATGGGTTGCTCTTTTGTCGACCACTGGTAGTGGGGGCGTGGTGTTGGACGTACAGAACAGGTCCGCCGAGGAGGCCGCCACCGGCTCTCGGGGCGCCGCCGGCACCGAGTCCCCGGACGGCCTCCCGCCCGCTCCGCTCCGCCCCTATCTGATCCTCGCGGTCGTCCTGTGCGGTCTGTACTTCCTCTACTCCTGGGTGCAGTACGCGCACTTCCGCACCCCTTCCTGGGACCTCGGCATCTTCGGGCAGTCCGTCCGGGCGTACGCCGAGTTCCGGGCCCCCGTGGCCGACATCAAGGGCCCCGGCTTCCACATACTCGGCGACCACTTCAGCCCGGTCACCGCGCTGCTCGCGCCGCTCTACTGGATCTGGCCCTCGCCGGTCGCCCTGCTCCTCGCCCAGGCCGCGCTCTTCGCCTCCGGCGCCGTCGTCGTCGGCCGCACCACCCAGCAGGTCCTCGGCAGCCGGGCCGCCGGCATCGGGCTCGCCGTCGCGTACGGGCTCTCCTGGGGACTTCAGGAGGCGGTCAAGTCCGACTTCCACGAGATCGCCTTCGCCGTCCCGCTGCTCGCCCTGACCTGCCGGGCCCTGATCCTGGGGCGCTGGACTGCGGCCGTCGCGTGGTCCGCGCCGCTCGTCCTGGTCAAGGAGGACATGGGCCTCACCGTGTCCATGGTCGGCGTCGTCCTCTTCCTGAAGGGGCAGAAGAGGCTCGGTGCGGCCCTGGCCGGCTTCGGCGCGGCGGCCTTCGCCCTGACGGTACTCGTCCTCATCCCGGCGGCGAGCCGGGTCGGTGAGTACGACTACTGGTCCAAGATCGAGAAGACCGGGGAGGGAGCCGACACCTCCTTCGGGCAGGTCGTCGGCGACGCCCTCGCCTCCGGCGAACGCTGGGAGATGGTGCTCTTCCTCCTCGCGATCACCGGTTTCCTCGCGCTGCGCTCCCCGCTGGTCCTGCTCGTCCTGCCCACCCTCGGCTGGCGCTTCCTCTCGCAGGACCCCAACCACTGGGGCATGCACTGGCACTACAGCGCGATCCTGATGCCGGTGGTCTTCCTGGCCCTGGTGGACGGCGTCCGCTCGGTGCGGACCTCACCGCGCGCGTGGCTCGTCTCGTACGGGAAGGTCGTCGTCCCGGTCGCCACGGCGGTCGCGCTCGTCCTCGCCGCGAACCTGCCGCTGCGGGAGCTCCTGAAGCCGGAGACGTACCGGTCGGACACCCGGACCGAGCAGGCGCGGGCGGCGGTCGCCGCGGTGCCGGAGGGCGCGAGCGTGGAGGCGGACGTCTCGCTCCTCGCGCACCTCACGGCGGACCACCGGGTCTACTGGGTGGGCACGTCGAAGGGCGCCACCCCCGACTATCTCGCCTACGACCTGCGCGGCTGGTCGCAGCAGGTGTCGGACCCGGTGCAGCTGGCTTCGCAACTGCACCCGGAGGCGCGGTACGAGATCACGTACCGCTCGGACGGCTTCGCGGTCCTGAAGAGGGTGTGACGCCGGGCTCAGGAGGGTGCGTGAAGTCGGACGAACGGCCGGGTGCGTGAAGCCGGGCGTACGGCAGGGGGCCCGGTTCCGTGCGGAACCGGGCCCCCTGCCGTACGGGCTCAGTACTGCTGCTTGTTGCGGTTGAACCAGGCCGAGCCGTCCGACTTCGCCACGAAGACGATGATCAGGATGCCGAGGACGAGGCCCACGATGCCGAGGGGCAGCGAGAAGAGGCTGAACAGCACGGTGATCGAGGCGTACACGATGGTGCCGATCCGGACGCCGTTGCCGCCGGAGCGGAACTTGGCGGCGAGCACCATGCCGACGACCGCGATGATCAGCGAGAGGACGCCGGCGGCGATCAGGATGCCCTGGCCGAGGTCGGCGAAGGCCTCGGTCTCGGCGGACGAGGCGCCCGCCTTGTCCAGCTCGCTGTCGATCGCGAAGGACATGCCGATCACGGCGAGGCCGCCGATGAGGTTGAAGGCGCCGAGGATCCACATCATCACGCGGGCGGCCTTCACCCCGCCGGACATCTCCGTGACCGCGCCGGGGTAGCCGCCGCCGTACGGGGAGACCGGGGGCGCGGCCGGGTAGCCGTAGCCGCCCTGCTGCGGCGGCACGCCCTGGGGGGCCTGCTGCGGGTAGCCGTAACCGGGCTGCTGGCCCTGGCCCTGACCCTGCGGCTGGCCGTAGGGGTTGTTCGGGTCACCGAAGCTCATCGCGGGATTCCTCCGTGAATCTCTCTGTGCGGGGACGACGCGGCCCGCGCGGAGGACTCTTCACGGCATGTGAGCGGATTCCCCCCGGCACTTTCCGCGGTACTTCGCCGATCATCGTCGTCGTACCGTCGACTTTTTGTCCAGTCGATACCCATCGGAGTTGTGCAAGTGCAACCTGTCGTTCCACGCGCCGGGCCCCTTGCCAGGAGCGAATTGGAACAAGGCGGGGGTCATCCGGGAGGATGTCTCCATGAGCGCCCAGATTCTCGATGGCAAGGCCACCGCAGCCGCGATCAAGTCCGATCTGACCGTCCGTGTGGCGGCCCTCAAGGAGAAGGGCGTCACACCCGGACTCGGAACCCTCCTGGTCGGCGACGACCCGGCCAGCCAGAAGTACGTGGCCGGCAAGCACCGGGACTGCGCGCAGGTCGGCATCGCCTCGATCCAGCGCACGCTGCCCGCCACCGCCACCCAGGAGGAGATCGAGGCGGTCGTACGGGAGCTCAACGAGGACCCGGCCTGCACGGGTTACATCGTCCAGCTCCCGCTGCCCAAGGGCATCGACGAGAACCGCATCCTGGAGCTGATGGACCCGGCCAAGGACGCGGACGGGCTGCACCCGACCAACCTCGGCCGGCTCGTCCTCAACGAGCCCGCCCCGCTGCCGTGCACGCCGAACGGCGTCATCACCCTGCTCCGCGCGCACGGCGTCGAGATCAACGGCGCCGAGGTCGTGGTCGTCGGACGCGGTGTCACCATCGGGCGCCCGATGCCGCTCATCCTCACCCGCCGCTCGGAGAACGCGACCGTGACCCAGTGCCACACCGGCACCCGCGACCTCTCCGCGCACCTGAGGAACGCCGACATCATCGTCGCCGCGGCCGGCGTGCCGCACCTGATCAAGCCCCAGGACGTGAAGCCGGGCGCGGCCGTCCTCGACGTCGGCGTCTCGCGCAACGCCGAGGGCAAGATCCTCGGCGACGTCCACCCGGACGTCGCCGAGGTGGCCGGCTGGATCTCCCCGAACCCCGGCGGTGTGGGTCCGATGACCCGTGCGCAGCTCCTCGTCAACGTCGTCGAGGCCGCCGAGCGCGCGGCCGCGGCGCTCTGACGTGACCTCCGGGACCCCGGGGCGGCCCGGGAACCCGGACGGGGCGGCAGGGGCGGACACCACGGAGCCCGAGGCCGGCGCCTCCGGCCCGGTCACCGCCGCCTCCTCCTCCGCTGCCGCCGGTGGTGTGCGGAGGCCACCGCCCCGCCTGACGACCGATACGGCCCGTCCCGAGGGCGGCGGCCGGGCCGCCTCCGGCGACGCCCCCGCGCCCGCGCGTCAGTGGCCGCTGCTCACCGTGCTCGGGCTCGCCGGGCTCGGTCTGCTGGTGGTGGGGACGGACCCGTTCCCGCAGGCCTTCCGGGTCGGGGCGATCCTGATCGGGGCCGCGCTCCTCGTGGGAGCCGTGATGCGCCGGGTGCTGCCCTCCGTGGGCATGCTGGCTGTCCGGTCCCGCTTCACCGACATGATCACGTACGGGGTGATGGGTGGCCTGATCGTGCTGCTCGCGCTCATGGTGCAGCCGTCGCCCTGGCTGAAGATCCCGTTCCTGGAGGACATCCTCCACCTGACGGTGACCTAGGCGAGCCTCGACCGGATCGTATGAGCGACGGCGCCCGCCCTCTCCCCCGTGGGAGGGCGGGCGCCGTCGTGATCAAGGGTCATGTACTTGCCAAGGCCGGTTCAAGGCCCGTCGGCGCGCTGTGGCACGGAAGTGACCATTCCGCTACCTGGGCTCCGCATCCGGGGCGCGCATCACCCCCGGACCTGCCATCCTTCGGAAGTCGAGGGAGCACGGGACAAGGGGGACCGCACATGCCTGGCTGGAAGGCGCTGCCGGACGAACTCGACCCGGAGGTCCGCGCGTTCACGGAACGGCTCCGCCGGCTGATCGACCGCAGCGGCCTCGGCGTCACCGCCGTCGCCGAGCGCACCGGCCACGAACGGTCCGCCTGGGACACCTATCTGAACGCGCGTCTGCCCGCGCCCCGGGGAGCCGTGGCGGCCCTCGCCGACGTGACCGGAACCGACCCCTCGGAGCTCGCCGCCCACGCGGAGCGCGCGGACCGGGCGTGGCACCGCTCGAACGCGATTGCCGTCGCGGGGGACGGGGACGGTGACGGGGGCGGCGACGGGCATGCGGATGGGGAGGGGTGCGGCGACGGGGACGGTGACCGAGGGGACCGCACCCTGCGGATCCGGCGCCTCGACGGACCGTTCCCGGCACCGGCTTCGCCCCCGGACACGGCCGCTCCCACTCCCCGTACTCCCGCCGCGGACGGCGACACGGCCGCTCCCGCACCCCGTACTCCCGCCACGGCCGGCGACACGGACGTGCCCCCTCCCCGTACTCCCGCCACGGACGCGGACGGGGCCGCGCCCCACCCCCCTACCCCCTCCGCCGCCCCCCGGCGCCGGGCCGTGCTGCTCTACGCCGCCGGAATCGTCGGCGCCCTGCTCGTCGTCACCGCCGCCCTGCTCCTCGTCGATCTGGGCGGCTCCGAAGGTGACGGCGAACGCGTGGCCGCCCCGCCCACCACGACCGCCCCACCCGTCACCCGGCCCGCCACCCTCCCCGCCGGGGTGATGTGCGCGGGAGGCGACTGCGCCGGCCAGGACCCGGAGGCCATGGGGTGCGGCGGGCCCCTCGCCGCTACCGTCGCACGCGCCCGCGTGGGCACCGCCCAGGTCGAGGTCCGCTACAGCGAGACCTGCGCGGCGGCCTGGGCCCGGATCACCGGGGCCGCCCCGGGGGACACCGTGACCGTCGAGGCCGGCGGCACCGAGCGGCGTGCCACCGTCGCCCCGGGGGCCGACACGGCGACGACGGAGACGTACGCGTACACCCCGATGGTCGCCGTCGGTTCCGGCGCCGACGCGCGCGCGTGCGGCACGCTCGCGGACGGGCGCGAGGGCTGCACCAGGGACCGGTGACGGACCGGCAGAGGTCCACGGCCCCTCCGCCGGAGGGGTGGCCGGGGGCGCGCGGACGGGCGGCAGTGAGCCGGACCACAAGGGGTCGGGGATTCAGGGGGGCCCGGGTCGGATAGCCTGACCGCTGGATATCTCTTCATGTCGAGACACCGATCGATCAAGAGAGCTATCCCGCACCAGGGGCAGGGACCCCCACCGCCAGCTGTCTTACGGAGATCGCCATGACCCGCACTCCCGTGAATGTCACCGTGACCGGCGCGGCCGGCCAGATCGGCTACGCGCTGCTCTTCCGCATCGCCTCCGGCCACCTGCTCGGCGCGGACGTGCCGGTCAAGCTGCGCCTCCTCGAGATCCCGCAGGGCGTGAAGGCCGCCGAGGGCACCGCCATGGAGCTCGACGACTGCGCGTTCCCGCTGCTCAAGGGCATCGACATCTTCGACGACCCGAACCAGGGCTTCGAGGGTGCCAACGTCGCGCTGCTCGTCGGCGCCCGCCCGCGTACCAAGGGCATGGAGCGCGGTGACCTGCTCGCCGCCAACGGCGGCATCTTCAAGCCGCAGGGCAAGGCCATCAACGACCACGCCGCGGACGACATCAAGGTCCTCGTCGTCGGCAACCCGGCCAACACCAACGCCCTGATCGCCCAGGCCGCCGCCCCGGACGTGCCGGCCGAGCGCTTCACCGCGATGACCCGCCTGGACCACAACCGCGCGCTGTCGCAGCTGGCCGCCAGGACCGGCGCCTCCGTCGAGGACATCAAGCGCCTCACCATCTGGGGCAACCACTCGGCGACCCAGTACCCGGACATCTTCCACGCGGAGATCGCCGGCAAGAACGCCGCCGAGGTCGTCAACGACGAGGCGTGGCTGGCCGACACCTTCATCCCGACCGTCGCCAAGCGCGGCGCCGCGATCATCGAGGCCCGTGGCGCGTCCTCCGCCGCCTCCGCCGCGAACGCCGCCATCGACCACGTCCACACCTGGGTCAACGGCACCGCCGCCGGCGACTGGACCTCCATGGGCATCCCGTCGGACGGCTCCTACGGCGTCCCCGAGGGCCTCATCTCCTCGTTCCCCGTCACCTGCGTCGACGGAAAGTACGAGATCGTCCAGGGCCTGGAGATCAACGACTTCTCCCGCACCCGCATCGACGCCTCCGTGGCGGAGCTCGCCGAGGAGCGCGACGCGGTGCGCGGGCTCGGCCTCATCTGAGACCGGCCCAACTGAGCCGGAATCACCTGACTTCGGCGCACCGAGCCGGAATCACCTGTGTCCGGCCCACTGAGCCGGAACACCTGAGTCCGGCTCCACACTCTCGGCGCCCCCGGGACGTACGACCGACCGTACGTCCCGGGGGCGCCGTTCTTCCCGCCGACAGGGAACCCCGAACTCCCCTATGCTGTCCCACCGGTTCGCAGCCGAACGAGCTGTCGGAACCAGCGGTCACACACCATCGGGGGAGCCTTGACGCAGTCGTCCGTACCGCAGCAGCCAGGCCGGCCGCCCCAGGCGCCACCGGCCGTCGACCCGCGCCGGTCACCCGCCTCCAGCGAGGCGACCCGGCTGCTCTGCGCCGGCACGTACCTCGACGACGGCTTCCGTGACGCGGTCATCGACCAGCTGTACGTCCACGAGGAGCGCTTCGCCGCCCCCTCCCTCGGCTACGACGCGAGCCGCGTGCTCGCCCACGCCCTGCGCGCCCGCCGCGTGGAACTGGGCTGGGCCGCCGGCATCCTGGCCCTCTGGATCATCGCGGTCCCGCTCACCAAGGGCCTGATCGCCCTCCTCATCGCGCCCTTCCTGGTCCTCGGGCTCGCCCGCTGGGTGCGCGGCCGGTCGGCCGACGCCCCCGTCTACCGTCTCGTCCCCGCCTTCGTCCTGCGCTGGTACGGACGGATCATGCTGCTCCAGTCCGCCCTGTTGCTCCTCTTCCTCGCCCTCGGCGACGAGGACTCCGGCGGCGGATTCCTCGGCGAGGTCTCCGAGACGGGCGAGGTCCTCGACCTCGCGGTGAGCCTCGCCGCGCAGGAGATGTGGGGCATCGGCCCGCTGGAGGTGTGGATCACCGTCGCCGTGCCGCTCCTCGTGGCGTGGGCGGTGGCCACCCAGCGCGGCCAGTTCGCCCGCGCGCTCACCCAGGAGCTGTCCCGGGAACGCTTCCCCGACCAGGCCTCCGACCCGGCCGAGCGGGCCGAGGGCGTCCGCTCCCGCCGCCTGCGCGACCGGATCCGTACCGAACAGCACGCGCGGCTCGTCATGTACGGGGCCGACGACCCGTTCTGCGGAGCCGGTGAGCCGTACGAGCCCTGGTCGCTCTCCGTCGAACTGCGGCCCCGCAAGAACCTGGAGGGCGCGGCGCCCGAACCGCTCGACAACAGCGCCATCCTGCGGCACGTCGTCCCGCTCGTGGAGGCGCTGCGCGTCCCCTCGCCGCACGGCTCGCCGCTGATCCAGGCGGCGGTACGGGACCGGCTGCGCGAGCTGGAGATCGACGAGGTCGTCTTCCTGCCCGTCGACGGACTGCCGGCCCGCGACGCCGCCCCGTACAGCCCCGGGGGCTTCGAGACCCACCGCTCGGGATCCATCGAGGAGGGCGGCGAGAGCCGTCGTCACTTCCTGCGCATCCGGGTCGGCGGCTGGGGCGAGGAGATCGTCACCACCGTCTTCGTCCGCGTCCACACCCAGGGCGGGATGCTGATGCTGGAGGTGGCGCCGCACGTGCTGCGGCCGGTGAAGCCGCTCTACCGGTACGCCGACCGGATCGCCCACCGCTACCGGAACAACCACCACTTCGGCAAGGCGGTCTGGGCCCTGGGCCAGACCCCGCGCTCGGCCGGGCAGGCCCTGGTCACGGTCGGGCGCTCGCTCGTCCACGGCTGGCGGCTGCTCACCGCCGGCCACGCCAACGCGCTCCCCGAGGGCCCCGAGGTCTCGGTCCGCGAGCTCGGCTCCGACGACGAGGCCTCGCTCTTCCAGGAGATGGACGTCAGCCGCTATCTGAAGAGCGTCCAGGACCGGGTCGCGAACGGCGTGACGGTCGCGCTCCGCGAAGCGGGCTACGAGACCGCCGAGTTCGAGCAGAAGATCGTGCACGTCGCCGAGGGCGGCACCTTCATCGAGAACACCAAGGGCAACGTCACCCTCGGCAACCACAACACCGTCACCAGCAAGAGCTTCACCACCGCGACGACCGGAGGCAACCGTGGCTGAGACCGGGAACGGCACCCCTGACCATCGCGCTCCTGGCGGCATTCACGTCACCAACACCGGGGGCAGCGTCACCATCGGCGACCACAACACCGTCACCCACACGGTGAACGGCACCCAGCCGGACCGCGACCCGGAGCAGGAGGCGCTGCTCCAGGCCATCCGCCGGCTCCGCGCCGACCTCGGCGGCGTCGTCCCCTCCGAGCAGACGGCGGCCCTCGACGCCGAACTCTCCGACGCCGAGGACGAGATCGAGGGCACGGGACGGGCCGACGCGGGGCGGCTGACCCGGCTGCGCCGCGCTCTCACGGACGCGGGCGCGGTCGCCGGGATCCTCGCCTCGGGAGTGGCCGTCGGACAGGCCGTCGGCACGCTGCTCGGAGGGTGAGATGAGCGGTCACGGGGGCGGCGGCGAGGCCCGCTGGAACGACGAGACGCAGAGCTGGGAGAGCGGCGGCACGGCGCCGGCTCCGCCGGCGGGGGCCGGGGGCGGCCCCGTCGTACCCCTGGCACCGCCCCCGCCGGAGTACGCGCCGGATCGCGCCCCGGCGCACGCCCCTACGGACGTCCCCGAACGTGTCCCGACGGGCGTCTCCGAACACGTCCCGACGGGCGTCTCCGAGCACGTTCCGACGGGCGGTTCCGAGCACGCCCCCGCGCAGGTCTCCGTGTACGTGCCGGAGGCGGGCGGCTGGCAGCCTTCCCCGCCCGGCACCGCCCCGCAGGCCACCCGGTCCCGTTCGCGGGCGGCGGTCGTGGCCGGGGTCGCCGTGGCCGTCCTGGCGGCGGGCTCCGTGGGCGGCTGGCTGCTCTGGGGCAGGGGCGACGCGCAGCCCCCGGCGGCGGGCGGCCCGCCGGCCTCCGTCCCGGTGGTCCCGGAGACCACCGGACCCACCGACCCCACCGACCCCACCGACACCACTGACCCCGCCGCGCCGTCGTCCTCCGGCACGTCTGCCTCTCCCACCGCCGACGTGCCCCCGCCCGGCTACCGCGCCGTCGAGGACCTCAAGGGCTTCACGGTCGCGTTCCCCGACGGCTGGGACCGCACCGAGTCAGACCAGGGCGTGTTCTACAACGCGCCGGACCGCAAGAGCCTGCTCCAGGTCTTCGTGGTCACCGAGGGTGACCTGTCACCGTACGAGGCCCTCCGAGGGGCATCCGAGGACGGCCGGGCCAACAAGCCGGGCTATCAGGAGATCAGCCTCGAACGGGTCACCGGCGAGGCGGGCGCCCCGGCGGACTCCGCCGAACTGGTGTACGCGTACACCCGGGACGACGGCAGCCGCCGCAAGGTCGTCGACCGGGCCTTCACGGCCGCGGACGGCAACCACTACGCGATCCTGGCCGCAGGACCGGAGAGCGCGTGGCCGAAGCAGCGCGAAGTGCTCAGCGTGGCCCTGCGGTTCTTCCGACCGGGCGCGCACTGACCGGAGGCCTGCCGCCAGAGGCCAGAAGCCGGCCTGCCGCCCTGACACCCGACGTCTGACACCTGACGCCTGCCGGCCCCGTCGCTCAGAGCGCCCCGGCGTCCCTGAGCTTCGCCGCCAGCGCCGTCAGGTCGTCCGCCGCCCGCAGGAGCAGTCCGTCGCCGAAGGTGATCCGGGTCGCGCCGAGCCGGCCGAGCTCCGCGAAGGGCGGATCGCCGGGTCCTGCCAGGGCGTTGAGGGGGAGGTCGCCGAGGGCCGCCCGCAGGACGGGAAGGTCGGCGGGCGGGGCCGCGATCGGGTAGACGCAGTCCGCTCCCGCCGCCGCGTAGAGCCGGGCGCGGGCGATCGCGGCCTCCACCGGCACGGGTGCCCGGCGGATGTACACGTCCACGCGTGCGTTGACGAAGAGCTCGGGCCCCGCGGCGGCGCGCACCTCCGCCAGCCACTCGGCGTGCGCCTCCGCGTCCTTGAGCACGCGGCTCTCGCCGGTGTCCTCCAGGTTCACGCCGACGGCGCCCGACTCCACGACCCGCTCGACCAGTTCCGCCGCGGGCAGCCCGTAACCACCCTCCAGGTCCGCCGTGACCGGCACGGAGACCGCGCGGACGATCCGGGCCACGGCGGCGAACATCTCCGCCGCCGGCGTCGCCCCGTCCTCGTACCCGAGGGAGGCGGCCACGCCGGCGCTCGGCGTGGCGAGCGCCGGGAACCCGGCCGCCTCGAAGGCGCGGGCGCTCACCGCGTCCCACGGGCCGGGCAGCACCAGCGGATCGCCGGCCGCCCGGTCCCGGTGGAGGGCGCGCAGGACCTCGGCCTTCGCGCCCCCGCTCACGCGGAGCGGGGGGTGTAGTGGCCGGGCGTCATCCGGGTGGTGACGGCGATCCGGTTCCAGGCGTTGATCACGACGATCGCGCCGATGACCCGGGCCAGTTCGGTCTCGTCGAAGTGCTCGGCGGCGCGGGCGTACACCTCGTCGGGGACGAAGCCGTCGGTGAGCACGGTGACGGACTCGGTCAGCGCGAGGGCCGCGAGTTCCCGCTCGGTGTAGAAGTGCCGGGACTCCTGCCAGGCGGAGAGCTGCACGATCCGCTCGACGGTCTCGCCCTCCGCGAGGGCGTCCTTGCTGTGCATGTCGATACAGAACGCGCAGCGGTTGACCTGGGAGGCCCGGATCTTGATCAGGTGGTAGAGCGTCGGGTCGATGTCCTTCGCGGCGGCCGCCTCCAGCCGGAGCATCGCCCGGTAGAACTCGGGGACGCGCTCCGCGAGGGGGAGGCGAGGGGCGTGCTCGTGGGCGTACGCGGTGGGGTCGGCGGTCTCGGCGAGGGTGGTGTCGGTGGTCATGTCCTCACCGTACGAGCCAGGTGGCGTAGGAGTATGGTCCATTCCCATGGCAAATGAGTGGGCCAGTTTCGGCACCGACCTCCATCTGGAACTCCGCGGTCCACGCCTTCGTGCCGGCCTCATGGACGCCCTGCGGGAGGCCGTACGCAGCGGGCGCCTGGAGGCGGGCACGCGGCTGCCGTCCTCCCGGTCGCTCGCCGCCGACCTCGGCATGGCCCGCAACACCGTCGCCGACGCCTACGCCGAACTCGTCGCCGAGGGCTGGCTGACGGCCCGCCAGGGCTCCGGCACCCGGGTCGCCCGCCGCGCCGCCGAACCCCGTACGGCGACGCGGCCGCCCAGGAGCCCCGCGCCCGTGCTCTCCCTGCCCCGGCCCTCCGCCCCCGTGCACGACCTGAAGGCCGGCACGCCCGACCTCGCGTCCTTCCCGCGCGCCGAGTGGCTCAGGGCATACCGGCGGGCGCTCACCGCCGCCCCCAACGAGGCATTCGGATACGGAGATCCGCGCGGCCGGATCGAACTGCGCACCGTCCTCGCCGAGTACCTCGCCCGCGCTCGGGGCGTGCACGCCCGCCCCGAGCGGATCGTCGTCTGCGCTGGCTTCATGCACGGACTGATGCTGATCGGCCAGGTGCTGCGGAGCCGGGGTGTCCGGGACGTCGCGGTCGAGTCGTACGGGCTCGGCCTCCACACCGGCCTCCTCGCCGGGGCGGGACTCGGCACCCCGGCCCTGCCCTTCGACGAACGCGGCACCCGCGTCGAGGAACTGGCCGGGCAAGGAGGCTCTGTCGGGGCCGTGCTCATGACGGCCGCCCACCAGTTCCCGCTGGGCGGCGCGCTGCCCCCCGACCGGCGGGCGGCGGTCGTCGACTGGGCGCGGGCCTCGGGCGGTCTGGTCCTGGAGGACGACTACGACGGGGAGTTCCGCTACGACCGGCAGCCGGTGGGCGCGCTCCAGGGCCTCGATCCGGAGCGGGTCGTCTACCTCGGCACCGCGAGCAAGTCCCTCGCCCCCGGACTGCGGCTCGCGTGGATGGTGCTGCCGGAGCGCCTGGCCGGCGAGGTGGCGGCGGCGAAGGGGGCCGTGGATTGGTCGTCCAGTGCGCCGGACCAGCTGGCGTTCGCGGAGTTCCTGGGCTCGGGGGCGTACGACCGGCACGTACGGGCCATGCGGCTGCGCTACCGGCGCCGCCGCGACCAGCTGGTGGCTGCGGTCGCCGCGCACTCGCCCGAGACCCGGGTCAGCGGGATCGCCGCCGGGCTCCACGCCGTCCTGACCCTGCCGCCCGGCACCGAGCAGGCCGTCCTGCGGTCCGCCGCCTGGCACGGCCTCGCCGTCCAGGGCGTCAACCAGTTCCGCCGCCCCACGGTCCCCGCAACCCTGGACGGCCTCGTCGTCGGCTACGCCACACCTCCCGACAGCGCCTGGCAGAGCGCCCTCCAGACCCTCTGCCGGGTCCTGCCCTAGGGGATGCCCTGCCGACCAGGCCGAGCTTCCGTCCCGGCTCAGGGCGCGTCGCGTCCCGAGCTCCCGTCCCGGCTCAGCGCGTGCCGCATCCCGAGCTTCCGTCCCGGCTCAGGGCGCGTCGCGCCCCGACCTCCCGTCCCGGCTCAGGGCGCGTCGCGTCCCGGGCCCCGTCCCGGCTCCGTGGCCGCCGCGTCGCCCAGGTCTCCGGCCGGGTCCACCGCCGGCGCCTCGCCGAAGCGGGCCAGGGTCAGGGAGCCCGCCACGGCCACGGCGAAGCCGACGACCGCGAGCCACCCGAGCCCCTCCCGCGTACGGTCCCCGAGCCAGATCACCCCGACCACCGCCGGCCCGATCGTCTCGCCGAGCACCATGCCCGCCGTCGCCGTGGTCACCGAGCCCCGCTGGAGCGCCGAGGTCAGCAGCAGGAACGCGGCCCCGCCCCCGGCCGGCAGCGCGTACCAGACCGGGTCGGTGGGATCGAAGCCGTCGACCAGCCGGACCGCCACCTCCACCACCCCGAAACCGAGGCCCGCGCCCAGGCCGAGGACGAGCGAACGCGGCCGGTCCGCGAGCCGGCCGCCCACCACACCGAGCAGCAGCACGCCGAACACGGCCGCGAGCAGCGCCCACCGCAGCGCCTCCGAGCCGTCCCGGTGGCCCTCGTCGCCGGAGGCGAGGGCGAGCAGGGCGAGCCCGGCGCAGACCACCCCCACGGCCGACCACTCCACCCGGCTCAGCCGCACCGGCAACCATCGCGAGGCGACGACCGCCGTGACCGCCAGGCTCGCGGCGAGGGCGGCGCCCACCGCGTAGAGGGGCAGCGTCCGCAGGGCGACGACCTCCAGGACGAAGCCCAGACCGTCGAGGCCGAGACCGACCGCGTACCGCCACTGCCGCAGCGCCCGCCACATCAGCGCGACGTCGACGCCCCCGCCGGTCCCCGGTGTCGCCGCGCGGGCCGCCATCGCCTGGAGAACCGAGGCCGTGCCGAAGCAGACGGACGAAGCGAGCGCACAAATCATCCCGAGGAGCACGAAAGGACTCTAGGCGGTGCGGCTTGAAATGACCGGCCTACACTGTGCGGTCGCGACAGACGTGAACGCGACAAGCGTGAGCGTGGAGGCCGCGACCGTGGAGGTCGTGACCGCGAAGGGGAGGCGACGGAGATGCGCAGGCTGAGGTCGAGCACGGTGGTGCTCGGCGGGATGGGCGTGCTCGCGGCGACGATCACCGCGTGCGGCTCCGAGCCGGACAAGCGGTGCGTGGACCCGCTGACGCGGGAGGAACTGCCACGCTACGAGTGCGAGAGCGGCGGCGGCAGGGACGACGACGACTCGACCCACCGGGGCTCGTACTACTACGGAGGCTCCGTCCGCGACAAGCGGGTGAGCGGCGGCAGCTTCGACAAGACCGCCGTCGACACCGGCGGCTTCGGCTGCTCCGGTTCCGGCGGCGGCTGAGAGGGCCCGGCACATGGAACGGCACACGATCGAACCCCGCCCCGGCTGGCAGGAGACGGTGGAGGAGCAGGGGCTCGTCTACCCGCTGACCCGGTACCCGGACGGAACGCTGCGCCCGTACTGGGACGAGAGCGCGTACTACTCCTTCACCCTGCCCGAGGTCGAGGCCCTGGAGGAGGTCGTCGAGGAGCTGCACGCCATGTGCCTGGCGGCGGCCGCGCACATCGTCGAGCGGGACCGGTTCGCCGAGCTCGGGATCACCGATCCGAAGCTCGCCGCCCGGGTCGCCGAGTCCTGGCGCCGCCGTGCCGAACTCCCCTCCCTCTACGGGCGGTTCGACCTGCACTACGACGGTACGGGCCCGGCGAAGATGCTGGAGTACAACGCCGACACCCCCACCTCGCTCGTGGAGGCCGCCAGCCCGCAGTGGTTCTGGATGGAGGAACGGTTCCCCGGCGCCGACCAGTGGAACTCCCTCCACGAACGGCTCGTCGACGCCTGGCGGAAGCAGGCGCACCTGCTGCCGCCGGGACCCCTCCACTTCGTCCACTCCGACGGCGACGAACTCGGCGAGGACCTGATGACGGTCGCGTACCTGCGCGAGACCGCCCAGCAGGCCGGCCTGGAGACCGAGGCGCTCTCCGTCGAACGGATCGGCTGGGACCGGCTCTCCCGCCGCTTCGTGGACGACCGGCTCCGCTTCATCCGCAGTTGCTTCAAGCTCTACCCGTGGGAGTGGCTGACCACCGACCGCTTCGGCCGGCACGTGCTCGACACCCTCGACAACGGCGGCGGCACCGGCACGACCTGCTGGATCGAGCCCGCCTGGAAGATGCTCCTCTCCAACAAGGCGCTCCTCGCGATCCTGTGGGAGCTCTACCCGGGCCACCCCAACCTGCTGCCCGCCTACCTCGACGGGCCGCGCGACCTCGCCACGACCACCGGCTGGGTGGCCAAGCCGCTCCTCGGCCGCGAGGGCGCGGGCGTCACCCTGCACGAGGCCGGCACGGAGCCGTTCGTACGGGACGGGGAACCCTGCTGCTACCAGGAGCTGGCCCCACTGCCGGACTTCGACGGCAACCGGGTGGTGCTCGGCGCGTGGGTCGTCGAGGACGAGGCGGCGGGGCTCGGCATACGGGAGTCGGCGGGCCTCGTCACCGACGAGTACGCCCGCTTCCTCCCGCACGTCATCCTCTGACCGCCCGCACCGCCTTCACGGTGTGGGGCCGGTCAGCCCGACAGAACGCCCCTCAGCTGCTCCAGACCCCAGTCCAGGTCCTCCTTCGAGATCACCAGGGGCGGGGCGATCCGGATCGTCGAGCCGTGGGTGTCCTTCACCAGGACACCCCGCTCCATCAGCTTCTCCGAGATCTCCCGGCCCGTGCCCCGGGACGGGGCGACGTCGACCCCGGCCCACAGGCCCCTCCCGCGCACCGCCTCCACCGCACCGCCGCCCACGAGGAGACCCAGCTCCGCGTGGAGGTGCTCGCCCAGCTCAGCCGCCCGCTCCTGGAACTCGCCCGTCCGTAGCATCGCGATCACCTCGAGGGCCACCGCGCACGCCAGCGGGTTCCCGCCGAACGTCGACCCGTGCTCACCCGGCCGGAACACCCCGAGCACGTCACGGTCGGCGACCACCGCCGACACCGGTACCACCCCGCCGCCCAGCGCCTTCCCCAGGATGTACACGTCGGGCACCACCCCCTCGTGCTCGCACGCGAACGTCCGTCCCGTCCGGCCCAGACCCGACTGGATCTCGTCCGCCACGAACAGCACGTTCCGCCGGCGCGTCAGCTCCCGCACCCCCGCCAGATACCCGGCCGGCGGGACCAGGACCCCCGCCTCGCCCTGGATCGGTTCGATCAGCACGGCCACCGTGTTCTCCGTGACCGCCGCGTCCATGGCCGTCAGGTCCCCGTACGGCACGATCTCGAACCCCGGCGTGTACGGGCCGAAGTGGTCCCGTGCCTCGTGGTCCGTGGAGAAGCTGACGATCGTCGTCGTCCTGCCGTGGAAGTTGTTCGCCGCGACCACGATCTTCGCGTGCCCGTCCGGCACGCCCTTCACCTCGTACCCCCACTTCCGGGCGGTCTTCACGGCCGTCTCGACCGCCTCCGCGCCCGTGTTCATCGGCAGCACCGCCTCCTTGCCGCACAGCTCCGCGAGCTGCGAGCAGAACTCGGCGAACCGGTCGTGGTGGAACGCGCGCGAGGTCAGCGTCACCCGCTCCAGCTGCGCCTTCGCCGCGTCGATCAGACGCCGGTTGCCGTGCCCGAAGTTGAGCGCCGAGTATCCGGCGAGCATGTCGAGATAGCGGCGCCCCTCGACATCGGTCATCCAGGCGCCGTCCGCCGAAGCGACGACGACCGGCAGGGGGTGGTAGTTGTGAGCGCTGTGCGCCTCCGCCGAAGCGATCGCGTCTTGTGTACTCGACACGGGATCTCCGTTCGTCCTGCGGCTCGCGGGATGGACCCGCCGAAGGGGTGTGACCCTGTTTCTATCGTCGCTCGGATGCCGGACCGGGAAACCTCGCGCGCGGCGCGCCCTTCGCGGGTGTCTTGTCGGTCAGGCCGGGCTCCGGCCTGACC
>NZ_JBHVZO010000004.1:171757-200644 GCF_042879855.1 Streptomyces sp. NPDC058326 | reverse complement strand
CGCCCGGCGCCCCCGCTCAACCCGCCCGCGCCCCGCCCCTGGGCGTGGTTCTTTGGCCCCCCGCCCGGGCCCCCCCTCCCCCCCAACGACACCCGCTACCCTGAAAACACGCACGGCGACTGGCGTACGGGGAAGCGACCCCGGGGGAGCCGTGCGCGGCAGACCACACGAGACGCCGCCCGCCTGGGCGTCACGGGACCGAAGTCCCGGGTGGCGCCGCGCCTTCCACGCAGTGCCCCGGGACCCGCCGACGCCCGGAGGACACCCGCCATGAGCACTCCCCAGCACGCCCCGCAGCATCCCGCGCTCGCCGCCGCCGACCCCGAGCTCGCCGCCCTCGTCGGGGCGGAGGAACGCCTCCAGGCCGAGACCCTGCGTCTCATCCCCAGCGAGAACTACGTCTCCGCCGCCGTCCTCGAAGCCTCCGGCACCGTCCTCCAGAACAAGTACAGCGAGGGCTACCCCGGCCGCCGTTACTACGAGGGCCAGCAGAACATCGACCAGGTCGAGACGCTCGCCGTCGAGCGCGCCAAGGCCGTCTTCGGCGTCGACCACGCCAACGTCCAGCCCTACTCCGGCTCCCCGGCCAACCTCGCCGTCCACCTCGCCTTCGCCGAACCCGGCGACACCGTCATGGGCATGGCGCTGCCGATGGGCGGCCACCTCACCCACGGCTGGGGCGTCTCCGCCACCGGCAGGTGGTTCCGCGGCGTCCAGTACGGCGTCCGCCAGGACACGGGCCTCATCGACTTCGACGAGGTGCGGGAACTGGCCCTCAAGGAGCGCCCGAAGGTGATCTTCTGCGGCGGCACCGCGCTGCCCCGCACGATCGACTTCACCGCCTTCGGCGAGATCGCCCGTGAGGCCGGCGCCGTGCTCGTCGCCGACGTCGCCCACATCGCCGGCCTCATCGCGGGCGGCGCCCACCCGTCCCCCGTCCCGCACGTGGACGTGGTCTCCACGACCACCCACAAGACCCTGCGCGGCCCGCGCGGCGCCATGCTCATGTCCCGCGAGGAGCACGCGAAGGCGCTCGACAAGGCCGTCTTCCCCGGCCTCCAGGGCGGCCCGCACAACCAGACCACCGCCGCCATCGCCGTCGCCCTCCGCGAGGCCTCCCAGCCCTCCTTCCGTGAGTACGCCCACGCCGTCGTCGCCAACGCCAGGGCCCTCGCCGAGGCGCTCCTCGCCCGTGGCTTCGACCTGGTCTCCGGCGGCACCGACAACCACCTGATCCTGATGGACCTGACGCCCAAGCAGGTCCCGGGCAAGACCGCCGCGAAGGCACTCGACCGGGCGGGCATCGTCGTCAACTACAACACCGTCCCCTATGACCCCCGGAAGCCCTTCGACCCCTCCGGCATCCGCATCGGCACCCCCTCCCTCACCTCCCGCGGCCTCACCGCCGCGCACATGGTCCAGGTCGCCGACTGGATCGACCGCGGCGTCACGGCGGCCGGCAAGGGCGACGAGGACGCCCTCCGCGCCGTCCGCGCCGAGGTCGCCGACCTGATGGCCGCCCACCCGGCCCCGGGCCTCCCGGTCTGACGAGCCGGGCCAGGCGACTCCGCCTGCCAGCCTGCCAGCCTGCCCGGCGGCTCCGCCGGGCCCGTCCGGGCCCTCCGGACCTGTCTGGGCCGTCCGGACCTGTCCGGCCCGCTCCGGAGCCGTCCGGACCCGTCCGGCCTGTCCGGGTCGGACCCGCCCGTCCGGGTCCGCCCCTCCGCGGGTTATCCGCCCGTCGACTCCGCCGTCCGGCGAGCCTCCTCGCGGTCCGGTATGCCTTCCAGCCGGAAGGTGAGCGCGCCCACGCTCCTCGTCCAGAGGAGCGTGGGGCCCGCCGTGCGGACCTCGTGGGTCCACGCCGCGCCCGCCCCGTCCGTCATCGGGAACGTCAGCAGATGCGGGGCCGCGAACCAGTAGCCCTGCGCCCCGTCCGGCAGGTCCACCCACTCCGGCCGCGTGCTGACCTGCTTGGCGAAACCGATGTCCAGGCGGGCCGGGAACTCGTCGAGCCGCACCGTCCGCTCCCCGTCCCGCCAGCACAGACTGATCACCGCCCGGCCCCGCGCGGCCGACCCCGTCACCGCGACGGCGTCCGGCGCGCCGAGCGCCTGGGGTATCAGCGGCTCGAAGCCCGCCCTGCGCCCGGCCTCCGCCAGGGGCACCGGCTCAGGGCACCCCGGTACCGTGCCCCCGACCGGGACGCCGTGCCCGTCGGGGTCGTACCGCACGGTGACCCCGCCGAAGCCGAACCACTCCGCCACCGCAGCCCGCACCGGCGGGGTGAGCACCAGGACGATCAGCACCCCGGTCAGGCCCGCCACCAGCGCCCGCCACCGCTCGCGCGCCCACCCCCGCACCGCCGCCCACCACCGGCGCCGGCCCGGCGAGGGCTCCGGCGCGGAGACCGGCACCGGCGTCGGGACCCGCTCGGCGAGGAGCTGCGCGAGCACCCGCTCGGCCATGGTCTCGCCGTCCACGTCCGGCACCCGCAGCCGCCGTCCCAGCTCCCTCAGTTCGTCCGGCAGACGCTCGTCAGCCATGCCCCCCACCTCCTTCCCGGCCGTCCTTCAACGCGAGCCCCAGCTTCTTCAGCGCCCGGCTCAGCCGGGACTTCACCGTCCCCTTCGGCCAGCCGAGCGCGTGGGCCGTCTCCGTCTCGTCCAGTTCGAGCAGATAGCGGTGGATCACCACCTGCCGGTGGTCCTCGGTGAGACCGCCCAGGGCGTCGAGGAGCCGCCGGCTCCGCTCCCGCTCCTCGGCCGCGACAGCGGGATCCGCCGACTCCGGTATCCGCGGCTCGCCGCCGAGCAGATCCGCCTCACGGTCGGCGACGGCACGCTGCCGACCCGCCGAGCGCACTGTGTTCCTGGTCTCATTGACGACGATCCGCAGCAGCCACGGCCGGAACGCCGCACCCTCCTGGAACCGCCCGAGCGAGCGGTACGCCTTGAAGAAGGCCTGCTGCACCACGTCCTCGGCCTCCGCGCCCGCGCCGCACGCCACCGCCGCCCTCAGGGCGACCGCCGTGTGCGCGCGGACCAGCTCCGCGTACGCCTCCGGCT
Organism: Streptomyces sp. NPDC058326; assembly: GCF_042879855.1. NCBI lineage: Bacteria > Bacillati > Actinomycetota > Actinomycetes > Kitasatosporales > Streptomycetaceae > Streptomyces > Streptomyces sp. NPDC058326. Next base: position 197,576 of record NZ_JBHVZO010000004.1, on the reverse strand, counting down.
CCCCGGCGCGTACCCGTGCGATCACCGCGGCCTCGTCGTCGACCAGGCCCCCCTCCCGCGTCCTCACACTCTTGATACACCGGCAGTCCGGGATCGGTTCCCACACCTGAGAGAATGATGTGCATGGCCTCTGACCGCCCACCCGTCGCCCACCACCACCCTCAGGGGAATGGCTCCGCCATGCTGCCTCGTCCGCGTGCGCTCTCCGGGATCCAGCCCACGGCGGGCTCGTTCCACCTCGGCAACTACCTCGGTGCGATCCGCCAGTACGTCGCGCTGCAGGAGACCCACGACGCCTTCTACATGGTCGTCGACCTGCACGCCATCACGGTCCCGCAGGACCCCGCCGAGCTCCGTGCCAACACCCGGCTCGCCGCCGCCCAGCTGCTGGCCTCCGGCCTGGACCCGGACCGCTGCACCCTCTTCATCCAGAGCCACGTCCCCGAGCACGCGCAGCTCGGCTGGGTCATGAACTGCCTCACCGGCTTCGGCGAGGCCTCCCGCATGACGCAGTTCAAGGACAAGTCCGCGAAGCAGGGCGCCGACCGCGCCACCGTGGGCCTCTTCACGTACCCGATCCTCCAGGTCGCGGACATCCTGCTCTACCAGGCCAACGAGGTCCCGGTCGGCGAGGACCAGCGCCAGCACATCGAGCTGACCCGCGACCTCGCGGAGCGCTTCAACGGCCGGTTCGGCGACACCTTCACGGTCCCCAAGCCGCACATCGTCAAGGAGACCGGGAAGATCTACGACCTCCAGGACCCGACGATCAAGATGAGCAAGTCGGCGTCCACGCCGAAGGGCCTCGTCAACCTCCTGGACGACCCGAAGGTCACCGCGAAGAAGGTCAAGAGCGCCGTCACCGACACCGACACGGTGATCCGCTTCGACCCGGAGAACAAGGCGGGCGTCTCCAACCTGCTCACGATCATGTCCACGCTCACCTCCACGTCCGTCGCGGACCTGGAGAAGAGCTACGAGGGCAAGATGTACGGCGCGCTGAAGACGGACCTCGCCGAGGTCATGGTGGACTTCGTCACTCCGTTCCGGGCCCGCACCCAGGAATACCTGGACGACCCGGAAGCGCTGGACTCTGTCCTGGCCAAGGGAGCCGAGAAGGCCCGCGCGGTCGCCGCGGAGACGCTGGCGCAGACGTACGAGCGGATCGGCTTCCTGCCCGCCAAGCACTGAGGCCTCCGCCCGCCGGAGAACCAGGCCTCGGCCCGCCGGGCGCGAGGCCTCCGGTCCTCCGCCACCGGGACCGAGGACCCTGGCCACCAGGGTGGTGCAGGCCGCACACTGGCGGCTGAGCCACCGCACACAAGTCGACGGACGACGGAGGAGAACGACGTGGGGACCGTAACGCTCGGCGTTTCGATCGCGGTCCCGGAGCCTTACGGCAGCCTGCTCCAGGAGCGGCGCGCCGGCTTCGGGGACCCTGCCGCGTACGGCATCCCCACGCACGTCACGCTCGTCCCGCCGACCGAGGTCCCGGAGGAGCGGCTGCCGGAGATCGAGGCGCACCTCGCCGGCGTCGCCGCCGGTCACCAGCCCTTCCGGATGCGTCTCAAGGGCACCGGGACCTTCCGGCCGCTCTCCCCCGTCGTCTTCGTGAAGGTGCGGGACGGCGTCTCCCGCTGCCACCGGCTCCAGAGCCTGATCCGGGACGAGAACGGGCCCCTGGTGCGTGAGCTCCAGTTCCCGTACCACCCGCACGTCACCGTGGCGCACGGCATCTCCGAGGAGGGGATGGACCGCGCGTTCGAGGAGCTCGCCGGGTACGAGGCGGCCTGGAACTGCCGCTCCTTCGCGCTGTACGAGCAGGGCCCGGACGGCGTGTGGCGGAAGCTGTACGACTACGAGTTCGGCAGCGGCCGCCCGATCTCGGCCGTCCCGGCCCAGGGCGGCAGCCCGGTCGACACGCCGACCGTCACCTCCACCGGCTGAGGCGCGCGGACCGTCACCTCCACCGGCCGAAGCCGAGCCCCGGCCTCACACCGGCAGCCGCCGGAACAGCGGCCTCGGCACATGCCGTACCGCCGCCATCACCATCCGCAGCGCCCCCGGCACCCACACCGTCTCCGAGCGGCGCCGCAGCCCCAACTCGACGGCGCTCGCGACCGCCTCCGGGGTGGTCGCGAGCGGTGCCTCCGCGAGTCCCGCCGTCATCTTCGAGCGCACGAATCCGGGCCGTACGACCATGACGTGCACGCCGGTGCCGTGCAGCGCGTCCCCGAGGCCCTGCGCGAAGGCGTCGAGCCCCGCCTTCGAGGAGCCGTAGATGAAGTCGGCGCGGCGGGCCCGTTCGCCCGCCACCGAGGAGAGCACCACGAGCGAGCCGTGCCCCTGCGCCTGGAGCGCGCCCGCGCACACCAGTCCGGCGGAGACGGCCCCGGTGTAGTTGGTCTGGGCGACGCGGACGGCGGCGACCGGGTCGGACTCGTCGCGGGCCTGGTCGCCGAGGACACCGAAGGCCAGGAGGACCATGTCGATGTCCCCCTCGGTGAAGATCTTTCCGAGCCGTTCCTCGTGGGACTCGGTGTCGAGCGCGTCGAAGGGGACGGTCCGCACGTCCGCGCCGAGCGCGCGCAGCGAGTCCGCGGCGGCGGCGAGGGCGGGGGAGGGGCGTCCGGCGAGCCACACGGTACGGGTGCGCCGTGCGATCAGCCGGCGGGCCGTGGCGAGCCCGATCTCGGAGGTGCCGCCGAGGACGAGCAGGGACTGGGGGGCGCCGAACGCGTCCTTCATGGGAGCTCCTGGATACCGAGGCGGCGGGAGAGGTCCGAGGTGAAGAGGGACCGGGGATCGAGTGCCGCGCGCAGCGCCCGGAACTCGTCGAGCCGCGGGTACATCGCGGTCAGCGTCTCCGGCCGTACGCGGGAGTCCTCGGCGAGGCAGACCCGCCCGCCCGCACCCGCGACCTCCTCGTCGAGCGTGTCGAGGAAGGCCCCGAGCCCCGGCAGACCGGTCGGCAGGCCGAGGGCGAGGGTCCAGCCGGGCAGCGCGAAGGAGAGCGGGCCGGGGCCGCCCGCGCCGAAGTGCTGGAGGGTGGCGCGGAAGGCGGGCAGACGGCGGTCCGCGATCCGCCGCACCACCCGGCGCAGGACCTCCTCCTGCCCGTACGGGACGACGAAGCGGTACGGGACGAAGCCCTCGCGCCCGTAGAGCCGGTTCCAGTGCGGGATGCCGTCGAGGGGGTGGAGGAAGCCGTCGAGCGACCGGAGGTGGCCGGTGCTCTCGCGGGCGGCCGCGCGGTACCGGAGCTCGTTGAGGAGCCCGACGCCGGTACGGCCGAGCAGCGCGCCGGGGACGTACGGCGGCGGGGCGGGCAGCCGTGCCGGCCGGAAGGCGAGCGGCGCGCGGCGGGCCCGGTGGCGGCGGGGCAGCGCGTCGTACGGGGCGTGGTCGCCGCGGGTGAGGACGGCGCGGCCGGTGGCGGCGCCCCGGGCGCGCAGGTCGATCAGGGCGACGGAGTACCGGTGGCGGTGGCCGGTGGCGGTGAGCCGGTCCATCAGGTCGTCGAGGTCGCGGGCGCGTTCGGTGTCCACGGACACGAGGGAGGTCTCGACGGGCAGCAGCCGCAGGGTGGCGGAGAGGATCACGCCGGTCAGGCCCAGGCCCCCGGTCGTGGCGTCGAAGAGCGGGGTACCGGGCAGCACCGTCCTGATCTCGCCGTCGGCGGTGAGGAGCCGGAGCGCGGTCACGTGCCGGCCGAAGGAGCCGGAGACGTGCTGGTTCGCGCCGTGCGCGTCGGCGGCGACGGCGCCGCCGACGGTGGCGTACCGGGTGCCGGGGGTGACCGGGACGAACCAGCCGAGCGGCAGCAGCGCCTCCGTCAGCCGGTGCAGCGTGACCCCCGCCTCGCAGTCGACGAGACCGGCGGTGGTGTCGACGGCGAGGATCCGGTCGAGGCCCGTCATGTCGAGGACGGTGCCGCCCGCGTTCTGGGCGGCGTCCCCGTGAGCGCGGCCGAGGCCGCGGGCGATCACGCCGCGGGGACCGCAGGCGCGGACGGCGTCGGCCGCTTCGGCGTGACCGCGCGGCCGGTACACGCGCGCGAGGGACGGGGCGGTGCGCCCCCAGCCGCTGAGCGTCACGCAGTCGTCGTCAAGGACGTGGGTCTCGACAGCCATGAAGGGACCGTATAGCCGCCTCTGTGGCTTATGCCGGTATTGCATGGCGGTTCGTCGAAATGGGTGATGAGCGGACTTTCGGGAAAGCGTCCCGGACCGGCGCGCGGATCGAGGGTAGGGATACGGCATGGACTGGCTGACCAAGCTCCCCGTCATCGGCCCCTGGGTGGCCCGCCTCATGAAGACCCATGCCTGGCGTGCCTACGAGACCCTCGACGACGTCCACTGGAGCCGGCTCGCCGCCGCGATCACGTTCCTCTCCTTCCTGGCCCTCTTCCCGCTGATCACCGTGGCCGCAGCGATCGGCGCCGCCCTCCTCTCCGACGAACAGCTCGGCCGCATCGAGGAGAAGATCGGCGACCAGGTCCCCGGCATCTCCGACCAGCTCGACATCGGGAGCCTGGTCGCCAACGCCGGCACCGTCGGACTCGTCGCCGGCGCCCTCCTGCTCGTCACCGGCATCGGCTGGGTCGGCTCCATGCGGGACTGTCTGCGCGCGGTGTGGAAGCTCGACGACGTGGACGAGGGCAATCCGTTCGTACTCAAGGGCAAGGACGCGCTCGTCCTCGTCGGCCTCGGCGGTGTCGCCCTCGGCTCGCTCGCCGCGTCCTGGCTCGGCTCCACCGCCGTCGGCTGGAGCGCCGACCGGCTCGGCGTCTCCGGCGAGGGGGCGGGCGGCGTCCTCCTCCAGGGGGCCGCCGTCCTGGTCGCCGTCGTCGCCGACTTCCTGATCCTGCTGTACGTGCTGACGCTGCTGCCCGGCGTACAGCCGCCCCGCCGCGCGCTCGTGGTGGCCGCGCTGATGGGGGCGGTCGGCTTTGAACTGCTCAAGCTGCTGCTCGGCGGCTATATGCGGGGCGTCGCGGCGAAGTCGATGTACGGGGCGTTCGGCGTTCCGGTCGCCCTGCTGCTCTGGATCAACTTCACCGCGAAGCTGCTGCTGTTCTGCGCCGCCTGGACCGCTACGGATTCACGTCGGGATCCTGCGGAGAGCGGCGGCGACGTCCCGCCGACGCGGTCAGCGGCCAGCGACGGTTGACCAGGAAGACGGCACCGGCGAGGAGCAGGAGCGCTCCGCCCGCCACGGCGAGCGCCATCCCGATGCCGCCGGACCTCTCCGTGGCGGCCGCCTGGACGGTGCCGGCCGGGGCGGTCTTCCCGGGAGCAGCCGGGGCCGAACCGTCGACGGGGGCGGTGGTTCCCGTACGGGCGGAACGCGGCGGCACCAGTTCGCCGACCGGCGTGACCTTCCCCGCGGCGGCGAAGCCCCAGTCGAGCAGCCGGGCGGTCTCGCGGTAGACCGCGTGCTGCTCCTTCGACGACGGGTTCATCACGGTCACGAGCAGCACCTTGCCGTTCCGCTCCGCGACTCCCGTGAAGGTGGCACCCGCGTGCGTGGTGTTGCCGTTCTTGACCCCGGCGATGCCCTGGTAGGGGGCGACGCCGAAGTCACCGGTGAGAAGCCGGTTGGTGTTCTGGATCTCGAAGGACTCGCGCTTCTTCCCGCCCGGCTTCAGCTCGCCGGGGAACGTGGCCCGGGGCGTGGCGGCGTACGCGCGGAAGTCCTCGTTCTGCATGCCGCTGCGGGCGATGAGTGTCAGGTCGTACGCCGAGGAGACCTGGCCGGGGGCGTCGTAACCGTCCGGGGAGACCACGTGGGTGTCGAGTGCCTGGAGCTCGGCGGCGCGGTCGTTCATGTCCTGCACGGTCTGGCGGAGGCCGTTGTTCATGTTCGTCAGGACGTGCACGGCGTCGTTGCCCGAGCGGAGGAAGACGCCGAGCCAGAGGTCGTGGACGCTGTAGGTCTGCTTCTCCTTGATGCCGACGAGGCTGGAGCCCGTTCCTATCCCGGCCAGGTCGGCGGTGGTCACCAGGTGGTTCTGCGTCTTGGGGAACTTCGGCAGCAGTGTGTCCGCGAAGAGCATCTTGAGCGTGGAGGCCGGGGCGAGGGGCCAGTGCGCGTTGTGCGCGGCGAGGACGTCGCCGGTCTCCGCGTCCGCCACGATCCAGGAGCGGCCGGAGAGTTCCTTCGGCAGGACCGGGGCGCCGGGGCCCAGCTTCACCTGGGTGCCGGGGACACCGAGCAGGGGTCCGCCGAGCGAGGACATGGAAGCGGGCGGCTTGGGTTGCTTGTCCGTCTTGTCCTTCGGGTCCGCATGGGCGGGCACGGTGGTGACGAGCGACAGCAGCACGGCAGCGGCGACCGCCCAAGCGGTTCTCTTCGAAGCAGACACGGTCGTGAACGTACAGGTACGGAAGAAGGATCCGAACCCCGGCTGGCGCTTCGCCCCCGCCCGTCCACCCGGACGCGGGGCCGGTGAGGCACGCGGTGATACTGGGGGCATGAAGCTCAGCCGCCGCGTCTCCTGGTTCCTGCTCGCGTTCGGGGTGTGGAGCTGGTTCATCTGGATCACCTTCGTCAAGAACCTCTGGAACGACGGGAGCGGCCTCGCCTTCGACGACGCGGGCGACCCGACGGCCTACTTCTGGGTTCATCTCGTGCTTGCCGTCACGTCCTTTGTCCTGGGGACGGTGATCGGAGTGCTCGGGTTGCGTGGGGTGCGCGCCGCGCGCCGCACGAACGGTTAGAAGAGGGGTTTCGAGGCGTGGTCGTCTTCCTGCTGGTCCTGATCGTGGTCCTCGCGCTGCTCGGCGCGGTCCACTGGTACGTGTGGCGGCGCCTCGTGCGCGACGTCACGACGCGCGGGAGTCTGCCGCGCCGCCTGGGCACGGCCGTTCTCGTGGTGCTGCCCCTGCTCTCGTTCGCGGCCCTCGGCTCCTCGCGCGCCGGAGCCCCCTTCGCACTCCAGCAGCTGGTCGCCTGGCCCGGCTTCCTGTGGCTCGCCCTGCTCCTGTACGTGACGCTGGCCCTGGTCGTCGGTGAGGCCGTCCGTCCCGTCCTGCGCGCCTGGCTCGCCCGCCGGGACGCGAAGGCCGCGGTACCGGGTACGGCCGCCGCGCCGACGGCCGTACCCGTACCGGCCCGGGAGCCCGTGTCCGCCGCGGGGACGCCCGCCGGAGCGGAGGAGCCCGGAGTGACGCGAGGTCCCGCCGGGCCGGCGGATCCGGCCGCCCCGGTGACCGCCGCCGCGTCCGAGTCCGGTGCCCCCGCCGAGGTCTCCCGCCGGCTGTTCGTCTCCCGGGCCGTCGGTGGCGCCGCTGCCGCCGTCGCCGCCGGGACCGTGGGCTACGGCACCTACGGCGTGCTGCGCGGCCCCCGGATCAAGCGGGTCACCGTCCCGCTCGCCAAGGTGCCGCGTGCCGCGCACGGTTACCGGATCGCCGTCGTGTCCGACATCCACCTCGGGCCGATCCTGGGCCGCGCGCACACCCAGCGCATCGTGGACGCGATCAACTCCACCCAGCCCGACCTGATCGCGGTCGTCGGCGACCTCGTCGACGGCACCGTCGAGAACCTCGGCTCCGCCGCCGAGCCGCTCGCCCGGCTCCGTGCCCGGCACGGCTCGTTCTTCGTGACCGGGAACCACGAGTACTTCTCGGGCGCCGACGCCTGGGTCGACCACGTCCGCGACCTCGGCCTTCGTCCGCTGCGCAACGAGCGCCTGGAGATCGCGGCCGGCTTCGACCTCGCCGGCGTCGACGACGTCGCGGGGGAGAGCGAGGGCCGGGGTCCGGACTTCGTACGGGCCCTCGGCGACCGTGACCGGGCCCGCGCCGCGGTGCTCCTCGCGCACCAGCCGATCGTCGTCCACGACGCCGTACGCCACGGGGTGGACCTCCAGCTCTCCGGACACACCCACGGCGGCCAGCTCTGGCCCGGCAACTACCTCGCCGAACTGGCGAATCCGACGGTCGCCGGGCTCGAACGGTACGGCGACACCCAGCTGTACGTCTCCCGGGGCGCGGGGGCCTGGGGGCCGCCGGTGCGGGTCGGGGCGCCCTCCGACATCACCGTCGTCCACCTCGCCTCGAAGCAGGCGTGACCGGGCCTGTCACGGGGTCTCCGGCGGCGTCGGGGCGGCCCTCTTCTTGGGCTTGCCCGAGGCCGCCATCCCGGCCGCCGTCGGCATGAAGTCCGAGAGCAGGTCGTGCGTCTCCTTGACGAGCGGGCGGAGGACGCGGAAGCGGGAGAGCGAGATAGCCCGGGCGGTGACCGGCGCGAGCCGCTCCACCAGGCGGCGGCTGTTGGCGGCGCCCTCCGAGCGGTCGTACACCCAGAACAGCACCAGGCCCATCTGCTGGAGCCAGAGCAACCGGGGGAGCGCCTCGGCGAGTTCCGGGTCGACCTTCACCGAGGCGCCGGAGATGACCCGCCGGTGGACCTCGATCGCCGCCTCGCGCGGGCCCTCCGACTCGGGCGAGAACGGGCTGAGCGGGCTGTCCGGGTCGGCGGCGTTCTTGAAGAACTGGGCCGCGAACTCGTGGTACGGCTCCGCGATGTCCAGCCAGCCGAGGTAGACCCCCCGGATCCGCGCCGTGAGGTCCTTCTCGCCGCCGGTCAGGATGGGCTCGACGGCCGCCTGGTGCTCCTGGGCGATCCGGTCGTAGAAGCCCTGGACGAGGTGCTCCTTGGAGGAGAAGTAGTAGTACGCGTTGCCGACGGAGACCCCGGCCTCCTGAGCGATGGCCCGCATCGTCGTCTTGTCGTAACCGCGCTCCCTGAACAGCCGGAGCGCGGTTTCGAGGATGAGGGTGCGGGTCTGCTCGCTCTTCGGGGCCTTCTTGTCGCCGTCCTGCTTCTCGGCGGCCGGCTTCCCGTCGGTCTTCTTCTCTTCGGTCGCGTCCTTCACGGGGCCGAGCCTAGCCGGGCGGACCGGACACCTCGCAGCGCCCGTCCTCGCAGGCCGGTCCCTTGAGGGCCTCGCGCCACTTCGCCGCCGCGAGGACGGTCATCCGGGCGAAGGGCTGCCCGGCGGGGGTGGCGAGCCAGTGTGCCCTGGGCCGGTGCTCGGCGAGCGCCCAGAGGCAGACGATCCAGGCGGAGGTCTCCCGGTAGACCTGGCCCCGGTCCCCGACCACGGTGATCTCCCGCAGGGTGGCGGTGTGGTCGAGGTCCGGGAAGCGGCGCCTCGCCTCCTGCGACCCGGCCGGTACGAGGTCGAGCGGGACGAGCTGCCGCTGACGCAGCAGCCAGTGCCTGAGGTGCACGCAGAGCGGGCAGTCGGCGTCGTAGAGCACGGTCAGACGTCCCACGGGGGTCGTCGGCGCGGTCGTGGCCGGCACGGCGGGTCAGCCCTGGGGTGCGGGCGGGGCCCAGGGGCCGGCCTTGGGTGCGGTGGTCCAGCCCTGCGGGCCGACCGGCGGGACCTGTTCGCGCTCCATGACGCCGCGGCGGCGGATCTTGTTCAGGACGTAGACGTTCCCGAGGTGCATCACGCCGAGGACGAGCAGGACGACCCCGAGCTTCACGGAGAGGGCCTCGAAGAGCGCGCGGGCGTCGAGGACGGCCTCGTCCTGGCTGAGGTAGAGGGCGACGAAGCCGAAGTTGACGAGGTAGAAGCCGACCACCAGGAGGTGGTTGACCGCCTCGGCGAGCTTCTCGTTCCCGTGGAGGACGTCCGCGAGGAAGATCCTTCCGTTGCGGCTGAGCGTGCGCGCGACCCAGACGGTCAGGGCGACGCTGATCAGCAGGTAGACGATGTACGCGATGACAGTGAGGTCCATGCCCCACCCTCCCTTGAACGCGTTCAAAAGCTGGCAGTCCTGACTGTAGACCTCTCTTTGAACGTGTTCAAGTTGTGGGGGAGGCCTGTTCGCCGCCACCTGCCCGGCTCCCCGCCCCGAACCTCCGCACCCCCGGCACGAGCGCCGTCCCCAGACAGCAGCCGCCGACCGTCAGGGCGGCGGCGAGGAGCGGCACTTCGGGGCCCCAGGCGGCGGCCGCGAGCGGGGCCAGGGCGTACCCCAGGGGCATCGCGGCCAGCGAGAGAAGCCAGTCGTACGAGGTGACCCGGGCGAGCGCGTGGGCGGGCACCGCCCGCTGGACTGCGGTCTGCCACACGGGGGAGAGGAAGCCGAGCCCCGCCTGTGCGAGGCCGTAGGCGGCGATCGTCAGCGGCGCGGGCGCGGCGACCGCGAGGAGGACCAGGGGCAGGGCGTACGTGGCGAGCCCCAGGTTCGCGGTCAGGACGGGGCGCCGGGGCCGGGCCCGGCCGGCGAGGAGTGCGCCGAGCAGGAAGCCCACGGCCCCGACCTGGAGCAGGGCGACCCAGGTGGCGCCGCCCCCGAGCCGCTGCACGGCGACGGCGGGCCCGAGGGTCATGAGGACGGCCGCGGCGCCGTTCCAGGCGCTGTGGCCGATCAGGCTGGTCCAGTACCAGTCCCGGGAGCGGACCTCCTGCCAGCCCTCCACCAGATCCGCGCGGAACGAGCGGCGCGGGACCGGTACGCGCTCCACGCGTACGGCCGTCAGGAGCAGCGCGCTGAGGGCGAAGGTGGCCGCGTCCAGGACGAAGGCCCAGCCGGGCCCGACGGTCAGGACGAGGGCGCCCGCGAGCGCCGGTCCGCCGAGCCTGGTGGCGCTCTGGGCGACCCCCATCGCCGCGTTGGCCCGGTGCAGGGACCCGGTCGGCACCGTGCCCTTGACCAGGGGTGACATCGTCGGCATCGCGAAGGCCCCGGCCGCTCCGCCGAGGGCCTCGGCCACCGCGAGGACGGCGAGGCTCGGGGCGCCGCCGAGGAGCTGGGCGCCGACGAGGAGCTGGGTGGCACACCGTACGAGATCCGTGGTGAGCGCGACCGTGCGGGCGTCGAAGCGGTCGCCCGCGACCCCGCCGAAGGGCAGCAGGAGCAGCTTGGGGACCATCGCGCAGGCGAGGACCAGGGCGAGTGCCGAGGTGGAGCCGGTGGCTTCGAGAACGGCGAGGGCGAGGGCGGCCGGGATGGCGGCGTCCCCCAGGAGGGAGAGGGTGCGGCCGGCGAAGAGCAGCCGGAAGGAGCGGGTGCGCAGGGGGTGCGGGGCGGGCGGGGTCGCCGGGGTGGTGGCAGCGATCATGAGCCGGAGACTATTTCGATATCGAATAATTCGTCAACGAATTACTTCTCGGGAGTTTCTCCCCCCGCCGACGTACGATCACCCCATGGAGCACCCCGAGGAACCGCGTACTCCGAGCGAACCGCGCACCCCGAGCGAGACACGGACCCCGAGCGAACCGGGCACCCCGAGCGAGACACGGACCCCGAGCGAACCGGGCGCCCCGAGCGAGGCGCGCGACTGGACCGACGGGCACGTCGCCCGCTGGCAGCCCGTCCTGCCCGCCCTCGACCCCGTCGTCGAAGGCGCCGTCACCCGGATGAAGAAGCTCTCCGTCCACCTCCGGCGCGTCAGGGAGCAGTCCCTCGTCGACTTCGACCTGGAGCGCCACGAGTTCGACACGCTCCACAAGATCGCCGGGCGTGGCGGCAGCGCCGCCCCCTCCGAGCTCGCCCAGGACCTCGACCTGGCCCCCGCCTCCGTCTCGGGCCGCCTCGACGCCCTGGAGAAGCGCGGCTTCGTCCGCCGTACCCAGTCCACGACCGACCGGCGCCGGGTCGTCGTCGAGCTCACCGCCGCCGGCCGCGAGACCTGGCTCGGCGCGATGGACGTCCTCGGCCACGAGGAGTACCGGCTGCTCGGCGTCCTCGCCCCCGAGGAGCGGGCCCTCCTCAACGACATGCTGCGCCGGGTCATGGTCGAGGCCGAGTCGACGGAGCCCGCCGGCCGCCCCTGGCACGGCTGAGCCCGCGCACAACGGGTCCGGCGACTCAGATGCTGAGCGACCGCGCGTAGTTGAGCTGCCCCATCACCCAGTGAATGGTGTCCGGCCGCATGGCGGGAATCATCGCCGAGTGGTACTTGCCCCCGCTGGTCACGGTGACCTGCACGAAACCGGTGGTGCGCTGCTCCTTCATCAGCAGGAACAGCAGGCCGAGACCGCAGAACGCGACGAAGACACACGCGAGCACGATCCCGGTCGTGGAGATCTTCTCCTCGTTCCGCGTCATGTCCATCGCGTTCCAGACGGCGCCCTTCAGGGGCATGGGCCCGGCCGGCGTGATGATCTGGTCGCCGACGACGGTGATGTCACCGAGGACGAGCAGCGGCCCCCCGACCTGCGGCGGTGCCGGATACGCCTGCGGCACCGGCACCCCCTCGGGGAGCGTCGGCTGGTACGACGGACTCTGCGGGTACCCGTACCCCGGCGTCCCGGCCTGCTGGCCCGGCCCCCACTCGTAGTCGTCCGACTTGTAAGGGTTCGGCTCGCTCATCGGTTCCCCGTCCTCCGCAAAGAAAAAGCCCGCTCCTGCACGCCGCAGCGTACAGAAGCGGGCCTTGACGGCCGAACGGGACGTCAGAAACGACGCGTGATCAGCGCGCGCTTCACTTCCTGGATGGCCTTCGTGACCTCGATGCCGCGCGGGCACGCGTCGGTGCAGTTGAACGTCGTGCGGCAGCGCCACACGCCGTCCTTGTCGTTCAGGATCTCCAGGCGCTGCTCGCCCGCCTCGTCACGCGAGTCGAAGATGAAGCGGTGCGCGTTGACGATCGCGGCCGGACCGAAGTACTGGCCGTCGTTCCAGAAGACCGGGCAGGACGACGTGCACGCGGCGCACAGGATGCACTTGGTGGTGTCGTCGAAGCGCTCGCGGTCCTCGGCGGACTGCAGACGCTCACGCGTCGGCTCGTTGCCCTTGGTGACCAGGAACGGCATGACGTCCCGGTACGCCTGGAAGAAGGGCTCCATGTCGACGACGAGGTCCTTCAGCACCGTGAGGCCCTTGATGGCCTCGACCGTGATGGGCTTCTCGGGGTTGATGTCCTTGATCAGCGTCTTGCAGGCGAGCCTGTTCTTGCCGTTGATCCGCATCGCGTCCGAGCCGCAGATGCCGTGCGCGCACGAGCGGCGGAAGGTCAGCGTGCCGTCGACGTCCCACTTGATCTTGTGGAGGGCGTCGAGCACACGCTCCTTCGGGTCGATCTCGATCTGGAAGTCCTCCCAGACCGACGCGTCCGACACCTCGGGGTTGAAGCGGCGGATCCGCATCGTGACCGTGATGTACGGGGAGGCGGCGGAGTCCTTCTCCACCTTGTCCAGTACGGGAGTAGCCATCAGTACTTACGCTCCATCGGCTGGTAGCGGGTCTGGACGACCGGCTTGTAGTCGAGACGGACGGTCTCGGAGCCGTCCTCGCCGACCTCGCGGTACGCCATGGTGTGGCGCATGAAGTTGACGTCGTCGCGGTTGGGGTAGTCCTCGCGGTAGTGACCGCCGCGGGACTCCTTGCGCGCCAGGGCCGAGACGGCCATGACCTCGGCTAGTTCGAGCAGGTTGCCCAGCTCCATGGCCTCAAGGAGGTCCGTGTTGAAGCGCTTGCCCTTGTCCTGGATGGACACGTTCTCGTAGCGCTCGCGCAGTTCGGCGATCTTCTCGACGGCCGTCTTGATGGTCTGCTCCGTGCGGAACACCATCACGTTGGCGTCCATCGTCTCCTGGAGCTCGCGGCGCAGGTCGGCGACCCGCTCGTTGCCCGTGGAGTTGCGCAGCTTCTCGATCTGCGCGACGACGAGGGACTCCGGGTTCTCCGGCAGCTCGACGAAGTCGTTCTTGGCGGAGTACTCGGCGGCGGCGATGCCGGAGCGCTTGCCGAAGACGTTGATGTCGAGCAGCGAGTTGGTGCCGAGGCGGTTGGCGCCGTGCACCGACACGCAGGCGACCTCGCCGGCCGCGTACAGGCCCGGGACGACGGTGGTGTTGTCCGCGAGGACCTCACCCTCGACGTTGGTCGGGATGCCGCCCATGGCGTAGTGCGCGGTGGGCTGGATCGGGATCGGGTCCGTGTACGGCTCGATGCCGAGGTACGTACGGGCGAACTCGGTGATGTCCGGGAGCTTGGCGTCGAGCTGCTCCGGCGGAAGGTGCGTCAGGTCGAGGAAGACGTGGTCGCCCTCGGGACCGCAGCCGCGGCCCTCGCGGATCTCCGTGTAGATGGAGCGGGAGACGACGTCACGGGACGCGAGGTCCTTCATGACCGGCGCGTACTTCTCCATGAAGCGCTCGCCGTCCTTGTTGCGGAGGATGCCGCCCTCACCGCGGGCGCCCTCCGTCAGCAGGATGCCCATGCGCCAGATGCCCGTCGGGTGGAACTGGAAGAACTCCATGTCCTCCAGCGGCAGACCGCGCCGGAAGCAGGCCGCCTGGCCGTCACCGGTCAGCGTGTGCGCGTTGGAGGTCACCTTGAAGAACTTGCCGGTGCCGCCGGACGCGTAGATGACGGCCTTGGCCTGGAAGATGTGGATCTCGCCGGTGGCCAGCTCGTACGCGACCACACCGGCGGACTTCTTGACGCCGTCGACCTCGGTGATCAGCTGGTCCAGGACGTAGAACTCGTTGAAGAACTCCACGCCCTCCTTGACGCAGTTCTGGTACAGCGTCTGGAGGATCATGTGGCCGGTGCGGTCCGCGGCGTAGCAGGACCGGCGGACCGGGGCCTCGCCGTGGTTGCGGGAGTGGCCGCCGAAGCGGCGCTGGTCGATGGTGCCGTCCGGGGTCCGGTTGAACGGCAGGCCCATCTTCTCCAGGTCGAGGACGGCGTCGATGGCCTCCTTCGCCAGGATCTCGGCGGCGTCCTGGTCGACCAGGTAGTCACCGCCCTTGACCGTGTCGAAGGTGTGCCACTCCCAGTTGTCCTCCTCCACGTTGGCGAGCGCGGCGGCCATGCCGCCCTGCGCGGCGCCCGTGTGGGAGCGGGTGGGGTAGAGCTTCGTCAGGACGGCGGTGCGGCTGCGCTTCGTCGACTCGATGGCGGCGCGCATGCCGGCGCCACCGGCGCCGACGATGACGGTGTCGTACTTGTGGATCTTCATGACGTGGATTACCTCAGCCCCGTGCCTAGCGGATGTTCGGGTCGAAGGTGAAGATCACCAGCGTGCCCAGAAGGATGGTGAACACCGTGGCGGTGTACAGCAGGCCCTTGAGCCACAGGCGCGTGTTGGCCCGCTCCGCGTAGTCGTTGATGACGGTACGGAGGCCGTTGGCGCCGTGCAGCATGGCGAGCCAGAGCATCAGGAGGTCCCAGACCTGCCAGAACGGGGACGCCCAGCGGCCGGCCACGAAGGCGAAGCCGATCTTGGAGACGCCGCCGTCGAGGAAGAGCTGGATCAGCAGGTGGCCGAGGACCAGGACGACCAGGACGATGCCCGAGAGGCGCATGAAGAGCCACGCGGCCATCTCGAAGTTGCCGCGGGTCGCCTTCGGCGTCTTGCCGGTGCGCTTGCGGGGGGCCTCGATGTACGGGGCCGGGTTGTCCACGTCGTAGTGGGCGCCGCCCTCGACGGGACCGATCGTGGTGGAGGTGGTGTCAGCAGACATGTCTGGCGTCAGCTCCCGAACAGTTCACGTGCGGCGTGGCCGAGGATGGGGTACAGCGAGCCCGCCATCAGGACGACCCAGATGCCCACGACGGTCCAGAGCATCTGCTTCTGGTAGCGCGGGCCCTTGGACCAGAAGTCCACGGCGATGACCCGCAGGCCGTTCAGCGCGTGGAAGAGGATGGCTGCGACGAGGCCGTACTCCAGAAGAGCGACGATCGGCGTCTTGTAGGTCGCGACGACCTCGTCGTACGCCTCGGGGGAGACGCGGACGAGAGCGGTGTCCAGCACGTGTACGAACAGGAAGAAGAAGATGAGGACGCCGGTGACTCGATGAGCCACCCAGCTCCACATTCCTTCCCGGCCGCGGTACAGCGTTCCAGCCGGCACGGAAAAACCCTCCGGGAGCGGGGATCAGGGTCGGCCGGCTTCTCTGTCGGTCTGACCCGGCCGGGTACGGTCCTCCGGCCCCGGTCATCGTAGCGACGACTTGTCGGTTCGCTCGCGCGGGGTCCATAGGTGTGATCAAAGAGGCACGGACGGGCTATCGCAGGGGCCGGAATCGCCGTATTCCGGACGTAATCACGGTCCGGTGTGTCGGGGTGTGAGCACCTCGGTGAGCCGGAGGGCCAGCCGGGCGCGGGCCAGCCGCCTCAGTTCCTCGGCCGCGACGACCCTTTCCTCCTCCGGTTCGTTGCCGAGACGTGACCGAATGCCTGCCAAAACCTGGTCGAGCCGCTCCCCGGGGCTCACCCCGTCGAGACTGATCACGAACGCGTGCCCGAAGCTGCTCTCGTAGGCGGCATGGGCGGCCCGCAGCGCCGTCCGGGCGGCCGGCGGGGCGTCCGGACGCGGCAGGGCGGAGGACTCGGCGGCCAGCGCCTCGTCGAGGTCGGCGCGGGACAGGTCGTACCCGGCCTCGTCGGCGGCGGCGAGGAGGGCGTCCACGGTCGGGTACGGGCGGTGCGCCGCCACCCGTTCGGCCCAACGCCGACTGTGGCAGCAGGAGAGCAGCAGCGCTTCGGCCTCGGCGGGCGTGGCGGCGTTGAATCCGGTGAGTCCACGGGGCCCGCGCGGTGCGTCCCGGTGCGCCGGGCCCTTGTGCTGGGCGGGTATGGCGGGGGTGGCAGGCGTGTCCGTGGAGCCCGGCTTCCGGTAGGGGAGATGGGTGTCGCTGGTCAGCGTGGGCTCCGGTACTCCGGGACGGGTGGGGTGGACGTGACTCAACGTTATCGACGGGACGAGGGAAGTGTCCGACGGATGCGCGAATTTCACCCGGAAGGGAGAGTTTCGGAACAAGTGACGGATGATCTGGTTCTGTTCCGCCGATTGGCCGGACCGCCCGCCGTACGGGAGGATTCCGAATGATGCGGTACTCCATACGAGGGTCCCACCGGGGCCCCGCGTTCCTGGCGACCGCGGTGACACTGGTCACCGTGGCGGCCTGCTCCAACGGATCTCCGTCCGGGACGCCCACGCCCCCCTCCGCGCCGTCCGGCGGCGCGTCCGCGAGTGCGACGCCCACCAGCGCGCGGCCCAGCCCGACACCCTCGCCGACCCGGACCTACCCGCTCTCCACCGCGCCCCGCACCGTTCCCGCCGTCCGCGACCACGAGGCCGCCCGGGGCCCCGGCTGGAAGCCCGCGCCGACGGGCGGGGTCGTCGTCGCGGCGAACAGCGCGGGCCTCGCCGACGAGGGCAGGCTGCTCGCCGGGGAACTCGGCATCCCGTACCGGGGCGCCGTCGCCGCCGGACCCGGAGACGTCGAACTGGCCCTCGGGGCCCAGGGCGCCCCCGAGTCGTACACCCTCACCGTCCGCGACAACCGGGTCCGGATCAGCGGCCCCGACGAGGCAGGCGTCTTCTACGGCACCCGCACCCTCAAGCAGTCGGTGAAGGGCTCGGGCGCGATGCCCGAGGGCACCGTCACCGACGCCCCCGCGAAGCCCCAGCGCGGACTGAACCTCGACATCGCCCGCAAGTTCTTCACCGCCGAGTGGATCGAGGCCCGGCTCCGGGAGATGGCCGACCTCAAGCTCAACCAGTTCGGTCTGCACTTCTCCGACGACCAGGGCTTCCGGATCGCCTCGGACACCCACCCCGAGATCGTCTCGGCCGAGCACCTCACCAAGGCCGAGGTACGCCGGATCCTCGCCCTCGCGCAGACCCTGCACATCACCGTCGTGCCCGAGATCGACTCGCCGGGACACCTCGGCGCCGTCCTGCGCGCCCACCCGGACCTGCAACTCCGCAATGTCCAGGGCACCCCGCGCCAGGGCGCGATCGACATCTCCAAGCCCGCCGCCGCGCGGCTCGTCGACGAGCTGCTGCGCGAGTACGCGGCCCTCTTCCCCGGCGGCTGGTTCCACGTCGGCGCCGACGAGTACCAGGCGCTGACCGTCCGCAGTCCGTCCGCCTCCTACCCGCAGCTCGCCGCGGCGGCCCGGCAGAGGTACGGGCCCCAGGCAGGCGTCCAGGATCTGGCGGAGGGCTGGCTGAACAACCGCGCGGCGGTGGTGCGCGGCACGGGCAAGGTGGCGAAGGCCTGGAACGACGGCTTCTTCCGGGGCGGGGTCGTCGACGCCGACCGGCGCATCGAGGTCGAGTACTGGACCGGCAAGGAGATAGGCGCCCGCCCGCCGGCCGAGTACCTGGCCGAGGGCCGCAAGGTCGTGAACCTCAACGACGAGTACCTCTACTACGTCCTCGGCGAGCCGAACCAGTTCACGTACCCCACGGGCCGCCGCATCTACGAACAGTGGACGCCGCTCGTCCTGCGCGGCACGGCCCCGGTGCCGGCCCGGTACGACTCCCAGATCCTCGGGGCCCGCTTCGCGGTCTGGTGCGACCTGTCCCGGTCGCAGACCCAGGCGCAGGTGGCGGAGGGCATCCGCATGCCGCTCACGGCCTTGGCCCAGAAGGTCTGGGACCCGGCGAAACCGTCCCTGACCTGGGACCAGTTCCGGACGCTGGCGACGAAGGTGCGCTGACACCCGTCGTGGACGCGACGGCTCCGGATCGCGTACGTTCCCCCGGCGGCGGCCGCTCGGCCGCCGCCGGCGCCTCGGGGAGGGGCGCCGATTCTTCCCTGGGGGGACCGCACACCCATGCTCCGCAACCCGAACGGCCTTTCGTATGCCGTCATCGCCTGCTCGCGGGCAACATCGCCTTCGATCTGCTGCTCGGCGGGATCGAGCTCCGCTTCCTGTTCACCGACGTCGCCACGGACTTCTTCGACCCGGCCGTGTTCGGGGCTCTCGACCTGAACGTGGCGTACAGCATGGCGTTCACGCTGTACGTGGCGACCGGGGTCGTCTTCATCGTCTGGTTCCACCGGCTGCGGAAGAACGCCGAGGTATGGGCCGGCGACCTGCAGGGCCGGAAGCCCGGCTGGGCCATCGGCGGATGGTTCATCCCCATCGCCAACCTGTGGATTCCGCGCGGGGTCGCCGCCGACATCTGGCGCGCCAGCCGCTGGCAGCCGTACGGCGCCGACGGCGCCCGCGAGCTGCTGCTGCTCAACAGCTGGTGGCTGTTCTGGGTCGCCGACATGATCGTGGACAGGGTCGCCTCGCAGCTCTACAAGGTGGCCGAGACTCCCGAGGCCTACGTCACGGCGTCCTCCTGGTCCCTCGCCGGCTACGTCCTCGACATCACCGCCGCCGTCCTCGCCATCCTCTTCGTCCGGCGTCTGACCTCTATGCAGCACGCCAAGGCCACTGGCATGATTCCGGCCGCGCAGTGACGAAAAAGCGCCCCTCGGCGCAGTAGAGGAAGTACTGCGTCCGCATCGGGTGGCGAGGAGGCGTCCATGACGTCGGAGAACGGCCGGAGCCTGCTGGAACTGATCGACGGGGCCGACGAGCGAGGCCTGGCCGCGGCCGGTCTCGCGTGCCTCGACCGCTGCCTCCCACTGCTCGCCGCCGACCGCGGCGACGCCCTGCGGCCCGTGTGGGCGGCCGTCGCGCGGGGCGACGGGAGCGTCTGGGGCGAGGCCGTCGCCAAGGCCCGGGTCGAACTGGACACCGGCGCCACGGAGGACGCCGGGGCCGTACGCGGGATGCTGGCCGCCGCACCGGCGGCCTGGACAGCCGACGACCTCCGCGCCTGGGCCCACGCCTGCTCGGCCACGGCCCTCGCCCTGCACGGCCGGTACGACGCCGCCGAGATCACCGACGGCCTCGTCGAGCGCTGCCGGGCCGGGGACACGGACGGCGCGGGCCCGCTGCTCGCTGGGGAACTCCGCCGCCAGCAGGCCGTCCTCGAATCGGTCGCCCACGGCCCGACCGGTCTGCGCCGGGCGCGTGAACTCTCCGTCGAGGGCGGCCGGGTGCTGCGCGCGGTGGTCTCGCGCCGGGCCCGTACCGCCTGAGGGAACCGGTCCGGTCAGGACTCGGGCGCCTCGATCGTCGCCGAGGCGATGGTCTCGGCGATCTGCCGCTCCGCCGTCGCCTTGTCGAGCCCGAGACCGGTGAGCACGCCCGTGCCGTCCTCGTGCTCCAGGAGGGCCAGCAGGATGTGCTCGGTGCCGACGTAGTTGTGGCCGAGGCGCAGGGCCTCGCGGAACGTCAGCTCCAGGACCTTCTTCGCCGCCGCGTCGTACGGGACGAGGGCGGGCGGCTCGTCGACGGCGGGCGGCAGGACCGCGGCGGCGGCCTCACGGACCTGGTCGAGGGTCACGCCCTGGGAAGTGATCCAGTACGCCGCGATTCCCTCGGGTTCGGCGAGCAGGCCGAGCGCGAGGTGGGCGGGGGTGATCTCGGCGTTGCCGACGGCCGTGGCCTCGTTCTGGGAGGCCATGACCACGTTCCGGGCGCGGGGGGTGAAGCGGTTGAACCCGGCGTTCGGGTCCGTCTTCTCCGCGTCCGGCTCCTTGGGGACGAAACGCTTCTGGGCCGCCTGCCGGGTCACGCCCATGCTGCGGCCGATGTCGGTCCAGGAGGCGCCGGAGCGCCGGGCCTGGTCCACGAAGTGGCCGATGAGGTGGTCGGCGACGTCGCCGAGGTGGTCCGCCGCGATGACCGCGCCGGAGAGCTGCTCCAGGGCGTCGGGGTGCACCTTCTTGATCGCTTCGATGAGTTCGTCGAGACGGACGGGAACGTTCGGAACGACTGGATTCGTCATGAGTGCAACCGTAGGTTGACACTCCTTCAGTGTCAACCGTCAGTTGACAGTGGTGAGGGCGCACCGCTCCCCGGGCGGGAAGAGCGTGCGAGAAGGTGCCGGAAAGACCCGGGAAATGGGAGACGACCGGGGCCGCCACCCCCCACAGGAGAGGCCCCGGTCGTCATCCACGGGGCCGCAGCACGGCTCCGTACTCCTTTCAGCGCCGAGGGTGCGTTTTCTGTCACACCGCCCCGCGCGCCCGCCCGCGCCCGCGCCCCGCACGCTTCTCGCACGCCGTCGCCCGCAGGTTGCAAGTTGCACAAAGACCCCGGATCGCGTGGACGCGGCGCCGCGACACGACGTAGCGTGCAGGTGCGCGAGGCGGCGTGGCGGTGGTGACCAGCCGCGATGAGGCGACGACGCGACCGACGAACAGGGTTTGGGGAGTGCTGGGGGACGACGCGGAGCTGACGGCCGCGGTGCTCGCTGCGCAGGACGGGGACGAGGACGCCTTCCGTGCTGTGTACCGCGCCGTGCACCCACGGCTGCTCGGCTACATACGCACACTGGTCGGCGACACCGACGCGGAGGACGTCGCCTCGGAGTCCTGGCTGCAGATCGCCCGCGACCTCGACCGATTCGACGGCGACGCGGACCGGTTCCGCGGCTGGGCCGCCCGGATCGCCCGCAACCGTGCGCTCGACCACATACGGATGCGCGGCAGGCGCCCCGCCGCCGGCGCCGACGAGGCCGAACTCACCGAGCGGCCCGCCGCGTCCGACACCGCGGGCGAAGCCCTGGAGGCCCTCGCCACCGGTCACACCATGCGGCTGATCGCCCAGCTTCCGCAGGACCAGGCCGAGGCCGTCGTCCTGCGTGTCGTCGTCGGCCTCGACGCCAAGAGCGCCGCCGACACGCTGGGGAAACGCCCCGGCGCCGTACGCACGGCCGCCCACCGCGGCCTGAAGAAGCTCGCGGAACTCCTCGGTGTCGACGGTGACGCGGAGGGGGCGGACGGCGCCGCCGAGGCCGTCGCCGCGCTGGACGGTGTGCCTCCGCAACGCGGGCGCCTCCCCGGGTCCGTGCCGCCCCGCGGTGTGACGCAATCACGTCCCCGTACGCAGAAGGACATGTGATGGCCGACGAGCGGTACCAGTGGCTCGACCAGGAGGCCGCGGAGCGGCTGCTCCGCGGCGAGCCGGTCGACGCCGTCGACGACCACGCGCGCGCTCAGGCCGAGAGCCTCGCCGTGGCACTCGAAGCGGCCCGCACCCCGGCCGCGCCCCTGGCCGGGCGCGGCGAACTGCCGGGCGAGGCCGCCGCGCTCGCCGCCTTCCGGCAGGCCACCGCCGGTCGTGCCGCCGTCCGTGCCCCCGAGGTGACCGGCGCGCCCGGCCGTACCGTCCACGCCGACCTCGGCCGGGTGCGGCTCGCGCCGGCCACCGCCTCCGCGCGGCGCTGGCGGCGTTCCGTGCGGTTCGGACTCGCCGCCGCGGTCGCCGCCGTCACCGTCGGCGGGGTCGCCGTAGCCGCTGGAACAGGTGTGCTGCCGCTGGTGGGTCCGGCGCCCGCCAGCTCCGTCACGGCGGGGGAGACGGCCGACCCCCTCGTCTCGAAGGAGCCCGGTATACGCGAGGACCCCGAGGCGCCCCCGACGCGACCGGGTGCCGACGGTGAACCCACGCCGGGCGTGAGCCCCTCCGCCGGCACCGTCGCACCGCCCACCGGAAGCCCGGACGGGCCCGGAACGAGCACCGGCGGCCCGGGCACCCCGCGGCCGGGAGGGACCACGGCGGGCACAGGCACCCACCCGGGCGGTACGGGAGCGGGTTCCGGCGGCGCCGGCGAGACCCAGGGGACGGCACCCTCCCTGACGCAGGCCGTCAAGGCCTGCCGGGAGTACCGGGCCGGGAGGCTCGACGCCACCGGCCGCAAGCAGCTCACGACCGGCCTGCGCGGCGGCGAGACCCTGCGCCGCTACTGCGACCGGATCCTGGGCGGCGCCACGGGCGCGCCCGGGGACAGCACCAAGGACGAGTCCAGGGACGACTCCAAGGACGACTCCGAAGGCGACGCCAAGAACGGCGACCGGCCCCGGGACGAGCGCGACCGCGCACCGGACGACAAGCGCGGCGACTCCGCCGGCGGCTCCGCCGGAAGCGGCGGCACGGACCGCCGTGACACCGCGAGGACGGCTGCGGACTCCGTCCGGCTCTCCACCGCGCCGCCCCTCGGAATCGCGGTCACCACACGCGTTCCGCTCGCGGTGTAACACTTCTCGGCCCGTCGGCGCAGTACTGAGTGAGCCGACTGGTCATCGGCCGCGCGGCGAGCCGGGGTTCCCCCCGTACCTACGGCTCCGCGCACCCGGCGCGGGTGGGACACGTTCCCCCGGTCCCACCCGCGCCCTCTCTTCCTCCCTCCCGGTTCACCAGTGGACGACGACCTTGTCGCCGACCTTCACCTGGTCGAAGAGGGCCGCGAGCTTCGCCCGGTCCCGGACGTTGACACAGCCGTGCGAGGCCCCGTTGTAGCCGCGGGCCGCGAAGTCCGACGAGTAGTGCACCGCCTGGCCGCCGCTGAAGAACATCGCGTACGGCATGGGCGTGTGGTAGATCGTCGACGTCCACTCACGGGCCTTCCAGCCCACGCTGAACGTGCCCTCCCTGGTCGGGGTGTTCTCCGAGCCGAAGCGGACGTCCATCGCCGAGACGACCTTGCCGTCGATCATCCAGGCGAGGGTCCGGCTCTCCTTGCTGATGCAGAGCACCCGGCCGGTCAGGCACCGGGCGTCGGGCGTGTCCAGCTTGTTGGTGGTCGACGGCTTCAGCTCGTCGGCCGTCGGCTTCCGGCTGGCGCCGAGCAGCTTCCGCCAGGTCGTCTCGTCGACCGAGCCCGTCCGCTCCAGCCCCTGCTTCTTCTGGAAGGCCTTGACCGCACCGGCCGTCATCGTCCCGTAGAAACCGGTGGGCGCCCGGTCGAAGTGACCGAGCTGCCGCAGCCGCGCCTGGAGCTCCCGGACCTGCTCGCTCTCGTCGCCGTCGCGCATCATGACCTCGGGGCTCGGCGCCTCCGTGGTCGGCGCGGGCCCGGTGGTCGACGCCTCGGTGGTCGGCGTCGTCCCGGTCGTCGGGGCCTCCGTGGCCGGGGTGGCGGGTGCGGTCGACGTGGCGGACGGGGAGGGCGCCTTGCCGTCCCCGGTCGGGGCGGCGGTCGTCGGCGCCTTCGTCGGACTCGCCGAGCCGCCTCCCGAGCCGCCCGCGGAGCCGCTCGCCTGGGCCGTACAAGCGGTGGCGAGGGCCACCGAGGCCGCTGCCAGTACCGCTCTGCGTATGACGGAAGAAGACCGCTTCATCGTTGCCCCCCGGGACGTGTCGTGTGTACGTAGGGATGCTTTCCGCGCGTGTGCGGTTGCGCACCCGGACCACGGACCGCGCATGCTGTGAGGAAGGTCCCAGCGTGCTGCTCTCCACCGCCCGGGACGGCCGCCGCTACAGTCCGTCGCGAAGGTCGGTACCGCTGAGTGACCAGCCGGCAGATCTATCGGGAGGCACAACGCATGGCGCGCGAGTCGGAGTCGGGGCTGCCCATCGAACCGGTCTACGGACCGGACGCCCTTGACGGGTGGGATCCCGCGGAGAAGCTGGGCGAACCCGGCGCGTACCCCTTCACCCGTGGCGTGTACCCGTCGATGTACACCGGCCGGCCCTGGACCATGCGCCAGTACGCGGGCTTCGGCACGGCCGTCGAGTCCAACGCCCGCTACAAGCAGCTCATCGCCAACGGCACGACGGGCCTCTCCGTCGCCTTCGACCTGCCGACCCAGATGGGCCACGACTCCGACGCCCCCCTCGCGCACGGCGAGGTCGGCAAGGTCGGCGTCGCGATCGACTCGATCGACGACATGCGGATCCTCTTCGACGGGATCCCGCTCGACAAGGTCTCCACGTCGATGACCATCAACGCCCCCGGCGCCCTCCTCCTCCTGCTCTACCAGCTCGTCGGCGAGGAGCAGGGCGTGCCGGCCGACCGGCTGACCGGCACGATCCAGAACGACGTGCTCAAGGAGTACATCGCCCGCGGCACGTACATCTTCCCGCCGAAGCCCTCGCTGCGGCTGATCGCCGACATCTTCAAGTACTGCAGGGCCGAGATCCCGAAGTGGAACACCATCTCGATCTCCGGCTACCACATGGCCGAGGCCGGTGCCTCGCCCGCGCAGGAGATCGCGTTCACCCTCGCCGACGGCATCGAGTACGTACGGACCGCCGTCGCCGCCGGCATGGACGTCGACGACTTCGCGCCCCGGCTCTCCTTCTTCTTCGTGGCCCGTACGACGATCCTGGAGGAGGTCGCCAAGTTCCGGGCGGCCCGCCGGATCTGGGCCCGGGTCATGAAGGAGGAGTTCGGCGCGGAGAACCCCAAGTCGCTGATGCTCCGCTTCCACACCCAGACCGCGGGCGTCCAGCTCACCGCCCAGCAGCCCGAGGTCAACCTGGTGCGCGTCGCCGTGCAGGGCCTCGCGGCCGTCCTCGGCGGCACACAGTCGCTGCACACCAACTCCTTCGACGAGGCCATCGCCCTGCCGACGGACAAGTCCGCCCGCCTCGCCCTGCGCACCCAGCAGGTCCTCGCGTACGAGACGGACGTCACCGCCACCGTCGACCCCTTCGCCGGCTCGTACGTGGTCGAGAAGATGACCGACGACGTCGAGGCCGCCGCCCTGGAGCTGATGGACCGGGTCGAGGAGATGGGCGGCGCGGTCAGCGCGATCGAGCGCGGCTTCCAGAAGAGCGAGATCGAGCGCTCCGCCTACCGGATCGCCCAGGAGACCGACAGCGGCGAGCGGGTCGTCGTCGGCGTCAACCGCTACACGGTCGACGTCGAGGAGCCCTACGAGCCGCTGCGCGTCGACCCGGCGATCGAGGCCCAGCAGGCCGAGCGGCTCGCGAGGCTCCGCGCCGAGCGCGACCAGGCGGCCGTGGACGCGGCGCTCGCCGCCCTGAAGAAGGCGGCCGAGGGGACGGACAACGTCCTGTACCCGATGAAGGACGCCCTCAAGGCCCGGGCCACGGTCGGCGAGGTCTGCGGCGCGCTGCGGGAGGTCTGGGGCACGTACGTCCCCACCGACGCGTTCTGATCTTCCGGCATACGGAACCCGGAGGCGGGGGGGGGGGCCGGGGGGGGGGGGGGGCGCGGAGGCGGGGGGGGAGGCCAAGAGCAAGCAATAAACCTCTGGCGGCGGACAGAAAAACAAAAATAAGGCGGGGAA
>NZ_JBHVZO010000004.1:0-171747 GCF_042879855.1 Streptomyces sp. NPDC058326 | reverse complement strand
GCCCTGGTTGGGGTCGTCGTGCGGCGCGTGGGGGTAGTGTGGGCCACCCCACACCCCCCGCCCACGTCTCTGATCCCCCGGCTGCTCCTCCGGGGTGGCCGTTCCGCCGCCGGTGGGGCTAGGCACCGCCTCATGCTGGGTGTCACCGATCTTCCGACCTACCTCGTGGGCCTCGTCCTCATCATCCTTCTGCCGGGGCCGAACTCGCTGTACGTGCTGTCCGTCGCGGCCCGCAAGGGCACCCGGACCGGGTACAAGGCCGCAGCCGGTGTCTTCACCGGCGACGCCGTCCTCATGACCCTCGCCGCGCTCGGCGCCGCCTCGCTGCTCCAGACCACGCCCCTCCTCTTCATGATCGTCAAGTACGCGGGCGCGGGCTACCTGGCCTGGATGGCGTACGGGATGCTGCGGGCGGCCTGGGAGATGTGGCGCGGGCGGGACGAGGAGAGCGCGGAGGAGACGGCGCAGGCTCCGGCCGTTCCGGGGGAGAACCCGTACCGGAGGGCGCTGATCATCAGCCTCTTCAACCCGAAGGCGATCCTCTTCCTGATCTCGTTCTTCGTGCAGTTCGTGGACCCCGGCTACGCCTACCCGGCCCTCTCGTTCCTGGTCCTCGGCACCCTCCTGGAGATCGGCAGCTTCCTCTACCTCACGATGCTGATCTTCGGCGGGACGCGGCTCGCCGCCACGTTCCGGCGCCGCAGGCGGCTCTCGGCGGGCGCGACCTCCGCCGCGGGCGCCCTCTTCCTCGGCTTCGCCGCGAAGCTCTCCCTCAGCAGCGCCGCTTGACCCTGACACCGTGTGAGGTCGTTCCGTAGGGAGCGTCATGTTTGCCATCGGAGACTTCGCCCGGCACGGGCGGGTGTCGGTCCGGATGCTGCGCCACTACGACGCCATCGGACTGCTGCGCCCGGCCCACGTCGACCCGCACAGCGGCTACCGCTTCTACACGGCGGACCAGCTCGCCCGGCTCAACCGCGTCATCGCGCTCAAGGACCTCGGCTTCACTCTCGAACAGGTGGGGGCGATCCTCGACGACACGATCGACGCGGACGAACTGCGGGGCATGCTGCGACTGCGCCAGGCCGAGCTCGAAGCGGCCCTGGTGGAGGCGCGGGCCCGGCTCGCCCAGGTCGGCGCGCGGCTCCGAGCCATCGAGAGCGAGGGACGCATGTCCACCCAGGACGTCGTCGTCAAGAAGATCCCGGCCGTGCGCGTCGCCGAGCTGAGCGCGGTCGCCGCGAGCTTCGGCCCCCACGACATCGGGCCGGTCATCGGGCCGATGTACGACGAGTTGTGCGGCCGCCTGGAGGCCGCGGGACTCACCGGGTTCGGCCCGGGGATCGCGTACTACGAGGACGCGGGCAAGGGCGACGGCTCGGTCGTCGTGCACGCCGCCATGACCGTCCCCGAGGGCACGGTCGTGGAGGGCGTCGAGGTGCACGTCCTGCCCGGCATCGAGGAGGCGGCGACCGTCGTCCACCGGGGCTCGATGGACACCGTCCTGCCGACCGCCCAGACCCTCGCCCGCTGGATCGAGGCCAACGGCTACCGCTCGCTGCGCTATGCCCGCGAGCTGTACCTGGAGTGCCCGGAGGACCGGTCGCGGTGGGTGACGGAGATCCAGGAGGCGATCGTCCGCGCCTGAGCGCGCCCGCGGGCCCGGGCCCCCCGCACGGGGCCCGGGCCGGCGGGCGTATCCGCTATCTCTTGAGCGCCTTGCGCAGCCGCAGCGCGCGCCGGGCGAGAAGGCGGACCTTCGGGTGGCGTGGGATCGGCAGGCCGCCGGGCAGGTCGAGGACGGTGAGGCGGCGGCGGGTGAAGTGGTGCCGGGTGCGCTCGGCGAGCGGGCCCGACAGATGCCGTACCGCCGGCTCCCGCAGCTCCGGCCGTATCTTCGGCTGCATCGCGAAGCCGACGGCCGCGACCAGGTCGTTCAGCTCCGCCGCCCCGACCTCGGCGACACCGGCCTCCCCTTCCTCCAGGGGCGGCACGACGGCGTCCACGACCGTGAGCGGGATGCGGTTGCTGTTCTGGAACGGGGTGAGCCGTTCGAGGAGGGTGCCCGTGCCGACACGGGCGACCGGCAGCCCGTAGAACGTCCGCGCGGTCAGCAGCGCCGTGGAGAAGCAGCCGACGACGAGCGCGGGCCGCAGCTCGCCGTAGAGGACCTCGGCGAGCACCGGCCGGTCCTCGACCGTCAGCTCGGCACCGAGCGCCTCCGCCGCGCGCACCAGCGTCCGCGACCAGGCGTCGGGGGCCGTCGGGTGCGGCTTGAACACCAGCCGCCGGTGGCCCAGGGCGACCGCGCCCCTGACCATCCGCAGGTGCAGCTCCTCCTCCTCGGCGACGGTCAGCAGGTTGAGCGCCGCCAGGTACTGGCCGAGCAGCAGGGCGGGCCCGCCCTCGGACCCGGCGGGGCCACCGGCCAGCTCCTCGACGACCTTGGTGAACGCCTCCGTCGGTACGGCCTCCGGCACCGCCCCGAACTCGGCGAGCAGCAGCGGCGCGAGCCCGGGGACGAGGTCGAGGTGGAGCAGCCGGCCGACGCGTCCGCCGATCAGCGGGTCGATCTTGTTACGGGTCGGCCCGTAGCTCATGAGCCCGTCCGCGTACACGGTGATCGGCGCCTCGGGCAGCAGCTGGGCGATGGCCAGGGCGGGCGTCACCTGGAGCGATTCCAGGGCGAGTTCGACGCGGTCGTCGCCGAGGCTCCAGAGCTTCCGCAGATGACGCTGGAGCATCGGCAGATCGCTCGGGCGCGGCGTCCAGCCGCCCGGGTGGAGCGGGGAGATCGTCTCGTTCCAGGACAGGACGGAGTCGAAGCGGCCGCGCAGCCGGTCGAAGCCCTCGGCCTCGTCGAGGGCCGGGGTGGTCTCCGGCACGGCCGCGTTGTTGGTGACGAGGAGGATCCGGCGGTCGGCGGTGCCGAAGCAGCCGCTGTCCAGGGCGGCGGCGAGCGTCACAGCGCCGTAGAGGGTGGAGGCGCAGAAGATCTGGGTCGTCCGGCGGGTGCTCACGCGGCCACCTCCGCGGAGGCCGAACCGGCGCCCGCGCCCGAGCCCGCGCCCGGGGCCGGCGGTGGCGCCGGGCGCCGTCGGCGCAGTCGGCGCAGCAGCGTCGCGCGGTCCCCGCCCATCGCCGTCAGGGCCTCGTCGAGGACCCCCTGCGGCATCCGCCGCAGCGCCCCCGCGCTCATCGACTTCAACTGGCGCGCCACCTCCGGCTCGAATCGTCCGATCGAACCGATGTGATGGGAGATGACCGCGCAATAGGTGCGGACGGCCTTCGGGAGAAGAAGATCCGCGTCCGCGTCCTTCGCGGTTTCCTCGATCACCTGGTCGAAAGCGCGAATGAAATCCAATTGCCGTACATCACCGATCTGGGTGAGCGACGTCGCCACCCCCCGCCGGTAGAAGACACCGAGTTCACCGATCGCGGCGAACGATTCCGCCTCCCGGTGCAGCCGCCAGATCCACGGCCGGTCCTCGGCCGTCCGCAGACCGTGCGGGAAGTGCAGAAGGCCGCGGTCGAGGAGCCGCCGGTGGTAGATCCCCGCCCAGGCGTACGGGTAGTCCACGGAGGTCGTGCGGTGCGCCGGCAGGATCGCGTCCCGCGGGTTCAGCGCCTCGCCGCGCCGGGGGACCGGCACCCGGCGGATGCCGCGGTTCCGGCCGGTGACGGAGACGTGGTCGGTGCGCAGGAAGTCGCAGCCGAGGTCCTCGGCGGCGGCGACCAGGCGGGAGTAGTAGCCGGGGGCGAGCCAGTCGTCCCCGTCGAGGAAGGTGAGGTACTCGCCGCGGGCGGCGTCGAGCCCGGTGTTCCGGGCCGTGGCGAGACCCTCGTTGTGCTCGTGCCTGATCAGGACGGCACCCGGGATCTCGCGCGCGGCCCGTTCGAGGAGCTCCGGGGTCCCGTCCGACGAGCAGTCGTCGACAAGCAGGAACTCGAAGTCCTCCCGGGCGTTGGCCCGCAGGCTCATGAGGGTGTCGGGGGCGTATGTCTGCACGTTGAAGAACGGCACGACGACGGAGAGCTTGACCACGCGGCCGACGCTAGGCGCCGCCCCGGCATTCCCCCCGACCGGTGGGCGGCGATTCGGTGAACACCAAGCGGCGGGCCGATTAACCGCCTTTCCCCGCACGTGAATCCAGCCCTCTCGGGTCCGGTTCCCGACCCACTTCAGCGGGCGGAGAGGCTCTGTTCACCGTTTGTTGTGACTCAGTTGGGCCGAAAAGCGGAATGCCCTTCTAGCGTCCTCGGCGTGCAAGCAAGTACCAGAGAAGCGGTACGGGTCGCCGTACTCGCCGACTCCGACACCCGGTGGAAATGGGGCGCCCTCACCGCGCGCCGCATCACCACGGCGACCGCCGAACCCACCGGATTCGTCCTGCGCGGACGGGCGACGCCCACCCCCCGCCAGCTCACCGAGACCGGGGTGTCCACGGCCACCCCGCGCGAGGTGACGGGCGCGGAGTTCCTGCGTGCGGTACGGGACGCGGAGACGCGCGGCGAGGGTTACGACGTCCTTGTGCTCGCCCTCGTCGGCGGCACCGCCCGGGCCGTCCTCCAGGGCCTGGCCGATCTGGACCTGGACCGGCGCCCCGTGATCGTCACCGGTTACGTCGGTGTCGTCTACGAGAAGCTCACCGACGGCCTGCTGCTGCGCCACGGCGCGGACGTCGTCCTCGCCAACTCCCTTCATGACGCCGAGCGTTTCCGCGCCGTGTACGAGGGAGTGGGAGCCGGGGCCGACTCGGTCGTCGAGGCCGCGCTGCCCTTCCTCGGCGGCGCCCCGTACGTCCCCGAGGCCGGCCGCGACACCCTGGTCTTCGCCGCCCAGCCCTCCGTACCGGCGACCCGGGCCGAACGCGCCTACGTCCTGCGACGCCTCATCGGGCACGCCCGCCTCCACCCGGGGCGCGAGGTGCTGCTCAAGCTCCGCTCCAAGCCGGGCGAACACACCACGCACCTGGAGGAGTTCCCGTTCCAGAAGCTGGTCCGCGAGCTCGACCCGCCCGCCAACTTCAGGCTCGTGTACGGGCACATGGGCGAGGTGCTCGACCGGACCGACCTCCTGGTCACCGTCTCCTCCACGGCCGCCCTCGAAGCGCTCCACCGCCGGATTCCGACCGCGATCCTCACCGACCTCGGGGTCCGCGAGGCGCTCGGCAACCACCACTTCGTCGGCTCCGGACTGCTCGCCTCCTTCGACGGCCTCGACAAGGGGCCGGCGCCCGTACCCGACGAGACCTGGCTCGCCCGGCAGGGCGTCGCCTCCGACAGCCCGTACGAGGCGGCTTTCGACGCGGCACGTGACCGGGTCGCCGAGCTCCTGGCGCTGCCCGCGCTGCCCCCGATCACCCCCTACTACACCGCGGAGACGGCCCCCGGCTACCTGCCCGGGATCCTCGCCCGCCACCGCCTGGACGTCACCGCGACGGAGCCCCGCGAGAGCGGCCTCCGCCGGATCGTCCGGGAGGCGGCGCGGGGCGCGTACCGCCACGGCGTGCAACGTGTCGCGCCCGTCATCCGCCGCCTGGGAGAACTCTGATGACCGCCCCCGCCACGCCGCCCGCGAAGCCGGCCACGGAGCCCACGGCCACCCCGGCCACCGAGCCCACCGTCACCCCGGCCACGGAGCCCACCGTCACCCCGGCCACCGAGCCGGCCACCGAGCCCACGGCCACCGAGCCCACCGCGACCCCGGCGACCGAGACCACCGTGACTCCGGCGGCCGAACCCTCCGCGACCCCGGCCGCCAGGCCCGCGCCCACCGTGCTCGCCGTGATCCCCGCGCGCGGCGGCTCCAAGGGCGTCCCCGCCAAGAACCTCGCCCCGGTCGCCGGCGTCCCCCTGGTGACCCGCGCCGTCCGCGCCTGCCTCGCGGCCCGCCCAGTCACCCACGTCCTGGTCTCCACCGACGACGCCGGCATCGCGGCCGCCGCCCGCGCCGCCGGTGCCGAGGCCGTGCGGCGGCCCGCCGAGATCGCGGGCGACACCGCCACCAGCGAGGCCGCGGTCCTGCACGCCATGGACGCCTTCGAGGCCGGCCACGGCCGCCCGGCCGACGTGGTCCTCCTCGTGCAGTGCACGAGCCCCTTCCTCACCTCCGCCGAGGTCGCCGAGACCGCCGAGCGCGTCACCTCCGGCGCCGCCGACACGGCCTTCACCGCGGCCCCCACCCACGGCTTCCTCTGGCGGGAGACGGTCGAGGAGGGCGCCACCGGCGTCAACCACGACAAGGCACACCGCCCCCGCCGCCAGGACCGGGAGCCCGAGTACCTGGAGACCGGCGCCGTCTACGCCATGGACGCGGCCGGGTTCCGTACCCACGAGCACCGCTTCTTCGGCCGCACCGCGCTCGTCGCCACCGACCCCGCCCGGGTCCTGGAGATCGACGATCCGCACGACCTGGCCCGCGCCCGCGCCCTCGCGCCGCTGCTCGACACCCCGGCCACGCCCGGCTTCGCCGACATCGACGCCGTGGTCCTCGACTTCGACGGTACGCAGACCGACGACCGGGTCCATCTCGACGCGGAGGGACGGGAGTTCGTCTCCGCCCACCGTGGCGACGGCCTCGGCATCGCCGCCCTGCGCCGCGCCGGACTCCCCGTCCTCATCCTCTCCACCGAGCAGAACGCCGTCGTCGCCGCCCGCGCCCGCAAGCTCAAGATCCCCGTCCTGCACGGCATCGACCGCAAGGACCGGGCGCTCAAGGAGTGGTGCGACGCCGAGGGCATCGACCCGCAGCGCGTGCTCTACGCCGGAAACGACGTCAACGACCTGCCCTGCTTCCACCTCGTCGGCTGGCCCGTCGCGGTGAGCAGCGCCCACGACTCCGTACGGGCCGCGGCCCGCGCGGTCACCGTCACCCCGGGCGGCTCCGGCGCGATCCGCGAGATCGCCGCCTGGCTCCTCGGACCCGAGCTCAACACCCCCAACTCCTAAGGACCTGCACCATGAACACCCGCCTCCGCACCCTCGGCGACAAGACCGCGGGCCCCGGCCACTCCGTCTACATCACGGGCGAGATCGGCATCAACCACAACGGTGACCTCGACAACGCCTTCGCCCTGATCGACGTCGCCGCCGAGGCCGGCTGCGACGCCGTCAAGTTCCAGAAGCGCACCCCGGAGATCTGCACCCCGCGCGACCAGTGGGACATCGAGCGCGACACGCCCTGGGGCCGGATGACGTACATCGACTACCGCCACCGCGTCGAGTTCGACGAGACCCAGTACCGGGCCATCGACGAGCACTGCAGGAAGCGCGGCATCGACTGGTTCGCCTCCCCGTGGGACACCGAGGCCGTCGCCTTCCTGGAGAAGTTCGACGTCCCCGCCCACAAGGTCGCCTCCGCGTCCCTCACCGACGACGAGCTGCTCCGCTCGCTGCGCGCCACCGGCCGTACGGTGATCCTCTCCACCGGCATGTCCACCCCGGCGCAGATCCGCCACGCCGTCGAGGTCCTCGGCAGCGCGAACATCCTGCTCTGCCACGCCACCTCGACGTACCCGGCCAAGGCCGAGGAGCTCAACCTGCGCGTCATCCAGACGCTCCAGGAGGAGTACCCGAACGTCCCGATCGGCTACTCCGGCCACGAGACCGGCCTCCAGACCACCCTCGCGGCCGTCGCCCTCGGCGCCACCTTCGTCGAGCGCCACATCACCCTCGACCGCGCCATGTGGGGCTCCGACCAGGCCGCCTCCGTCGAGCCGCAGGGCCTCCAGCGCCTGGTCCGTGACATCCGGACGATCGAGGCCGCCCTCGGTGACGGTGTCAAGAAGGTCTACGAGTCGGAGCTCGGCCCGATGAAGAAGCTCCGCCGGGTCCAGGGGCTCGTCGCCGCATGACCGGGCAGCTGGCGTTCGTCGAGAGCCCGGTCCAGCTCCTCAACGTCCTGGAATGGGCGCACACCCGGGCACCCGCCCCGGGCGCGCCCCGCACCGCTCCCACCGGCATGCCCGGTTCGGCGGACGCCGCACCCCCCCTCACGGTCGTCGTGCTCTCGCCGACCGACCCCATGTCGCGTGGCCAGCTGCGCCGGATGGCCCAGCTGGCCCGCGACGAGGGCCTCACCGTCCACTGGCAGGAGGCCCGCGGCGGCCGGGGCGCGCTGGCCCGCACCCTGCGGCAGCTCGCCCGGCCGCTGCGCTCGGCGGAACGGGTGATCATCGGTGACCCGTTCTCCCGGTACGTCCAGCTGCTCCTGACGCTGTTCGGCCCCCGGCACCTGACGGTGGTCGACGACGGCACCGCCACCATGGAGTTCGCCGCCCAGATCGGCCGGGGCGAGCGCCTGGTGCGGTGGCACCGCAAGGGCAGCCTCGGTCCGCGCGAGCTGGTGCTCGCCCCGGTGACCTCCCTCGCCCGGCGGCGCCTCGCTCCGGCCCGGGGCCGTACGGTCGAGATCTTCACCTCGCTGCCCGTGGAGGCCCCCGAGGGCATCACGGTCACCGAGAACTCCTTCGCCTGGACCCGCACCCGCTTCGGCCCGCCGCTGCTCACCGGCGGCGCGGACCTGGTCGGCACCTCGCTGGTCGAGACGGGGGTGGTCGACGCCGGCCACTACGACCGGGTGGTGGGGGAGCTCGCCCGCACCCACGGCGCCACCCGTTACTTCGCGCACCGCAGGGAGAGCGCCGAGAAGCTGCACCGGATCGCGGTCGAGACGGGCCTGCAGGTGGTCCGGCCCGAACTGCCCCTTGAGCTGATCGCCCGGCGCGGCCCCGTGGGCCGTACGATCGTCAGCTTCCCGTCCACGGTCGTGCACACCCTGCCGCTGGCCCTCGCCGGGACGGGTGTGAAGGTGGCGGTCTGTGAGATCGCGCCGGAGTGGCTGCGGGAGAGCGCCTCACCGCGGGCCCAGGGATTCCTGTCCGGGGTGGCGGGGACCGCGGCCCACGAGGTCGACCGGCTCACCGCCCGGGCGGTGAACCCCACGGACCGGCTCGAATTCGGGTGAGCCTACCCACACCGGAAGGCCTTCATGCCTGGTGAACGAAGTTTCTTTCCCCTAACGGGTTGAAGTTTTCGTGATCAACGGGCAGTTGACCTGTCTGAAGGCCTACCCTTCAAAAGGTGAACCAGTTGAAGTCCCGTGAGCCAGGCTCCGTCACCCTGCCCGGAACGCTGTCCGATCCCCTGCGCGTCGAGCTGATCGCCTTCCGCAGGGACGTACACATGCACCCGGAGCTCGGGAACCAGGAGTTCCGTACGACCGCCGCGCTCAAGGCCCGCCTCGAAGCGGCCGGCCTCGCGCCGAAGGTCCTGCCGGCCGGCACCGGGCTCATCTGTGACATCGGCACCCCGGACCACCGCCGGCCCATGCTGGCGATCCGCGCCGACCTCGACGCGCTGCCGATCCCCGACGTCAAGACGGTTTCCTACCGGTCCACCGTGCCCAACCGCGCCCACGCCTGCGGTCACGACGTCCACACCACCACCGTCCTGGGCGCCGGACTCGTCCTCGCCGAACTCGACCGGCAGGGGCTGCTGCCCAACGCCGTGCGGCTGATCTTCCAGCCCGCCGAGGAGGTCCTCCCCGGCGGCGCCGCCGACGCCGTCGCGGCCGGGGTCCTGGACGGAGTGGGCCGGATCATCGCCCTCCACTGCGACCCTCGCGTGGACGCCGGGAAGATCGGGCTCCGCGCCGGCCCCATCACCTCCGCCTGCGACCGGCTCGAAGTCACCCTCGACGGGCCCGGCGGCCACACCGCACGGCCGCACCTCACCACCGACCTCGTCACCGCCGCCGCCAGGGTCGCCACCGACGTCCCCGCCGTCCTGGCCCGCCGCGTCGACGCCCGCTCGGGCCTCTCGGTGACCTGGGGCCGCATCGAGTCCGGCCACGCGCCCAACGTCATCCCCCAGCACGCCGAGCTCTCCGGCACCGTCCGCTGCCTCGACCTGCCGACCTGGCGAGAGGCCCCGGACCTGGTCCACGCGGCGATCGACGAGATCGCGACCCTGCACCGCGCGAAGTCGACCGTGAACTACGTCCGAGGCGTCCCCCCGGTCGTCAACGACCCGGGCGTCACCGAGCTGCTCCACGACGCCAT
Organism: Streptomyces sp. NPDC058326; assembly: GCF_042879855.1. NCBI lineage: Bacteria > Bacillati > Actinomycetota > Actinomycetes > Kitasatosporales > Streptomycetaceae > Streptomyces > Streptomyces sp. NPDC058326. The sequence goes on along the minus strand of NZ_JBHVZO010000004.1, from coordinate 161,683 downwards.
GGCCGCCCGCCGGGGAACGCACGCGATCGAGGACACCGAGCAGAGCCTCGGCGGCGAGGACTTCTCCTGGTACCTGGAGCACGTCCCCGGCGCCATGGCCCGTCTCGGCGTCCGCACCCCCGGCGACAGCCGGGTCCGCGACCTGCACGCCGGCGACTTCGACGTGGACGAGCGCTGCATCGAGACGGCGGTGGAACTCTTCACGGCCGCGGCCCTGATCGACGCCGCCCCGCAGTCCTGACCGGCAGCGCTCCCCGGTCCTGATCGACAGCGCTCCCCGGTCCTGACCGGCAGCGCTCCCCGGCCCTGATCGACGCCGCTCCCCGCCCCCGACGGCAGCGCTTCCCCGTCCTGATCGACGCCGCTCCACGCCCTTCACGGCGGCGCTCCCCGGCCCGGACCGGCGCCACTCCCGGATCCACACCGACGCCACGCCGAAGTCCTGGCTCCGGCCGGACGGGCCCCCTCATCCGTCCGGCCGACCGCCGTCCCCCCTTCGGCCCACCGCCCGGCGCGGCGCGCCCCGGCCCCTGTCCCGCCGCCCCTTCGCGGCGGTATAACCGGCCGTACCGGGCCGAACGCCCCCGGTCGCCTCGACTGGCCGGTTCGCGACGATCCGATAACGACTCATGAACGGGTCTTTAACTGACATCTACGCGCGTTACGATCGCCGCGAAACCAGCGCCGGAAGAGGCGCTTTCGGTCAGTCTTGAAGGGACCCTCCTCTTGCGCCGGATCACCAGGATCACGACCGTGGGCATCGCCTCCGCGGCGCTCGCCCTCTCCGCCACCGCGTGTGGCAAGTCTTCGAACGACTCCGGCTCCGGGACGGACTCGAAGGCCGCCAAGGCCGCCATCGCGTACGACATCGGCGGCCGTGGCGACCAGTCCTTCAACGACGCCGCCTACGCGGGCCTGAAGAAGGCCGAGGACGAGCTCGGCGTCAAGGGCTCCGAGGCCGAGCCCTCCGAGGGTGAGGGCGACGCCGACAAGGTCCAGCGCCTCACCGCGCTCGCCCGCGCCGGCAACAACCCGGTCATCGGCGTCGGCTTCGCCTACGCGCCGGCGATCGAGAAGGTCGCCAAGGCCTACCCGAAGACCACCTTCGGCCTCATCGACGACACGTCGAAGACCGGCCCGAACATCGCCAACCTCGTCTTCAACGAGGAGCAGGGCTCCTACCTGGCCGGCGTCGCCGCCGCCAAGGCGTCCAAGACCGGCACGGTCGGCTTCATCGGTGGTGTCGAGGTCCCGCTGATCAAGAAGTTCGAGGCGGGCTTCGCGCAGGGCGTCAAGGACACCAACCCCAAGGCGAAGGTGCTCGTCCAGTACCTGACCCAGCCGCCGAACTTCGACGGCTTCTCGAAGCCCGACCTCGGCAAGGCCGCCGCGCAGGGCCAGCTCGACAAGGGCGCCGACGTGATCTACGCCGCCGCCGGTCTGGCCGGTTCCGGCTCGATCGAGGCCGCCGCGTCCGCCGGCAAGTGGGCCATCGGCGTCGACTCCGACCAGTACAAGCAGGCGGGTCTGTCCTCCTACAAGGAGCACATCCTGACCTCGGTCACCAAGGACGTCTCCGACTCCGTCTTCAACCTGATCAAGTCGGTCAAGGACGGCAAGCCGCAGACCGGTGAGATCCGCTACGGCCTCGCCGCGGACGGTGTCGGCCTCTCCGACTCCAACCCGGCGTACAAGAAGATGACCGATGTCACCGCCGCCGTGGAGAAGGCGAAGAAGGACATCGTCGACGGCAAGATCACGGTCAAGACCGCTCCGTAAGGACAGCAGGTCACCGACCTCAGGGCCCGGCAACGGTGGGACCCCCACCGGAGCCGGGCCCCGTTCCCGTACAGGTTTTCACTTTCCGGCAGCGCTACGCGTGTAGATGTCTCCCTGGCACGATAACTTCGCCCCGCCCTGCCCTCCCGCTCCCACTCCTTCCGGCCAAGGAGAGTGCGTCATCAACGCGTCCAGCCCCCCTGCCGTAGAACTGCACGGCATCACCAAGCGATTCCCCGGCGTCGTCGCCAACAGGGACATCGCCATCACGGTCCGCAAGGGCACCGTGCACGCCCTCATCGGCGAGAACGGTGCCGGCAAGTCGACCCTCATGAAGATCCTCTACGGCATGCAGAAGCCCGACGAGGGCACCATCGCCGTCGACGGCGAGCAGGTCACCTTCTCCAGCCCCGGTGACGCCATCGCGCGCGGCATCGGCATGGTGCACCAGCACTTCATGCTCGCCGACAACCTCACCGTCCTGGAGAACGTCGTCCTCGGCGGCGAGAAGCTCTACGGCATCGGCGCCAAGGCGCGGCGGAAGATCCAGGAGATCTCCGACGCGTACGGCCTCGGGGTCCGCCCCGACGCCCTCGTCGAGGACCTCGGAGTCGCCGACCGCCAGCGCGTGGAGATCCTCAAGGTCCTCTACCGCGGCGCCAAGATCCTCATCCTCGACGAGCCGACCGCCGTGCTCGTCCCGCAGGAGGTCGACGCGCTCTTCGACAACCTGCGCGAGCTCAAGTCCGAGGGCCTGACCGTCATCTTCATCTCGCACAAGCTGGGCGAGGTCCTGAAGGTCGCCGACGACATCACCGTCATCCGCCGGGGCACCACCGTCGGCACCGCCGACCCGAAGACCGCCACCACCAAGCAGCTCGCCGAGCTGATGGTCGGCAGCGAACTGCCCTCGCCGGAGACCCGCGAGTCGACGGTCACGACCGTCCCTATGCTCAAGGTCGAGGGGCTCACCCTCGTCGAGGGCGGAGGCGCGGCGGCCCCGCTGACGACCGCCGCCCCGCCGGACCCGTCGAGCGCGGCCACCGTCCGTGAGGAGGCCGCGGCGGGCCGCAAGCTCCTCGACGACATCTCCCTCACGATCCACAAGGGCGAGATCCTCGGCATCGCGGGCGTCGAGGGCAACGGCCAGACGGAGCTCATCGAGGCCCTCATGGGCATGGCGACTCCCGACGCGGGCGTCATCTCCCTCGACGGCAAGGACATCTCCAAGGTCTCGGTGCGCAAGCGCCGCGAGGGCGGCATCGGCTACATCCCCGAGGACCGCCACCGCCACGGCCTGCTCCTCGAAGCGCCGCTCTGGGAGAACCGCATCCTCGGCCACGTCACCGAGGCGCCCAACTCCAAGCGCGGCGTCCTCGACCCGAAGGCGGCCCGCAAGGACACCGAGCGGATCGTGCGCGAGTACGACGTGCGCACCCCCGGCATCGACGTGACCGCGGCCTCCCTCTCCGGCGGCAACCAGCAGAAGCTGATCGTCGGCCGCGAGATGAGCCACGCCCCCAAGTTCCTGATCGCCGCCCACCCCACCCGTGGTGTGGACGTCGGCGCGCAGGCGCAGATCTGGGACGCGATCCGGGACGCCCGCCGCGAGGGCCTCGCGGTGCTGCTGATCTCCGCCGACCTCGACGAGCTGATCGGTCTCTCCGACACCCTCCGGGTCATGTACCGCGGCAGGCTCGTCGCCGACGCCGACCCCGCCACCATCACGCCCGAGGAGCTGGGCTCCGCCATGACCGGCGCGGCCAGCGGTCACCTCGAAGGCAACGAAGAGCAGCCCGGAGACGGTGACGCCCGATGATGAAATTCGACAAGGACAAGCTGATCCTGGGCGCGGCGGGACCGGTGCTCGCGCTGGTCTCCTCGTTCGTGCTCACCGTCCTGGTGCTGCTCGCGACGGGTCTCGACCCGATCGAGCCGATCACGCTGATGATCGACAACGCGGCGTACTCGGACATCCAGGTCCTGATCGTCAACCAGACCGGGATCTACTACCTGGCAGCCCTGGCCGTCGCCATCGGCTTCCGGATGAACCTGTTCAACATCGGTGTCGACGGCCAGTACCGGCTCGCCGCGATGGTCTCGGCCCTCGTCGGCGCCTCGGTCGAGCTGCCCGGCCCGCTGCACATCCTGCTCATCGTGCTCGTCGCGATGCTGACCGGTGCCTTCTGGTCCGGCATCGCCGGCATCCTGAAGACCACCCGCGGTGTCTCCGAGGTCGTCTCGACGATCATGCTGAACGCCATCGCGACCTCGCTGGTGGCCTGGCTGATCCTGCCGAAGAACTTCGGCGTCCAGCCGGAGGGTTCGAACAACCTCACCACCGGTGAGATCTCCGAGTCCGGCTGGTTCCCCGGCATCGACATGGGCGAGGGCAACGGAGTCATCTACGGCTTCACGTTCGTCGCGCTCGCCCTCGGCGTCGTCTACTGGTTCGTCCTCAACCGCACCCGGTTCGGCTTCGACCTGCGCGCCACCGGCGCCAGCGAGTCCGCCGCCCAGGCCAGCGGCGTCGACGCCAAGAAGATGATCCTCACCTCGATGCTGCTGTCGGGCGCGCTCGCCGGTCTCGCCGGCATGCCGACGCTGCTCGGCGAGTCCCACACGTACAGCCTCGACTTCCCCGTCGGTGTCGGCTTCACCGCCATCACCATCGCCCTGCTCGGCCGTAACCACCCGGTCGGCATCTTCTTCGCGGCGCTGCTCTTCGCGTTCCTCGACAAGGCCTCCTCGTCGCTGGACACCGAGGGCTATCCGAAGGAGATCACCAAGATCATGCAGGGCATCATCGTGATCGCGGTCGTCGTCTCCTACGAGCTCGTCCGCCGTTACGGCCTCCGCCGCCAGCAGCAGAAGGTCGGCGAGGAACTCGCCGCCGGCGGCGCCATCAAGACCGACAAGGAGGTCTCGGCATGAGCACCGGCACTGTCACCAAGCCGAGCGCCGCGCCCAAGGGCGGCGGACGCCGCAAGCTCACCCTGCCGTGGATCATGCTGATCGTCGCGGCCGGTCTCCTGCTCTTCTCCCTCGTACGGGCCGTCTCCGGGGCCAACGACCTCACCTCCGTGGGCCAGGTCTCCGGTGCGCTCCAGCTCGCCGTCCCGATCGGCCTCGCCGGTCTCGGCGGTCTCTGGGCCGAGCGCGCGGGCGTCGTCAACATCGGCCTCGAAGGCATGATGGTCCTCGGCACCTGGTTCGGCGCCTGGGCCGGGTACCAGTGGGGCCCCTGGGTGGGCGTCCTCTTCGGTCTCCTCGGCGGCGCGCTCGGCGGTCTGCTGCACGCGATCATCACCGTCACGTTCAACGTGAACCACATCGTCTCCGGTGTGGCGATCAACATCCTCGCGGTCGGCTTCACCCAGTACCTGTCGAACTTCACGTTCGCCGAGGCCGAGGGCGGCTCCTCCAAGCAGTCCCCGCGCATCGACCAGATCACCAAGATCACGATCCCAGGGATGTCCGACTGGCTCTCCGATCTCCAGGGCAAACACTGGTTCCTGATCTCCGACCTGGCCGGCATCCTCGGCGGCCTCGTCACCAACCTGTCGCTGCTGACGCTCGTCGCCCTGCTGCTCATCCCGGCCACCTGGTGGCTGCTGTGGCGCACGGCCTTCGGCCTGCGGCTGCGCTCCTGCGGTGAGAACCCGGTCGCGGCCGAGTCCCTCGGCGTGAACGTCTACAAGTACAAGTACATCGCCGTCACCGTCTCCGGCGCCCTCGCCGGTCTCGGCGGCGCGTTCCTCGCGATCGTCGCCACCGGCATCTACCAGGAGGGCCAGACCGGCGGCCGCGGCTACATCGGTCTCGCCGCGATGATCTTCGGCAACTGGATGCCCGGCGGCATGGCGCTCGGCGCCGGCCTCTTCGGCTTCACCGACAGCCTCAAGCTGCGCGGCGGCGCCGAGAACGTCCACGCGCTGCTGCTGCTCGTCGCCGTGCTCCTGGTGATCGCCGCCGTGTGGCAGCTGTACAAGAAGAAGTACGTGGCCGGTGTGGTCGCGGCCGCCTTCTCCGCCGGCTTCTTCCTCTGGTACGCGCTGACCGACGAGGTCCCGAGCCAGTTCGTCGACGCCGCCCCGTACATCACCACCCTGCTCGTGCTCGCCCTGTCGGCGCAGCGCCTGCGCATGCCCAAGGCGGACGGACTGCCGTACCGGAAGGGCCAGGGCAAGTGACGACGGCGCCCGACTGGGACCTCCTCCGGGAGACCGCCAGGGAGGCCATGTCCCACGCGTACGCCCCGTACTCGGAGTACCCGGTCGGCGCGGCGGCTCTCGTCGACGACGGCCGGGTGGTCTCCGGCTGCAACGTGGAGAACGCCTCCTTCGGCCTGGGCCTGTGCGCCGAGTGCGGTCTCGTCTCGGCGCTCCAGGCCACGGGCGGCGGCCGGCTGACCCACTTCGTGTGCGTCGACGGCCGGGGCGAGTCCCTCGTGCCGTGCGGCCGGTGCCGGCAGCTCCTGTACGAGTTCGGCGGCCCCGAGCTCGTCCTGGAGACGCCCGCCGGGTTCCTGACGCTGGCCGAGATGCTGCCGCAGGCGTTCGGCCCGGACCACCTCACCAAGTAGCACTTCGGAGCGGCCCTTCCGGCACGATGGGAGGGTCGCTCCCCCCTTCCCCCTCTATGCGCGTAGAAAGAGGAACCACCTCATGGACGTCATCTCCGTCATCCGCACGAAGCGGGACAAGGGCGAGCTGAGCCCGGAGCAGATCGACTGGGTCATCGACGCGTACACCCGTGGTGCGGTCGCCGACGAGCAGATGTCCGCCCTGGCCATGGCCATCCTGCTGAACGGCATGAACCGCGCGGAGATCGCCCGCTGGACCGCCGCGATGATCGCCAGCGGCGAGCGCATGAACTTCGACTCCCTCTCCCGCCCCACCGCCGACAAGCACTCCACCGGCGGCGTCGGCGACAAGATCACCCTCCCGCTCGCCCCGCTCGTCGCCGCCTGCGGCGCGGCCGTCCCCCAGCTCTCCGGCCGCGGCCTCGGCCACACCGGCGGAACCCTCGACAAGCTGGAGTCCATCCCGGGCTGGCGGGCGCTGCTCTCCAACGAGGAGATGCTGCACGTCCTCGACACCACGGGCGCGGTGATCTGCGCGGCGGGCGACGGCCTGGCCCCGGCGGACAAGAAGCTCTACGCGCTCCGCGACGTCACGGGCACGGTGGAGGCCATCCCCCTGATCGCCTCGTCCATCATGTCGAAGAAGATCGCCGAGGGTACGGGCTCGCTGGTCCTCGACGTGAAGGTCGGCACCGGCGCCTTCATGAAGAACATCGAGGACGCCCGTGAGCTGGCCTCCACGATGGTCGGCCTCGGCACCGACAGCGGCGTGAAGACGGTGGCCCTGCTCACCGACATGTCCACCCCGCTCGGCCTCACCGCGGGCAACGCGCTCGAGGTCCGCGAGTCCGTCGAGGTCCTCGCGGGCGGCGGCCCGGCGGACGTCGTCGAGCTGACGATCGCGCTGGCCCGCGAGATGCTCGAAGCGGCCGGCATCAAGGACGCGGACCCGGCGAAGGCGCTGGCCGACGGCTCGGCGATGGACCACTGGCGCCGGATGATCGCGGCCCAGGGCGGCGACCCGGACGCGGCCCTCCCGGTCGCCCGCGAGCAGCACGTCGTCACGGCCCCGTCGACCGGCGTCCTCACCCGCCTCGACGCGTACGACATCGGCATCGCCGCCTGGCGGCTCGGCGCGGGCCGCGCCCGCAAGGAGGACCCGGTGCAGGCGGGCGCGGGCGTCGAGCTCCACGCCAAGCCGGGTGACACGGTGACGGCGGGCCAGCCGCTGCTCACCCTCCACACGGACACGCCGGAGAAGTTCGACTACGCCCTGAAGTCCCTGGACGCCGCCTGGGACATCGCGGCCGAGGGCACGGCCTTCACCCCGAACCCGATCGTCCTGGACCGCATCGCCTGAGGCGGGGCATATACCTCTGACACCTTCGGGTGAACGGGACCGATGGACCCCCACCGGTCCCGTTCGGCATGCTGGGATCGGTGACGCACCGACAGAGGAGACCGCCATGAGCGCACTCACCGTCGATCACTCGTCGCCGGGGTCACCTCACCCTCGACACCGCCGAGCTCCCCGTCAGTTGAGTGCCGCCCCCAGCAGCCCCGGCAGCTCCCGCATGTGCTCGAAGACCACCGTCCGGGGGCCGGCGAGCCGCTCCGCCCGGGACAGACCGCCCACGTAACCGAAGGCCCGCATCCCGGCCGCGCGGGCCGCCTGGACGCCGTACGGACTGTCCTCCACGACCGCGCAGCGCTCGGGCGGCACGCCCATCGTGGCCGCCGCGTGCAGGAAGAGGTCCGGGGCGGGCTTGCCGCGGGCGACGTCGCGGGCGCTGAACATCCGGCCCTCGAAGCGGTCGATCAGGCCCGCGCGCGTGAGGTTCCTGCCGATGCTGGCGTGGCTGCCGTTGGAGGCGAGGCAGTACGGGAGCGGCAGGGTGTCCAGGACGTCCGTGACGCCCTCCACGGCCGTCAGTTCCGCGTCCAGGGCGTCCTCGTACCGCTGCCGGAAAGGCGCGTTCCACCCGGGCGCCAGGGGGCGGCCGATGCGCTCCTCCAGGATGGAGGTGAGCAGTTCGTGGGAGGAGCCGACGAAGTGCTCCACCATCTCCGCCTCGGTGAAGTCCGCCCCGAGCGTGGCGAACACCTCCCGGTCCACGCGGCAGTAGATCTTCTCGCTGTCCACCAGAACGCCGTCACAGTCGAAGATCACCAGTTCGACAGGCTCGTGAGTCATGATCCAGAGCCTAGCGACACGGGCCCGCGATGAGTTCTCACCTCCCGCCCGGTCTCAACGGACGTGGACCCCAGTCAACCGCTTGTCGTGACCCTGACCGCCTGCCCGACCCGGGACGAGGTGGCGCGGCTCTGTGCCGAGCTCGCCGCCGCCCCGCCCGGAGAGGTGGTCTGCGAGGTCGGCGCCCTCGTCCGCGCCGACCTCGCCGCCGTCGACGCCCTCGCCCGGCTGAGACTCGAAGCCGGCCGACGCGGCCACCGCATCCGCTTCCACGGAGCAGGAGCCGACCTGCGGGCCCTGCTCCGGCTGACCGGGATCGGCGAGACCCTAGGGCCTGTCTGAGCAGGCCCTAGGCCTCTAGCCTGGCGGGCAGGTCGAAGAGCGGGAACCAGCGCTCGGTGTCCAGGAAGAAGTCCATCCCCGCGACCTTCCCGTCCCGCAGCTCCAGGACGATCAGCGCCCACGGAGCGAAGCCGCCCGCCGGGTCCGGGTGGTACTGCGCGAACGCCGGGGAGCCGTTCGCCACGGTCGGCACCAGCTTCGAGCCGGAGCAGACCTCGCCGACGCCCAGCATCCAGCCCACGATGTCGTCGTGACCCTGGAGCCACAGGTCGTACGGCGGCATGGACATGGTCGCGTCCTCGTGGAGGAGCGCGGTCAGCGCCTTCATGTCGTAGCCCTCGAAGGCGGCGACATACCGCTCCAGGAGCGCCTTCTGCTCCTCGTCCAGCGGGTTCGCCGGGTCGGAGGTGGCCGGCGCCTGCTCGGCCAGGGTCGCGCGGGCCCGCTGGAGGGCGCTGTTGACCGAGGCGACGGTGGTGTCGAGGAGCTCCGCGACCTCGCTCGCCTTCCAGGCGAGCACCTCGCGCAGGATGAGCACCGCCCGCTGCTTGGGCGGCAGGTGCTGGAGCGCGGCGACGAACGCGAGCCGCACGGTCTCCCGGGAGACGGCCGTCTCCGCCGGGTCGGCGACCGAGGGCAGCACCCGGCCGTCGGGGATCGGCTCCAGCCAGGTGATCTCCGGCTGCTTGACGAGCTGCGCCTGCGCGACCGGCGTGGGGGAGGTCAGATCCATCGGCCGTGCCCTCTTGTTGCCCGCGTTCAGCGCGTCGAGGCAGACGTTGGTGGCGATCCGGTACAGCCAGGACCGCAGCGACGAGCGGCCCTCGAAGGAGTCGATGGCCTTCCAGGCCCGTACCATCGTGTCCTGCACCGCGTCCTCCGCCTCGAAGGACGAGCCGAGCATCCGGTAGCAGTAACCGGTCAGCTCCCTGCGGTACTTGTCGAGTTCGTCGGTCGTCGCGGTCGCGGCGTCACTCATCGGGTCCACACCCCACTCACCCCTCACCGGCACCCGTTCGGTGCCGGTGAGAGGGAAGCTACCGCAGCGGACTGACAGTCCGGGTCAGGTTCCCGGCTTCCGTCCGTAGACGAAGACGTCGTCGCCGTTCCTGAGCAGGTTCCAGTACGCCTTGGCGTCGGACGGGCGCATGTTGACGCAGCCGCCCGAGCCCGGCGGGTTCCACATGGACTTGGTGGTCGAGTGGAAGGCCTGGCCGCCGTCGAAGAACTGCGCGTACGGCATGGAGACGTGGTAGATCGTCGACCAGTGGTTGATGTTCCGCCAGTAGATCTTCTTCGATCCGGTACGCGTCTCGGTGCCGTCCTTGCCCGTACGGACCGGCACGGGACCGTACTTGAGGCGGGAGCCGTCCTGGATCCAGCTCAGCTGGCGGGTCAGGTCGACACAGGCGATCCGGCCCCGGTTCGTCGGACACTTGCGGTCCTTGTTGGGGTTGGTGCCCGCCGCCTTCTGCTGGATCATCGTGTTCATCGTGCGCCAGGTGAGCGGCCCCGCGTACCCCATGGTCGGGGTGATGCCGTGCTTGCGCTGGAAGGCCTGGATGGCCTGGCAGTCGCCGAGCGACTGACGGCCGTCGACGGTCCGTCCGAGGAACTTCTCCACCTGCTTCTGGTACGGGCCCGTCGTCACGTTGCAGGACGCCGCCTGCGCCGGAGCCGCGCCGAGCGCGATCGTCATCGGCACCACCAGCGAGGTGAGGCCGGCCGCGATGCCCGCTCTCCTGCCTATCCGACCCGTGATTCTCTTCATGATCGTCAACTCCCCCTTGAGTCCTATGCCTTATGACGTCCGGGGGAGCGACTCAGTTGCAGCGGAATCCGGGCGGAATCAGCAGGACGCGGCGAGCTGGATCCGCCGCGCCTCGGTGCGGGCGCTGTGGCTGCCGTACAGGGTGACCGAGACGACTCCGAGGACCGCGACGAGGCCGATCAGTACCGTGCCGGCCCAGCCGCCCGCGTGGAAGGCGACCGCGCCGAGCGTGCCGCCCGCGCTGCTGCCGAGGTAGTACGCGGACTGGTAGAGCGCCGAGGCCTGTGCGCGCCCCGTCTTCGCCGTACGGCTCACTGAGGAGGAGGCGACCGCGTGGCCCGCGAAGAAGCCGGCCGTGATCAGGACGAGGCCCGCGAGGACGGCGGCGAGCGCGTCGGACAGCGAGAGCAGCAGGCCGAGCGCGGTCGTCGTCACCGCCAGGTAGAGCGCCCCGCGCCGGCCGAGCCGCCCGACGAGCTTCCCGGCCGCCGCCGAGGAGACCGTGCCGACCAGGTAGACAAGGAAGATCGAGCCGATCACGCCCTGCGGCAGCGAGAACGGGGCCTCCACCAGGCGGTAGCCGATCACGGTGTACACCGCGCCGAAGACCGTCATGAACAGCGCGCCGATCACGTAGAGCCGCATGAGCAGCGGGTCGGCGAGGTGCGTCCGCACGGTCCGGGCGAGCGCCTTCGGGTTCAGGGTGCCGGGCGTGAAGTGCCGTGCCTTCGGCAGCAGCGCCCGGAAGGCGAGCGCGCACAGCAGGGAGGTCAGGCCGACGGCGGCCAGACCCGCGCGCCAGCCCCACATCTGGGCCACCCAGCCGGTCACCAGGCGGCCGCTCATGCCGCCGATCGAGTTGCCCGCCACGAACAGGCCGATCGCGGCGATCAGCGCCTTGGGCCGTACCTCCTCGGCGAGGAAGGCCATCGCGGAGGCCGGCAGCCCGGCGAGCGCCGCGCCCTGGATCGCGCGGAGGGCGATCAGGGACTCCAGGTTCGGGGCGAGCGGCACCAGGAGAGCGACGCCGACCGCGAGCGCGAGCGAGGCGGTCATCATCGCGCGCCGGCCGAAGCGCTCCGAGAGGGCGCTGAGCGGGAGGACACAGAGGGCGAGGGCGCCGGTCGCGGCCGAGACCGTCCAGGAGGCGGCGGAGGCGGTGGCGCCGAACTCGGCCGAGATGGCCGGCAGCAGGGCCTGCGTGGAGTAGAGGAGAGCGAAGGTGGCGAGGCCCGCGGCGAAGAGCGCGAGACTCATCCGGCGGTAGCCGGGGGCGCCGGGGGCGAGGCGGGAGTCGGCGGGGCGGGAGTCGGCGGACGCGTGGGTGGCGGCCGCCTTGGTACTGGCGGAAGGCATGTCACGAACGTAGGACGCCCCGTTTCATGCGTCCAATGCACGGAACTGCTGTAATCGTTCCCATGGTGCATGAGTACAGGTCACAGGCTCGCCTGTCACCGAACAGTAACGAAGAAGACATGGGACCGCTGCTCGCGCCGCGGCTCGCGTACTTCGCCGCCGTCGCCCGGCATGAGCATGTGACCCGCGCAGCGGCCGAGATGGGCGTGCCGCAGTCCACGCTCTCCCGGGCGATGGTCCGGCTCGAACAGGACCTCGGCGTCAGCCTCTTCGCCCGCCGCGGCCGCACGGTCTCCCTCACCCCCGCCGGGCGCCGCTTCCTCACCGCCGCCGAACGGGCGCTCGCCGAGGTGGAGCGGGCGGCCGACACCGTACGGGCCGACGCCGACCCCACGGCGGGCCGCGTCGCCTTCGGGTTCCTGCACACCATGGGCTCCGAGACGGTCCCCGGCCTCATCCGCGCCTTCCGCGTCGACCATCCGCGGATCCGCTTCACCCTCGTCCAGAACTACGGCGAGGCGATGATCGAACGGCTCCGGGCCGGCGACCTCGACCTCTGTCTGACCTCCCCCGTGCCGGACGCCCCCGACCTGGTCGCCCGCCGCCTCGACGAGCAGCGGCTGCGGCTCGTCGTCCCCGACGACCACCGCCTCGCGGGCCGCAAGCGGGTCCGTCTCGCCGAGGCCGCGGACGAGACGTTCGTGACCCTGGAACCGGGGTACGGGCTGCGCCGCATCACCGACGACCTGTGCGCGGAGGCCGGCTTCAAGCCCCGGATCGCCTTCGAGGGCGAGGAGGCCGAGACCCTGCGCGGCCTGGTCGCCGCCGGTCTCGGCGTGGCCCTGCTGCCGCCGCCCGCCGTCCCGCGCCCCGGCGTCGTCGAGCTGACCGTCACCGCCCCGCGCGCGGTCCGCGAGATCGGTGTCGCCTGGCTCGACGGCCACCCGGACACCGCCCCGGTGGCCGCGTTCAAGAAGTTCCTGCTGAGCCGCAGGGGCCATCTGCTCCCGAAGGAGCCCTCACCGCCGCAGTGAGCCCCCGAAGCCCGCCGCCAGCGGCATCCGCAGGCCCAGCGGCGGGGGAGCGGCCATCGCGTCGGTCACGGGACGGGCGACCGGGCGGGCGAAGAGCGCGCCGAGGACGAAGTCGGCGGCCAGGGCCCGCACCTCGTCCGCGTACTGGCGGAGCGCGTGGCCGTCCGAGTGCACCTCGAAACGGCAGGTGTCCCGGTTCGCCTTCTTGGCCCGCTCGGCGAACCTGAACGACAGCTCGGGGTCCGTCCGCGCGTCGTTCGTGCCGTGTACGAGCAGCACCCGGCGTCCCACCAGCTGCCGTACGGCCTCCGGCTCCGCCGCCACGTCGTCCTCCGGCAGCCAGGGGGCGAGCCCCAGGACCGCGCCGACGGCGCCGTGTCCGGCCGCCCGCAGCGCGGCCCGGGCGCCGAGCCCGTGCCCGACGAGACAGACCGGGACGTCGCCGTACCGCCGTACCGCCTCCGAGACCGCCCAGCCCGCGTCCTCCGCGAGGTTCGCGTCGGCCCCGTTCCAGCCGCGTCCCCGGTAGCGCACCACGTGGGCGACGAGGCCCTCTGCCCGGCCCGCGCGGACGAGCGCGCGCCCGAGCGGCAGCATGGCGGCGTGGGCCCGCGTCGAGGCCCGCCGTCCCGACACCGGCTCGCCGTCCGGCAGGAGCAGCACCACGCCGCCCGCCGCCGACGTCCGTGAACCTCCGACAGGCCGTCCGAGCCGGGGTCTCCGGGCGTCGGACGGCCCCACGAGTGCGAAGTGCGCCATGGCAGAACAGTCTCAGAAGCGGAGATGTACGCCAGCCGTACGCGCGGTCACTGTTACGTATCGTCCGGTCAGCGAACGCCCTCTGCGTGCCCCTTGCCGAGATGGGCACCGCGCCCCGCCGTGCGCCGGGACCCGGCCGGTGTGCCGCATGAGGTCTTCTGGATCGGGCCTGGAAGTGAAAAAGCCGTACGCGGTGCCGCGCAGGGAGGCGCGTTCTACGCGCGTAGGGGCTACAGTGCGGAAATGACGAGCCAGACCCCCAGCGTTCCCACCGCGGACCAGATCCGCCGCGCCCCGAAGGTGCTGCTCCACGACCACCTCGACGGCGGGCTGCGCCCCGGCACGATCATCGAACTCGCCCGGGAGCAGGGCTATCAGCAGCTCCCCGAGACGGAGCCCGACAAGCTCGGCATCTGGTTCCGCGAAGCCGCCGACTCCGGTTCCCTCGAGCGGTACCTGGAGACCTTCGCGCACACCTGCGCCGTCATGCAGACCCGCGACGCCCTCTTCCGCGTCGCCGCCGAGTGCGCCGTCGACCTCGCCGAGGACGGCGTCGTCTACGCGGAGGTGCGCTACGCCCCCGAGCAGCACCTGGAGGGCGGCCTCACCCTCGGCGAGGTCGTGGAGGCCGTCAACGAGGGCTTCCGCGAGGGCGAGCGGCAGGCCAGGGCCAACGGGTACCGCATTCGCATCGGCGCCCTGCTCACCGCCATGCGGCACGCCGCCCGCGCCCTGGAGATCGCCGAACTCGCCAACAGCTACCGCGACTCCGGCGTCGTCGGCTTCGACATCGCGGGCGCCGAGGCCGGCTACCCGCCCACCCGCCACCTCGACGCCTTCGAGTACCTCAAGCGGGAGAACAACCACTTCACGATCCACGCGGGCGAGGCCTTCGGACTGCCCTCCATCTGGCAGGCGCTCCAGTGGTGCGGCGCCGACCGGCTCGGGCACGGCGTCCGGATCATCGACGACATCGAGGTCGCCGACGACGGCTCGGTGACCCTCGGCCGGCTCGCCGCGTACGTCCGTGACAAGCGCATCCCCCTGGAGATGTGCCCCTCGTCCAACCTCCAGACCGGTGCCGCCGCCTCGTTCGCCGAGCACCCCATCGGCCTGCTCCGCAAGCTGCACTTCCGGGCCACGGTCAACACCGACAACCGGCTGATGAGCGGGACGTCGATGAGCCGGGAATTCGAGCTGCTGACCGAGGCATTCGATTACACGCTCGATGACATGCAGTGGTTCACGGTCAATGCGATGAAATCAGCGTTCATTCCTTTCGATGAACGTCTGGCCATGATCAACGAGGTCATCAAGCCCGGATACGCCGAGCTGAAGTCCGCATGGCTGTTCCAGCAGACCGCCACGACCAGCGAGTCTTCCCGTACGGCGGGCTGAGGCCGCACCCCGTCAAGGGGAGGCGAGCGGCCGGGTGAGCGCGACACCCGGCCGCTTTCCGGTGTTTGCGGAGAGATCGTCAGGTGGTTAGGTTGCAGAGCCGCTCTGCATTCCCAATTCCCAGGATTTCCCCGTCCGGCTTTCCCGGAAGCCCCCGGATTCCCCAAGGATGATTTTCAGATGAAGCAGTCTGCCGCCAAGAAGTTCGGTGTCGCCGCTCTCGGTGCCGCTTTCGCCGCCACCGCCGCCGGCACGGCCTCCGCCGCGCCCTCCCTGCCCGTCGGCACCGACGTGCTGGGCACGGTGACCCAGGCCGTCCCGCTGGGGGACGGACTGACCGAGCTCCCCGCCGGCGCCGCCGACTCCCTCGGTGCCGGCCAGGGCGCCCTCGACCAGGGCACGAAGACGCTCCCGGCCACCGCTGGCAAGGCCACCCAGGGCCTCCCCCTCGACGCCGCCACCGGCGGCCTCGGCGCCACCCCGCTCGGCGGCCTCCTCGGCGGCCTGCCGCTGGGCGCCGTCGGTCTGCCGATCGGCTGACCCGAACCGCGGGACGCACGACGCCGCAGGGGCGCGCATCCGGTCTTCCGGGTACGCGCCCCTGCGGCGTGCGGCGGCTACCAGGCGGTGCTCGCGCTCTTCTCCGCCGGCAGGAAGACCCACAGGCCCAGGTAGATCAGGAACTGCGGGCCGGGCAGCAGACAGGAGACCAGGAAGATCACGCGCATCGTCGACGCGGAGGTGCCGAAGCGCCGGGCCAGCGCCGCGCACACTCCGCCGATCATGCGTCCGTCACGGGGGCGGGCAAGTGCGGCCATGGTGGGCTCCTTCGGAGTCGGTCCGGGAGCCGCTCCGTCGGGCTCCCGATGACTCCATACTGCCGCCGGACGGGGGTCCCGGGCGTCGGTCTACCGGGCGACCGGCACCCTGGAAATCGTCGGGGTCGCACCCTGAGACCCCTCATCCCGCAGCAGGGCGGGACCGCGCCCCCGGCCGGTCCCCGCGGAGGAGTCCGGCCGCGCCGCGTCCGACCTGCGTCGCAGCCACGTCCGCCCGGCCGGCACGAGGAGCAGATGCGCGAGCGCCACCCCGGCGGTGTTCAGGAGGATCGAGTCCACGTCCACGACCTGGCCGGGCACGGCGGTCTGCAGCAGCTCCACACCCAGCGACACCAGCGCCCCGGCGGCTGTCGTCCGGACCAGCGAGGCCCAGGCGGAGACGTCGAGGCGTCCCTCGGCCATCGGCAGCAGCGCCCCGAGCGGGGCCAGGAGCAGCAGACCCTCGCCGATCAGCCGGGCCGCCTCGGCGGCGCCGAGCGCGAGATCCGCCCGGAGGCCGTTCAGGGGGACGGTGTTCGGAGCGGTCACCCAGGCCACGTCCCGTGGGCGCAGGCTGACCCAGGCGACGAGCAGCAGATGCGCGAGGACGAGGACGAACCCCGCCACGCGGACGACCACGGCGGCACTGCCGCCCGAACCTTGACGCTGCACGCCCCCCAAGACGCCCCGCACGGCGGAATCGGTTCCGCCGGAGGCGGCCCGGCCCGCCGCGGCCACCCGAGGGGCCTCCCGTCAGCCCGTGGGGGTCGCCGGAGGAGCGGGCAGGGCGGCCGTCGGCGGCGCCGACTCGGGCCGTTCCCGCAGGTCCGCCGTGCACCGGTAGCGCTTCGGCGCGTACGCGCCGGGCCCGCCGAGCAGGACCGTGTGGTCACCCGCGCCCGCCGAGCTCCCCGCGAACGTGCAGACCAGCTGCGACAGCGCCGTCGGCGCCAGGTCCTCCGGCTGCCGGCTCAGCCGCAGCGTGCCCGCCGGGTCGCCCTCGCGGCCGCCGCCCACCTCCAGCGGGCCGCGCACCGCGGTCGTGAACCCGGCCTGCCGCTCACTGTCCGAGGGCTCGGCCAGCAGCTGCGCGAGCAGCCCCCCGGCCGTACGCACCGGGTCGCCGCCCGCCTTCTCCTCCGGCAGCGGCGAGCGCCGGTCCACCGCCTCCAGCTGGGACCCGCAGACCAGGAACACCCGGACCGGCACGCCCCGCGACGCCGCCCCCGTCGTACCGCCGTCGGCGGTGCTGCACGGGACCCGGGACGGGGCCGCGCCCGCGTCGACCGGGACCGACGTCGTCCTGATCCCGCAGCCGGTGACCAGGGTGGTCAGCGTGACCGCCGCCAGAGCCGTACGCCCGAAGACCCCGCGCCTCACGCTTCCTCCACCTCGCCCTGACTGCTGCGGGTCTGCACCTCACGGGTGATCCCCGAGGCGTCCAGGGGCAGCCGCAGCACGAACACCGCGCCGTCCACCGCCCCGTCCTCGCCGACCGAATTGGAGGCGGTGATCGAACCGCCGTGGATCAGCGCGTTCTCCATGGCGATCGACAGGCCGAGGCCGCTGCCGTCGGACCGGGGCCGGGACGCGCTCGCCTTGTAGAAGCGGTCGAAGACGTGCGGCAGCACCTCCTCGGGGATGCCGGGGCCGTGGTCGCGTACCGCGATGACCAGTTCGTCGTCCTCGGTGCGCACCGAGACCCGCACCGGCGAACCGCCGTGCTTCAGCGCGTTGCCGATCAGGTTCGCCAGGATGACGTCGAGCCGGCGCGGGTCGAGCGGTGCCACGATCCCGCGCTCGGCGTCCAGGTCGACCGCGTCCAGCCAGGCCCGCGCGTCGATGCACGCGGTGATCTGGTCGGCGATGTCCACCTCGTCGAGGACGAGCCGGGCGGTGCCCGCGTCGAAACGGGTCACCTCCATCAGGTTCTCCACCAGGTCGTTGAGCCGCCGGGTCTCGCTGACGACGAGCGCCACCGCCGGCGCGATCATCGGGTCGAGGGAGTCCTGCTCGTCCTCCAGGACCTCCGTGACGGCCGTGAGCGCGGTCAGCGGGGTCCGCAGCTCGTGCGACATGTCGGCCACGAAACGGCGGGAGGACTCCTCCCGGGCGCTCATGTCCGCGACCTTCTTCTGCAGGGACTCGGCCGCGCTGTTGAACGTACGCGAGAGATCCGCCAGTTCGTCCGCGCCGGTGACCCGCAGCCGGGTGTCGAGCTTGCCCTCGCCGAGCTGCCGGGCCGCCTCGCCGAGCCGGTGCACCGGGCGCAGCACGGTCGTCGCCGCTACCTGCGCGAGCAGCACCGAGCCGGCCACGGCGAGCGCAGTGGCGATCCCGAGCGACCAGGCGAGCGAGTTCAGATCGGCCTTCTCCGCGGCCAGCGACTTGAACATGTAGCCGGCGGGCCCACCGCCGTCGATCCGTGTCCCGCCGACCAGGTACGGCGTCCCGTTCCGCTCCGTACGCTGCCAGAACAGGTGGTACGGGTACGGGTTGGCCTCCGTCACCGGCCGCTCGGTGTCCACGGCCTCCGTCAGCGAGCGCGGCACGTCGGCCAGGGTGAAGTCGTCCGGGTCCGAGGCGCCGACGATCGGCTTGCCCGCGGCCCGCTCCCCGAGCAGCAGCACCTGGTAGTTGGCGCCGCTCGCGCTCGCCATCTGCTCGGCGGTCCGCCGCAGGTCGTCCTGGGTCGGCCGGAGCGGCAGCGTCGCCGCCCGGTTCTGCATCTCCTGCCGGAAGTCGTTGAGCGCCCCGTCCTGGGTGCGGGTCAGCACCGCCTCGCGGTTCAGCCAGTACGCGATGCCGGACGCGGCGACCGCGGCGGTGAGCGCGACGAGGGCGAAGACGACGACGAGCCGCAGCCGCAGGCTGGAGAGACGCAGCCTCGTGAGGATCCCCTTGCTCACGCAGGGACGTCCAGCCGGTAGCCGACCCCGCGCACGGTACGGATCAGGGTCGGCGAGGACGGCACGTCCTCCACCTTGGCGCGCAGCCGCTGCACACACGCGTCGACGAGCCGCGAGTCGCCCAGGTAGTCGTGCTCCCACACGAGCCGCAGCAGCTGCTGCCGGGAGAGCGCCTGACCGGGGCGGCGGCTCAGCTCGAGGAGCAGCCGCAGCTCGGTCGGGGTGAGCTGGAGGTCCTCGCCGTTCTTGGTGACCGTCATCGCGGAGCGGTCGATCACCAGCGAGCCGTACGTCGCCGAATCCGTCGACTCCCGCTCGCCGCGCCGCAGTACGGCCCGGATACGGGCGTCGAGGACGCGGCCCTGCACCGGCTTCACGACGTAGTCGTCGGCTCCGGACTCCAGGCCCACGACCACGTCGATGTCGTCGCTGCGCGCGGTCAGCAGGATGATCGGCAGCTGGTCGGTGCGGCGGATGCGCCGACACACCTCGAAGCCGTCGATGCCGGGCAGCATGACGTCGAGCACGACCAGGTCGGGCCGCTGCTCGCGCAGCAGCTGGAGACCGTCCTCACCGGTCGCGGCGGTGGCCACCCGGTGGCCCTGCCGGGACAGGGAGAGTTCGAGGGCCGTGCGGATGGCGTCGTCGTCCTCGATCAGCAGCAGAAAAGGCACGGACGCATTCTGTCGCATGCGGCCGTCCGAGTTCGACCGCTGGGAGGCGCGCATCTGTCACGGCCCCCTGTGACACGTCTGTGACAGTCGGCGGACAACGCCATGAAGTCCGGTGGGCAAGCTTCTTGGCACACGGACCGAAACACACTCCAACCGACGGGGGGCGCGAGATGAACGCACTGCACAGCACCACCTCGAGCGCAGTAGTCACGCGTCTCCACGACGTCGTACGGAGCACGGAGAAGTCCGGCGCGATCGTGAACCAGCGGGGGTGCGTTCGCGGCGTCGGACGTCAGCGCAAGGCGCCGTACATGGTGGCCGTCGCTGACGGGGGAGCGGCGTACGGGGAGGTCACGGGGGAGCGCAACTGTTCGGAGGCCGAGTTCACGGCCTACGTCCAGGAGCGTCGTGCCTCCCTGTACGCCACCGCCTACCACCTCACCGGTGACCGTTTCGAGGCCGAGGACCTGCTGCAGAGCGCGCTGTTCTCCACGTACCGCGCCTGGGAGCGGATCAGCGACAAGGCCGCGGTCGGCGGATACCTCCGTCGCACCATGACCAACCTGCACATCAGCGCCTGGCGCCGGCGCAAGCTGAACGAGTACCCGACCGAGGAGCTCCCGGAGACGGTGGGCGAGACGGACGCGATGCGCGGCACGGAGCTGCGCACGGTGCTCTGGCAGGCCCTGGCCCGGCTGCCCGAGCTCCAGCGGACCATGCTGGTGCTGCGCTACTACGAGGGCCGGACCGATCCGGAGATCGCGGAGATCCTGGACATCAGTGTCGGCACGGTGAAGTCGAGCATCTGGCGCTCGCTGCGGCGACTGCGCGAGGACGAGGTGCTGAGCTTCGGCCGTGACGAGGAGGAGTCCTTCGGCGAGCTGGTGGCCTGAAGGTCGGGGGGAAAGACCCACGAGGGCCTACGGGGGAAACGGGGCCGGCGGGGGTTGTTGTTCACGGGGGACCCGTACGGGGGTGCGGGTTGAACGAAGCGGGTCGTACGGGCCGGGGGGCCACGGACGACCCGCTTCGTGCGTGTCAGCCGGCCGCTGGGGTGCGGTGGCGGCCCGCCGCCGCCGCTGCCAGGCGGCCCAGGGCCTCGGGCTTCGCGCAGGGGTGTGCGCCCAGGGCGGCCTGGCGGGCCACGATCGCCCGCTCGGCCCGCATCAGACGCCAGCCGCGCCGCAGCAGGAACGGCACCGACTTGCGGCCCTCGCGGAGATCGCGGGCGAGCCGCCGGCGGAACGTCGTCGAGGGGCGGCCGCGCAGGCACAGCGCGTCGGCGAGGACGTCGAGTTCGCGGCAGCGGGCCACGATCTCGGCCGCGAAGATCCCCTCCGCCACGAAGAGCGGCGTCCGCTCGATGTCGAACCGCTCGCGGTCCACCCGGGAGCTGGTGGCGATGTCGTACACGGGGACCTCGGTCCGCCCCGTACGGCACAGTTCGACGATCGCGGAGACGGCGGCGTCCGCGTCCCAGGACCGTGGGGAGTCCCAGTCGATGTCCGCGCTGCCTTCGACGAGCGGGAGGGTCGGGTCGTCGGCCTCCTTGTAGAAGTCGTCGAGGCGCAGGACCGGGAGGCCGGTGACGGCGGCGAGGGACGACTTGCCGGAGCCGGAGGGGCCCGCGAGCAGGACGACCCGGGTCGGGATCGGTAGGGAACTCACGGGACACCAGTGTGAACCATCCCCCCGTGCGGGGGACCCCCGAGGAAGGCCGTAGGTATCGAGCATCACACCTCGACCACCGTCGGTGGCCGTCCGGTGACCTTCTGGAAGGATGGATGCCGACGTGGTGACCGGCCACCTCACGAACGGCGGGGCAGTGGCGGATCCGCCGGTCGCGGGTCCGCCGACGCGGCGGCTGCCTCCGTGGCGGGAGCCGCCCCCGCCGTGGGCCGCAGCGGATCCTCCCGTACGAACCAGGCCACGGCGAACGCCAGGGCGGCGAGCAGGGCCGTGCCGAGCAGGACCCCGTGCAGCCCGCTCGTCACCGCCGCGCGCAGGCCCTCCCGTACCGGCTCCGGCAGCCGCTGGGCCTGCGCCGGAGTCACGTTCGGGTCGGTCCCCGCGAGGCGGGCGGTGAAGACCGCGCCGAGGACGGCCACGCCGAGCGAGCCGCCGAGGGTCCGCACGAGGGTCACGGTGCCGCTCGCCGCTCCCATGTCACGCGGCTCGGCGGCGTACAGGGTGACGAGCAGCGTCGCCTGCATGAGGAAGCCCATGCCGGCTCCGACGACCACGGTGAGTCCGGAGGCGACGGCCGTGGGGGTCTCCACGTCGAGCAGCAGCAGGAGGAGTGCCCCCGCCGTCATCAGCGCGCCGCCGAGGATCGGGTAGATCCGGTAGCGGCCGGTGCGGGCGATGATCCGGCCCGAGCCCAGCTGTGCGGCGACCATGGCGAGCATCAGCGGCAGCAGCAGCAGGCCGCTCGCCGTGGACGACTGACCGCGGACGAACTGCAGGTACTGCGGCAGGTAGTTCATCGCGGCGATCATGCCCGCGCCGACCAGGAAGCTCAGGATCTGCGCGAGGGTGAAGTTGCGGCCGCGGAAGAGCCGGGGCGGGATCACGGGCTCCTCGGCCCGCCGCTCGACCCGGACGAACCAGGCGAGGGCCGCCGCCGCGACCGCGCCGAGGGCCAGGATCCGCGGCGAGGTCCAGGCGTGGGCGGTGCCGGCCCAGCCGGCGAGCAGGGTGAGGGCCAGGACGCCGGTGGTGAGCAGCAGGGCTCCCGCCCAGTCGATGCGGGCGCGGACGCGTTCGGTCCGTACGTGCAGGGCGAGCGCGACGATCAGTACGGCGGCGAGGCCGACCGGCAGGTTGACGTAGAAGGCCCAGCGCCAGTTCAGATGGTCGGTGAGGACACCGCCGAGGAGCGGGCCGCCGGCGAAGGCGACCGGCAGCATGGCCCCGGTGACGGCCTGGACCCTGGGGCTGTCCTTCGGCTCCACCAGGGTGCCGATGAGCGCGAAGGCGCCGACCATCAGGCCGCCGGCGCCGATGCCCTGGAGGGCGCGGAAGGCGATGAGCTGGTCCATGGTCCCGGCGACTCCGGAGAGCACCGAACCGGCGAGGAAGACGGCGACCGCGGACAGGTAGCTGCCCTTGCGGCCGTAGAGGTCGCCGAGCTTGCCCCAGAGCGGGGTGGCGACGGCGGCGGTGAGCAGATAGGCGGTGACGACCCAGGACAGCCGGTCGAGGCCGCCGAGTTCGCCCGCGATGGTGGGCAGTGCGGTGCCGACGATCGTGCCGTCGAGGGTGGCGAGGACGATGCCGAGCATGAGTCCGGTGACGGCCAGGTAGGGGATGCGTGCCCGCTGAGGTGTCGTCATGGATCAGGCCCCGTACGGCTTGCGGGCGCGGGCCTCGCGGAGTGCCTCGGCCCACCAGGTGAGTTGTTCGAGCATCGACTTCGCGGCGGCGTCGGCCGCGGGGTCGACGGCCTGGCCGTTCGCGTCGAACCGGCCCCAGACTCCCTGGAGTCCGACCGCCTCGCGGACGGTGACGGCGTGCAGTTCGGCGAAGACGCCCCGGAGGTGTTCGACGGCGCGCAGGCCGCCGGAGAAGCCGCCGTAGGCGACGAAGCCGACCGGCTTGGCGTGCCACTCCTTGTTGTGCCAGTCGATCGCGTTCTTGAGGGACGCGGGGTAGCTGTGGTTGTACTCGGGGGTCACCACGACGAAGGCGTCGGCGGCGGCCAGGCGCGGGGACACGGCGGCGAGCCGGGCGCGGTCCTCGGTGCGCTCGGGGGCCTGGCCGAGGTGGGGGAAGACGGTCGGGAGCGGGGTCTCGGCGAGGTCGATCAGGTCGGTGGTCAGCTCGGGGCGGGCGGCGGCGTGGGTGAGCAGCCACTTCGCGACGGTGGGGCCGAGGCGGCCCTCGCGGGTCGAGCCCTGGATCACGGCGAGGTGGAGCGGTGTGCTCATGGTTCCCCCTGGGAGCGGTGACGTGTACGGCGTACACGCTCTGGCGTACAACGTACACGTCGGTGTGTACAGCGTCCACAAGGCATACGCTGTACGCGAGAGAGGGAGGCCGGTATGGCGAAGAAGGAAGAGGCGGACCCCGTCTCGCTGTGGGAGCGCCTGGAGCGGCCCGCCGCGGCGCCGAGGACGTCCCTCACCCCGCAGCGGATCGCCGAGGTCGCGATCGGCATCGCGGACCGCGACGGATTCGAGGCCGTCACCATGCGGAAGATCGCCGCCGAACTCGGCGTCGCGCCCATGGCCGCCTACCGGCACGTCGAGGGCAAGGACGAGCTGTGGGCGCTCATGGTCGACCGGGTGTCGGCAGAACTCGAACCGGCCGGAGCGGAAGCGGTCGGACCGGAGCCCGCGGGGGCGGAAGCGGTCGGACCCGAGCCGGCCGGACCCGAGCCCGCCGGAGCGGAATCGGCCGGAGCGGAGCCCGCGGGAGCGGAAGCGGTCGGACCCGAGCCGGCCGGACCCGAGCCCGCCGGACCGGAAGCGGTCGGACCGGAGCCCGCGGGGGCGGAAGCGGTCGGACCCGAGCCGGCCGGACCCGAGCCTGCCGGAGCGGAATCGGCCGGAGCGGAGCCCGCCGGGGGCGCCGCGGACTGGCGTGGCACGCTCCGTGCGCACGCCGTGCGGAGCCGGGAGTCGATGCTGCGCCACCCCTGGCTCGCCCAGATGCCCGCCCCGCTCTTCGCGATCACCCCGAACCGGATGGCGGCGGCCGAACGCCAGCTGGCCGCGCTCGACGGTCTCGGGCTCGACGCCGACACGATGATGGCCGCGTTCCGCGCGGTCAGCGCCTACGTCCACGGGGCCGTGCAGGCGGAGGCCGCGCTGCGCCGGTACATGGCGGAGCAGGGCTGGGGGGACGGTGACGAGACGCGCCGGGCCCTCGCCCCGCAGATGTCGTACCTGATGGAGACCGGGCGCTACCCCACCTACCGGCGGTACGCGCACGGGGCCGCGCGCAAGGACGACGCGGAGTGGCAGTTCCTCACCGGGCTCGACTGCGTGCTCGACGGCGTGGCCGGGCTTGTCGAGGGCCGCGGGCGGGCATGACGGAACGGGCCCCCGGGGTTCACCCGGGGGCCCGTCCGACGGAGCATCAGTACGAGGAGCCGCTCGCGCCCAGCGAACCCGTCGGGTGCCAGACCGTCTTCGTCTCCAGGAAGGCGGTCATGCGGTCCAGGCCCGGGGAGTCGGCGAAGTCCTCCGTGCGCGGGCGCAGGACGCGCTTCAGGTTGTCCGCCGCCGCGATCTCCAGGTCACGGGCGAGGTCGCCCTCGGTCGCGCCCGTCAGATCGATCGCGTTGACGTCCTGGTGCGCCGCCAGGTGCGGGCCCATCTCGGCGGCCTTGCCGGAGAGGATGTTCACGACGCCGCCCGGCAGGTCGGACGTGGCGAGCACCTCGCCCAGGGAGAGCGCCGGCAGCGGGGCCTTCTCGCTCGCGATCACGACGGCCGTGTTGCCCGTCGCGATCACCGGGGCGATCACCGAGACCAGGCCGAGGAAGGACGAGTCCTGCGGGGCCACGACCGTGACGACACCGGTCGGCTCGGGCGTCGACAGGTTGAAGTAGGGGCCCGCGACCGGGTTGGCACCGCCCACGACCTGGGAGATCTTGTCCGTCCAGCCCGCGTACCAGACCCAGCGGTCGATGGCCGCCTCGACGACCTCGGCCGCCTTGTTCTTGGACAGGCCCTCCGCGTGCGCGACCTCGTGCACGAACTGGCCCTTGCGGCCCTCCAGCATCTCGGCGACGCGGTAGAGGATCTGGCCGCGGTTGTACGCGGTCGCGCCCGCCCAGCCGCCGAACGCCTTGCGGGCCGCGACGACCGCGTCACGGGCGTCCTTGCGGGAGGAGAGGGGGGCGTTGGCCAGCCACTTGCCCTTGCTGTCCTGCACTTCGTACACCCGGCCGCTCTCGGAACGCGGGAACTTCCCGCCCACGTACAGCTTGTAGGTCTTGAAGACGGAAAGACGATCAGACATCGAGGTACGCCTCCAGGCCGTGGCGACCGCCCTCGCGGCCGAAGCCCGACTCCTTGTAGCCGCCGAACGGCGAGGTCGGGTCGAACTTGTTGAACGTGTTGGCCCAGACGACACCCGCGCGGAGCTTGCCGGCGACCGCGAGGATGCGGGAGCCCTTCTCCGTCCAGATGCCGGCGGAGAGGCCGTACTGGCTGTTGTTGGCCTTCGCGACCGCCTCGTCGGGCGTGCGGAAGGTCAGCACCGACAGGACCGGGCCGAAGATCTCGTCGCGGGCGACGGTGTGCGCCTGCGTGACGTTCGTGAAGAGCGTCGGGGCGAACCAGTAACCGGACGCCGGGATCTCGCAGTCGGCGGTCCAGCGCTCGGCTCCCTCCGCCTCGCCCTGCTCGACCAGCGTGGTGATACGGGCCAGCTGCTCGGAGGAGTTGATGGCCCCGATGTCGGTGTTCTTGTCCAGCGGGTCGCCGAGCCGGAGCGTGGAGAGCCGCCGCTTCAGGCTGTCGAGCAGCTCGTCCTGGATCGACTCCTGGACCAGGAGACGCGAGCCCGCGCAGCAGACCTGGCCCTGGTTGAAGAAGATGCCGGTGACGATGCCCTCGACGGCCTGGTCGATCGGGGCGTCGTCGAAGACGATGTTCGCGCCCTTGCCGCCCAGTTCGAGCGTGACCTTCTTGTCCGTTCCGGCGACGGAGCGCGCGATGGCCTTGCCGACGGCGGTCGAGCCGGTGAACGCGACCTTGTTCACGTCCGGGTGCTCGACGAGCGCGGCGCCGGCGTCCCCGTAACCGGGAAGGATGTTGACGACGCCCTTCGGCAGCCCCGCCTGGCGGCAGATGTCCGCGAAGAACAGGGCGGAGAGCGGGGTCGTCTCGGCCGGCTTCAGGACGACCGTGTTGCCGGTCGCGAGCGCCGGGGCGATCTTCCACGCCAGCATGAGCAGCGGGAAGTTCCACGGGATGACCTGGCCGGCCACACCGAGCGGGCGCGGGTTCGCACCGTACCCGGCGTGGTCGAGCTTGTCGGCCCAGCCCGCGTAGTAGAAGAAGTGCGCCGCGACGAGGGGGAGGTCCGCGTCGCGGGTCTCCCTGATCGGCTTTCCGTTGTCCAGGGTCTCCAGGACGGCCAGCTCGCGGCTGCGCTCCTGGATGATCCGGGCGATGCGGAAGAGGTACTTGGCGCGCTCGGAGCCGGGCAGCGCCGACCACTTCTCGAAGGCCTTCCGGGCCGCCTTCACCGCGCGGTCGACGTCCTCGGTGCCCGCCCGGGCCACCTCGGCGAGGACCTCCTCGGTGGACGGCGAGACGGTCTTGAAGACCTTGCCGTCGGCCGCCTCGACGAACTCGCCGTCGATGAACAGGCCGTAGGAGGGGGCGATGTCGACGACGGAACGGGACTCCGGCGCCGGTGCGTACTCGAATGCAGATGCCATGTTGATCAGTCCACCGTCACGTAATCGGGGCCGGAGTAACGGCCGGTCGCCAGCTTCTGGCGCTGCATCAGCAGGTCGTTGAGCAGGCTGGAGGCGCCGAAGCGGAACCAGTGGTTGTCCAGCCAGTCCTCGCCCACGGTCTCGTTGACGAGGACCAGGAACTTGATCGCTTCCTTGGTGTTGCGGATGCCGCCGGCCGGCTTCACACCGATCTGCACACCGGTCTGGGCGCGGAAGTCGCGCACGGCCTCCAGCATGAGGAGCGTGTTCGCCGGGGTGGCGTTGACCGCGACCTTGCCGGTCGAGGTCTTGATGAAGTCCGCGCCGGCCATCATGCCGAGCCAGGAGGCGCGGCGGATGTTGTCGTACGTGGACAGCTCGCCGGTCTCGAAGATCACCTTGAGGCGGGCGCGGTCGCCGCACTCCGCCTTGACCGCGGCGATCTGCTCGAAGACCTCCAGGTAGCGGCCGGAGAGGAAGGCGCCACGGTCGATGACCATGTCGATCTCGTCGGCGCCGGCGGCGATGGCGTCCGCCGTGTCGGCGAGCTTCACCGGGAGGGCGGCGCGGCCTGCCGGGAAGGCGGTGGCGACCGAGGCGACCTTGACGCCCGAGCCCGCGGTGGCGGCCTTCGCGGTGGCCACCATGTCGGGATAGACGCAGACGGCGGCGGTCGTCGGGGTCGTGCGGTCGGTCGGATCGGGACGGACGGCCTTGGCGGCGAGCGCCCGGACCTTGCCCGGGGTGTCCGCGCCTTCGAGCGTCGTCAGGTCGATCATGGAGATGGCCAGGTCGATGGCGTACGCCTTGGACGTGGTCTTGATCGAGCGGGTGCCGAGGGACGCGGCGCGCGCCTCCAGGCCGACGGCGTCGACGCCGGGCAGCCCGTGGAGGAAACGGCGCAGCGCACTGTCGGACGCGGTCACGTCGGCGAATGCGAGAGCTGCGGGTGCAGTGGTGGGCATGGTCACCAGTCGAGCATATCTACGCGCGTAGCGACCTGTACAGGGGAGCGGGTCGCGGGAGCCCGGGGTCGGCGGCGCGGGAAGGAGTGCCGCGGAGGCGTCCTGGCGGCAGGCGAACCGGAGATGGCCTCCAGAGGAATCAGGGGTGACCTCTGTCACGTGCCTGTGACACGGAGCGGATGGCTCCCTCATACAAGATCAATAGATTCTTTTCAGCAGCCAGCGAGAACTCACCGGCCTTCCCGAGGAGACGTCAGCGGCATGCGACTCGTCTTCACCCACCAGCGGACTTCTCGGGAGTCGTTATGCGCACCGCCCTTCGTACCGCCCTCGCCACCGCCCTCGTCGCCGGCGTGGCCGCCGCCCCGGCCCTCGCCGCCGGCAGCGCCTTCGCCGCCGGTACGGCCCCGGCACCGAAGCCCACCTCGGCGACCACCAGGCCCGCCGAGACCGCGGACTCCGTGGCGGCCGGGAAGGCCGTGGCGGCCGCGAAGCCCGGCACGACCCGGAAGGCGCCTGCGGCCGCCACCGCCGGGGCCGCTCCGGCCGCCGCCGCGACCACCGCCACGCCCGACGTCACGGTCGGCGCCCCGCCGGCCCGCACCGTGCAGCTCGGCGGCGGCCTCTCGGCGAAGGTGTACGCCAGGGGCGAGAAGCACCGGTACCACACCGCCACCGTGCTGAAGGGCGGCACCGAGCTGGGCGAGCTGAAGGCCGGCGCCGGCCATGCCCCCGAGGCCACCGAGGTCTTCGCCGGATGGGCGGTGACCCTGGACTCCGAGGGCAACGTGAGCGCCGTCGCGAACGGCACCCTGGTCCGCACCCAGACCCTCATCGGCGGCACCATCGCCAAGATCTACAAGGTCGGCACCCTGAACCACCGCGCCGAGCTCTTCCGCGAGGGCCGTCCGGTCGGCGTCCTCCAGGCGGGCAACCGCTCCGCCGCCGGCAACGACAACGGCGAGTTCTTCGTCCTCAACGGGGACGGCACCACCCACAACTGGGTGGGCAACTACCGCCCCGGCGCCACCCCCGGCATCTACCGGCTCGCCGACGGCACCGTTCTCGAGCTCACCAGGAAGGACGGCCGCTACGGCCTCCAGCTCATCGAGAACGACAGGGGCCGCGGCTTCACCTACCTCAACGGCGACCGCCAGGTCTGGACGTACGGCAAGGCCGTCGTCGTCCTGGAGAGCGACGGGGGCTTCGCCGCCTACGTCCCGGGCTCCGCCACGCAGGCCGCGCCGCAGCCGTACGGCATGGGCGGCGGCGGTCAGGGCGAGCCCGCCCCGGTCGACAAGGACACGCTCGCCCCGTGCACCATCGCCCGGACCGTCGACATCGGCGCGGGCACCGGCGCCAAGCTGATCATGAGCCCCCAGGGGCCGAAGGCGAAGCTCATCACCGCGGGCGACAACAAGCTCATCGCCACCCTCGACCGCGCCCACCCGTCGCTGCCGAAGAGCGCCGGCATCCTCGCCCGGATCGTGAACCCGTACGCCGCCACCCCCTCGCTCCACACGAAGGTCGAGGGAGGCACCGCCAAGGGCTCCACCCACGCCTTCCCGAAGCTGCCGAAGGGCTGCGAGCTCGTCCCGGTCAAGGGCTCGACGGTGAACAGCGGGACGGGCGGCACGGGCGTCACCGCGCACGCCGGGCAGACCTCCGTCATCCCGAAGGGCGGCGTCGCCGCAGGCGCCGAGCTCGGTGCCGAGAACGGCTCCACCGCGCTGGTCGCGGCCGGCGCCGGTGCCGCCTCGCTCGCCGCCGCGGGCCTCGGCTTCGTCGCCCTGCGCCGCCGGACCGGCGGCCGCGTCTGATCCCGGGCGGGGTCCGGCCGGAGACCGACGTCCGGCGCCGGCCCCGACCCGAGCAGGTGCACCCCTTCCCGGCCGGCCGCCGCACCCGAGCGGCGGCCGGCCACACCCCGTGCCGTCCGGAGCTCTCCCGTGAACCGTCGCCGTACCCCAACCCGTACCCCTGCCCGTACCGTCCCCGTCCTCCTCGCCGCCGCCCTCGCCGTCACCGCGCTCGCCGGCTGCTCCGGCGGGCCCGGGCCCGCCGTCCCGCCCGCGCGTGTCGCCGAGGCCGCCGCGCCCGCCCCGGTCGTGAGCTCCGTCTCCGTCCGGCCACTGGGCCGCTCCCTGCCCGTCCGGATCCAACTGCCCGCCGCCGGGGTCGACACCGGGCCCGTCCTTTCGCTGGGGCTCGCCGCCGACGGCACCGTCGAGGTGCCCCCGGTCGCCGACGCCGACCGGATCGGCTGGTACGACAAGGGAGTGACGCCCGGCGAGACCGGCCCCGCCGTCCTCATCGGGCACTTCGACACCGCCCGCGGCCCGGCCGTCCTCAAGGACGTCTCCCGCGTCCGGGTCGGCGACGAGATCACCGTGACCCGCGCCGACGGCACCCGCGCCGTCTTCCGCATACGCGAGCTGGAGCAGGTCGACAAGAAGACCTTTCCGACGGCCAAGGTGTACGGGGACACCGAGCGCCCCGAGCTGCGCGTCGTGACCTGCGGTGGCGAGCTGGTCGACGGCCACCGCCCCGACAACATCATTCTGTACGCGGACCTCGTGGCCGTGCGGGCCGCCTGAGCCCCCGCCTGCCCGCTGAGGCAGAATCGGCGGCATGACGACCCCCGAGCCGACCCCCGAGCCCAGCCACGAGCCGAGCCGCGAGTCGACCCCCGAGCAGCCGTCCGCGAAGCAGACGTCCCCCGACCGTGTCTTCCGGTCGCCGCTGGGGATCGCGAGCGGGGTGTTCCTGCTGCTCCTGGCGTGCGTGTTCGCCGGTGACGTGCTGCTGCGCGGCGAGGGCCGCTCACCGTGGATCGCGCTCGCGGGTCTGATCCTCGCCGTCCCGCTGATCGTCGCCTTCACCATCCGGCCCGCCGTGTACGCCAACGACGACCGGCTCCGGATCCGCAACCCGTTCCGGTCGATCACGCTGCCCTGGGCGACGGTCGCCGACGTCCGCGCCGGCTACTCGAGCGAGGCCCTCACCAAGGACGGCACCAAGTACCAGCTGTGGGCCGTCCCCGTCTCGCTGCGCCAGCGCAAGAGGGCGGCCCGCCGTGCCGCCCGCGCCTCCCAGGACGACCCGCACGGCCGTACCTCGGTCTCCGCCGACGTACGGGACAGCGCCTCCCGGACCGCGCCCAGCGACCAGACCGTCGCCGACCTGCGGGAGCTCGCCGAGCAGCGCTCCACCGCCCCGGGGGCGCAGGGCGAGGTGCGCGTGCGCTGGGCGTACGAGATCGTCGGCCCCGCCGTGGCCGGACTGCTGCTCCTGGTGGTCCTGCTGGCGACGGGCTGACATCCATCCGTACCGGCGGGCCGACCGCCGGCGGCTGACGAACCCGCCGACGGGGGTTCACCCGCACGGATGAAGGGCCGGTACGGAGCTGACTCCGTACCGGCCCTTCGCGGCTGCGGCCGCCCGCGTTCCCCGGGGCGTCAGAGCCCCGCGGCCGCCGACAGGTCCCGCTTGATCGCGACCAGCACTTCCGCGGCCTTCGCGCGCGCCGGGGCGAGGTCGACCGCCGAGGCGACCGGGACCACGACCTCCAGGTAGCACTTGAGCTTGGGCTCGGTGCCGCTGGGGCGGACGATCACCCGGGCCTTGTACGTGCCCTCCAGGTGGTAGCGCAGGCCGTCCGTCGGCGGCAGCGACTCCGTGCCCTTCGTCAGGTCCTCCGCCGAGACGACCGTCAGACCGGCCAGCGAGACCGGCGGCCGCTCACGCAGCGACGTCATCGCGTTCGCGATGACGCTCAGGTCCTCGACCCGCACGGACAGCTGGTCCGTGGCGTGCAGCCCGTGCTCCACCGCCAGGTCGTCGAGCAGATCGGTCAGCGTCCGGCCCTGCTCCTTGAGCACCGAGGCCAGCTCGGTGACGAGCAGCGCCGCCGTGATGCCGTCCTTGTCGCGGACGCCCTCGGGGTCGACGCAGTAGCCGAGCGCCTCCTCGTACCCGTACCGCAGGCCCTCGACGCGGGCGATCCACTTGAAGCCGGTCAGGGTCTCCTCGTAGCCGACGCCCGCGGCCTCGGCGATCCGGCCGAGCAGCGAGGACGACACGATCGACTCGGCGAAGACGCCCGTGGCGCCCTTGTGCACGAGGTGCGCGGCGAGCAGCGCGCCGACCTCGTCGCCGCGGAGCATCCGCCAGCCTCCGGCGACCGACGGGTCCGGGACGGCCACCGCGCAGCGGTCGGCGTCCGGGTCGTTGGCGATGACCAGATCGGGGTCCACGGCACGGGCCGCCTCGAAGGCCAGGTCCATGGCCCCCGGCTCCTCCGGGTTGGGGAAGGCGACCGTCGGGAAGGCCGGGTCGGGCTCGGCCTGGGCGGCGACGAGCGCCGGCGGCGGGAAGCCGGCGCGGGCGAACGCGGCCGCCAGGACCTCCTTGCCGACGCCGTGCATGGCCGTGTAGACGGTCCGGGCGGTGCGGGGAGAACCGGGGGTCAGGACGTGGTCCGTGCGCTCCAGGTACGCGTCCAGGACCTCGTCGCCGAGGGTCTCCCAGCCGTCCGTCGGGCGCGGTACGTCGTCCAGCGAGCGGATCGCGTCGATCTGGGCGGCGATCTCCGCGTCGGCGGGCGGCACGATCTGCGAGCCGTCGCCGAGATAGACCTTGTAGCCGTTGTCACGGGGAGGGTTGTGGCTCGCGGTGACCTCGACACCCGCGACCGCGCCCAGATGCCTTATGGCGTACGCGAGGACGGGCGTAGGCAGCGGGCGGGGGAGCAGCGCGGCGCGGAGCCCGGCGCCGGTCATCACGGCGGCGGTGTCGCGGGCGAAGTCGGCGGACTTGTAGCGGGCGTCGTAGCCGATGACGACGAGCCCGCCGTCCTCGCCCTTCGCCCTGAGGTACGCGGCGAGACCGGCGGCGGCGCGGATGACGACGGACCGGTTCATGCGCATCGGCCCGGCGCCCAGCTCGCCGCGGAGCCCGGCGGTGCCGAACTGGAGGGTGCCGGCGAAACGGGCGGTGAGCTCCTCGCCCGCGCCGGTCTCGATGAGCTTCGCGAGCTCCTCGCGGGTCTCGTTGTCGGGGTCCTCGGCGAGCCAGGCCTGGGCCCGGGCGAGGAGGTCGTCCTGCGTCACGGTGTGCCTTTCGGGGTGGGGCGGGCGGGTACGGGGTGCGGGTCCGGGGGCGGTAAGCCGCTGCGCGGAGCCCTTCCCCACCCCGCCCCTTCCCGAACTGGGGGCAAGCCCCCAGCCCCCCGTACGGCCTGCGGCCGTGCCCTCAAACGCCGGGCGGGCTGAAAATCAGCCCCGCTGGGGGGACCCCCCACGCCGCTGGGCGTAGGGGGAGTTCGAGGCGCGGGGTCTGGGGCGGAGCCCCAGTTCGGGAAGGGGCGGGGTGGGGAAGAAGCCCCGCGCCGCGGCCCCGGCAGCCGGCAGCCGACGGCCGAGGCCGGGGCCCCGGCGGTCGGAGGCCGCCGCAGCGCTCCGAAGCCCGGTCGGCCCCCAGGGCCGACCGGTGCGAGGGGCGCGGTGAAAACTCAGATCCGGTCGAGGACCCGCGTCAGCAGCTCACCCATCCGCGCCGCCGAGTCCCGCCCCGCCTGGAGGACCTCCTCGTGGTTCAGCGGCTCGCCCGAGAGCCCCGCCGCGAGGTTGGTGACCAGGGAGATGCCGAGGACCTCCGCGCCGGCCTCGCGGGCGGCGATGGCCTCCAGGACGGTGGACATGCCGACGAGGTCGCCGCCGAGGACGCGGACCATGTTGATCTCGGCCGGGGTCTCGTAGTGCGGGCCGGGGAACTGCACGTAGACGCCCTCTTCGAGGGTCTCGTCGACCTCCTTGCAGAGCGCGCGGAGCCGCGGCGAGTACAGGTCGGTGAGGTCCACGAAGTTCGCGCCGACGATCGGGGACGCCGCCGTCAGGTTGAGGTGGTCGCTGATGAGTACCGGCTGGCCGGGGCGCATGCCCTCGCGCAGGCCGCCGCAGCCGTTGGTGAGGATGACGGTCTTGCAGCCGGCGGCGACGGCGGTGCGGACGCCGTGGGCGACGGACGCGACGCCGCGGCCCTCGTAGAAGTGCGTGCGGCCGAGGAAGACGAGGGCGCGCTTCTCACCGATCTTGTACGAGCGGACCTTTCCGCCGTGGCCCTCGACGGCGGGCGGCGGGAAGCCGGGGAGGTCGGTCACCGGGAACTCGGCCTCGGGAGCACCGAGCGCGTCGACGGCGGGCGCCCAGCCCGAGCCCATGACCAGGGCGACGTCGTGGTTCTCGACTCCGGTCAGCTCGCGAAGACGTGCGGCAGCGGCCTCGGCGGCCTCGTACGGGGTGGCAGTTGCGTTCACTGACTCTCTCGCCTCGGGGAGGGGGGTCCGAGGCGGGCCCCGGACTGATTTCCTACGCGCAGAAGCGTAGCCGGAGATTGCCTACGCGCGTAGATGACGATGCCGACGGACATGCGATCGTTGTCTTGTCGTTTCCGACGAAAGGCCCACCACGTACCCCGTCCCCGTCCCTGGGGCGTTCGTACACCGTCAGCAGGGCCGCTTGCGCAACTCCATCACGTAGTCGTGCGGCGCGCCCGCCGACTCGGCCGCGTCGGCGACCTCGCCCAGGTAGCGGGCCGAGGGCAGTCCGCCCTCGTAGGCGTTGAGCACGTACACCCAGGCGGCCTCCTCGCCGTCCAGGGTGTGCACCCGGACCCGCATTCGGCGGTAGATGTCGAGGCCGACGCCCTCCCACCGGTCCATGGAGTCCTCGTCCATCGGCGCGATGTCGTACAGCGCCACGAAGACCTGGGAGCGGGGGGCCTCCACGATGGTGGCCAGCGCCCCCTCCCAGCCCATCTGCTCGCCGCCGAAGGTCAGCCGCCAGCCGTTCAGCCAGCCGGTGCCGCGCAGCGGGGAGTGCGGTGCGCGGCGGCTCATCAGCCGCGCGTCGAGGTTGCCGGCGAAAGCGGCGTAGAGCGACATGGGACCGAGGGTACGGGAGCGGGCGGGGTGTCCGCCGAACTCCGAGGTGGGGGCCGCGGGCCACGCCCGGCGGGAGACCCGACGGGCGCGGGCGCCCTTCGGCGGGCCCCGGCGTGAGACCGCGCCGGGCGTGCGGGAGAATGGGGTACGCACTTGAGGCGTGCGGGACAATGGCGTACGCACTGCATCCCAGCGGGGGACCCCCCGGCAGCAGAACGAGAGCGCGAGGCGTAGATCCCAGTGACCCGGATCGTGATCATCGGCGGCGGACCCGGCGGATACGAGGCGGCCCTGGTGGGCGCCCAACTCGGCGCGGAGGTGACCGTCGTCGACACCGACGGCCTCGGCGGCGCGTCCGTCCTGACCGACTGCGTCCCCTCCAAGACGCTCATCGCCACGGCAGAGGTGATGACCACCTTCGACTCCTCCTACGAGGAGCTCGGCATCATCGTCGCGGACGACACCCCGCACCTGGAGCAGGCCGCCCGTGTCGTCGGCGTGGACCTCGGCAAGGTCAACCGACGGGTGAAGCGCCTCGCGCTGGCCCAGTCGCACGACATCACCGCCTCCGTCACCCGGGCGGGCGCCCGCGTCCTGCGCGGCCGCGGCCGGCTCTCCGGCCGGCAGGCGATGGACGGCTCCCGCCAGGTGGTCGTCACGGCCGCCGACGGCACGGAGGAGACGCTGACCGCGGACGCCGTGCTCATCGCGACGGGCGGCCACCCGCGCGAGGTGCCGGACGCCAAGCCGGACGGCGAGCGCATCCTGAACTGGACCCAGGTCTACGACCTCAAGGAGCTCCCCGAGGAGCTCATCGTGGTCGGCTCCGGCGTCACCGGCGCCGAGTTCGCCGGCGCCTACCAGGCGCTCGGCTCCCGGGTCACCCTCGTCTCCTCCCGCGACCGGGTCCTCCCCGGTGAGGACCCGGACGCCGCCGCCGTCCTGGAGGACGTCTTCCGGCGCCGCGGCATGAACGTCATGGCCCGCTCCCGCGCCGAGTCCGCCAAGCGGGTCGGCGACCGGGTCGAGGTCACCCTCGCGGACGGCCGGGTCATCTCCGGCACCCACTGTCTGATGGCCGTCGGCGCGATCCCGAACTCGGCCGGGATGGGCCTGGAGGAGGCCGGCGTCAAGCTGAAGGACTCCGGTCACATCTGGACCGACAGGGTCTCCCGCACGAGCGCCCCCGGCGTGTACGCGGCCGGTGACGTCACCGGGGTCTTCGCGCTCGCCTCGGTGGCCGCCATGCAGGGCCGTATCGCGATGTACCACTTCCTCGGCGACGCGGTGGCCCCGCTCAACCTGAAGACGGTCTCGTCGAACGTCTTCACCGACCCCGAGATCGCCACCGTCGGCTACACCCAGGCCGACGTGGACGCGGGCAAGATCGACGCCAAGGTCGTGAAGCTGCCGCTGCTGCGCAACCCCCGCGCGAAGATGCAGGGCATCCGGGACGGCTTCGTCAAGATCTTCTGTCGTCCGGGCACCGGGATCGTGGTCGGCGGCTGTGTAGTCGCCCCGAAGGCGAGCGAACTGATCCATCCGATCTCGATCGCGGTCGACAACAATCTGACGGTCGAACAGATCGCAAATGCTTTCACCGTGTACCCCTCCCTGTCGGGTTCGATCGCGGAAGTGGCACGGCAGTTGCACACCCGGAAGACCGCGGACGAGGTGTAACTCTCTGTCAGGCCCCCGCTCCCGCCTGCGGGAACGGTTCGCCGACTCGGACAACCCCCGGCAAGCCAGGGCATAGACCAGGCGCACAGCGGATCAACGACGGGGCCTCCAATACCACTTGGAGGCCCCGTCTGTGTGCATCTTCTGCAATTCGGCGCATAGTGCTGAAAACTATCGGCCGGTCACGTTACTGTCAGTTTCGTGTTCGCTGCAGAACGTCGCCAGTTGATCCTCGAAATGGTGCGAGCCAATGGGGCCGTGTCGCTCCGCGAGCTCGCCCGCGTCGTCCAGACCTCGGAAGTGACCGTACGGAGAGACGTACGGGCCCTTGAGGCAGAAGGACTCCTCGACCGCCGGCACGGCGGTGCGGTGTTGCCGGGCGGATTCACGCGAGAATCCGGCTTCCCGCAGAAATCCCATCTCGCGACCGCGGAGAAGACGGCCATCGCCGACGTCGCCGCGAGCCTCGTCGAAGAGGGCGAGGCCATCGTCGTCGGCGCCGGGACGACCACGCAGGAGCTGGCCCGCCGGCTCGCCCGCGTGCCCGGTCTGACCGTGGTCACCAACTCCCTGCTCGTCGCCCAGGCCCTCGCCCACGCCAACCGGGTCGAGGTCGTCATGACCGGCGGCACCCTGCGCGGCTCCAACTACGCCCTGGTGGGCAGCGGGGCCGAGCAGTCGCTCCAGGGCCTCCGGGTCTCCCGCGCCTTCCTCTCCGGGAGCGGACTGACCGCCGAGCGCGGCCTGTCCACGTCCAACATGCTCTCCGCGAGCGTGGACCGGGCGCTCGTCCAGGCGGCGGCGGAGGTCGTGGTCCTCGCCGACCACACCAAGCTGGGCTCCGACACCATGTTCCAGACGGTGCCCACGGACGTGATCACCCGCCTGGTGACCGACGAACCGCCCGCCCACGACGACCGGGCCGCCACCGAGCTCCAGGCCCTCGCCGACCAGGGCGTGCAGATCGCCGTCGCCGGCGGGCCCCCGGGCGGTGAGCAGGTCCCCCCGGGCGCCCGGCCCCGCCGTGACATGCCGCTCCCCGTCCAGCGCGGACGGCTGGCGGCCGGTCAGTTCCGGGGACCGGGCGGAGGGATGGCCGCCGAGACACTGGAGCGCACCGCACGCGTCGCGGACATGCGCCGCCGCTGAGAGGCCCGAGGGGCCTTCCCCCAGGGGTCCCACGCCGCCCGAGACGCACAGGACGACGGCCGTCCTCGCGGCCCGGTCGTCACGCGCGGGACGATGGCCCACCTCCCGGTGCGGTCGGTCACGCACAGGACGACGGCCGTCCTCGCGTACGTACAGGACGACGTCAGTCCTTGATGCCCCGTAGCGTCAGCGCGAGCAGGCGGTCCGCCAGTTCCACATCCTCCGGGCACTGTTCCGCCGCCAGCGCGATCGCGTTGGTCAGCTGCATCAGATCGCCGATCGACACGTCGGCGCGCACCTGACCCGACTCCCTGGCGCGTTCGAGCAGCCGCTCACCCGCCGCGCGCAGCGGCTCACTGCACCCGGCGAGCGCCGAACTCCGGTCGTACGACGCGGACATCAGCGCATGCGCGAGGCCCCGGTACTCGCCCGCGTGGGCGATCAGGGCCCGCAGCCACTCCACGAGCGCCCGGCACGGTTCCTCGGCCTCCGCCAGCTCCGCGGAGCGGCGGACGAGTGCCGTGAGGGCCTCCTGGAAGACGGCGTTCAGCAGCTCGGCCCGGGAGGGGAAGTGACGGTAGAGGGTCCCGATCCCCACGCCCGCGCGCCGCGCGATCTCCTCGAGGGACGCGTCGGCTCCCTGCTCGGCGAACGTGCCACGGGCTTCGACGAGCAGCCGCTCGTGGTTGCGGCGTGCGTCGGCTCGCATGGTGGAAGGCCCTCCCCTCGGCGAAGGGCCCGCAGGCGGCTGCCTGCGGGCCCTTCGTACCGTACTCGGTGCGACCGTCAGTCCTTGATGTCGCAGATCGCGGCACCGGAGGTGACCGACGCGCCGACTTCGGCGGTCAGGCCCTTGACGGTGCCGGAGCGGTGCGCGTTGAGCGGCTGCTCCATCTTCATGGCCTCGAGGACGACGATCAGGTCGCCCTCCTTGACCTCCTGGCCCTCCTCGACCGCGATCTTCACGATCGTGCCCTGCATCGGGGAGGCGAGGGTGTCGCCGGACGCGGCCGGGCCGGACTTCTTCGCCGCCCGGCGCTTCGGCTTGGCACCGGCGGCCAGGCCCGTGCGGGCCAGGGTCATGCCGAGCGAGGACGGCAGGGAGACCTCGAGACGCTTGCCGCCGACCTCGACCACGATCGTCTCGCGGCCTGCCTCGTCCTCGTCGGCCTCGGGGCCGGCCGGGGCGAACGGCTTGATCTCGTTGACGAACTCCGTCTCGATCCACCGCGTGTGGACCCGGAACGGGTCCGCGGTGAACGCCGGGTCGACCACGACGGCCTGGTGGAAGGGGATGGCGGTGGCCATGCCCTCGACCTTGAACTCGGCCAGGGCGCGCGCGGCACGCTGGAGCGCCTGCTCACGGGTGGCGCCGGTGACGATCAGCTTGGCCAGGAGCGAGTCCCACGCCGGGCCGATGACGCTGCCGGACTCCACGCCCGCGTCGAGACGGACACCCGGGCCGCTCGGCGGGTCGAAGACGGTGACGGTGCCGGGGGCGGGCAGGAAGCCACGGCCCGGGTCCTCGCCGTTGATACGGAACTCGAAGGAGTGACCCCGCACCTCGGGGTCGCCGTAACCGAGCTCCTCGCCGTCCGCGATACGGAACATCTCGCGGACCAGGTCGAGGCCGGTGACCTCCTCGGTGACCGGGTGCTCCACCTGGAGACGGGTGTTGACCTCCAGGAAGGAGATGGTGCCGTCCACACCGACGAGGAACTCGACCGTGCCGGCGCCGACGTAGCCGGCCTCCTTCAGGATCGCCTTCGACGCCGCGTACAGCTCCGCGTTCTGCGCCTCGCTCAGGAAGGGGGCGGGGGCCTCCTCGACCAGCTTCTGGTGACGGCGCTGCAGCGAGCAGTCACGCGTGGAGACGACGACCACGTTGCCGTGGGAGTCGGCCAGACACTGCGTCTCCACGTGGCGCGGCTTGTCGAGGTAGCGCTCCACGAAGCACTCGCCACGGCCGAAGGCCGCGACGGCCTCACGGACGGCGGAGTCGTACAGCTCGGGGACCTCTTCGAGCGTGCGGGCCACCTTCAGACCGCGGCCGCCACCACCGAACGCGGCCTTGATCGCGATCGGCAGACCGTGCTCCTCGGCGAACGCCACGACCTCGTCGGCGCCCGACACCGGGTCGGGGGTGCCGGCGACGAGCGGGGCACCGGCACGCTGCGCGATATGACGCGCCGCCACCTTGTCGCCCAGGTCCCGGATCGCCTGCGGCGGCGGGCCGATCCACGTCAGACCCGCGTCGAGCACGGCCTGGGCGAACTCCGCGTTCTCCGACAGGAAGCCGTACCCCGGGTGGACCGCGTCGGCCCCGGAGTCCTTCGCCGCCTGCAACACCTTCGCCATGTCCAGATAACTGGTCGCCGGAGTGTCACCGCCCAGAGCGAACGCCTCGTCGGCCGCCCGGACATGCAGGGCGTCCCGGTCCGGCTCGGCGTACACGGCCACGCTGCCGATACCCGCGTCCCGGCACGCCCGGGCCACACGGACAGCGATTTCGCCACGGTTGGCGATGAGCACCTTGCGCACGATGGCTCCCTCCTTGAAACAAGCTGAGTTTAGGGACTGCCGACACGGCCTTTCGACCCGTCCCCAGTGGTGAGCTTGCCCACACGGAGGGTGACCCCGGGCCTGCTCGGGTCGTGAATTCCCTTGTCGCACCACGGTACGCAGGGTTCCTTTACGGCACAGTAGCTCTGAGGTGTGGCGCAGGTCTCTGTTCGCGCGGCCAGTCGCCGTTCGGGTTTCTTTGTCGGGTCCCTACGAACGGCCCCATGATTCTTTGCCGAATCGGCAGCCATCGGCCGTCGTGTCGCCACTCTTGTCCGGAGGTTTACCGGCCAGTAGCCTGCGCGCAGTCGACGTACTGTCGGTAACCGCGAAACCAGGGGGTGGCCGAGGTGGCCCGCAGACCGATAGCTCTCGTGACGGCGGCGGTGCTGTTCCTGGAGGCACCCGGGATCGTCGCGATCAACGCCGTCATGGCGCGTTTCGTGCAGGTCCAGTCGATGTCCCTCGACGGTATGGACCCCGGCGCGATGTACACCGGTACATGGGCGCTCGGCATCGGCTCCGGGATCGCCCTCGCCCTCTGCGGCCTCGTGGCGCTCCTCGCGGGCATCCGCGACCGCCGCCCCGGCCGGGCGGCCCGGGGCCTGCTCATCGGCTGCGCCGTCGTCCACGGAATCCTCGCCGCGGTGGCGGTGGGACTCCTCGGCTGGCCGGCGTTCACCTTCCTGGTGGTCGTCCTCGGCCTGATCGTGCTCACCCTCGTGATGTACGGCGAGGGGTACGACAGGACCGCCGAGCTCCGCGAGGAGACCCCGGCGGCGGCGTAACTCCCCGCCGTACGGCGCACGGTGTGCTCAGACCCACAGGTCGGTGATCCGCACGCCCAGCTTCCCGAGGAGCGTGCGCAGCAGCGGCAGCGACAGCCCGATCACATTGCCCGGGTCGCCGTCGATGCCGTCGATGAACGGCGCCGAGCGCCCGTCCAGGGTGAACGCGCCCGCCACGTGCAGCGGTTCGCCGCTCGCCACGTACGCGGCGATCTCCTCGTCCGTCGGCTCGCCGAA
This sequence comes from Streptomyces sp. NPDC058326, assembly GCF_042879855.1. Taxonomy (NCBI): domain Bacteria; kingdom Bacillati; phylum Actinomycetota; class Actinomycetes; order Kitasatosporales; family Streptomycetaceae; genus Streptomyces; species Streptomyces sp. NPDC058326. Next base: position 120,341 of record NZ_JBHVZO010000004.1, on the reverse strand, counting down.
GCGGACCACGGTGGAGGCCGTCGCCGACTCGAAGCGCTTGGCGGCCGTGTCGTACACGCAGTGACCGGTCTGGAGGACGCCGACCCGGCCGCGCATCGCCTTCCAGCGAGCGGTGGCCTCCTCGGCGTCGGCCGGCTTGCCGAGGGCCTGCTTGTCGAGCTCCAGGACCGAGTCGCAGCCGATGACCAGGGCGCCGAACACCTCGGGACGGGCGGCCACATGGGCGGCCTTCGCCTCCGCGAGGGCGAGCGCGAGCTCGGCCGGGGTCGGGGCGTGGACCTTGTCCTCGTCGACCCCGCTCACGATCACCTCCGGGGCGAGACCGGCCTGCCGGAGCAGACCGAGCCGGGCGGGGGAGGCGGAGGCGAGCACGACACGGCGCGGATCAGCAGTCATGGGGGCAGCGTAGCCAGTGCGGCGGCCGGGGCGTGTCGTGGCGAGCCCGCCTTGATCCGGCGCGAATTGTCAGACAGGCCCTAGCGCGCGCTCGCCACGAACATCGCGACCACCATCGCCACGGCCAGCAGCACGCCCGCGCGACGGAGCATCGCCTGCATGTCACGCATGAACTTCGGCGGCTGATTCTTCGGATCGGACCACAGCATGCCTCCGATCCTGCGGCCGGGACGGGTGGGGCGCCTGAGTACGGATACTCAGGCGCCCCGGTGCCGAAGGACTATTCGCGGAGGAACACCCCGTCCCGCGCCGCCGCGAGCGCCGCCGTCACCGCCCGTTCCGCCACGGCCCCGGTGAGCTCCTCGCGGGTGACCGTGAAGCGGTAGTAGAGCGGCGCGGAGACGGCGCGGAGCAGTTCGACGGGGTCGGTGTCCGCCGGGATCTCGCCGCGCGCCACGCCCTTGCCGACGACCGGGGCCCATTCGTCGAGCCGGGCCCGGTAGAAGGCGGCGAGGGCGCGGGCGCACTCCTCGTCGCAGGCGGCCGCCGCGATGACCGCGCGGAAGACGGCGCCCATCCGCGGCTCGGTGAGGGTGGCCCGTACGAGTTCGGCGTTGGCGCGCAGGTCGCCCGCGAGGCTGCCGGTGTCGGAGGCGGGCAGCGACTGCTCGGCCATGTCGTGCAGGAGGTCGGTGACCAGGCCGACGGGGGTGCCCCAGCGGCGGTACACGGTGGTCTTGCCGACGCCGGCGCTCGCGGCGATCCGGTCCATGTTGAGGGCGTGGAAGCCGCTCTCGGCGAGGGCGTCCTGGGTGGCGTCGAGGACGGCCCTGCGGACCTTCGCGGTGCGGCCGCCGGGGCGCAGGGTGCCGGGCGAGGCCGGCTGACTCTCAGGCAAACGGGTCTCCTGTTCCATTAGCTCCATCGACTCTGCTACGGTACGGGACATCTTAACGGAACCGATCTCCCATTAAGGGGACGTGACGTCATGGCTGCCCTGGATCTCCCCGCACAGACACACGCCCGGACCGAAACCGAGCCGCAACCCCCGGCACCCGCCCCGGACACCCGCATGACCGCCCGGATGCGGCTCGTCCTCGTCGTCCTCCTCGTCGCCCAGTTCATGCTGGCCGTCGACTTCTCGATCCTGAACGTCGCCCTGCCCGTCATCGGCCAGGGACTCGGCTTCACCCTCGGCGGACTCCAGTGGATCGCCACCGCCTTCGCCCTCGCCGCCGCCGGCTTCACCCTCCTCTTCGGACGCGTCGCCGACCTCGTCGGACGCCGCCGCCTCTTCCTCGGCGGCATGGCCCTCCTCGGCGTCTCCTCCCTCGCCGGCGGCCTCGCCACCAGCCCCGAGGTCCTCATGGCCGCCCGCGTCGCCCAAGGCCTGGCCACCGCCGCCGTCACCCCCGCCGGCCTCTCCCTGCTCACCTCCTCCTTCCCCGAGGGCCCCCTGCGCGCCCGCGCCCTCGGCCTCAACGGCGCCCTGATGTCCGCCGGCTTCACCACCGGCGCGATCCTCGGCGGCGTCCTCACCGACCTGCTCTCCTGGCGGTGGGCCTTCCTCGTCAACGTGCCGGTGGCCCTCGCGGTCCTCGTCGTCGCCCCGATCGTCCTCAAGGAGAGCCGCCCGGCCGTCCGGCCCCGCCTCGACGTCCCCGGCGCGATCACCGTCACCGCGGGCCTCCTCGCCCTCGTCTACGGGCTGACCACCGAACCCCTGGCCCTCGTCGCAGGCGCCGCCCTGCTCGTCGCCTTCTGGTTCGTGGAGCGGCGCTCCGCCTCACCCCTCGTACCCGTACGGATCCTCACCCGCCGCACCGTCGTCTGGGGCAACCTCGCCGGGCTCGTCGCCTTCGTCACCGAGACCTCGCTGGTCTTCCTGATGACGCTCTACCTCCAGGACGTCCTCGGCTTCTCCCCGCTCGCCGCCGGGCTCTCCTTCGGTGTCCTCGGCGCCGGCACCGTCCTCGGCGGAGTGTTCGCCTCCCGCTTCATCGGCCGCTACGGCGCCCGCACCGCGCTCGTCGCCGGCGGGCTCCTCCAGGCCGCCGCGACCCTCGCCCTCTACGGACTCGGCGACGACCGGGGCAGCCTCGGGCTGCTGCTCGCCGCGACCTTCGCGGGCGGCGTCGGCAACATGCTCGCCATCGTCGGCTTCATGGTCACCGCCACCTCCGGCATCTCCGACCACGAACAGGGCACGGCGACCGGCCTCGCGACCATGACCCAGCAGATCGGCATCACCATGGGCACGCCGATTATGAGCGCCGTCGTCGTCACCGCGCCCGTGCTCCTCGACGGCATCGGCCTCGCGGTCCTCGTCAACGCCGCGATCGTCGCCGTCGGAGCGGTCCTGGCCGGCGTCTTCCTGCGCCGCGCGTGACGGGCGCCGGGACACGCGGAAGGCCGGACCCCGTCCACCGGGGTCCGGCCTCTCCTCATGTGCGACGCCTAGGGGGTGTCCGGCGGATCAGGGCCGGAAACGCCCTAGACGGGCCAGTACGACCGAGCCCAGGACCGCGGTCCGGGCCGGTGCCGTACCGACCGCGCGATGCGGGAGGGGTCCGACCATCCCTCCGGTACCGCCGGGCCGCCGCCCTCGGCGGACGCCGCCGCCGTGGCCGCGGCCCGGGCCTGGACCACCGCCAGTGCGGCGGCCAGCTCCTCCGGCGTCGGGTTACCTCGTACGACCTTGATCACAACGACTCCTTCGAGGTCCTGGAGGGCTTAGAGCGGGATGTTGCCGTGCTTCTTCGGGGGCAGGGATTCCCGCTTCGTCCGCAGCTGACGCAGCCCCTTCACGATCTGCGGGCGCGTGTCCGACGGCAGGATCACCCCGTCGATGTAACCGCGCTCGGCCGCGATGTACGGGTTGAGCAGGGCGTCCTCGTACTCCTGCATGAGCCGGGCCCGCTCGGCGTCCTGGTCGGCGGCCTCCGTGATGGTGCGCCGGTGCAGGATGTTCACCGCGCCCTGCGCGCCCATGACCGCGATCTGCGCCGTCGGCCACGCCAGGTTCAGGTCCGCGCCGAGGTGCTTGGAGCCCATGACGTCGTACGCGCCGCCGAACGCCTTCCGGGTGATGACCGTGATCAGCGGGACCGTGGCCTCCGCGTACGCGTAGATCAGCTTCGCGCCGCGCCGGATGATGCCGCCGTACTCCTGGTCCACGCCCGGCAGGAAGCCCGGCACGTCCACGAAGGTGAGCACCGGGATGTTGAAGGCGTCACAGGTGCGGACGAACCGCGCCGCCTTCTCGGACGCGTCGATGTCCAGGCAGCCCGCGAACTGCATCGGCTGGTTCGCGACCACACCCACGGGGAAGCCCTCGACCCGGCCGAAGCCCGTCAGGATGTTCGGCGCGAACAGCGCCTGCGTCTCCAGGAACTCGCCGTCGTCGAGGACGTGCTCGATGACCCGGTGCATGTCGTACGGCTGGTTCGCCGAGTCCGGGATCAGCGTGTCGAGCTCCCGGTCCTCGTCCGTCACGTCGGTCTCCGCGACCTCCGGGAAGGCCGGCGGCTCGGAGAGGTTGTTCGACGGGAGGTACGACAGGAGGGACTTCACGTACTCGATGGCGTCCTTCTCGTCCCCTGCCATGTGGTGCGCCACGCCCGAGGTCGCGTTGTGCGTCCGGGCACCGCCCAGCTCCTCGAAGCCCACGTCCTCACCGGTCACCGTCTTGATGACGTCCGGACCCGTGATGAACATGTGCGAGGTCTGGTCCACCATCACCGTGAAGTCGGTGATCGCGGGCGAGTACACCGCACCGCCCGCGCACGGGCCGACGACCAGGGAGATCTGCGGGATCACCCCGGACGCGTGGGTGTTGCGGCGGAAGATCTCGCCATACATGCCGAGCGCGCTCACACCCTCCTGGATGCGCGCGCCGCCGGAGTCGTTGATGCCGACGACCGGGCAGCCCGTCTTCAGGGCGAAGTCCATCACCTTGATGATCTTCTGGCCGTACGTCTCGCCGAGCGCACCGCCGAAGACCGTGAAGTCCTGCGAGAACACGGCCACGGGACGCCCGTCGACCGTGCCGTAGCCGGTGACGACACCGTCTCCGTACGGCCGGTTCTTCTCCAGACCGAAGTTGGTCGACCGGTGCCGGGCCAGTTCGTCCAGCTCGACGAACGATCCCTCGTCGAGGAGCAGGGCGATCCGTTCGCGCGCGGTCAGCTTGCCCTTGGCGTGCTGCTTCTCCACCGCACGCTCCGAGCCGGCGTGGGTGGCCTCGTCGATACGGCGCTTGAGGTCCGCGATCTTGCCTGCGGTCGTGTGAATGTCGATCTCGTACTGCTCTGCCGGCTCGGACATCGGGATGCGGCTCCCTGCCTGGTCACGGGGGGTTCGTTGACTACGAATGGGCTACTGCTCAGCTACTGAGCCGTAGCGTATCCACGCCGATACGGTTCGGCACTGCGGTCTTTGCCACACCTACTCTGGCTTGCATGACGTCCTCACAAGGCTCCGGCGGACCCTGGTCCGACCTCGACCGGCCCCCGCTGAACGCCGAAGCACTGCGCCGCGCACTCGTCCTCCCCGACGGCCTGTGGACCTCGCTCGACGTGGTCACGACCACCGGATCGACCAACAGCGACCTCACCGCCCGCGCCGACGACCTCCCCGAGGGCGCGGTGCTCGTCGCCGAGGAACAGACCTCGGGCCGGGGCCGCCTCGACCGCAGCTGGACGGCGCCCGCCCGCTCCGGCCTCTTCCTCTCCGTCCTCCTCAAGCCGGACGTGCCCGTCCACCGCTGGGGCTGGCTCCCGCTGCTCACCGGCGTGGCCGCCGCGACGGGCCTCGTGAAGGCCGCCGGAGTGGACATGTCCCTCAAGTGGCCCAACGACCTCCTTGTTTCCGTCGGGGGCGAGGAACGCAAGACCGGCGGCATCCTCGCCGAGCGGGCCGGCGCGGACGGCGTCGTCGTCGGACTCGGCATCAACGTCACCCTCCGTGAGACCGAACTCCCCGTCCCCGGAGCCGGCTCCCTGCTCCTCGCCGACGCCGTCTCCACCGACCGCGACACCCTCCTCCGGGCCGTCCTGCGCTCCCTCGCCCAGTGGTACGGGGACTGGGTACGGGCCGACGGCGACCCCGAGGCCTCCGGGCTCCAGGCGGCGTACGCGGCCGGCTGCGCGACCCTCGGCCGCCGGGTCAGGGCCGAGCTGCCCGGCGAGCGCATGCTGGAGGGCGAGGCGGTCGCCCTCGACGGAGACGGCCGCCTGGTGGTCGCCACGGAGGGCGGCGGCACGGAAGCGGTGGGAGCGGGCGACATCGTCCACCTGAGGACGTAGGCGGGGGCGGTCCCCCGCCCCCGGTGCGGGCATGCGTTCCGCCCCGGGCGGAACGGGTGGGCCCACCCCCGCCGCGCGCTGCGCCCTCCAGGTCGTGCACCCGGAGGGCCCGCGCCCCGGAAGGGCCCGCACCACCGGGCCCGGCAGCGAAGGCGGCGCCGTTCGCGCGTGAGCCATTCCACACCTGCCGTATCGTGGAGCGCGATCCAGGCGACAGATCGGCAGGGCAAGTGGGCAGGGAACGGGCAGGAGGCGGCCGGTGACCGTCGACGACGAGAACAAGGGCGACGCGCCCGAGCCTCCCACGTACCCCACCCCCCACCACGAGGTCGACCACACGGCCGAGCCGACCGACGATCCGCTCGCCATCCGCCTCGAACAGCTCATCCTCGGCGCCGACCGCCGGTACACCCCGTTCCAGGCCGCCCGCACCGCCGGCGTCTCCATGGAGCTCGCCTCCCGCTTCTGGCGCGCCATGGGCTTCGCCGACATCGGCCAGGCCAAGGCGCTCACCGAGGCCGACGTCCTCGCGCTGCGCCGGCTCGCCGGCCTCGTCGAGGCAGGGCTGCTGAGCGAACCCATGGCCGTACAGGTCGCCCGTTCCACCGGACAGACCACCGCCCGGCTCGCCGAGTGGCAGATCGACTCCTTCCTCGAGGGCCTCACCGAGCCGCCCGAGCCCGGCATGACCCGTACGGAGGTCACGTACCCCCTCGTCGAGCTGCTCCTGCCGGAGCTGGAGGAGTTCCTGATCTACGTCTGGCGGAGGCAGCTCGCCGCCGCCACCGGCCGGGTCGTGCAGGCAGCCGACGACGAGGAGATGGTCGACCGGCGGCTCGCGGTGGGCTTCGCGGACCTCGTCGGCTTCACCCGGCTCACCCGCCGCCTGGAGGAGGAGGAGCTCGGCGAACTGGTCGAGGCCTTCGAGACGACCTGCGCCGACCTGGTCGCCGCGCACGGCGGGCGGCTCATCAAGACCCTCGGCGACGAGGTGCTCTACGCGGCGGACGACGCCGGCACGGCCGCCGAGATCGCGCTGCGCCTGATCGAGACCCTCGGCCACGACGAGACGATGCCCGCGCTGCGCGTCGGCATCGCCTTCGGCACCGTGACGACCCGGATGGGCGACGTCTTCGGCACCACCGTGAACCTGGCGAGCCGCCTCACCTCGATAGCGCCGAAGGACGCCGTCCTGGTGGACGGCGCGCTCGCGGAGGAGCTGTCCAGGACGGGCGAGGCGCCGGTCTCGGAGGCGGAGGCGGCGGAGCTGGCGGCCAGCGCGGAGAAGGAGGGCCGCAAGGCCGCCACGTACCGCTTCGCGCTCCAGCCGATGTGGCAGCGCCCGGTCCGTGGCCTCGGCGTCGTCGAACCCTGGCTCCTGACCCGCCGCCCGACTTAGGATCACTCCCGTGAACGCCGGTTAACAGCCGTTAACGGGCGGGTCTTGGTCGGGAGGGTGTGCGGTCATGTCCGAGCAGCGCTTCGGTGAGTTCGTGGTGGTCAGGAAGGACGGGGGCGGGCACGTCGCCGAGCTGGTCCTCGACCGGCCCAAGGCGATGAACGCCGTCTCCTCCGAGATGGCCCGCTCCCTCGGCGCCGCCTGCGAGGCCCTCGCCGCCGACCCCTCGGTCCGCGTCACCGTCCTCACCTCGTCGAACGACCGCGCCTTCTGCGTCGGAGCCGACCTCAAGGAGCGCAACTCCTTCACCGACGCCGAGCTGGTCCGTCAGCGGCCGACCGCCCGCGCCGCCTACACCGGCGTCCTGGAGCTTCCGATGCCGACCGTCGCCGCCGTGCACGGCTTCGCCCTCGGCGGAGGCTTCGAGCTGGCGCTCGCCTGCGACGTGATCGTGGCCGACGCGACCGCCGTGGTCGGCCTCCCCGAGGTGTCCGTGGGCGTCATCCCTGGCGGCGGTGGTACGCAGCTGCTGCCGCGCCGAGTGGGCGCGGCGCGCGCCGCCGAGCTGGTCTTCACGGCCCGCCGGGTGGAGGCGGCGGAGGCCCGCGAGCTGGGCCTCGTCGACCTCCTGGAGGAGGACGCGCGGACGGCCGCCCTGGAGCTCGCAGGCCGGATCGCGGTCAACTCGCCGGTGGGCCTGCGCGCCGCGAAGAAGGCCATGCGGCTCGGTCAGGGCCTCGACCTTCGGGCGGGCCTCGAGGTCGAGGACGCGGCCTGGCGTTCGGTGGCCTTCTCGGGGGACCGGGCGGAGGGCGTGGCCGCCTTCAACGAGAAGCGGAAGCCGAACTGGCCGGGCGAGTAGGCCCACCTGATGCAGTAAATGTCACGGACGGTGACGTCCCGAAAGGGAAAACGGATCAAACCTCCCTAAGCTGGAGGAATGGGTGAGGACGGGCGGTTGCGGGCCGTAGTGGCGCTGGCGCAGGGGATGGCGGCGGCGCACACTCCACGCGAGTTCTGGCGGGCGGCGGCGCTCGGGTCCCGCGACGGGCTCGACGGGAGCTTCGCCGCCCTGTCGGTCTGGGAGCGGGACCACGGCCGTCTCAAGGTCCTGGTGAACGCGGGGGAGCGGGCCGTGGGGGAGGAGGAGTTCCCGGACTCGGAGACGTATCCGGTGCACCAGTTCCCCGAGATCACCGAGTTCCTGCACGAGCAGTGGGCGGGCGGCGGCGAGCCGGACGCCTGGGTGGAGACGGCGGGGGACCCGGTGCCGACCGGCCGCGTGACCGGGCTGCGCAAGCGGGGCCGGGGCTGCTGCGTGGTCGCCCCGATCGTGCTGCACGGGCGGGCGTGGGGCGAGCTGTACGTGGCCCGCCCGCCCGAGGCGAAACCTTTCACCCGCGCGGACGCCGACTTCGCGACCGTGCTTTCCGCGGTCGTCGCCGCCGGCATCGCCCAGGCCGAACGCCTGGAGGAGGTCCGCAAACTCGCCTTCACCGACCCGCTGACCGGTCTCGCCAACCGGCGGGCCGTCGACACCCGCCTCGACGAGGCCATCGAGCGCTACCGGGCGGACGGCTCCGTCGTCAGCCTGATGGTCTGCGACCTCAACGGCCTCAAGCGCGTCAACGACACCCACGGGCACGCGGTCGGCGACCGCCTCCTCGAACGCTTCGGCTCCGTCCTCTCCCGGTGCGGCGCCAAGCTCCCCGGCGCCCTCGCGGCCCGTCTCGGCGGAGACGAGTTCTGCCTCCTGACGGTGGGCCCGACGGCCGACGAGGTGGTCGCGGTCGCCGAGGAGCTCTGCGTACGGGCGGCGGAGCTGGAGCTGGGGGAGGGCGTCGCCTGCGGAGTGGCGTCCACCGGAGACCCCATCGGCCCCCTCAAGTCGGCCCGCCGCCTCTTCCGGCTCGCCGACGCGGCCCAGTACCAGGCCAAGGCGGCCCGCTCGACCAAGCCGGTGGTGGCGGGCCGCGACGGAACGGTCGTCCGCCTCGCCGACGCACCCCCGGGAGCCCGCGACCGCCGCCGCTTCAGGGACGCGCCACCGGTGGGGCAGCCGCCGACGGACCCGACCATGGCGGATCCGTGGCCCGACGCGCCGTCCTGAGCCGCCGGAGTGTCACCGGCCGCACTCCCGGGCGGCAGACTGGGAGCGCGTGACCGGTCATCGGGCAGGTAAGGGGTCGACCCCCGTCGGGGCCGTGACGAAGTCACCTAGTGACAGGTCGGTCTTCAATCCGTAGGGTGCTGAATATGGATATGCAGACAGTCGTCGTCCTCGGCACGTCCGGCACGACCCCGCAGGACGTCATCGACGTCGCCCGCCACGGCGCCCGCGTCGAGCTGTCGGCCGAGGCCGTGCAGGCGCTGGCCGCCGCCCGAGAGGTCATCGACGCGCTCGCCGCCAAGCCCGAGCCCGTCTACGGGGTCTCCACCGGCTTCGGCGCGCTCGCCACCCGGCACATCAGCCACGAGCTCCGCGCCCAGCTCCAGCGGAACATCGTCCGCTCGCACGCCGCCGGCATGGGCCCCCGCGTCGAGCGCGAAGTCGTGCGCGCCCTGATGTTCCTCCGTCTCAAGACGGTCGCCTCCGGACACACCGGTGTCCGCCCCGAGGTCGCGCAGACCATGGCCGACGTCCTCAACGCGGGCATCACCCCGGTCGTGCACGAGTACGGCTCCCTCGGCTGCTCCGGCGACCTCGCCCCGCTCTCCCACTGCGCCCTCGCCCTCATGGGCGAGGGGGACGCCGAAGGCCCCGACGGTGAGCTCAGGCCCGCCGGCGAGCTCCTCGCCGCTCACGGCATCACGCCCGTCGCGCTCAAGGAGAAGGAGGGTCTCGCCCTCCTCAACGGCACCGACGGCATGCTCGGCATGCTGATCATGGCCCTCGCCGACCTCGACACCCTCTACAAGTCGGCCGACATCACCGCCGCGCTCTCCCTCGAAGCCCTCCTCGGCACCGAGAAGGTCCTCGAACCCGAGCTGCACTCCATCCGCCCCCACCCCGGCCAGGCCGCCTCCGCCGCCAACATGCTGGCCGTGCTCAAGGGCTCCGGCCTCACCGGCCACGCCCAGGCCGGCGAGGCCCCCCGCGTCCAGGACGCCTACTCCGTGCGCTGCGCCCCGCAGGTCGCCGGCGCCGGCCGCGACACCATGGCGCACGCCCGGCTCGTCGCCGAGCGCGAGCTCGCCGCCGCCGTCGACAACCCGGTCGTCCTCGCCGACGGCCAGGTCCGCTCCAACGGCAACTTCCACGGCGCCCCCGTCGCGTACGTCCTCGACTTCCTCGCCATCGCCGCCGCCGACCTCGGCTCCATCGCCGAGCGCCGCACCGACCGGCTCCTCGACAAGAACCGCTCCCACGGCCTGCCGCCCTTCCTCGCCGAGGACGCCGGCGTCGACTCGGGCCTGATGATCGCCCAGTACACGCAGGCCGCCCTTGTCAGCGAGATGAAGCGGCTCGCCGTCCCGGCCTCCGCCGACTCCATCCCGTCCTCCGCGATGCAGGAGGACCACGTCTCCATGGGCTGGTCCGCCGCCCGCAAGCTGCGCACCGCGATCGGCAACCTCAACCGGATCATCGCCGTCGAGCTGTACGCCGCCACCCGCGGCGTCGAGCTCCGCGAGGGCCTCACCCCGGCCCCCGCGTCCCGGGCCGCCATCGCCGCCCTGCGCGCGGCGGGCGTCGAGGGCCCGGGCCCGGACCGGTTCCTCGCCCCCGACCTGGCCGCCGCCGACACCTTCGTACGGGAAGGGAAGCTGGTCGCCGCCGTGGAGCCGGTCACCGGCCCGCTGGCCTGACACCCACCCCACGCGCGCGGGATCCAGCCCTGGGTCCCGCGCGCCACGGGGTCCCGGGCAGCCAGGACCCGCGTACGCCGTGGGTCCCGGGCAGTTCCTACCGGGTACGCCGTGGGTCTCAGAAGGCGCGGCCCCGCACGCCGTGGATCTCGGGCAGTCCCCACCCCGTACGCCGTGGGTCTCAGAAAGCGCGGCCCCTGCGCCGCATCGCGAGCGCCACGAAACCCGCGCCGACCCCCAGGAAACCGGCCCCGCCCAGCAGATACGACGTGGTGTTCCGGCCCCCGGTCTCCGCGAGGCGCCCGCCGCCTCCCGCGGGCGCGTCCTGGATCACCCCGATGCGTACCCCGCCCCGCTCGTCGGTGGCGTTCGCGGACGGTACGAACCACAGGGCGCACAGCAGCGTCCCCGCGACGGTCGCGGTCAGCAGTCGGCGTCGGGCAGCGGGCACGGAAATGTCGGATCCCCCTTGCGGAAACCGCGAATTGGCAGGTGCGCCGATGCTAATGAACACAGCGGGTCGTGGGAAAGCCGAGGCCCCGCGGCACCTACGCTCCGACTCGTGAGCACTTCTGAGACAGCACGCTATGTACGCCTTCGCGTCGATGTGGTTCTGGAGATCGACGGTCCCGCCGAGCTGGCCGAGGCCGCGGAGGCCCGGATCGGCGCCGACGAGTTCATGCCCGAGGAAGAGCGGGTGCACGCCCGGGCCGCCGCGCGCGACGACAGCGCCGAGGCCCTCGCCTACCTCGTCGAGCCCTTCGACCTCATCCGCGACGTCCCCGGCATCGAGATGGTCCAGGCCTCCTGGAGCAGCGAGGAGGTCGAGTACGACCCCGATGCGCTGGAGTGGGACCTCGGCGAGGAGGATGGGGCGGAGGAAGACGACGACGACCGGCCGTAGCGGCGTGGTCCACCGGCCGTGAGGCCGGGAAGCCGCCCGGTGTGAGACCGGGAAGCCGCCCGGCGTGCAGCGCCGGGTGGCCGCTCTGCCGGAGGCCCCGGGACGCCGTCCCGGGGCCTTTGCCCGGCCCCGGGAACCGGACGCGCCACCGGTGCGTGTCGATCAGTGGTGTTCCCCACATACTGCCCGGTTCCGGAACCGGACGGGGTGTCATGGGTATTCAGGTAAGTGTTGGCAGGGATTCGGCGACGATGGAGATGCGTGTGATGACGGACGGCAAGCGCCGCAGGAGCCTGGCGGTCGCGGCCGCGGTGCTCGGCGGCGTAATGGTGCTCTCGGCGTGCAACGACGGCGACAAGGGCGGCAGCGCTTCCGGATCCGCGACACCAACGTCACAGGCCCAGGTCGACGAGGCCGTCGAGGCGGCCAAGACGTCCAAGGCGCAGATCACCATCGCGCCCGAGAGCGGCACGCAGAACGCGTCCATCAACAACGACGCCAAGGTCACCGTCGCCGACGGCAAGCTCACCGAGGTCACCATGACCTCCGCCGAGGGCACCCAGGTCAAGGGCGAGATAACGGCCGACGGCCTCAGCTGGAAGCCGAGCGAGCAGCTGGAGCGGGCCACGGTCTACAAGATCACCGCCACCGCCACCGACGCGGAAGGCCTGGAGGCGCACGAGAACTCCTCGTTCACCACCGTCTCCAAGGCCAACAGCTTCATCGGCAACTTCACGCCCGAGGACGGTTCGACCGTCGGCGTCGGCATGCCGGTCTCGATCAACTTCAACAAGGCGATCACCGACAAGAAGGCCGTCCAGGGCGGCATCACCGTCACCTCCAGCACCGGCCAGGAGGTCGTCGGGCACTGGTTCAACAGCCAGCGCCTCGACTTCCGCCCCGACGACTACTGGACCGAGGGCTCCACCGTCACCCTCAAGCTCGACCTCGACGGCGTCGAGGGCGCCGACGGTGTCTTCGGCGTCCAGCAGAAGACCGTCACCTTCAAGATCGGCCGCAACCAGGTCTCCACCGTCGACGTCGCCACCAAGACCATGACGGTCACCCAGGACGGCAAGACGATCAAGACCATTCCGATCTCCGCGGGCTCCCCGGAGAACCCGACCTACAACGGTCAGATGGTGATCTCCGAGAAGTTCAAGGAGACCCGGATGAACGGTGCCACCGTCGGCTTCACCGACGATGACGGCAAGGGCGAGTACGACATCAAGGACGTGCCGCACGCGATGCGCCTGTCCACGTCGGGCACGTTCATCCACGGCAACTACTGGGGCCCGGACTCGATCTTCGGCGCCGCCAACACCAGCCACGGCTGCGTCGGTCTCAACGACGTCAAGGGCGCGGGCGACCCGAACCAGACGGCCGCCTGGCTCTACGACCACTCGATCGTCGGCGACGTCGTGATCGTCAAGAACTCCAAGGACAAGACGATCGCCCCCGACAACGGCCTCAACGGCTGGAACATGAGCTGGGCGGACTGGAAGGCCGGCTCGGCGGTCTGATCCACGGCCCGACCCGTACGGCACGCAGGACAGCGGCGGCCCCCTCGAAGACCGAGGGGGCCGCCGGCGTTCGTCACCGCCCGACGTCCGCCGACAGGTTCACGCCCCAGCTCGCCAGCAACCGCAGGGCCTCCTCCGACGGAGACCCCGGCTCCGCGTGGAAGGTGACCAGTGACTGTTCCGGGTCGTCGGCCAGTTTCAGCGTCTCGCACCAGAGGGTCAGCTCGCCCACCAGCGGATGATCCAACCGCTTGCTGCCGTAGCCCTTGTCCTTCACGTGGTGCGCCGCCCACAGGCTCCTGAACGGCTCGCTCTTCACCGACAGCTCGCCGACCAGCGCGGACAGCAGAGGGTCATCCGGATGACGGCCCGCTTCCAGCCGCAGATGGCTGACGACCTCGCACGCCTTGTGCTCCCAGTCGACGAACAGCTCCCGGCAGCCGGACCCCAGGAACAGCAGACGGGCGATGTTGCGTTCCTCCGCGGGGAGCGAGGTGACATCCCCGAACAGCGCGGCGGCCATCCGGTTGCAGCCGAGGACATCCGTGCGCCGCCCTATGACGTACGCGGGCACCCCCACCATCGCGTCCATCAGCTGCTGCACCCCGGGCCGCAGTCGCTGCGGGCGCGGCGGGCGCCTCCTGCCGGGGGCGGGCTTGGCGAGCCGGGTCAGGTGCGCCCGCTCCGTGTCGCTCAGCCGCAGCGCCCGCGCGATCGCGTCCAGCACCTCCATGGACACGTTGCGGCCGTTGCCCTGTTCCAGACGGGTGTAGTACGCCACCGACACGCCCGCCAGCTGCGCCAGCTCCTCACGGCGCAGCCCCGGTACACGGCGATGCCGCCCGAACTCCGGCAGGCCCACGTCCTCGGGCTTCAGCCGGGCCCGGCGCGAGCGCAGGAATTCGCTGAGTTCGGCACTGAGATCCATGCAGCCCTATTATCCCAGGTCGTACGACCGGACAGCCGGGCATGCCTGTCCCTGCCAGTGGTAGGCACAGTGGACGTAGGCAGAGCAGGGCACTGGGTGGACCGCCGGAACTCCGGCAGCCTTGACGGCATGACCACGAACGTGACCACCGTCCCCGCCTACGCCGCACCCGCCGCCAACGCCCCCCTGGAGCGCACCACCGTGCCGCGCCGGGCCGTCGGCGAGCACGACGTCCTCATCGACATCAAGTACGCCGGCATCTGCCACTCCGACATCCACCAGGCGCGCGACGGCTGGGGCGAGGGCATCTTCCCGATGGTCCCGGGCCACGAGATCGCCGGCATCGTCGCCGAGGTCGGCCCCGGCGTGACGAAGTTCCGGGTGGGCGACCGGGTCGGCGTCGGCTGCTTCGTCGACTCCTGCCGCACGTGCGAGTACTGCCTGCGGGGCCTGGAGCAGTACTGCGCCCAGGGCATGACGGGTACGTACAACTCCCTCGACAAGAACGGTGAGCCGACGTACGGCGGCTACTCCCGCCACATCGTCGTCGACGAGAACTACACCCTGCGCATCCCCGAGGGCGTCGGCCTCGACGAGGCCGCGCCGCTGCTCTGCGCCGGCATCACCCTCTACTCGCCGCTCGCCCACTGGCAGGCGGGCCCCGGCAAGAAGGTCGCGATCGTCGGCCTCGGCGGCCTCGGTCACATGGGTGTGAAGATCGCCCACGCGCTCGGCGCGGAGGTCACCGTGCTCAGCCAGTCGCTGAAGAAGCAGGAGGACGGCCTGAAGCTGGGCGCCGACCACTTCTACGCGACGAGCGACCCGGAGACCTTCACCGAGCTCGCCGGCACCTTCGACCTGGTGATCTCCACGGTCTCGGCCCCGCTGGACTTCGGCGCCTACCTGAGCCTGGTCAAGACGGACGGCGCCCTGGTGAACGTGGGCGCGCCCGAGGAGCCCGTCGCGCTCAACCTCTTCTCCCTCATCGGCGGCCGCAAGACCCTCGCGGGCTCGATGATCGGCGGCATCGCCGAGACGCAGGAGATGCTCGACTTCTGCGCGGCGCACGGCCTGGGAGCGGAGATCGAGGTGATCGCCGCGGACCGCATCAACGAGGCGTACGAGCGGGTCCTCGCGAGCGACGTGCGCTACCGCTTCGTGATCGACGCGTCGACGATCTGACGACCTGGCGCAGGCGGCTGCCGGGGCATGACCTCGGGGGTAATCGACCCCGGACACCATGCCCCGGCACCCTTGCGTCATGACCGCATACGCCATCGGAAACCTGCAGCCGAAGCCCGCCCTCCACGAGGAGGTCCTCACCTACATGGAACGCATCCAGGGCACCCTCGACCCCTTCGGCGGCCGCTTCCTCGTCCACGGAGCCCCCGAACGGGAGGTCAAGGAGGGTGAGTGGCCCGGCGCCCTCGTGATCATCGGCTTCCCGACGTACGAGGACGCCCGGGCCTGGTACGACTCCGAGCCCTACCGCGCCCTCATCCCCCTGCGCACCCGCCACATGGCCGGAGACATCCTCCTGATCGACGGCGTTCCGCAGGGCTACGACCCGATGACGACCGTCGCGGCCCTGCGCGCCGCGTCAGACGGCACGGCCTGAGCGCAGTTCGAGCCGTGTGCCGCCGAAGCCCGCACGGAACCGGTCGTCGTGGGAGACCGCGACGACCGCGCCCCCGAAGGCGGCCAAGGCCGTCTCCAACTCCTCCACCAGCGAGAGCGCCACATGGTTGGTCGGCTCGTCCAGGACGAGCAGATCGGCCGGCCGGGTCACCAGCCGGGCCAGCTCCAGCCGGCGCTGCTGGCCCACCGAGAGCCGGGCCACCGGAACGGCCAGGTCCTCCTCCCGGAAGAGACCGAGGGCGAGCAGCTCCTCCGCGTGCTCCTCGGGCGGTCCGGGGCGGCCCGCCGCGTACGCCGTGAGCAGGGGCTTCGGGGACGGTACGGGGGGCAGCTCCTGGCGCAGGTACCCGACGGCGACCGGGCGGGTGACCGTACCGCTGTCGGGGCGGAGCTCACCGGCGAGGACGCGGAGCAGGGTCGTCTTGCCCGCGCCGTTGGGACCGGAGACGAGCAGCCGGTCACCGGCGGAGATCCGGAGCGCGTCGACGCGCAGCCGGTCGCCGACGACGACGTCGGCGAGCTCGACGAGAACGCCGTCGTCGACCGGAAGCACACCGCCCGACCCGGGACGGCCCGGCACCTCCGTGGCGACGGGAGAGACCGCCACCCCCGTGGCGACGGGACGGCCAGGCACCCCCGTGGCGACGGGACGGCCCGGCACCTCCGTGGCCGCGGGACCGGCCGAAGCCCCCATCCCGGCGGGACCGGCGGTCGGGATTCGGGCGGTGAAGCGGAGTGGCTCCGGTGGGGCCGCCACCGGTGTCCTCCGGAGCTGTTCGAGCCGTACACGCGCCGCCCTGACCTGCCCGGACAGCTTGTTCTCGTGTGAGCGGCGGTGCTTGCCGAAACCCTGCCGGGGATCCTTCCCCGCCCCCGCGAGCCGCTGCCCGGCCGAGGCCACGAGCTCCTCCGTACGGGCCAGTTCCTCCCGCCACTCCTCGTGCTCCCGCGCCCAGCGCCGCCGCGCCGCGGCCTTCGCCGCCCGGTAGCCGGACCAGCCGTCGCCGTACCGGGTCACCGCGCGGGTGTCCCGGTCGACCTCCAGGACCGTCGTCGCCATCCCTTCCAGGAAGCCCCGGTCGTGGGTGACCGCCACCACCGTGCCCCGATGGGCACGCAGCTGCTCCGTCAGCCAGTCGGCGGCGGCCCGGTCGAGGTGGTTCGTCGGTTCGTCGAGGAGCAGCAGCTCGGCGCCGGAGGCGAGGACGCAGGCGAGGGCGAGCCGTGACTGCTCGCCGCCGGAGAGCGTGCCGAGGCGGCGCTCGTACGGGACGTGCCCGAGGCCCAGCCCGTGCAGGGCGGCGTCCACGGCGGCGTCGGCCCGGTAGCCGCCGCGCTCCTCGAACCGGGCGGCCAGCTCGCCGTAGGCGAGGAGCTCCTCGGGCGTGGCGGCGCCGAGCCGCTCCTCGGCGGCCCGCATCTCCCGTTCCATCGCGCGGAGTTCGGTGAGGGCGGCGTCGACGGTGTCCCGCACGGTGTGCCCGGGTCCGAGGCCGAAGGTCTCGGCGAGCGTCTGGGCGAGCCGCGCGACGCCACCGGGGAAGCGGACGGTCACCTCCCCGCCGCCGGGCGTCTCGGCCCCGGCGAGCAGCCGAAGGAGTGTGGACTTCCCGGAGCCGTTCTCGCCGATGACGGCGGCCTTCTCGCCGGGGCGGACGGTGAACGTGATCTGTTCGAGTACGGAGCGGTCCCCGTAGGACTTGGAGACGTCCTTCAAGGTCAACTGGGCGCGGTCGCGCATGGGATCTTTCCCTGGAAGAGGGGACGTTCGGGCCGGAAGAAGGGACACCGGGCCGCCGCTGCCGCGCCGAAGGGGCGCCGGGTCAGCGGCTCGGGCCGTGTCCGCGGCCGGAATCAGAGAAAGAAGTAGAACGAACCCATGCGGTCGAGTGTAGCCACCGGGCGGGAGAAGCCCCATGGGAATAGGTGAGGGGCCCGCGAGGCGCAGCCACGGGAGGAGGTACGTGTTCGAGGTGGGCCCGGGTCGCGTGGAAGCCGAGCGGGTACTACTGCCAGACGGCACACCGCGGTGCGGTGTGCCGCCCGGCGGGTGGCAGCCGTTTGTCACGGACCCGTCGTGCGCAGGTCCGGAAGCTCACGCGACGAAGCGCGCCGTCAGCCGTCGGCCTTCGCCACGCCGATCGGGCAGGACACGCCCGTCCCGCCGATCCCGCAGTAGCCCGCCGGGTTCTTGTCCAGATACTGCTGGTGGTACGGCTCCGCCGGGTAGAACGGGCGGTTCTCGTCGGCCGGGAGGATCTCGGTGGTGATCGTGCCGTAGCCCGAGCCCGTCAGGACCTTCTGGTAGGCCTCGCGGGACGCCTCGGCCGCCGCGGCCTGGGCGGGGGAGTGGGTGTGGATCGCCGAGCGGTACTGGGTGCCCACGTCGTTGCCCTGACGGAAGCCCTGGGTCGGGTCGTGCGACTCCCAGAACAGCTTCAGGAGGCTCTCGTACGAGACCTTCGACGGGTCGAAGACGACCCGGACGGCCTCCGTGTGGCCGGTCAGGCCCGAGCAGACCTCCTCGTACGCGGGGTTGCGCGTGGAGCCGCCCTGGTAGCCGGCGAGGGTCGTCCAGACGCCGTCGGTCCGCCAGAACGTGCGCTCGGCGCCCCAGAAGCAGCCGAGGGCGAAGTCGGCGATCTCCAGACCGTCCGGGTACGGGCCGAGGAGCGGGTTGCCGAGGACGGTGTGGCGCTCGGGGACGGCGAACTCGGGCTCGGCACGGCCGGGCAGGGCCTGCTCGGGGGTGGGGAGGACGGGGGTGCGGGACAGGAACATGCTGCATCTCTCCTCGACGGTCGGCAGTGGACACAACAAGGAAGCGGGGGGAAACCTTCCCCCCCGCCTCCTCCCGGCCCGTAGCACGGGCCGTAGCACTGGTCGCCCGCGCGGTGGTCAGCGCGGCAGCGTCGCCGGGCTCCCGCCGTTCGCCTCGTACCCCGCCACCGCCAGGTTCCGGACGACCGTGAACGCCGCCGCCGGGTCCCCGCTCAGCGTCCACGGCACCGCGCCCACGTGCCCGTCGACCTTCACCAGCTGGTGCATGGCCTCCGACCAGCGCTCCGCGCGCACCAGGAACCAGACGAGCAGATGGCGGACGTGCGCCAGCATCGGGTCGTCGGACCGGGCCGAGTGCACCGCGTACAGCGCGCCGTCCATCGCCTTCGACACCACCGCCGTACGGAAGAAGTCCTGCACGAGCACCACGTCCGGCACGTGCTCGTACACCGCGAACAGCGGCAGCGCCGCGAGCAGCGAACCGCGCGGGGCGCGCGCCGCGGCCGTCGTCGCGAAGTGGTCGGCCTCCTCGCGGGAGCCGTGCCACTTCTCGCACCAGTAGTGGAGCGCCGCCAGATGGGCACCCATGTGCTGCGGCGCCCGGTCGATGACCTGCGCCCACACCTGGTCGAACTGCTCGTGGCCGTAGCCGAGGCCGCGCGCCACGGCCAGCTGCGTGATGTACGGGACGGGGTCGCCCGGAGCGAGCAGCGCCGCCTCCTCGGTGACCTTCCGCGCCTCCTCCAGGATGATCCGGAAGTCGTCGGTCCCGGCCGCGGAGGAGCGCCACGCCTGCTGCACGAGGAACTCCGCGTGCACGGCCGCGCCGCCCGCGTCCTTGGGGGCGTCGGCCCGCCAGGACCTCAGCCACGCCCCGCCGACCCCGGGCCGCTCCTGGAGTTCGAGGGACGCGGCGCCCGCGAAGGCCTGGACGCGCTGCCAGCGCACCTCGCCGTCCTTGTCGGTGGCGGCGAGCAGCCGTGACGCGGCCCGCCAGTCCTGGGTGGCCTGGACGACGTCGAGCACGTGCAGAAGCTCGTCGTCGGCGCCCGGGAGCCGTACGTCCTGGTCCTCCTGCCGTACGAATCCGTACGCCTCGGGATCGGCCGCGTCCGGCGATCCGGGCGCCGCGAGCCGGATCCCGCCACCCCGGCGGCGCAGCAGATAGGGGCCGAGGACGCCGAACAGAAGGCCGAGCGCGATCAGGAACCAGAGAATCTCCATCTGTCCATTGTCCAGGACACCCGATGAGACGAACGAGGCGACCGTGGTCGTGCGGCACTACGCTCCTGACCATGAGCGACCAGCACTCCCACCAGAGTTTCGAGACCCGCGCGATCCACGCGGGCAACACCGCCGACCCGCTGACCGGCGCGGTCGTCCCGCCCATCTACCAGGTGTCCACCTACAAGCAGGACGGCGTGGGCGGGCTGCGCGGCGGTTACGAGTACAGCCGCAGCGCCAACCCCACCCGTACCGCCCTCGAGGAGAACCTGGCGGCCCTGGAGGGCGGCCGGCGCGGCCTCGCCTTCGCCTCCGGCCTGGCCGCCGAGGACTGCCTGCTGCGCACGCTCCTCGCGCCCGGCGACCACGTGGTCATCCCGAACGACGCCTACGGCGGCACGTTCCGCCTCTTCGCCAAGGTCGTGGAGCGCTGGGGCGTGGACTTCTCGGTGGCGAACACCTCCGACGTCGACTCGGTGCGGGACGCCCTCAACGACCGTACGAAGCTGATCTGGGTCGAGACCCCGTCGAACCCGCTCCTCGGCATCACCGACATCGAGGCCGTCGCGGGCGTCGCCCGTCAGGCCGGCGTGAAGCTCGTCGTCGACAACACCTTCGCCTCGCCGTACCTCCAGCAGCCGCTGGCGCTCGGCGCGGACGTCGTCGTGCACTCGCTCACCAAGTACATGGGCGGCCACTCGGACGTCGTCGGCGGTGCGCTGGTGACGGCCGACGAGGCGCTCGGCGAGGAGCTGGCGTACCACCAGAACGCGATGGGCGCGGTCGCCGGTCCCTTCGACTCGTGGATCGTGCTGCGCGGCATCAAGACCCTCGCGGTGCGCATGGACCGGCACAGCGAGAACGCGGAGAAGATCGTCGAGATGCTGACCCAGCACCCGAAGGTCACCCAGGTCCTCTACCCGGGCCTTCCGGAGCACCCGGGGCACGAGGTCGCCGCCAAGCAGATGCGTTCCTTCGGCGGCATGATCTCCTTCCGCGTGGAGGGCGGCGAGGAGGCGGCGGTCGAGGTCTGCAACCGCGCCCAGCTCTTCACCCTCGGTGAGTCGCTCGGCGGCGTCGAGTCCCTCATCGAGCACCCCGGCCGGATGACCCACGCGAGTGTCGCGGGCTCCGCCCTCGAGGTCCCCGCCGACCTCGTCCGTCTCTCGGTGGGCATCGAGAACGTCGACGACCTGCTCGCGGACCTGCGCCAGGCGCTGGGCTAGAACGCACGGACGCCGGCCCGGCCGGCACGGAGGGGCCCGGCCTCGACGGGGCCGGGCCCCTCCAGCTTCTCAGGTGCCGGGCAGCGGGTCCTTCAGATAGCTCCGGACCTCCTCGCGGAACTCGGGAGTGTCCGTGTGTTCGTGCACGGACACCGCGTGCTCCACGGCCGCCCGAAGAACCTCTTCCTCCTCGCCCGAGATGTAGAGCGAGCAGCCGGAGACGCTCGGCGCGTCCCGGCAGTCGGATGCTTTCCTGGCCATGACGACCTCCAGACGGGCCCCTTCCTCCAGGCTAGGCCCGTCTTCACCACCCTTCGAGCGGTGGTGTCGTCTCGGCGGGCGGGGCCTCCCAGGGACGGGCCGCCGACGCCCACACCGTGAACGCGAGCACCGCGACGACGAGCAGGCCCCACAGCAGCCGGCGCGCCAGCCGCTCGCGGCGGGCCCGCCGGGCTCCGCCCGCCGCTGCCCGTACGGCGAGGTCGGCGGGGACGGGTGGGTGCGGGGTGTCGAGGATGCGGCGGACCGCGGCCTCCTTGTCCTCGTGCCGGGTCACGCGGCCGTCTCCCGGGGCGGGTTCTCCCGCGGGGCGGCCGGGCGCGCGTCGTCCCGGCGCGCGTGCCGCTCCCGGGCCGCCGCCCTGAGCGCGGCGACCGAGCGGGCGCAGACCGCGCGGACGCGTGCCTCGGACAGTCCGAGCAGCGCCGCCACCTGCTCCTCGGCGACGCCCTCGTACAGCCGGAGGACGACGACGAGCCGTTCCTGCGGGTGGAGGGCGGAGAGGACACCGCCGCGGCCGCCGCGGTGCCGCCAGGCGGTGCGCGCGAAGCGGGCGGCGAGGTCGCGCCGGGTCAGGTCGTACGGGTCCTCGTCGCGCAGCCGGCCCCATACCGCGTACGTGTGGGCGAGTGCGGCGGTCAGCAGGGCCTGGGCGCGCGGGTTGCGGGTGCGGGTCTCGGCGGTGAGCAGGGTCGCGGCGTGCAGCAGCCGGCCCGCCGCCCCGGCGACGAACGCGTCGAACTCGCCGCTGTGGGCGGCGCGTTGGGCGTCGGGTCCGTTCTGCCGCTCTCGCACGTCCTCATCAGAGGACAGCGCGGGTGCGGGGTCAAGAGGTCGGCGCGGACTCGCTCGGCCCGTCGGCCGCGGAGGTGCTCGCGGACTCCGCCGCGGAGGCGTCGCCCGGTGACGCCGCGGACGCGCTCGCGGTCTCCGCCCCTGCATGCCCCGTGTGCGCCGACTGCCGTGCGGACAACGCCGTGTTGAAGCGGGTGAGGAGGGTGCAGAAGGATTCCCGCTCGGCCTTCGTCCAGCCGTCCGTGACCTCCGCCATCAGCTGGCGGCGCGAGGAGCGGACCTCCTCGAGGCGGGAGAGGCCGCGCTGCGAGAGCTGGAGGACGACCGCCCGTCCGTCCTCGGGGTGCGAGGTGCGCTTCACCAGACCGGTGTCGACGAGCGGGGCGACCTGGCGGGTGACGGTCGAGGAGTCGATGCCCATGCCCGCGGCCAGCGCCTTGACGCCCATCGGCCCTTCCTGGTCGAGCCGGTTGAGCAGGAGGTAGGCCGCGCGGTCCATCGAGTTCCGCAGCTGGCCCGTCCCGCCGAGGCGGGTCTGCTCGGCCCGGCGGGCGAAGACGGCCACCTGGTGCTGGAGGGCATCGAGGAGACCGGGGTCGAGCGCAGTCGTCATGTCCTGAGATGTGGGCATGGCTGTGGGTCTCTCTCGTGCGGGGGTGGTCGGTCGGTGGGGGACAGAGTACGCGGCCCCGGGGAGGTCCGTACCGGGCCTGCGCAAACCTGCTGGAGCCCCTGCCCGCCGGGCGGCCACGAGGGCCGTGAGCTGCGAGACTTGCTGTCATGAGCTTGCGTACGCCAGACCCCTTGCACCGGATGATGCTCGACGATGTGCGGGGGGCGCGGAAGATGCTGTCCGGGGTGGCCCGGATGACGGCCATGGAGGGAAGCCGTCATCTGTCGTCGCTGGTAGGGGCGCCGGTGCACCTCAAGTGCGAGAACCTGCAGCGGACCGGTTCGTTCAAACTGCGCGGGGCGTACGTGCGGATCGCCGGGCTGCGGCCCGAGCAGCGGGCCGCCGGGGTCGTCGCCGCCTCGGCCGGCAACCACGCGCAGGGCGTCGCGCTCGCCTCGAGACTGCTCGGGGTGCACGCCACCGTCTTCATGCCGGTCGGCGCCCCGCTGCCGAAGGTCGCGGCGACCCGGGAGTACGGCGCCGACGTCCGGATGCACGGCCATGTCGTGGACGAGACGCTGGCGGCCGCGGAGGAGTACGCGCGGGAGACCGGCGCCGTCTTCATCCACCCCTTCGACCACCCCGACATCATCGTGGGGCAGGGCACGGTCGGCCTGGAGATCCTGGAGCAGTGCCCGGAGGTCCGGACGATCCTCGTGGGCGTCGGCGGCGGCGGTCTCGCGGCCGGCATCGGGCTCGCCGTGAAGTCGGTGCGCCCGGACGTGCGGGTGATCGGCGTGCAGGCGGAGGGCGCGGCGGCCTATCCGCCCTCGCTGGCCGCCGGGCACCCGGTGGTCGTCGAGTCGCCGGTGACGATGGCGGACGGGATCAAGGTGGGGCGGCCCGGCGACGTGCCGTTCGCACTGGTCCAGGAGTACGTCGACGATGTCGTCACGGTCTCCGAGGACGCCCTCTCCTCGGCGCTCCTGCTCTGCCTCGAGCGGGCGAAGCTGGTCGTGGAACCGGCGGGGGCCAGCCCGGTGGCGGCGCTGCTCAGCGACCCGAAGGCGTTCCGGGGGCCGGTGGTGGCGGTGCTGTCCGGCGGGAACGTCGACCCGCTGCTGCTCCAGCGCATCCTGCGGCACGGCATGGCCGCCGGAGGCCGCTATCTGAGCCTGCGGCTGCGGGTCACGGACCGGCCGGGGGTCCTGGCGACCCTGCTCGCGGTCCTCACGGCGGCCGACGCGAACGTCCTGGACGTCAGCCATGTGCGGACCGACCCGCGGCTCGGCCTGACAGAGGCGGAGGTCGAGCTGCACCTGGAGACGAAGGGACCGGAGCACTGCCGGGAGGTCGAGGACGCGCTGCGGGACGCCGGGTACACGGTGCTCGGCTGACCGGCGCCGAGCAAGATCGTGTGGCGCGGGTCACAAATTCACTGGGCGGGGCGGGCCCTCGGATCCTAGGATCGGTGGGGCAAACGCCTCCTCTCCCCAGGAGAACCCACATGCCAGGCGCGATCCATGCCGAGGGTCTGGTGAAGACCTTCGGCGACGTACGAGCTCTGGACGGCGTGGACCTCGACGTGCCGGAGGGCACGGTCCTCGGTCTGCTCGGCCCGAACGGCGCGGGGAAGACGACCACCGTGCGCGTACTGACCACGCTCCTCCAGCCGGACAGCGGCAGGGCCGTCGTGGCCGGCATCGACGTACTCAAGCACCCCAACGAGGTGCGCCGCTCGATCGGTCTCTCCGGCCAGTTCGCGGCGGTCGACGAGTACCTCACCGGCCGCGAGAACCTCCAGATGGTCGGGCAGCTCTACCAGATGAAGGCGAAGGCCGCGAAGGCGCGGGCCGGTGAGCTCCTGGAGCGCTTCGGCCTCGCCGACGCCGCCGACCGCACCGCGAAGACGTACTCCGGCGGCATGCGCCGCCGCCTCGACCTCGCGGCGGCCCTCGTCGTCGCCCCGCCGGTGATGTTCATGGACGAGCCGACCACCGGCCTCGACCCCCGCAACCGGCAGGCCCTGTGGGAGGTCATCAAGGAACTCGTCGCCGGCGGTACGACCCTCCTCCTCACCACCCAGTACCTGGAGGAGGCCGACCACCTCGCCCACGACATCTGCGTCGTCGACCAGGGAAGGGTCATCGCGCGCGGCACCTCCGACGAGCTCAAGGCCCAGACGGGCGGCGAGCGCGTCGAGGTCGTCGTCCACGAACCGGAGATGATCACCGGCGCCCGTGACGTCCTCGCCCGCTACGGCATCGAGGGCATCGGCCACGGCGAGGTCTCCGTCGAGAACCACACCCGCAAGCTGACCGTCCCCGTCACGGGCGGCGCCAAGCTGCTCGCCGAGGTCATCCGCGACCTGGACGCCGTCGGCGTCGAGATCGACGACATCGGACTGCGCCGCCCCACGCTCGACGACGTCTTCATCTCCCTGACCGGCCACGCCGCCGAGCGGGACGAGCAGGAGGACGAGGCGACGGCCGGCCGGAAGCGTGGCGGGAAGACCCCGAAGGAGACCGTGAAGTGACCACCGTCCTGGAGGGGACCGACCGCCTGGCCGCGCCGCGCCCCCGCGGTGGAGTCGTCCAGTCCGTGAGCGACTCGCTGGTCATCGCCCGCCGCAATCTGATCAGGATGTCCCGGATCCCCGAGATGATCATCTTCGGGCTGATCCAGCCGATCATGTTCGTGGTGCTGTTCAGCTATGTCTTCGGCGGCTCCATGCAGATCGGCGGGTCCACCTCGCCGAACGTCTACCGCGAGTTCCTGATGGCCGGCATCTTCGCCCAGACCGTCACGTTCGCGACGGCGGGCGCCGGCGCGGGCATCGCCGACGACATGCACAAGGGCCTCATCGACCGCTTCCGCGCCCTGCCGATGGCCCGCGGCGCGGTCCTCACCGGCCGGACCCTCGCCGACCTGGTGCAGACGACGCTCACGCTCTTCGTCCTCGCGATCGTCGCCCTGCTGGTCGGCTGGCGCATCCACGAGGGCGTCCCGAAGGCGCTGGCCGCCTTCGCGCTCCTGCTCCTCCTGGGGTACGCCTTCTCCTGGATCGGGGCCCTGATCGGCCTCTCGGTCCGTACGCCGGAGGCGGCGACCTCGGGCGGGCTGATCTGGCTCTTCCCCGTCACGTTCATCTCGAACGCGTTCGTGGACTCCAGCAAGCTGCCCTCCTGGCTGCAGCCCATCGCCGAGTGGAACCCGTTCAGCGCGACGGTCCAGGCCTGCCGGGAACTCTTCGGCAACCCGGGCGTCTCCACGTCCGACGCCTGGCCGATGCAGCACCCGGTGTGGGCGTCGCTGATCTGGTCGGTGCTGATCATCGTGGTCTTCCGGACGCTCTCGGTACGGAAGTACCGCTCGGCGACGGTGTGACGGACCCGCGCACCGCGAAGGGCCGGACCCCCCGAGGGGGCCCGGCCCTGTGCGTGGAGCAGGCGCCTCAGCCGGTGTACGGCTTCGCGCTGAGGATCTTCACCGCCGCCTTCTTGCCGTTCGGCAGTTCGTACTCGGCGTCGTCACCGGCCTTCTTGCCGTTGACGCCGACGCCGAGCGGCGACTGCGGCGAGTAGGTCTCGATGTCACCGCTCGCGTACTCACGGGAGGCGAGCAGGAAGGTCATCGTGTCGTTCTCGTCGCCGTCGAAGGCGATCGTGACGACCATGCCCGGCTCGACGACGCCGTCGTCCGCGGGGGCCTCGCCGACCTTGGCGTGCTGGAGCAGCTGGGTGAGCTGGCGGACCCGGAGCTCCTGCTTGCCCTGCTCCTCCTTCGCCGCGTGGTACCCGCCGTTCTCGCGCAGATCGCCCTCTTCGCGCGCGGCGGCGATCTTGGCGGCGATCTCGGTACGCGCGGGACCAGACAGGTACTCAAGCTCGTCCTTGAGCTTGTTGTACGCCTCCTGGGTGAGCCAGGTGACGTTGTCGCTGGTCTGGGTCACAGGTGCTCCTCGTAGGTACTGGGAATACAAAGCATCGCCCTACACGGGAAACGGTGCTGTCCCGGGTGGGCGAAACCACGAGCCTAACAATGAGTGGCGAAAAGCGGGAGGACATAACCATCGGGGATGGCGTCACCCCAGGTCACCGTGGTGACTCGCCGGGACTCGACACCCGCTCCCTACCCACCGCTACCGGGCCGTACACCCCACGAGCTCGGCACTCGTCGCGTGCGCGGTCGTACGGAGCGAGAAGACGCTGTCGACCCGGGTGGCGGGGTCGTCGATCCGGACGTCCTTGCGGGCCACCTCGGTGCCGTCCTCGGCCCGCGAGCGCAGCGTGCAGACGCCCAGGACACCCTCGTCCTTGCGGATCTCCAGGTGCACCTGGACCTCGGTGGGACTCACCACGTCGAACTTGATCATCTCGGCGCTGATCCTGCTGTCGACGACGTAGTGCCAGCCGAACCAGCCCATCAGGCCGAGGAAGAGAACACCGAGCACCGCGCCCGTGATCCTGAGCTTGCGGTCCGCCGCCTTGTCCGCGGAGCGCCCGTAGCGCTCCTCGGGCAGCTGCTCTCGCACCGCGCTCATGATCGATCCTCTCGAAGCCGGGGGTGGCGGAATTTTCATCCCCCCGATTCCGTCACTATAGAGACCACCCTCCGCGTCGAATCACTGAGGATCGAGTCTTGACTGAGCAGCTGCGACTGATGGCCGTTCACGCCCACCCCGACGACGAGTCGAGCAAGGGTGCGGCCACGATGGCCAAGTACGTGTCCGAGGGGGTGGACGTCATGGTGGTGACGTGCACGGGCGGCGAGCGGGGCTCGGTCCTCAATCCCCAGCTCCAGGGCGACCCCTACATCGAGGCGAACATCCACGAGGTCCGCCGCAAGGAGATGGACGAGGCCCGCGAGATCCTGGGCGTCTCCCAGGAGTGGCTGGGCTTCGTCGACTCCGGCCTTCCCGAGGGCGACCCGCTGCCCCCGCTGCCCCAGGGCTGCTTCGCCCTGGAGGACGTCGACACCGCGGCCGGGGCGCTGGTCCGCAAGATCCGCTCCTTCCGTCCGCAGGTCGTCACGACCTACGACGAGAACGGCGGGTACCCGCACCCCGACCACATCATGACCCACAAGATCTCCATGGTGGCCTTCGACGGCGCGAACGACGCCGAGAAGTACCCGGAGGCCGAGTTCGGCCCGGTCTGGCAGCCCCTGAAGCTCTACTACAACCAGGGCTTCAACCGCCCCCGCACCACGGCCCTGCACGAGGCGCTCCTCGCCCGTGGCATGGAGTCGCCGTACGGGGAGTGGCTGGAGCGCTGGAAGGAGTTCCAGCGCAAGGAGCGGACGCTCACCACGTTCGTGCCGTGCGCCGACTTCTTCGAGACCCGCGACAAGGCACTGATCGCCCACCGCACCCAGATCGACCCCGACGGCGGCTGGTTCCGGGTCCCGATGGAGATCCAGAAGGAGGTCTGGCCGACGGAGGAGTACGAGCTCAGCAAGGCGCTGGTCCCGACCTCCCTCCCCGAGGAAGATCTCTTCGCGGGCATCCGCGACAATGCCTGACATGAGCGCACACCTGGCACTGACCCAGCTTGTCCCCTTCGCCGCCGAAGAGCTGGACAAGAACAAGGTGACCCCCGGCGTCCTCGGCTTCGTCGTCTTCGCGGTCATGGCCCTCGCGGTCTGGCAGCTGATGAAGTCGATGAACCGCCACATGGGCAAGGTCTCCTTCGAGGAGGCCCCCGATCCGGCGGTCGCCGCGGCCGTGAAGCCCGGCAAGGCGGCGGCGGGCGAGTAGCGGTACGTCGCCGACTCAGGGCCCCGGGATCTCCCGGGGCCCTGAGTCGTGCCTGGGCGCGGAACGGCTTCCCGCGCAGGGTCACGACCCGCTGCCACGGCTCCGCGTTCGAGGGGCGCCGGCGCGGGGGGTCGGAGCGGTCGCCCTTGTCCCGCCTGGCCTCCGGAGGGTTTCGCGGCCACGCCGAACGCATGTCCTTCGAGATCACGTCCGATGGCGTTCATCTGCCAAATAGCGCATCAGGGTGATCAGCCGGAACCAATCCTCTCTCCGGCAGTTGATCAGCGTGCTTCGGTACGGAGCATTCCAGGGCCCTCCAGCTCAAGAAGGAAAATCTCGTGATCAAGAAGGTTCTCGCCACCGCGGCAGTTGCGGCCTCCGTCGTCGGTATGTCCGCTGCCACGGCGACCGCGGCGGCCGATGACGGCAACAGCACCAACGTCATCGGCAACACGTCGAAGCAGGCCATCGGCAGCAACTCGACCGGTGGCTACATGAGCCCGAACTTCGGCCTCATCAACGGTGGCGTCCTGCACTGCTTCGATGTCCAGGACATCACCGCTCAGGTGCCGGTCATCAACCTCGTCTCCGTCCCCATCGACGACGTTCTGAGCCCGAAGCAGAACATGACGTGCACCCAGAACTCGGTCGAGCAGCAGCAGAACAACCCGCTGTCCGACCTCGTCGACCTGCTGGCCGACAACGGCAACACCGACGTCAGCTGACGTCAGCCTCGTCGCTGAGCGGCCCCGTCCCTTCGCAGCTCCACTGCGAAGGGCGGGGCCGCTCCGCCGTACCGGCGCCCCGGCCGTACGACGCCTCCGTGGCGCAACGGACGGGGCTCAGCCGTGTGCGCGAGGATGGGGGGCATGCCGAACAGACTGGCTCATGAGACGTCCCCCTACCTCCTCCAGCACGCCGACAACCCGGTCGACTGGTGGTCCTGGTCGGCCGAGGCGTTCGAGGAGGCGCCCCGCGGCGATGTTCCCGTGCTGCTGAGCGTCGGCTACAGCAGCTGCCACTGGTGACAGTGAACTCGCGAACCCAGGAGTCGGCGGCGCTCATGTCTCTCTGATGATCACGCGCTGCCCGCAGAGCTTCGACCAGTCGCCTCGGTCGGAGGTCAGGACGATCGCGAGGGGACGCTTCGATGCGAGCCGCCACTCCGAGGTCGTTGCACAGGAGCAAGGAGAGCGCCTCGGAGACATGCGCCAGTGAGCGGGCCGGCTCCTCCTTCGCGCGGGGCCCGCTCGGTGTCTTCGTCCCGGAGGTGCCGGCGACGAACGACTCGGCTCGAGCTGCCGTCTCGTTCCGTCGGCGCAAATGCTCCGGCCCGGTCGGTCAGGGGCGCCTCGTGGACCCGGCCGAGGAGCCATGGGTCCGCCCGTGCGCTGGAGAGCCTCACCTCTCAAAGTGATCTGCATCACACCTCCCCCTTTTCTTGGTGATCCGCTGCTGCGGTTCGGCCCGGCACGCTGGCGGCCGGAGCTGCGGCTTACCTGGAAGGAATCTGCGCAGTCGCGCTGCGCAGTGAGGTGTTCCGGTCTCTACTCAACGTGCCGCTTCCCTGAACCAGCGCGTGTGGCCGCTAATCTGGGTGTCACGCGGAAACCCTCTGGGTGTCGAGGCCGCCTGGGGGGCGGTGAAGAGAAGGTGTGCGCAGTAACACTGCGCACCGAGTTCTCCACTGGACGACGTGGCGGCTGAACCAGCTGCTCGCGGCCACCGCTGGGGGGCGTACTTCATCAACCGGGCGAAGTGGAACGAGAAGAACTTCGAGGAAGGGTGCTCGATGATCGAAGAAGCGGAAGACCCGGCAGCAGAGGTCGCCGACCGGCTGTGGCGGGCGTACGCGCCCTACCGGCGCGGCCGGGGTACGGCCGGCGACCTCGACGCGATGCTGGCGATCCTGATGCTCGCCGCCTTCGCGGAAGAGAAGGGCCAGGCCGAGGGTGATTTCGTGAAGCGGTGGAAGCGTGCCTCGGCGGAGGCCGCCGTCGGTTTCTCCCCGGTGACCGAGCTGCGGGGGGCTCTGCAGGAGGCGGCCCGGCGTCCGGGTTTTCCGCTGCCTTGGTCGGCTGACCTCGACCTTGGGAGCGGGCCGGACGACGCCGCCTGGACGACGGCTTTCGTCGCGGCGCTGGATCGGAGTCCCGGCCTCGGAGAGGTCGCGGTGGCCGACGTCTGCGAGCTGTTGCTCCAGCGTCACGCGGAGGAAGGGGCATTGCCGGGAGGGGAGTTCTATACACCGCGCGGGGTCGCTGATCTGCTCGCGGATCTGGCCGGCCCGCGTGCGGGAGACCGAATCATGGACCCGGCCTGTGGTACCGGAAGCGTGCTCGCGGCCGCCGCTCGGTACCTGGCCGAGAGGGGGCCGGTCGGTGACAACTCGTTCGAGGCGTACGCGGTGGATCGGGCCAACGTGCGCCCGGCGATGCTGAACCTGGCCCTGCACAGGGTGAGCGTGCCGCAGGTGGGGCTGGCGGACCCGGCGATGCTGTTGCGGGACCGGAATCTGGGCCGTGTGGACCGGGTGTTGAGCAATCCGCCGTTCAACCAGCGGATCGACGGGTGGGAACGGCGACAGTTCGTCGCGCCACCGGAGTCGAGTGCCAACTTCGCCTGGTTGCAGCTCGCTTGGTCCCAACTGAAGGAAGGCGGGATCGCGGCGGTCGTGATGCCTGCGCGGGCGGCTTGGGCGGGAGGGGCGGAGGCGCTGATCCGCCGGGAGATGGTGGCCCGGGGCGCGGTTCTCGCGGTGATCGCCTTGCCGGCGTACCTTTTTGCGGGAACCAACATCGCCGTGCACATCTGGGTACTCGGCCGAGGGCGCCGGGCCTTTCCGGCGCACCGAAGCGATTCCGTAGTCCTCGTCGATGCGCGCGGCGCGGGAGGGCGGTCGTCGGAGCGGCCCCGCGTGCTGGCGAGCGAGGACGTCGGCCGCATCGCCGAACGCTTCCGACTCTGGTTCGAAACCTCGGAGGAGGTGGACGAGCCGGGTTTCTCCCGATCGGTCACCTACGCCGAACTCATCGAGAACGCCGGCAACCTTGATCCGCGGACTTACCTCAGGACGGAGAGCGAGCCGGGTGAGGTCACGGACCTGAGCGCCGTGCTGGCCGATTTCGAGCGGCGTAACCGCGAGACGTCGGAGCTCGGGGCGGAGCTGGCGCAGATCGCCGGCGCACAGGATCAGTTGGCGCAGAACGGCATCCGATGCCAGAACCTCTCACTGAAGGACGTGGTGGACGAGGGGGGGACGGCTGGTGGCCGTCCCGTGCGGCTGCTCGCGGGGCCTTCGGGAAGCCTGATCCGGGCCCAGGACTATGTGGAGGGTCCTGGGGTCCCTGTGGTGATGCCGAAGGACATCTCGGACATCGGCTTCCTCGTGGACGACATCAAGCGCATTTCCGAGCAGCATGCCGAACGGCTCGACCGATTTCGGTTGAGCCCGGGCGATGTCGTGATCGCCCGCCGGGGTGATCTCGGACGGTGTGCCGTGGTCGGGGAAGAGCAGCAGGGCTGGGTCTGCGGCACCGGCTGTTTCGTGATCACCCCTCCCGGCACCGTCGACTCCCGCTACTTGGCGGCATTCCTGCGCAGCTCCGAAGCTCGGGAGTGGCTCGATGCGCATTCGACCGGAAGTCTCGCACTGCGGACCATCTCACTCGATGTGCTCGGGATGCTGCCCGTCGCCCTTCCCGATCTCGACACCCAGAGGTCCATCGGCGCGGCCATGGCGAGCTTCGATGCCCACGAGCGGCGATTGCTGGACCAGTTGGCGGCGATGCGGGACATGCGCAGCAAGGCGCTGAGCAGCTTCCTGGCGAGATGAGGCGGCCGGACCCCGTGCGCAGGCGAAGCGGACGGCACCCTTTCCCCTCAGTTCTCCTGAACTGCTGTAATGAGGAGTTGATCCAAGCTGCTTGTGCTGCTTAAAATCGAAGACAAGTTAAGGTATCCCGTCGGGGGAGGCCGTCTACGTCAGGAGCGCGCATGGCCACGCTGAGCATCCACTTCGACCCCGCCGTCATCGCCCGACTCGTGAGCGCGAGCGGTGACGACACCATCCACGTCACCCTGTCCCTCGGGGAAGGGCCCGCCTCGGCGCAGGCCGCTCCGGTGATCCCCCAGGGACCTCTGGCCGGGCTGATGCGCGCCGGCCTGCTGGAACCGGGGGCGGTGCTCACGTTCCGTCAGCGCCGAGCCAACAGGTCGGGCCGTGCCGTCGTCACTGCCGACGGCCAGCTCGTCGTCGACGGACACCCCTCCCCCTTCCCCTCGCCGTCGAAGGCCGCGGAGGCCGTGACCGGCAACATCATCAACGGCTGGACCCTGTGGCGGACACACGACGGATTCACGCTGGATCAGCTGCGGCAGAAGCTGGATGCCGAGTAGCCGTCCAGGCGCCCCGCGGCCGGGGGCGTCGAACCCGTCCTTGAACCAGGCCGTTCACCTGCACCCGCCGCCGAGGCATCTCGTTCCGGCAGTGGGCTTCGAATACGGGGGGCTCCTTGTACGTAACCTTTGACCTGATCACCGCCCTTGTCGTTTCCGGGGCCTTCGCAGCCGGGGTGCTCGTCTACCGCCGGACCGCGCCACCGGAGGGTGCGATCGGTCAGTCGAGAGGAGAGCGGCTGGCGGTCGCACTCGGTGCGGCGGCGACCGTCATCGTGATCGGCAGCTACCTCGGGGGCGGGTTCCGAGGCTTCGAGCACGCCGCGAACGCACGGCCGGTGGAACCCGCGAAGTCCGAGGTCAGCCGGTAGGCGGTGCCGTGGCCGGAGGTGCCCCGGGCGGAAGGGTCGCCTGGGGCACCTCCGACGTTCGGGCGCCTCCGGCTTTCGCGAACCCAGCAGACGACGGTGCTCACACGTCCCTGACGGTCACGCGCTTCCCATAGACCTTCGACCGGTCATCGCAGGATGGGCGACGAACAGCGGACTCTCTGGCCGTGCAGGTCAAGGGCGGGGTCTCGACGCGCACCCGGCGGGGGTACCGCGTCCAGGTCGGGGACCACGGGGACAATTGGCGTGACGGCAGCCTGCCGGTGCTCTGCGTCGTCCATGATCCCGAGCGGAATGGCCTCTTCTGGGCCAATGCGACTCGTCAGCTTCGCCGAGCAGAAGCGCTGCGCAAGACGTTGAAGTCAGTTGTCGTCCGGCGGGAGTCCACGCTGGACGATTCCACCTTCGAGGCCTTCGTCTGGCGCACGCGAAGCTACTTGGCCCGGGAGCGCGAGGGTGTCGGCAGATGGGCGGACATGGCGGAGGTCGAGTTCGAGCCGAACGACATCGTCAAACCGTTCGTCAACGAAGTTGGCGAGCCCATGGTCTTCTGGCAGAAACACGGGGAGCCGTTTGCGGTGTTGCTGCATCACGACCTCGACTGGGAGCCCGTGCGCATCCAGGAGCAGATGCTTCGCCTCGATCTCATCCCGTCGATCGGGGACATCATCCTTGACGGTGCCGAAGCACACTGGCTCATGGGCTGCTTCAAGTCCACCGAATGGTGGCGTCGACCAGTCGAAGAGGGCGGGCCCTTCCAGATTCGGTGGCGACGGATTCCGCAAGGCTCGGCATGCCCGGAACGCTCGCTGACAGCCAAACGTCGACGGCGGGGCGACGCCCCGGTTCCTTACAGGGCCCCGAGATCGACCGTGATGGGGAAAGGCGCCGTGGCCTTCACCGTGCCGGTGAACATCTCGCCGTCCCGGTAGGCCCTGGTGGCGGGATCGAGGACGTAGGTATAGATGATCGGGACCCCGGTGGCGGCCTGTTCGACCCGCCAGTAGAAGGGGATGCCGGCCTTGGCGTACTGGTCCACCTTCACGATCCGGTCAGTGGTCTCCGAACCGGGCGACACGACCTCGACGACCAGGAGTACGTGCTCGGGGCGGGTGGGTGTGAGATCGATGGTTTCCGCTCGGTAGACGGTGACGTCCGGGCGGCGGTTGGTGAGTGGAACGTCCTGCAGGCGGACGTCGAAGTCCGTGTCTGCGTTCCAGTCCGGGCCCGCGGCGGCGTCCAGGGCATTGGCCAGGATCCGAGCCAGCCGGTTGTGCCGCTTGGAGGCGCTCGGGCTCACGACGACCATCCCGTCCACGACCTCGATGCCGGCGCACTGCTCCTCGGACCAGGAGTCGTACTGCTCCGCGCTGATCTGCATGTGCATCCACGCGGGTGCCACCATCTCGGCGGTCATGGTGTACCTCCTTCGAGGAGCCTCGGCAGGTCAAGCGTCGCTGCGCCCAGCCTACTGTTCCGGGGTGCCGGGCTGCCCGGCCTGGAGGGAGGCGGCGGCGCCCGTCACGTAATGGCGCACCAGCGCAATTCGGCCGAGCGGGGCGGACTCGTCAGGGTTTCACCGGCCGCGCCAGGCGCTGTGAGAGGCTGGGTCGTATGAACCGGTTGGCTGGTATGACCTCGCCTTATCTGCTTCAGCACGCTGACAATCCGGTCGACTGGTGGCCGTGGGGACCCGAGGCGTTCGAGGAAGCGAAACGGCGCGATGTACCCGTTCTGCTGTCGGTCGGATACTCTGCGTGTCACTGGTGTCATGTGATGGCGCACGAGTCCTTCGAGGACGACGCCACCGCCGCGGACGTCAACGAGCACTTCGTCGCGGTCAAGGTCGACCGCGAGGAGCGCCCCGACGTCGACGCCGTCTACATGGAGGCCGTGCAGGCGGCGACCGGGCAGGGCGGCTGGCCCATGACGGTCTTCCTCACCCCGGACGCCGAACCGTTCTACTTCGGCACCTACTTCCCGCCCGAGGCCCGGCACGGCATGCCCTCCTTCCGTGACGTCCTGGACGGCGTCTCCCGTGCCTGGACGGAGCGCCGCGACGAGGTCGGCGAGGTCGCCGGCAACATCACCAAGGACCTCGCGTCCCGCTCCCTGGCATACGGCGGCGACGGCGTCCCCGGCGAGGCGGAACTGGCCCAGGCCCTGCTCGGCCTCACCCGGGACTACGACTCCCGCAGCGCCGGCTTCGGCGGCGCGCCCAAGTTCCCGCCGTCGATGGTGCTGGAGTTCCTGCTGCGCCACCACGCCCGTACGGGCGCCGAAGGCGCCCTGCAGATGGCCGCCGACACCTGCGCGGCGATGGCCCGCGGCGGCATCTACGACCAGCTCGGCGGCGGCTTCGCCCGCTACTCCGTGGACCGCGACTGGGTCGTGCCCCACTTCGAGAAGATGCTCTACGACAACGCCCTGCTCTGCCGGGTGTACGCGCACCTGTGGCGGACCACCGGCGACGACCTGGCCCGCCGGGTCGCCCTGGAGACCGCGGACTTCATGGTCCGCGAACTGCGCACCCCGGAGGGCGGGTTCGCCTCGGCGCTGGACGCCGACTCCGACGACGGGACGGGACGGCACGTCGAGGGCGCGTACTACGTCTGGACACCGGCGCAGCTGACCGAGGCGCTGGGCGAGGAGGACGCCCGCGACGCCGCCCGGTACTTCGGAGTGACCGAGGAGGGGACCTTCGAGGAGGGGGCCTCCGTCCTCCAGCTCCCGCAGAACACGGGCCCGGTCGACGCCGACCGGATCGCCTCGGTCAAGGAGCGGCTCCTCGCCGCCCGCACGCGGCGGCCCCGCCCCGGCCGCGACGACAAGGTGGTCGCCGCCTGGAACGGCCTGGCGATCGCCGCCCTCGCCGAGACCGGCGCCTTCTTCGACCGCCCCGACCTGATCGAACGCGCCACCGAGGCCGCCGACCTGCTCGTCCGCGTACACATGGGACAGGGCGCGCGGCTCTCCCGGACCTCCAAGGACGGCCGGGGCGGGGCCAACGCCGGAGTGCTCGAGGACTACGCGGACGTCGCCGAGGGCTTCCTCGCGCTCGCCGGTGTCACCGGCGAGGGCGTCTGGCTGGAGTTCGCCGGCTTCCTCCTTGACATCGTGCTCGACCAGTTCGTCGCCGAGGGCGGGGCGCTGTACGACACGGCCCACGACGCGGAGACCCTGATCCGCCGGCCGCAGGACCCCACCGACAGCGCGACCCCGTCCGGCTGGACGGCCGCCGCCGGAGCGCTGCTCTCGTACGCCGCCCACACCGGCTCGGAGGCCCACCGGGCGGCCGCCGAGGGCGCCCTCGGCGTGGTCAAGGCCCTGGGCCCGCGCGCGCCCCGCTTCATCGGCTGGGGCCTGGCCACGGCGGAGGCCCTGCTCGACGGGCCGCGCGAGATCGCGGTGGCGGGACCCGCCGGGGACGACCTGGCCCGCGCACTGCACCGCACCGCCCTCCTTGCCCCCGCGCCCGGCGCGGTCGTCGCCTCCGGCACCCCCGACAGCGACGAGTTCCCGCTGCTCAGGGACCGACCGCTGGTGGACGGGGGAGCGGCCGCGTACGTCTGCCGGCACTTCACCTGCGACGCGCCCACGACGGACCCGGCCGAACTGGCACGCAAACTCGGCCGCTGACGGCGCCGGCACCCGGCGGGGGCTACGCGCAGACGAGCGAAGCGCCGCCGGCCGGCCGGTACTCGGCCTGGGGGATCTCACTGGACGGGGTGAGGCGGGCCGGCGGCAGCGGCTCGTCCGCGCGCAGCCGCGCGAACACCTCCTCGGCGTGCGCCACGTTCCAGGCGACCGAGGACCCGGCCCCCTGGACGTTCTCGAAACGGAGTACGGGCACGGTCGCGAACTCCATACCGTCCGGGGTGAGGTTCCGCAGGCGCACGGCGAGGAACATCAGGTCCAGGGTGGAGAGCCCGCGGTGCTCCGCCGCCGCAGGCCCGCGCAGCACCGAGGCGAACGTCATCAGCCGCAGCGGGTTCCCCAGCAGGTCCGAGCGCACCTTCCGCAGGGTGTTGACGACGAACTGCTGCTGCTTGCGGATCCGTCCGAAGTCCATCTGCCCGTCGGCGCGCCGTGAGCGCACGTACTGGAGGGCCTCTCCGCCGCCGACGTTCGTGGTGCCCGGCCCGAGGTCGATGCCGGTGGACGTGTCCTTCAGCGGCTTCGGGACACAGATCGGCACGCCGCCGTCGAACTGGTCGACGGCGTCCATGAACCGGCGGAAGTCGATCTCCAGATAGCGGTGCACGGGGAGCCGCGTCGTCCTTTCGACCATCTCCATCGCGTACGACGGCCCGCCCTCGGCCCAGGCGCTGTTGAGCTTCGCCGCATGGGTGCCGTGCAGGGCGCCCGTCCGCCGGTCCCGGTGGCCGGCGGCGAACTCGGTGAGCGAGTCGCGCGGCAGGCCCAGCACGCTGACCCGCCTGTTGTCGGCGGAGACGTGCACCAGCATCATCACGTCGGTGCAGCCGCACTCCTTGCCGCCGAGCCGGTACGCCTCCTTCTCCCGCGCGGTCACGCCCTTCCGGGTGTCGAGACCGACCACCAGGATGTTGAGCCCCCGGCTCGGGGACGGCAGGGCGGGGGACGGCAGGTCGGAGGACGGCAGAGCGGCGGGGGCGGCGGCGAGCGCCCCGGAACCGAGGGCGACGAGCGCCGCGGTGGCGAGCGCGAGCCGCCGCGGGCGTGCGAATTTCCTGACGGACACGGGCATGCACCACCGGAGGTCGGGAATGTGGACCCGCACAGTAAATCGATTCTCTTCGTACACAGGTTCGCGACGCGACATCGGCCGATGGAATCACTCTCCTGCGGGGTCTGTGGAATGATGCGG
Source organism: Streptomyces sp. NPDC058326 (assembly GCF_042879855.1). Classification (NCBI taxonomy): domain Bacteria; kingdom Bacillati; phylum Actinomycetota; class Actinomycetes; order Kitasatosporales; family Streptomycetaceae; genus Streptomyces; species Streptomyces sp. NPDC058326. Next base: position 82,128 of record NZ_JBHVZO010000004.1, on the reverse strand, counting down.
GAACCGCACCGGATGGGAGGGAAAGATGGCGCCCGATCCCGGGAAATGGGAGCGGATGGCCTTCATTCCGAAGAGCCGTTATGTGGTGGACCCGCCACCCGCCGACCGAGGACCGTTCCCCCTGTACTCCTCGCTGGTACAGCGGTGGGCCCAGGCGGGCCGCACGGTGCCGGGAGTTCCCGACCACGAGTGGGAGCGGCTGATCAGGACGCCGATCTGGCCGCGCTGACCGAAATCGCGGCATCCGGCGTAATTCGGTGAATTCGATGGGGTGAATGCCGCGGGTTCGACGATGCGCGCGGTCCGCTTTCCGGCATCGTGCTCGGCGATGTGTGCAGCGGAAGCCGGGGCGCGAAAATGTGCCCCGTGTGATCACGAAAGCCGTGAGGAGTCTTCCGCCGCAGAAAGGATTCAGACGAAATGAAGTGCAAGAAGGCTGCGGCCGTCGTCGCCGGAATCATCATGGCCATGGGTGTGGCGTCGCCCGCCTTCGCGGACGCGGGGGCGCAGGGCGCGGCCTTCGGCTCGCCGGGCATCCTTTCCGGGAACGTCGTCCAGGTCCCGATCCACGCGCCGATCAACGTCTGCGGCAACTCCGTCAACATCGTCGGTCTGCTGAACCCGACCTACGGCAACGTCTGCATCAACGCCTGACGCCGGCGCCCCCTCGCAGGGGCGCGATCCGAGGGGCCGGACCCGGTAGGTGCCCAACACACCTGCCGGGACCGGCCTTTCGTCATGTTTCCTTCACGAGGTCGGGCGTCCGGCCACGGCCCTCGCGTTCCTCGGCCGGCGCGACACCCGGCTTCGTCGCGCGGCACGCCTCCTGGGAGGGGATGCGGGCCGCCGACGGGGACGGCTGTGCGGGCGCGGGGCAGGGCGCGGGCCGAAGGCCTTCGGAGCGGTCGGGGCGGCGGAGTGCCGCGAGTCCCTTGCGCAGGGCCTGCCGGAGCCAGGCCCAGGTCATGGCGAGGCCGGGGACGGGGTCGTCGGCGGCGAACCAGGCCGTCTCCACGCGCCGCGTCGGGGTGCCGGACTCCACGGCCGGTTCCGCGTCCGGTAGCGCGACCGTCTCCGTACCTTCCGCGTCGCCGTACCGCGCACCGGCCGAGATGCCCCGTTCGGCGTCGGGGCCGCGGCGCGGGGAGGTGAGTACAGCCAGCGCCGCGTAGTTCTCCACCACGAACCGGCGGCCGTACGCGGGGGAGTGCGGCGGGACCCGGCGCCCGGTCAGGTCCAGATGCATCGCGCGGACGACGTCGAGTCCTTCGCGGTCCGCGAAGAGCCGGAACTGGGCGCCGGGGCGCGGGTTGAAGTCGATCAGGTGGTACGTGCCCGTCGACCGGTCGAGCCGGAAGTCCAGATCGACCACGCCCCGGTGACCGAGCGCGGTGAGCAGTTCGCGGGCGATGCGCTCCACGGCCGGATTCGGCGTCCACCGGCCGACCGCCGTGAGCCCGGCCCCGTGCGGCCACGAGCGTTCCTTGCGCCCGGTGGCGGCGGCGGAGCAGCGGCCGGTGGAGTCCGCGTACCCGTGGAAGAACCAGTCCAGGTGCCGCCCCGCCGGCAGCAGCCGCTGGAGCAGCAGCCGGCTGCCGGCCTGTGGGGTACGGGCGTACAGCGCGCGCACCTCGGCGAGTGAACGCACGATCGACGTACTGCGCAACCCGCTTCCGGCCGGGAGCAGCCAGGGGCGGCTCCACTTGGCGACGACCGGCAGCCCGAGCGACCACGCCATGGCGGCCGCCTCGTCGGCGCCGGCGGGGATCTCGGTACGGGGATGGGGGAGGTTCAGGGCCCGGCAGGTCTCGGCGAGGGCAGCCTTGTCGGCCACCCGCACGAGCCGCCCGGGCGTCTGGTCGGGCAGCAGGTACCGGCCTGCGAGCTCGGTGCGGTGCTCGGCAAGGGCGAGGGCGGTGATGTCGTCCATGGGGACCAGGAGCGCGGGCCCGGGACCGGAGAGCCCGTCGGAGAGCGTCAGCAGGAGGCGGGAGAGCTCGGCGGAGGAGGGGGCGCCGGGGCTCAGGTGGACGTCGCGGACATAGCGCGAGCGGGCGACGGGGCTCGTGAGCGACTCGATCACCGCGTGGACCGGGATGCCGGCCCGTCCGAGGGACCGGGCGGCGCCGAGCGTGCCGTGATGAAAGGGATTCCGGTCGAGTCGTACGAGGAGCGCGGGGACGCCGGTGTCAAAACTCGGCACGGCATGTCCTCACCTCGAGTGCCCCAAGTGGGCGATGGAATCCTCCAATGGACTACGGATCAGTTCCTCCCTGCGTTCACGGTCGGCTTATTAGGAATACTTTCTGAACATCGGATTGACGGCTCATCAAGCGGCGCGGGACGAGAAGGAGTGGTCATGGCCAACGGAAGACGGAAAGTATCGAGAACGTGGTGGGGGGTGTTCACCGCAGGGCTCCTCGCCTCGGGTTCGGTCGTGCTGTCCTCTCCGGCTCACGCCGCCGAATCCCTAACGACCGGGGCTCCCGAACCGACTCTCTCCAGCGCGATGGGCGCGTTCCTGGAATCGGGCCCCGTGGGTGTCAGCCGCATCCGTCAGATGGAGCGGTGGCTCGGCGGCAGGGAGCTGCGGGTCGGGCACACGTACCTCCCCGGCGACCTCTGGTCGAACATCGAGGGCCCCCCGGGGTTCCTGGACGCCTGGGCGGACTGGCGCAACGAGCGGGAGGACCGGCTGTTCGTCCTGAACGTGCCGATGCTGGAGCGCAACGAGGCGGGGGTCTCCGACCACGAAGTCCGCAGGCAGCTCCAGCTCGGCGCCTCGGGGTACTACGACCACCACTTCAAGGCGCTGGCCGAACGCCTGGTCGACCTGGAGGCGAAGGACACCGTCATCGTCCTCGGGTGGGAGATGAACGGCACCACGTACACCCACCGGTGCGCACCGGATCCGGAAGCGTGGAAGCAGTACTGGAACCGGATCGTCACCGCGATGCGTTCCGTCCCCGGTCAGGAGTTCCGCTTCGACTTCAACCCGAGCCGGGGCAGGGACGCCGTTCCCTGGACGGAATGCTATCCGGGTGACGACGTGGTCGACATCATCGGCATGGACTCGTACGACCAGCCGTCCGGGTCCAGTTTCGACAGTCACGTCAATGAGCCGTACGGGTTGCGCAAGCAGGTGGAATTCGCGGCCGAGCACGGAAAGCAGATCTCGTACCCGGAATGGGGGCTCTTCCGGAACGGGGACAACGCCGAGTACATGCGGCGCATGATCGAATGGATGAAGCAGCACAAGCCGCTGTACCACACGATCACCGACTACTGCCCGCACGGTGTCTGGCAGTGCGATGACAATCCGAAGTCGTCGCAGGTGTTCCGACAGATGCTGTACGGCGCCGAACCCGAGGTGCCGGAGGTCCCGCCGAAGCCGGAGGTTCCCCCGAAGCCCGAGCCCAAGCCGGAGGTTCCGCCGAAGCCCGAGCCCAAGCCGGAGCTCCCGCCCAAGCCTGAGCCGAAGCCTGAGCCGAAGCCGGAAGTCCCGCCGAAGCCGAAGCCGAAGCCGGAGCCGAAGCCGGAGCCCAAGCCGGAGCCGAAGCCGGAGCCCAAGCCGGAGCCGAAGCCTGAAGCCCCGCCGGAGCCCAAGCCGGAGCCGAAGCCCGAGCCGAAGCCCGAAGTCCCGCCGAAGCCCGAAGTCCCGCCCAAGCCGGAGGTTCCGCCCAAGCCCGAAGTCCCGCCGAAGCCCAAGCCGGAACCCCAGCCCGGGACGGACTGCCTGACCATCAATCTCGGTTCCTGGGTGGAGAGCTTGCTCGGCGGGCCCCTCTGCATCGACAAGGGCGACTCGAAGGACGAGATCGACGACATCGTCGACGCCGTCGACAACAACGACGTCGGCGACACCGAGCCCTGGGAGGAGATCATGGACAGCGAGAACTGGCCCTTCTGATCACCCGAGGGTCACCGCGGCGGCGGAGGAGTTCATCCTCCGCCGCCGCTCGGCCGTCCGCGCAGACGTCCGACCGCCCGGCCCACCCACGCCCGCTCGCGCGCCTGCCGTGCCAGCCGACGCCGCCCGTCCGCCGCGCCCGCCCGCAGCCACAGCAACGGGGCCGCGACCCGACCGGACAGCATCAGCCGCTGGTTCGGCACGGTCTCCGGCCGCCAGTGCCGCTTGTACGGTTCCGTGCCCCTCAGCATGCTCAGCGTCGCGCGCCCGCTCGAGCTGGTCTCGCGCGCCCCGTGCCGCAACAGCATCGTCGCCACATCGACCTTCCGGGCCCGCAACACCGGATCCGCGCCGTACAGGTAGCCGCCCGCGAGCCGCGGCGACATCAGGGTGAGGTCGGCCGCGACCACGTCCCCGGCGAGCCGGAACTCGGTCACCCGCGCGTTCCCGCACTCGACCATCGGCCGGATCGCCCGCGCGAGATGCTGCGCGAACCGGTCGCTGGTGTGCTCGGCGGTCACCCCCCTGCCCTGCCACTGGAGCTGGTGGAGCCGCAGCAGCCGTTCCAGCGCCGCCGGTACCTCCTCCCCGGTCACGACCCGCTCGTCGATCCCGAGCGCGTCGAGCTTGCGCAGCTTGGCCCGTACCCGCTGGGCCTTGGCCGACGGGATCCGCTGGAGCAGATCGTCCATCGGCACTGCCGGCAGCTCCAGACAGAGGGAGTCGGCGAGCCGCCTGCGCGGCCCGCGCCAGCGGCCGAAGACCTGTTCGGCCGCCGCCCCGGGCCGCACCTCGCGCAGATCGATCACCGCGCGGCGCGCCGCCCGGGTCAGCGCCCCGGCAAGGGCGGGGACCGCGTCCGGGCAGGAGTCGTCGAGGAGGACGTCGGTGTAGTCGGTGATCGCACCCCCGAGCTGGGTGAGGACCGGCAGCGGGCCGCGGGCGCGCATCAGGGGCGCCGCGGCGACCAGTTCGCCGTCCTCCCGCCGTACGAGCACGACGCGCAGCGCGCCGGGCCTGCCGTACGACACCCACCACGAGTGCAGCCACGCGTGGGACTGGAACGGGGTCGCCGTCGAGCAGCGCGCGTACAGCGATTCCCACCGGTCCGCGAGCCCGCCGAACTCCGCCTCGTCCCGGCAGATCTCGGCGCGCAGGCCGTCCGCGCCCGCCGTGCTCACACCGTCTCCGGTTCCGGCTGGTGCTGTCCGCCCGCCGGGCCGGGGACGGCGGCGGGCTGCCGCGAGTGCCGTGCCTCGGCGCGCGTGGCGCGCGCCGGGCGGACCAGGAGCGCAAGACCGCCGAGCAGACCGCCCGCGCAGCCGCCGACGAGCGCCGAGAGCGGCGCGGACGGCGAGACCGGCGAGGAGGGCTTGGTCGCCCGCGAGAACTGCACCACCTTCACCCCCGTGCTCCCCGAGACGTGTGAGCTGTTGAGGACCAGGGCACGGGCCACTCCGTCGGCCATGGACACCGCCTTGGCCGGCTTGGCCGCCCGCGCCGTGATGGAGATCATCGGCGCGTCCGGGCTGGTGGCCGCCTGCACGCTGGAACGCAGGGTCTGCGCGGAGACCCCGGCCCACACCTGGGCGTCACCGGTCACCGCGATGTCGGTGGCGACCCGCCCGTACGCCTGGGCGAAGCCGACGGCCGCGGCCGGGTCCGACTTCCCGGCCGGGACCACGATGACGTAGCTCGTCGCCGCGTACTCCGGCGCCTTCAGCGCTCCGTAACCGCCGCCGAGGACGACGCCCGCAAGCACGGAGGCGGGCAGCGCCCACCAGCGCTGCGGGGCCCGCAGAGCCGTCGGGAGGGAGGAACGGCGCGAGGGTCGCGGGCCGGGGTTCGCTGAGCTCACCGAGCTCGCGGAGCCGGGAGAGCTCGCCGAGCGTGAGGAGCGTGAAGGGGTCATCGGGTGTCTCGCTTCGCGGGGAGAGGGGTGCCGTGTACGGCCTGTTCGTAGAGGGACATCAACTGCCGTGCACTGTGGGCGATGTCGTAGCGGGACGCCGCGGCGGGCGCCGGGAGCCGGGTGAGCCGGGCGTCCTGGATGCCGTGCAGCGCCGAGACGATCTCGGCGACCGACCCGCCGATCCGGCGGGCGCCCGGGGCAGCGTCGGGCGGCAGGTCGTCGATCGCCGGACACGCCACGTACAGCACCGGCAGTCCGGCGGCCAGCGCCTCGACGACCGCCAGGCCGAAGGACTCGTCGGGGGAGGTGGAGACGAAGACGTCCATCGCGGCGAGCAGCGACGGCAGACCGGGTTCCTCGGCTCCGTCCGGCGCCGGGTCCTCGCAGGCTCCCGCGAACAGCACCCGGTGGGCGGCCCCGCACTCACGGGCCAGCGCCGTCAGCCGCTCGCGCTCCTCGCCCTCGCCGACGAGGAGCAGCCGCGCCTCCGGTACCGAAGCCACCGCCCGTACGAGACGGTCGAAACGTTTCGCGGGCGAGAGCCGCCCCACCCCTCCGACGACGAACGCGTCCTCGGGCAGACCGAGCAGCTTCCTGGCGAGCCGTCGGCGGTCCTCGGTGTAGCCGAAGCGGCCCGTCTCGATGCCGTTGGGCACGACGTGGATGCGGGACGGGGCCACCCCCCACTGCTCAAGCCGGCGCGCGACGCTGGGGGAGACGGCGACGGTGGCGGTGCCCAGGCGCTCGCCCGCCAGGTAGAGGGCGCGGGTGCCCGCGGACAGCGGGCGCCCCTCGATCTGCGTGTCGCCGAGGGAGTGCTCGGTGGTCAGGACCGCGCGGACCCCGGCGAGGCGGGCGGCGAGCCTGCCGTACAGGTTCGCCCGGTACAGATGTGTGTGGACGAGGTCGTACCCGCCCCGGCGGACAAGCCCGGTGAGGCGGGGCAGTGCGCCGAGGTCGCGGTTGCCGGCCATGCCGAGGTGGGTGACGGGGGTGCCGTCGGCCTCGATGCCGCGGGCGACCGCGCCCGGGTTGGTGAGCGTCACGACCTCGGCGCGCACCGGCAGCCGGCGCAGCAGCAGCCTCAGCTGCTGTTCCGCGCCGCCGATGCCGAGGCCGGTGATGACGTGCAGGACCTTCATGAGGCGTCCGCCCCGGCCAGCTGCTGCGGGGCGGGCACCAGATCGGCGGGGCGGCGTCGGCGCAGCGGGTGCAGGACACGCTTGGCGGTGAGGCGCCAGGCGGCGTCCCGCTCGTCGATGTGGATGCGCGGCAGCGCGTGCGTGCTGGTCAGCGGGCCGGGATCGATGGCGCAGGCGTGGCGGTAGCCGGCGGCCCGTACGGCGCGGATCGCTCGGGCGTCGACATGACCGTAGGGGTAGCAGAATCCGTCCACGGTCGTCCCGGTGAGATCCTCCAGGAGGGCGCGGCTGCGGCGGGTCTCGTCGGCGAGGGCCGCGTCGTCGGCGGCGGGCAACGAGACGTGCCGCAGGCCGTGGGAGCCGATCTCCATGCCGGCCTCGGCAGCGCGCAGGATGCCGTCCTCGGTCAGCAGCGACTTGCGCGGGCCGTCCCCGTCCCAGGTGTTCGCGCCGCCGAAGCGGCCCGGCAGGACGTAGACGGTGGCCGTGAACCGGTGATGGCGCAGCAGCGGCACCGCCGATTCGAGGAAGTCCGCGTAACCGTCGTCGAAGGTGAGTCCGACCAGCCCCTTCGCGCGGCCCGCGGCCGTGGCGGCGAGCAGCTCCCGTACCGAGACACCGCGCAGCCCCCGGTCCCTCAGCCAGTGCAGCTGCCTGGCGAAGCGCACGGGGGAGACGGTCACCCGGTACGGATCAGTCGGTGTGTCCGCGATCGAGTGGTACATCACCACCCAGGGGGGCGGCTTCGGCAGCAGACGACGAATCGCGGGGGTGCGGGGCGCCAAGGCAGCGGGCATGGGCGAGCCTTCGTGATGCGACGGGGGTGAGGGGAGGGATCTCGGGCGCGCGGGGCGCGCAGGCGGTGAACAGCAGGAAGACGGACGCGGTGACCACGCTCGCCACGGCGAGCGAGAGAAGCGCCGGGCTCACGAAGGACGCGCAGAACCAGCCGGCGCCGGTGGCCCACGCGGCGGCCGTGGCCAGCCGCAGGAGTCCCTCGCCGAGAAGGCGGATGCGGACCGGGATGGACTGGCGGCGGGCGCCGAGCAGCATCATCACGGCGGTGAGCGTGATGCCCAGGGCGTTGGCGGCGGCGATGCCGACCGCGCCCCAGAGGCGGGCGCCGGGGATTCCGGCGAGGGCGGTCACGGCGAGCCCCGTGGCCATGGCGGCGGCCGGGTACCAGAGCGGTCGCGCGGTGGAGAAGTAGCAGCGGACGAGGGTGCCGACCAGCGTCTGGCCGAGCAGCCCGAGGGCGTAGACGCGCATGACGGCGGCGGTCGCCTCGGTGTCGGCGCGGTCGAACGCCCCTCGCTGGAAAAGGACTTCGACGATCTGGGGAGCGGCGGCGATCACGATCGACGCGCCGATGAGCACGACGACGGCGGCAAGGAGCAGGTCGCGCTCGACCCGGTGGCGGGCGCCCTCGGTGTCGCCCGCGGCCATGGCGCGGGCGACGACGGGGAAGCTGACCGTGCACAGCATCAGGGAGAGGATCATCGGCATCTGCGCGATCTTCTGCGCGTAGTTCAGATGCGAGATGGCGCCCGCCGGAAGGGGGGAGGCGAGGAAGCGCTCGACGAGGATCTGGGACTGGCGGGAGAGCGCGAAGACGATGACGGGCGCGATGAGCCCGAGGACGAGCAGCCGCCCGTCGCCGGAGAGCGCCGCCGCCGTCTCCTTCGGTGGCGGTGCCGGTGCCGGCTTCGGTGGGCGGCGCAACTCCTTCAGCAGCCAGGGAGCCTGGACCAGCACCATCAGCACACCGCCGACGGCGACCCCGGCGGCCGCCGCCCGGACGCCGAAGGGCTCGCGGAGCACCACGACCGTGCCGATGATGCCGATGTTGTACGCGACGTAGATGGCGGCCGGTGGCAGGAAGCTGCCGTGGGCGCGCAGCGCGGCGGAGCAGTAGCCGGCGAGCGCGAAGGTCAGGACACAGGTCGCGGTCAGCCGGGTGCAGTCGACGGCCAGCCGGGGGTCGGCGAGACCGGGCGCGAGGGCGGCGACCAGGAGCGGTGCGGTGAGGACGAGGAGTCCGGCGACGGCGCTCACGGCGAGTGCGAGCCGGGGCAGGGTGGAGCGTACGAGGGAGAGTACGGGGTCACCGGTGAGGGCGCCGCTCCGCCGGGCGAGGGCCCGGCTGAACGCGGGCACCAGGATCAGCGCCATCGCGTCCTCGATGAGCAGCGTCGAGGCGAACTCGGGCACCGTCCAGGCCACCAGGAAGGCGTCCGTCTCGGCGCCGGCGCCGAAGAAGTGAGCCAGGATCTGGTCCCGCACGAGCCCGAGCGCCGCACCGGCCGCGGTGAGCCCCGCGGTCACGGCGGCGGCCCGCGCGAGGAACCGCCCGGAGGACAGCTGCGGGCGGAGCCGGTGGCGGCCTCGGCCGCCGGCGGCGTGCGCGCGCGGGGGCGGTGGGGAGGGGGACGGCGGTCGGCCCGCGCGGTCGGCCCCGGGCGGTCCCGGAGCCGGAGAAGGCTCCGGCACCGGAGAAGGCTCCGGCACCGGAGAAGGCTCCGGCACCGGCACCGCGTCCGTCGCTTCCGGCTCCCCGCCCCTCGCGTCACGCACGCCGCACCTCCGCCAGGGACCACCAGGCCGCCAGACCGAGGACCACCGACATCAGGACCGTGGAAGGGCCGCCGATGTCCGCGTAGAAGAAGTCGATGAGCTGCCAGGACAGCAGGCCGACCGCCACCAGAGCGCACTCCGCGCTCCGGGACCGCCGCCACAGCGCCCCCGCGAGCAGCGCCGCCCAGCTGCCCGCCAGGGCGAGCAGCCCCACCAGGCCCTGCTCGCTCAGCACCAGCAGGTACATGTTGTGCGGGGAGAGCAGTGGCTGGCGCCGGAAGTCGGCGCCGGCGCCCGCCGTGTCGCTGCCCGAGGACAGTGCCAGCGAGGCATGGGAGTCGCGGTACTGCGGGAAGCCCTTCAGCCCGACCCCCGTCACCGGCTCCGAACGCCACATCCGCTCCGCCGCCGCCCACATCGTGTAACGGTCCGTCACCGACTGGTCCGGCGCGGCCGTCACCTGCGTGATGCTGGCGACCCGCTCCTCCACCATCGACGAGCCGACGCCGAGACCGCCGACGAGGACCACGGCCAGCGCGCCCACCACCAGCGCCACCCGGCCGGCCCGCCGGAGCCCCGACAGCACCAGCTGGATCGCACACGCCAGCACCGTCGCGATCCACGCGCCCCGGCTGAAGGACACCACCAGCGGCACGCACAGCAGTCCGGCGCAGACGACCGCCGCCGTCCGCGTCCGGCCTCCGCCGCCCAGGGCGATCCCGGTGACGACGACGAGTCCGTACGACACGATCGTCGCCATGCCCATCACGTCGGTCGGTCCGAACGTCCCGACCGCCCGGATGTTCTCCCCCATGTACGAGGCGCCCGTGCCGGTCAGGTACTGCGCCACGCCGATCCCGCCCTGGACCAGCGCCAGAGCGACCAGCGCCCACGCGACGAGCGCGAAGTCCCGCCGGTCACGGATCATCAGCAGTACGGCCGCCGGGACGAGCACGAAGACCTGTACGTAACGGGCGACGCCCGGCAGGCTCGCGGCCGGGTCGTTCGACGTGATCGCCGACAGGCAGATCCCGAGGACCGGCAGTCCGAGCACGAAGGCCGCGCCCCGGGTCAGCGGCCGCGCCCCGCCGCGTACGACCCGTACGAGGCAGATCAGCACGAGCAGCCCCGAGGCCGCGTCGGCGAGCGTGCCCGAACCGCCCGTGCCGCCCTCCGCGTCGCCGGCGGGCGGCACGAGCAGCAGGGCGATCACCGCGAGGACCGGGGACAGCGCCCCCGCCCGGCGGAGCAGGTCGCGCACCGGCCGACGCGCCGCCACCGGCCCGAGCACACGTCCTGGCACACGGACCGGTACGGCTGTCGCCATCATCAGCTCCCCGCGGGCCGGACGAGCCCGGCCGCGGTCCGCAGCAGAATGCGGACGTCCTGCCAGAACGACCAGTGGTCGATGTAGTGGTTGTCGAACCGGCAGCGGTCCTCGATCGAGGTGTCACCGCGCAGTCCGTGCACCTGCGCCAGACCGGTCAGTCCCACCGGCATCCGGTGACGGTCGGCGTACCCGGCGTGGACCTTGCTGAACTGGGCGACGAAGTAAGGGCGTTCGGGCCTCGGGCCGACCAGGCTCATGTCCCCGCGCAGTACGTTCCACAGCTGCGGCAGCTCGTCCAGCGACGTCCGCCGGAGGAAACCGCCGACCGTGCTCATCCGCCGGTCGTTGGCGACGTTCCACCGCGTCGCCGACTCGGCCTCGTCGGCCGGGCGCAGCGTACGGAACTTCAGCAGCGTGAACAGCCGCCCGTTCTGCCCCACCCGTTCCTGGTGGAACAGCACACCGGGCCCGTCCGAGAGCCGTACCGCCACCGCGCACAGCAGCAGCACGGGCAGCGCGAGCACCAGTGCCGGACCGGCCAGGGTCACGTCGAGGACGCGCTTCGCGGTCAGACCGCGCCGCTCGGCCGGCGGTACCAGCCGGCGGTAGCCGTGCCCCCACAGGTGCTCGCCCATCGCCCCGCCGTGCCGCTGCTCGCCCACCCGCCAGGTGGTGCACCCGTAGTGCTGGAAGAGCATCACCAGAGCCGGGTCGTCGGTCAGGAACAGCGCGTCGCGGACGGTGTTCTGGATGACGGCGCGGTGGATCTCCTCCGTGGTGGTCAGGACCGGCAGCCCCATCTCCCCGGCCGGCTCCGGCGAGTCGCCGTTCTGCCGGGCGCCGACGATCCCGACCGGCCGGATCCCGTACTCCGGATGCTGCCCGAGCGCGGTCGCGAACCGCCGGGCGGCGGCCGTCCCGCCGACGACCAGCGCGGACCTCGGATGCGCCCGCGCCGTCCGCCGCCTGCGGGCGTGCACCGCGCCGCGGAGCAGGCACACGGCGACGAGCTGGGTGGCGTACGCCGAGCAGAGCGCGGCCGGACCGATCGCCAGAGCCGGGGTGAACGCGGCGACGGCGGCGGCCGCGGCACACCACGCGACGCCGATCCGGGCGGCGAGCGCGGGCAGCTCGTCCAGGACGGAGGTGCGGGGCCCGGGCCGGTACAGTCCGGCACTGCCGTGGAGTACGAGAACGCCCCCGACGACCAGCAGGAGCAGCCGGATCTCGCGGTACGGCTCGGCGAGCGGTCCGGCCGCGAGCAGCACGGCCAGAGCGTCGGCCGCCACCAACGGGACGGCGGCGAACCGCGTCCGGGTGGGCCTGCGCTGCGGCAGCGCGAGCCGGTCGGCCGCGCCACGCCGCGGTGCGAGGGAGGCGAGTCCGTGAGCGTGGCCCCGGCCCGCCGGGGGCCAGGCCCCGGATGCGGGAGGGACGCTGGTGCTTTCCGTGGTCACGGCGAAATCGGCTCCCTGTGCTCGGTGCTCCGCGCTCCGGCCAGCTCGCGGTACACGTCCGCGACGGCAGCGCCGGTGCGCCGCACATCGAATCTGCTGAGTACGTGTTCGTGGGCCTGGCGGCCCAGCGACCGCCGCAGCTCCGGCCGGCCGAGAAGGCGGCCGACAGCGTCGGCGAGGGCGGCCGGGTCCCCGGGCGGGACCAGGCACAGGGGTTCGGTGCCCGGCGGCAGGCTCTCTCTCGCGCCGTCCACGTCAGTGACCACCACCGGACGGCCGCTCGCCATCGCCTCAAGGGGCGCGAGCGCCATGCCCTCCCAGCGGGACGGCAGGACGACGAGGTCGGCAGCCCGGTACCAGGGGGTGGTGTCGTCGACGGCGCCGGTGAAACGCACCGACGGGGGAGCCTCGGCCCGCAGTCGCTCGCCGTCCGGGCCGTCACCGACCAGGACGAGGCGGGCCGTGGGGGCCTGGGCGAGGATGCCGGGCCAGGCGGCGAGCAGGATGTCCTGCCCCTTCTGCCGGCAGAGCCGGCCCACGCAGACGACGACGGGTCCGTCATCGGAGCGGCCGGGAACGGCGGCGCCGGCGAACCTGGCCACGTCCACACCGTTGTGGATGACGGACCAGGAGGCGCGTACGCCGGCCTCCTCGCCGGTGCGGCGCTCGGCCTCACTGACGCAGACGATGCGCTGGGTCCAGCGCGCCGCCCGGCGTTCCCAGCGCCGGGCCAGCGCGGCGACCGTGCCTTCGACGGCTTCGAAGGACCAGGCGTGCGGCTGGTACACCGTCGGCAGAGCGCCGCGCAGCGCCAGCCGGGCGCACAGTCCCGCCTTGGCACTGTGGGCGTGCACCAGGTCCGGGCGGGCGGTACGGATCAGCCGGGCGAGGCCGAGCGTCTCGCGGACCAGCCGGGGGCCGGGGTCACGTCCGGCCCGCCACGCGTAGACGTCGGCACCCTCGGCGCGGACGGCCGCGGCGAGCGACGTGCCGGGCGGACAGGCGACGGTGACCCGCATCCCGGCGCGGAGCTGGTCGCGGACCAGGTCCGCGACGACACGGGCGACGCCGCCGTCCCCGGGCTGGACCGCGTGCAGGACGGAGAGGGAGGAGTCCGGTTCTCGTGGAGGCGGCATGTCAGCGTCCGACGTCCGCCCGGAGGGAGAGCGCCGCCCGCCGGGCGGCGCCGGACCGGGCGCACGGCACGCCGCGGCGCACAGCAGGAACCGCTGAATTCCGCATACAGGTTCTCCGCTTTGATGAGAGAAACAAGGGAACACCCGTGAAGGCCAGGGGGAGGGAAGCTTCCGACCGTGCGAAAACGATGTCCGCGCGGCTGGACCGTGAGCGATGTCGGGCAACGTTATAACGCTGATTCCGGGCGAAAGTAAGCATTAGATGCTCACAAAGACTAACCTTCGTATCCGGGCGTCCGTTTACTCGTTGAGCGTGTTGCGCCGTTCCCGGCTCTCTTGCCCGAATACCCCTCTGATGGCCCAAAGATAGGTTGAACGTCACCCATTCGGGAGAGCAACCGAAGAATTGGAACCGCGTTGTTGAGGGGGCCGGGCAGATCCGGTCACACCGCTGACCTTCCGGTCCGAGTGGTTCGCAATCGATCGAGGAGCGCTTCCCCATGTCCCGTATCGCAAAGGCTGTCGTCCTGTTCGCGGGTGCCGCCGCGTCCGTCGCTGGTGCCACCGGTGTCGCCGTCGCCGACTCCGGCGCCACGGGTGTGGCCGCGGCATCCCCGGGCATCGCGTCCGGCAACGTCGTGCAGGTGCCGATCCACGTGCCGATCAACCTCTGCGGCAACACCGTCAACTTCATCGGCGCCCTCAACCCCACCTTCGGCAACACCTGCGTCAACGCCTGATCCCCCACGCGGATCGCGGTCCCCGAGGCCGGTGCGCCACCCCTCCCGGGGTGTGCGTGCCGGCCTCCCGCTCGTTGGGGCGCACCTTCGTGCGCCGCCCGGTGCAACGGCGTACGCCCCCGGGGGTAGCAGCTCAGGGGGGTGGATTCACCCGAACGAATGCGTGGCGCTCAGTAGTTCTCCCGTCGCGGAGAGCTATAGCCGCAGGGCCGGTGGGGGGCTGCCCGACGCGCCGGGCCCCTTGCCGTCGTGGGGGAGGCCGGCGCCGAGCCGACCGACCCGGTCGTGCCGATCGGCAAATAGGACCGGGCCCTTCATTCGGGTGCAGTGTCGTCCCCCCGGAGTTTCCGGGGAGCACACCTCTCGTTACAGAGGCAGCAGGACGCGGTGGAGGTCGCTCAACTCCGCCGCTCGGCAAGCGATTTGCTTGCCGAGAAGACGCATTGACGCTCAGAGGAAAGGACTCACTCCATGAAGCCCACCAAGGTCGCCGCGATCGTCGCCGGTTCCGTCATGGCCCTCGGTGCCGCCACGCCCGCCATGGCCATGGCGCCGGCGGATCTTCCCGCCGGCCTGGACGGGGGGCTCGGCGGGATCTCCAGCGAGGGCCTGGAGACGGACGCGCTGAGCAGCACCACGGAAGGTTCCCCGGTCAAGACCGTGGGAGAGGTCGCCGGGCAGCTGAACGAGACCGGCAAGAAGGCGCCGCTGCTCGGTGGCCTCCCGCTGGGCGGCTGACGCTCGCTCAGTAACGGGACCCCTCGCGCCCTTCTCCCGCGCGGACGAGCGCGCCGCTCGCGGTCCCGATCCCTCTTGAACGGACCCTCGCTCCGCCCGTTTCCGGCGGTCGCCCCTCGGCGCACCCCACTGCTGTCCACTGCGATCGGCTGATCGAATGATTTTCTGATCCGCCGCCGTGTGGGGCCGGTTCTTCGTCGTGTGCGAATCCTTACGCTCTCGCCCATCATCCACGGAAGGCCGGCTCGTCGAGAGACCGAGAACGGCGTTCCGTAACCAGTTCGTCGGCGACTGACGGACTGGGCGCGCGGAAAGGCCGGGCGGAGCGAGGGGGATCCTCGGGCCGGTCTCTCCCTTTCTCCAGAGGAAGAGCGGTATGCGATCCATCATCACCAGGAAGCTGCTCACTGCCGCAGCCGCGACGGGCATTCTGTCGCTGACCGGAGGCTTCGCCGTGGCGTCGAACTCCACGGGGGATACGCCGGGGCCCGACGCCGGCCACCATCGTCAGGCCCTCTCGGTGAGCCTGTGCGGGGAATCCGTGAATCTCGGCGACATCGGCGGCAAGGCGGTCCGTGACCTTTGCGCCCAGGCCGTCGACGACCCCGAGGGATACGGGGACGGCCCCGACGAGGAAACCCCCGACCACCCGGGCGAGAACCCGGCGCCTCCCGGCCACCCGACGAAGCCTGGGCATCCTACGTATCCGGGTGAGCCGACGAAGCCTGGGCATCCTACGAATCCGGGTGAGCCGACGAAGCCTGGGCATCCCACGTATCCGGGTGAGCCGACCAAGCCGGGGCACCCCACGCATCCGGGTGAGCCGACCAAGCCGGGGCATCCTACGCATCCGGGTGAGCCCACGAAGCCGGGGCACCCCACGCATCCGGGTGAGCCGACCAAGCCGGGGCACCCCACGCATCCGGGTGAGCCGACCAAGCCGGGTGAGCCCACGAAGCCGGGTGAGCCGACGAAGCCGGGTGAGCCCACGAAGCCGGGTGAGCCGACCAAGCCCGGTGAGCCGACGAAGCCGGGTGAGCCCACGAAGCCGGGTGAGCCGACCAAGCCCGGTGAGCCGACCAAGCCGGGTGAGCCCACGAAGCCCGGTGAGCCGACCACGCCCGGTGAGCCGACGCAGCCGCCGACCACTCCGGCACCCCCTGGCCCGACCGGACCGGGTAAGCCCCAGCTCCCCGACACCGGAAGTGACACCGCGGCACTGACGGGCGCCGCGGCGGTCAGCGCCGCCCTGCTCCTCGGTGGAGCGGCTCTCCGATTCCGCGCCGGACGTGCGATCCGCGCCGGACGCTCCGCACGCCTCCACTGACGCGTCGGGCTGACAGCCTGTCAACCAGGGCCCTCACCGTCACCGGTGAGGGCCCTCGGCGTTGCTGCGCACAGGCGAATTTTCGCAACGTTTCTGCCGGAGGGCTCGTTTACAGGACACAGCTCCACAGCATTGTCGTCACCCTCCGAAGGGCACACGCAGTCATGAACCTGCGATCACAAGCCGGCATGGGAATCCTCATGACCGCTCTCGCCTCCGCGGCCATGGCCGCCCCCGCTTCCGCCGCCGAGGCACCGGTGGTCGTCCCGCTCCAGGGCTTGGAGCCGGCGATCCCGATGGACGCGCCCACCGTGGCCACCGGAGTTCCGCTGCCCGTGCCGGGCGCCCCCACCGTCTTCCACGAGGGGCGCTCCCAGGGCATGCCGGACATCGGCCTGCCGCGGGTCCCGGTCGCCAGCTCGGTCCCGAAGACCGTCCTCGCCGCCCCGCTCCCCGAGGTCATCGAGGGAAGCCAGTTCGGCACGGCTCTGCTCACCAGCCCCGGCTCGCCCCTGAAGGCGGCCACCCCGGCGGCCAAGGTCGGCAACCCGGTCGGCATGCCGCGCGGCGACAGGTTCGGGCTCCCCGAGCTCGCGATGCCGGATGCCGGCGTCCTCACTCCCGCGGTGAACGGGGGGCTGGAGCCCCAGCTGGGCCTGGCGCAGCCGACGGCCTGACCGGCGTTCCTTTGTACGACCAATGGCCCGGCGGGTGAAGACACGATTCTTCCCCGCTACCCGAGGGGTCGTTGCTCGTTACAACAGAAGGCCCGTCGCATGGCCCTGGCCCGCGGATCCGGAGGTTCGGCCGTCGTATCCGACGGCGGACGGACCACCGGTCTGCGGGCCTTCGTCCTTTCCTTCTGTCCCATCCGGCCCAAAGGCCGTTACTCGTGCGCCCTTTCGGCGTTGAAGGGGATTGTGCGGCCGTGATTCTCGCGGTCGACTTTCCACGTCCAAGGAGTTCTTGATGTCTCGCATCGCGAAGGCTGCCGCTGTCCTCGCCGGCACGGGTGCCGTTGCCCTCAGCGGAGCCGGCATGGCCGTCGCCGACTCGGGCGCCGAGGCCGTCGCCGCCGCGTCCCCCGGTATCGCCTCCGGGAACGTCGTCCAGGTCCCGGTCCACGTGCCGATCAACCTGTGCGGCAACACCGTCACCATCATCGGCCTGATCAACCCGGCGTTCGGCAACACCTGCGCGAACATCGACGGTCACGGTCACCACGACGGTGGCTACGGCGGCTGATCCCCTGCCCCACGGAGCGGCCCCCCGGCACATCCGCCGGAGGGCCGCTTCCCCGTGTGTGCGGCGCGGCCGCCCGCGTACCTCAGGCGTACCGGTAGATCGCGCTGTGGTCGAGCATCTGCGCCGGGGTGACGCCCCACGGGCCCATCCGCTCGTCGCGGGCCGCGATCCGGCCGTGCTGCGAGTCGCCCAGCGGCGGGGGTTGCGTCGGCAGGTAGCCGGCGCGCGGGTTGCGCTGCTGCCAGCGTGACCAGAGCAGGTCGACGAAGGAGTGGTGGAGCCAGAAGACCGGGTCGTTGACCGAGGCGCCGCCCAGCATCAGACCGCCGATCCAGCGGTGCACCCGGTTGTGGATCCGGAAGCGCTCGTTGCCCCGGCCCGGGGCCCAGCCCTCCAGGCGGTTGCGGAAACCGGAGGCGCTCGTGGAGTTCCAGGGCGCCACGTCGTACACCGTCTCGCGCATCACCTCGTCGAGCTCCGCCCTTGTGGGGAGCGTGATCGGGTCGCGGGGGCGGCCGAAGTCCCTGGTGAGGAAGGCGCCTTCGGTCATCGCATGGGTGATGGTCCAGCGGCCGCCCGCGTGGGCGAAGGGCCCGGTCATCACCTGGAGGTCGCTGCGCCGGCCGTTGCCGCCCATGAAGTCGTCGTTCCAGAGGGAGGCGGCCGGGGTGTTGTCGCGGGTCCAGTCCCAGTACGGCACGGTGACCGTGGGGTCGATCCGGCGCAGCGCCCGCTCGAACTCCAGCAGGAACTTGCGGTGCCAGGGAAGGAAGCTGGGCGCCATGTGGGCCACGCGCAGGCGGCCGTCGCCGTCGGACGTGTAGTAGTCGATGTGGGTGCGGACGAAGTCGTCGTACTCCCCACTGCGCTTCAGCTCCAGGACCGCGGCGACGAACTTCTTCCGCTCGGCGCTGGTCAGATCGCGCTGGTTCTTACGCGTGTAGGCCACGCGGACTCCCTCCCGGGTGGACGCCGTGGGCGGCGGCGAAGCGGGTCAGCGGTGCGGACCCGAGCTCGTCCACGGCCGCACGCGTGGCCGCCAGCGGCGTCGGATGGGTCTGGTAGTGATCGATGGGGGTGAGATAGCCGCCGTTCGCGCAGCGCATCAGATGCAGCGGCCGGCCGTCGACGAGGACCTCGGTCCCGTCGCCGGGTGCCGGCCGCCCCTGGATGCGGCGGCCCCGGTACATCTCGTCGAAGGTCCCGCCGGGCGGCGCGCCGGTGGCGGGCGCCGCGGCCGCCGTGCCGCTCCGGGGCGTCATGGCGATACGGGCGAGCGCTCCGCCCGTGAGGGCGGCGATGGTCAGGGGGAAGAGGGACCGCAGTGCGAGGCGGCGCGGGACGGTCATGAGTGATCTCCTGGTGGTCCGGAGGCCCGCCGCAGGCGGAGGGAAATGCCCTGAAGGAACAACGAGGAAAACGCTGATTTGTTGTGGTGGAAATTTCATCCGGGTGAATGTCGGCCGATCGGGTGAATGGGCGGGGAGTGGCGGACACACGACCACTAACATCCGGACCCATGACTTCTTCCCCTGTCGTTTCCGAGGCGCGCAGCGCCTCTCCGCTGGGTAGCCTCGCGACCCTCTTCTGGACCACCGGTCCCACCGAGGAAAAGCCGGCCGCCGCGTATCTGATGGTGTATTCGCTCGGCGACGGCAGCGATGGTCCCGAGGCCGGCGAGGAAGCGATGCGGGCCGCCGTGGAGGGCATGGGCCTGACCGTCGGCGGACCCGTGGTCGACGCGTCCGAGCAGTCCGGTGTCGACGCCCACCTCCTCGTCGAGGCGCAGCAGGCGGTCCTCACGCTGCCGTTCCTCAAGTTGCAGTGCTCGGTGCCGGTGGAGTGGGAGGCGGCCGCCAAGAAGCTCGGACACGCCTACCTGGTCTGCTCCGTGCGCCCCTGGCCCGAGGCCGCGCCCGGCGGACCGATCTCGGAGGACCAGCTGCGCTCGTTCTTCGCCGGCGAGGATCCCCTGGCGGGCGGGGCGCACGTGGTGCTGCCGGTCCGTCGACTGCAGGGCTGAGCGGGCGGAGGGCGGCGGCGACATGGCGACGGTGGACGTCCAGGGCGTACCGGGGCAGCGGCGGCTCGCGGGTGACGACGCGACGCAGGGGCCGGCCGGGGCGGGCCGGTCCCTCGCCTGGCTGCTGATGATCACCGGGGCGGCCGGAGTCCTCGCCGCCTGGGTGATCACGATCGACAAGTTCAAGCTCCTCGAGGACCCCGGCTTCCAGCCCGGGTGCAGCCTGAACCCGGTCGTCTCCTGCGGCAACATCATGAAGAGCGACCAGGCCTCGGTCTTCGGCTTCCCCAACCCGATGCTCGGCCTCGTCACGTACGCCGTCGTCGTCGCCCTCGGGGCGGGGCTGCTCGCCGGGGCGCGCTACCGGGCCTGGATCTGGTGCGGTCTCAACGCCGGGATGCTCTTCGGTGTCGGCTTCTGCACCTGGCTGATGTACCAGTCGCTGTACGAGATCAACTCGCTCTGCCTGTGGTGCTGCCTGGCCTGGGTCGCCACCATCGTCATGTTCTGGTACGTCACCGCGCACAACGTCCGCCACCGGGTGATCCCGGCGCCGGCCGGGGTGCGCACCTTCCTCGGCGAGTTCACCTTCGCCCTGCCCGTCCTGCACATCGGGATCATCGGGATGCTGATCCTGACCCGCTGGTGGGAATTCTGGACGAGCTGACGTGAATCGTTTCCTCCCCTGGCCGCGGGCCGCACTCGCCGTGCTGCTCGCGGCCGTTCTCGTGCTCCTGGTCGCGCCCGAACGGATCGCGCCCGGCGGGCGGCAGACCGGGAGCCGGGCCGCGCCCGAGCCGGTGCCCCTGCCCGGGGTGCCCTCGGGGTTCTTCACCGGCTCCGACGAGGCGGGGGTACGCAGGATCGCCCAGGCGCAGGCCTGGCTCGGCGGCGAGGCGCTGACCGTCGGCCACACGTATCTGCCGGGTGACCGCTGGTCCAACATCGAGGGCCATCCGGCGCTCTTCGGGCCCTGGGCGCGCTGGAAGGAGGCGCGGCCGGGGCGTCTCTTCGTGCTCAACGTGCCGCTGCTCGACCGCAGTGAGGAGGGCCTGCCGGACGCCGAGGTGCGGACGGGGCTGCGGAGCGGCGCCGCGGGGGCGTACGACCGGCACTTCCGGGTGCTGGGGGAGCGGCTCGTGGAGCACGGCCTCGGGGACGCGGTCCTGGTCCTCGGCTGGGAGATGAACGGCACCACGTACAGCCACCGCTGCGGCCCGGACCCGGCGGCCTGGAAGACGTACTGGCGCAGGGTCGTCGGGGTGCTGCGGGAGGTGCCGGGGCAGCGGTTCCGCTTCGACTTCACGCCGAGCCGGGGGCGGGACGCCGTGGAGTGGCCGCGCTGCTACCCGGGGGACGACGTCGTCGACATCATCGGGATGGACGCGTACGACCAGCCCGAGGGGCTGGCCTTCGAGGACCAGGTGGCCGAGGAGTACGGGCTCGAGCACCACGTCCGTTTCGCGGCGGCGCACGGCAAGCCGGTCTCGTACCCGGAGTGGGGGCTCTTCAGGAACGGGGACAACCCGGCGTATGTACGGGGGATGCTCGACTGGTTCGCCCGGCACCGGCCGGTGTACCAGACGGTCACCGACTACTGCCCGCACGGAGTGTGGGGGTGCGCGGACAACCCCGAATCGGCGCGGGTGCTCAGGAACGCGCTGGGAGCGCCGGCCCGCCCGTGAAGGCGGGCCGGCGTGGCCGTCAGGCGTGCTGGTAGGCCACCAGGGAGATCCCCACGTAGTGGACGATGAAGGCGGCCAGGGTCAGCGAGTGGAAGACCTCGTGGAAGCCGAAATAGCGCGGGGACGGGTTCGGGCGCTTGATGCCGTAGATGACTCCGCCCGCGCTGTAGAGCAGTCCGCCGACGATCACCAGGACGAGGACGGCGATGCCGCCCGCGCGCATGAAGTCGGGCAGGAAGAAGACGGCGGCCCAGCCCATCGCGATGTAGCAGGGCGTGTACAGCCAGCGGGGGGCGCCGACCCAGAAGACCCGGAAGGCGATGCCGGCGAGGGCCGCCGCCCAGACCGCCCACATGAGCGGCTTGGCCGTGGAGTCGGGGAGCAGGAGCAGGGTGAGCGGGGTGTAGGTGCCCGCGATGATCAGGAAGATGTTGGCGTGGTCGAGGCGCCGGAGCACGGCTTCGCCGCGCGGGCCCCAGTTGCCGCGGTGGTACAGCGCGCTGATGCCGAAGAGCAGGCAGGCGGTGAGGACGTAGATCCCGCAGGCGAGGCGGGCGCGGGGCGAGTCCGCGAGGGCGACGAGGACGACGCCCGCGACGATCACGGCGGGGAACATGCCCGCGTGCAGCCAGCCTCTCAGCCGGGGCTTGATCGGGAGCGCGGGGAGCTCGGTCGGGGGCGCGTCCGGCGTGGCTGCAGTCATGAGAAGTAATCGTACCTACGGCGCCGTAGGTCCCGGATATGAGTGGCGATGCTCACGTGGGCGGCCCCCTGGACATATGGGCGGATCCGTCGGATGATCAAATGAGTGCGGTCGGCACCGGATGAGCAGCTACGAAGCATCCGGGTCGCGGCCCCCACGGGGCACACACCAAAAAACCCCTCTACAAGGAGCAATCGTGGCGCGCGACAACGCGGCTCCCCAGACCCTTCCGACCCAGCACCAGGAGCTCGTCTCCTGGGTGAACGAGATCGCCGAGATCACCCAGCCGGACAACATCGTCTGGTGCGACGGCTCCGAGGCCGAGTACGAGCGCCTGTGCGAGGAGCTCGTCACCAAGGGGACCTTCACCAAGCTCGACCCGGTGAAGCGCCCGAACTCGTACTACGCGGCCTCCGACCCGACCGACGTCGCGCGCGTCGAGGACCGGACCTTCATCTGCTCCGAGAAGGAGGAGGACGCGGGCCCGACCAACCACTGGAAGGCCCCGGCCGAGATGAAGGAGCTCTTCGCGGGCTCCGAGGGCATCTTCCGCGGCTCGATGCGCGGCCGCACCATGTACGTCGTGCCCTTCTGCATGGGCCCCGTCGGTTCCCCGCTCTCCGCCATCGGCGTCGAGATCACCGACTCCGCGTACGTCGCCGTCTCCATGCGCACCATGACCCGCATGGGCCAGGCCGTCCTCGACGAGCTCGGCACCGACGGCTTCTTCGTCAAGGCCGTCCACACCCTCGGCGCCCCCCTGGAGGAGGGCCAGGAGGACGTGCCGTGGCCGTGCAACTCCACCAAGTACATCTCGCACTTCCCCGAGACCCGCGAGATCTGGTCGTACGGCTCGGGCTACGGCGGCAACGCCCTCCTCGGCAAGAAGTGCTACGCGCTCCGCATCGCCTCCGTCATGGCCCGTGACGAGGGCTGGCTCGCCGAGCACATGCTCATCCTCAAGCTGACCCCGCCGCAGGGCGAGGCCAAGTACGTCGCGGCCGCGTTCCCCTCGGCCTGCGGCAAGACGAACCTGGCCATGCTGGAGCCCACGATCTCCGGCTGGACCGTCGAGACCATCGGCGACGACATCGCCTGGATGCGCTTCGGCGAGGACGGGCGGCTGTACGCGATCAACCCCGAGGCCGGCTTCTTCGGCGTCGCGCCCGGCACCGGCGAGCACACCAACGCCAACGCCATGAAGACCCTCTGGGGCAACTCCGTCTTCACCAACGTCGCGCTCACCGACGACGGCGACGTGTGGTGGGAGGGCATGACCGAGGAGGCCCCGGCCCACCTCACGGACTGGAAGGGCAACGACTGGACGCCCGCGTCCGAGACGCCCGCCGCCCACCCGAACGCCCGCTTCACCGTCCCGGCCGGCCAGTGCCCGACGATCGCCCCGGAGTGGGAGGACACCAAGGGCGTCCCGATCTCGGCGATCCTCTTCGGCGGCCGCCGCGCCTCCGCGGTCCCCCTTGTCACCGAGTCCTTCGACTGGAACCACGGCGTCTTCCTCGGCGCGAACGTCGCCTCCGAGAAGACCGCCGCCGCCGAGGGCAAGGTCGGCGAGCTGCGCCGCGACCCCTTCGCCATGCTGCCGTTCTGCGGCTACAACATGGGCGACTACATGGCCCACTGGGTCAAGGTCGGTGCCTCCGCGGACGCCGCGAAGCTCCCGAAGATCTACTACGTGAACTGGTTCCGCAAGAACGACGCCGGCAAGTTCGTCTGGCCCGGCTTCGGCGAGAACAGCCGCGTCCTGAAGTGGATCGTCGAGCGCCTGGAGGGCAAGGCCGAGGGCGTCGAGACCCCGATCGGCATCCTGCCGACCCCGGAGTCCTTCGACACCGACGGCCTGGACCTGCCCGCCGAGGACCTGGAGTTCCTCCTCAAGGTCGACCGTGACGTGTGGCGCGAGGAGGCCGCCCTCGTCCCCGACCACCTCAACACCTTCGGCGACCACACGCCGAAGGAGCTGTGGGACCAGTACCACGCGCTCGTCGAGCGCCTGGGCTGATCCCGCACCGCAGACTCGTGGTGGGTTGCCCCGAGATACCGCCCTGACCAGTGGGGTCACGACGGCCCACCACGACGCAACCGGCCCCCGGAGCCCCCTCAGGCTCCGGGGGCCGGCGCATCTCCGCCGCCTGCCGGGTGCGGCCGCTCAGTCGCGGCCCCGGCCCTCCAGATAGCGTGTGTGGATCTCCTGCCGCATCGCGTCCGCCTCCTCGAGTGCGGCAGTGACGGCGGCCACCTCCTCGTGCAGGACGGCCAGCTGGCGTTCGAGATGGCGCTCCGGCGCCTCCGTGCCCGGCGTGACCCGCGACCACCACCGGGTCCGTACGAAGGCGTCCACGGCCTCCGGCACGTCCAGGCGCACCGTACGGGCCAGGACGTGCAGATGCTCCGGGTCGGTCACCAAGCCCGGTGCGAGCAGCGCCTCGATCAGGGCGTCCAGCG
The DNA here is from genome assembly GCF_042879855.1 of Streptomyces sp. NPDC058326. Classification (NCBI taxonomy): domain Bacteria; kingdom Bacillati; phylum Actinomycetota; class Actinomycetes; order Kitasatosporales; family Streptomycetaceae; genus Streptomyces; species Streptomyces sp. NPDC058326. Next base: position 57,743 of record NZ_JBHVZO010000004.1, on the reverse strand, counting down.
CGCTGAGCCGCTCCCGCGCGGCGGACGGCAGCTCCACCTCCGCGAGATACCCGCGGAGGGTCGCGAAATCGGCTCGCACTCCGTCGAGCCGGTCACCCTCCTCGGCGAACTCCGGCGTCGCGGGCCGCTCCGGCGGGGCGATCAGCGCCCCCGCCCCGTACAGGCCCGCGATCACGAGCGGCCAGAGGCCGCCCGCCGCACCCGTGAGGGCGATGCCGACACCGGCCAGGCCGCAGACGCCGCCGACGAGGTTCTTGCGGGACTCCGCGTACCGCAGCAGCGGGTTACTGGTAGCCACGGATCTCCTCGAAGGCGCCGTCCAGCGAGCCGCTCGTGGCGTCGAAGAGCCTGCCGCCGGTCAGGTCCGCGATGTGGTCGAGCTCGCCCCGGTCGGAGTCCCCGAAGAGGATCGGGAACACCGGGGTGCGCCGCTGCTCGGCGGGCAGCGAACGGTAGAAGGTGTCGAAGGCGGCGGCCGGGTCGCCGTCGGTGTTCTCCCCGTCCGTCATGAGCACGATCGAGGTGAAGGTGTCGCCCCGCGCCGTGCCGAGGAAGCGGTACGCCTCCTGGACGCTGGAGTAGATCGCGGTGCCGCCCGAGGCCGAGAGCCTCCCCGCGTCGGCCCTGATCGCGTCGAGCGCCGTCCGTGGCGAGGCCGGGTCGACCGTGTGCGTACGGACCTCGCTCTCCTTCACCGCGGAGCCGAAGGGCATCAGGGTGACCTCCTCCCGGTCCCGGAAGTCACCGGTCAGCTCGGCGAGGGCCGCCTTGAGCCGTTCGAGCCGCTCGCCCCTCATGGAGCCCGAGGTGTCGAGCACGTACACCGTGCGGGAAGGCCGGCGCAGGGTGTTGTCGTACGCGTCGAGCAGCCCGTCCGCGACGGCCCGGCTGCCGGGGAACGGCAGCTCGCGCCGCAGGTCACGGGCGAGCGCGGACGCCGGGCGGACGCCCGGGACCACCGGGCGGCGGAGCGTCGCCCGGGTGATCCGGTCCTGGACGTCCGGCGAGCGGAGGTGGTCGGTGAGCCGCCGCGCCGCGTCCTTCGCCTCGGGGCGGGCGGAGGTGAGCAGGCTGAGCGGGTAGTCGGCGGTGACGACCCCGTCGGTCGGCCTGATCACGGTCAGGTCGTCGGCCTGGAAGGAGGACAGCAGCACCGACTCGTAGTTGACGAGCGCGTCGACATCGCCGCGACGGCCGTACGCGGTGGCCAGCCAGCCCGAGGAGCCCGACGTCAGCTTCTGTCCGGCGAAGAACTCCTTGAGCCTCGGCGTGGCCCGGCGGACGTCCGCCTCGGTGAGCGCCGCCTGGGCGCCGGAGAGCCCGGAGGCGACCGAGACGAGGGCGGAGAAGCCGGAGTTGGAGCGCATCGGGTCCGTCATCCCGTAGCTGAGCCTCCCGTCGGCGACGGCCCGGTGCAGCTGCGACCAGGTGACCTTCGCCGGGTCCCAGCCGAGCCGGGCGACGGCGGCGGGCCGCACCCCGAGGGCGACCGGCGAGGTCATGATCGGCGTCTCGCCGGTGATCCGGCGCGCGGCGTCCGGGTCGAGCCGGAGGTAGTCGTTGGAGGAGAGCCAGACCGCGTCGTAGGCCTCGCCGGCCTTGCCGGAGGCGATCTGTTCGACGGCGTCGAGGGTGCCGACGTACGTGGTGCGGACCTGGACGCCGGTCGCGCGGCGGGCCGTGTCGAGGACGGGCTCCATGTCGGTGAGTTCGGAGGAGGCGAGGACGCGGAGCGTGCCGGGGACGTGCTCTGTGCCGTTCCGCCCGGTCGGTTCGCCGGCGCGGCCGGTCCCGTCGCAGGCGCTTCCGGTGGCGGTGACGAGCAGCGCGAGGGCGAGTCCGGCGAGCGTACGCCGCAGGGCGCGGCCCCGCCTGTCGGCGTCGCGGCCCCGGGCGTCGGCGCGGGGCATCGGGCGGGGCGTGCCGGCCGGGTTCGGTGCGGTGCCCGGGGAGGGGATGTACGTCATGCGGGGCCGCCACCCTCCAGGGCTCCGGTGCGGCGGCTGCGCGCCAGGTGGGCGCTCGCCTCCTGGAGTTCGGCTGTCAGGGAATCGACCGTCGCCGCCATGGACTCCGTCGCCCGGGCCTTGTACGTGTCGATGGCGTCCAGGGTCCGGTAGATCTCCTGGAACGCGGTGCGGAGCGTCTCCGCGCCCACCGCCGGGTTCGCCGCCATCTCCTGGATCTCGCCGGCCTGTTCGGCCAGCATGGCGGCGTTCCCGCGGATCAGCCCCTCGGTCGTCGAGCGCAGCACGTCGACCTGCTCGGTGACCTTCCGCTGGTGTTCGAGCGCGGAGGCGAGCATCACCGCGATCCGCAGCGCCGACACCGTCGTCGTCGCCGCCCGCTCCACGCCCTTGATCAGTTCGGTGTTGTTCCGGCGGACCATGTCCATCGCCAGGTACCCCTGCGCGCAGACGGCCAGCTGCGTCAGCAGGTCCTGGTGCTTCTGCCGCACCGGGAAGAGGAGGTCGGCGCGGAGCGCGTCCGCCTGGGCCGGGTCGGGCGTGAGGGCGACGCGCTGCTCCACGGCCGCGTCGAGGGCCTCGGTGAGCACCGCGTACTCCTGGAGCCTGCCCATGGTCTCCCACAGCCGGGCCCGCTCGGTCTCCAGCGCCGCGTTGTCGCGCCGCAGTTCGTTCTGGCCGTCGCGCAGGGACTCGACGATCCGGTTCAGGGTGGTCTGCGAGGAGGCGTACCTGGCGACGTGGTCCCGGAGCCTGTTGCCGCCCGGCAGCTTCGACAGCAGCCCCTTGAAGCCCTTGGCGGGCGTGTCGCGGGGGTCCAGGTCCTCGACGGTGCGCCGGAGTTCGACGAGGGAGGTGCCGACGCGGGACCGGGCGTCGCCGCCGGAGGCGCCGGAGTCGAGCGAGCGGACCGTACGGTCGAGCATGCGGTTCGACTGCTGCGCCGCCGTGCGCACCTCGCCCGCGCCGAGCGCCGTGATCTCGCCCACGCGGCCGGCGAACTCGGGGGAGCGCGGGTCGAGTCCCTCGATCGAGCCGACGTACTCGGCGGCCCTGCGGGACATCTCCGCGCGGGTGGCCTCGTCCAGCGGCACCAGGCCGGAGGCCCGCGCGGCGGGGACCGGGGCGACGGGCTCCGGCGGTGTCAGGACGAGCGGGGTGTCGTGCTCGGGCGGTGTCAGGGCCATCGTCCTTCTCGGATCCTCGGGCGTCGTCATGCGGTGTCCCCCTGGTCACGGGCCCGCAGCGCCATGTCGTGCAGCACCCGGCTGGTGGGCACGGGCGCCTGGCGGACTCCGGTCAGCGTCTGGTTGAGGTACTCGGTGTGGCCGTCGGTCGCGGCGGTGAACTCGCTCGCCGCGCCCTGTGGCCGGAAGCCGTGGCGGACCGCGAGCTTGCGCAGCTCGGGGTCGGTGGAGAGGAGTTCGCCGAGCGCCCGGCCGTTCGCGGTCATCGGCACGAGCGTGTGGTCGCTGTTGACCGTGGTGTCCGGGTAGAGGACCACGAGGTCTCCCATCGGGCGCCCGGCGAGCAGCTGGGCGGCGACCTGGGACTCGTACACGAGGACCAGCGGGTTGCCGACGCCGCTGATGAAGTCCCGGAAGGGGGCGTCCGAGCCGGACTGCTGGGCGCCCTGCACCTGGACGAGCTTGCGGAGCAGCGGGGCCGTGCGGGTGACGGCGGCCTTGTCGCCGGCGACCCGTCCGCCGTCGGCGACGTAGCTCGCGGCGGCGAGGTAGAGGGCGCCGGAGCTGGAGGCGACCGGATCGGTGGAGGTGATGAAGAGGGTGCCGCTCAGCTCGGCGTGCCCGGCGGAGCCCTTGAGCTGCTGCCAGGTCCGGTCGGCGCGGGCCGCCGCGAGGTAGGCGTCCATCTTCAGGGTGCCGCTGGTGCCGCGCGGGCCGAGGGTCGCGAGGCCGTTCCCGGCGAGGACCCGGGCGGCGGCGCTGTGCGCGACGACGACGAGCGGTGAGTAGAACGGCCGCAGCGGGGCCGTCATCGCCTTGTCCTTGGTCCGGCTCACGGCCTTCGCGCGGAGCTCGTCGGCCGGCGCCTTGGAGGCCGGGAAGGCGAAGTCGTAGCCGTCGAGGGGCAGTTCCTCCATGTCCCAGGACCCGGAGGTCTCGGATCGCACGGTGAAGCCCTTCGCGGCCAGGGCCTTCACCACCTGAGGGTCGGCGAAGAACTCCGCCTTCTCCGACCCGATGACTCCTCGCACGGTCTTCGTTGCCGTGCCCGTGTCCTTGTCGCCGCCCGTCACGAGGACGGCGGCCACGCCGCCGAGGAGCAGGACGGCCAGGATGATTCCCAGGATGCGTCTCACGCGGGCAGCGTGCTCGCGGAAACCCACATTCCAGGGGGAGTTGTGTGTACGGCGAGTGAAGGGGCGATCCCGGTACCGAACCGGAGCGGGACCTACCGCGGCCGCCGTGGGTGGCGCCCGGTCCGCACGGTTCGTGCCGCGCGGACCGGGGCCGTCAGGGGGCGCCGGCTGCGGCCAGGGTGGGGCCCCCGGCGAGCGCGGCGGTGTGCGCGTCCATGCGCCCCGCGGCGAGGATCGCGGCGGCCGTGTCGGCCCGGGAGGCGGCGACGACCAGTGCGCGGCCCGCGAGGGCGTGGGCCTTGCGGTGCAGGTCCTGGGCGGACGAGCCGCTCAGGCCGGCGTGCCGCGCGGGCGGCGCGCCACGCAGCCGCGCCACCTGCCGGGCGATCTGCTCGCCGGCCTCCGTGTCGCCGAGCTCGTCCGTGACGGCGAGCAGGGCGGCGAGGTGTCCGGCGAGCTGGATGTCCAGCTCCTCCTCGCGGGAGCGGTGCGGATACGTGTCGGGGGCGTCGTCGGCCATCCGGTGGACCGACTTGGTGCGGATCGGTTCGTACATGGGACGGCCTCCTGAGTGCTCTGGAGCCATCCTAGCTTAGATCCTGTCTAAAGTTGTGCTGCATCCGGGCGGTGTGGGGGTCAGGGCTGGCTGTAACCGTCCAGGAAGCGCCCGATCCGGGTCACCGCGTCCGCGAGATCCGCCGCGGCCGGCAGCGTGACGATCCGGAAGTGGTCCGGCTCGTGCCAGTTGAAGCCCGTCCCGTGCACGACCATGATCTTCTCCGCCCGCAGCAGGTCCAGGACCATCTGCCGGTCGTCCTTGATCTTGTAGACGCTCGGGTCGAGCCGCGGGAACAGATACAGCGCGCCCTTCGGCTTCACACACGTCACGCCCGGAATCTGCGTAAGGAGCTCGTACGCCGTGTCCCGCTGCTCCAGGAGCCGCCCGCCCGGCAGCACCAGATCCTCGATCGACTGCCGGCCCTGGAGCGCGGCGGCCACCGCGTGCTGCGCCGGCATGTTCGCGCAGAGGCGCATGTTGGCGAGGATCGTCAGGCCCTCGATGTACGAGGAGGCGTGGTGCTTCGGGCCGCAGACCGCGAGCCAGCCGGAGCGGAAACCGGCCACCCGGTAGTTCTTGCTCATCCCGTTGAACGTGAGGACGAGCAGGTCCGGGGCGATCGCGGCGGTGGGCGTGTGTGTGGCGCCGTCGTAGAGGATCTTGTCGTAGATCTCGTCCGAGCAGACGACCAGGTTGTGACGCCGGGCGATCTCCGTCAGGGAGCGGAGCATCTCGTCGTCGTAGACCGCGCCCGTCGGGTTGTTCGGGTTGATGATCACGATCGCCTTGGTGCGGTCCGTGATCTTCCGCTCGATGTCCGCGAGGTCCGGCATCCAGTCCGCCTGCTCGTCGCAGCGGTAGTGCACGGCCGTACCGCCCGCGAGGGAGACCGAGGCCGTCCACAGCGGATAGTCCGGGGCCGGGACCAGCACCTCGTCGCCGTCGTCGAGCAGCGCCTGCATCGACATCTGGATCAGCTCGGAGACGCCGTTGCCGAGGTAGATGTCCTCGACGGAGAGCGGGATGCCCTTGGTCTCGTAGTGGCTCATCACCGCGCGGCGGGCCGAGAGCAGCCCCTTCGCGTCGCCGTAGCCGTGCGCGTCGGAGAGGTTCCGCAGCACGTCCTCGAGGATGGCGGGCGGGCACTCGAAGCCGAAGGCGGCCGGGTTTCCCGTGTTGAGCTTGAGGATGCGATGACCCGCGGCCTCAAGCCGCATCGCCTCTTCGAGCACCGGACCCCGGATTTCGTAACAGACGTTGGCGAGCTTCGTGGACTGGATCACCTGCATGACGAGAGCTTACGGCCGGTCCGGCCGGGACGCCTCGTGTTTTGGGACACGTCGGACACCGGGCGCGGGGCCGCGCGGGTGGTCGGGAGGGTCGTGCGGGGGTGCGGGGCGCGGGGTGAACGGGCGGCGGGAAGGGGCCGTACGGGGCCGGGGCGCCCCGCTCATGGCCGGCGCTCGTGGTTCCCGGTGTGACTCGTGTCGCACCAGGGGTGTCGTGCTCCCTACAATCCGGGCCCATGAGCCACCACGTCTCCGGAGCCGACGCGCCCCGGCCCGGCCGCCGCCGTCACGCCCCCGCACGCCGGGGCCGGGGAACGGTCTGGCTGCTCGCCGCCGGCGGCGCCGCGGTCCTCGGGCTCGGCGCCGCGCTGGTCGCGGGAGGCGCCGGCCGGGGCGGCGGCGCGGGGGCCCCGGACGGGGGCGCGCACGACGGGCCGCCCGCACTGATCCAGGCGGACCCGACGGACGGCTCGGGCGGCTCGGACAGCTCCGAGGGCTCCGACGGCGCGGACAGGAAGCCGGACTCCCCGGACGTCTCCGGCTCCCCGGACCCCACGGGGGCCGACAGGCGGACGCCGGACGGGGACGGGGACGGCGGTGACGACGCCTCCCCGGCGGCCGCGGAACCGGGTACGACGACAGTTCCGTCCGGGGCCGGAGAGGAGACGGCCGCGTCCACGGCCGTACCGACGGGGGAGCCCTCGGCCGACGCCTCCGCCGCCGACGAGCAGTCCGGCAAGCCGGGGCGGGCCGGGGACAGACCAAGCGGCCGAGGTAGCGGGGCGGGACCGTGATCCTCCCGGCCGGGCCGGTGGCTCGCCGTTCCCCGCCGAGAGGGGCGGGGCGGCGCCGTCGGCGGAGTAGGGGTCCCCGGCCCGCCGGGATAGGTTGGCCCGTCATGTGGGCTTTCAGTGCCTCCGGATGCCGGTGGCTGGGTGCGGGCGGTTCCCTCGGTGTCGCCGTCGGCGGATGGGCCGCCGGGACGCTGCCCGTGCGCGGCGGCTGGGGCCTGTGGGAGCCGCGCGGCTCCGCGCTGACCGTCGCCGGCGCCGTCCTCGCGTACCTCGGCCTGACCCTGCTCGTCGCCGCCTGGTGGCGCTACGGCGTCCTCCTCGCCCGGGGACCGCTGGACGGCGTCCTCGCCACCCTCGCCTGCTGGACCGCGCCGCTGCTCCTCGCCCCGCCCCTGCACAGCGCCGACGTGTACAGCTACATCGCCCAGGGCGCGATGGTCCTCGAAGGACACGACGTGTACGGCGGCGGGCCCTCCCTCCTCGGCCCCGACGAGCTCGGCGCGGACGCGGCGGCGAGCGTCGGCGGGAACTGGACGGACACCCCCGCCCCGTACGGACCCGTCTTCCTGCTCCTCGCCGCGGCGGTGGTGAAGGTGACCGGCGGGGCGATCGTGCCCGCCGTCCTCGGGACGCGCCTGATCGCCCTCGGCGCGCTCGCCCTGATCGTCTGGGCCGTACGTGGGCTCGGCGGCGGCCCCGGCGGCCGGGCCGGCGCCCTGTGGCTCGCCGCCCTCAACCCGCTCCTCCTCATCCATGTCGTCGGCGGCATGCACAACGACGGCCTGATGATCGGTCTCGTGCTCGGCGGCGTCCTGCTCACCACGCGAGGCCGGTGGGTGCTCGGCTGCGTCCTGGTCGGCCTCGCGGTGATGATCAAGTCGCCGGCGGCGGTCGCGCTCCTGTTCATCGGCGTGACGATCGCGCGCCGGGACGGGGGCGCACGGGGCCTGGTCAAGGGCCTCGTCCTGCCAGGGGCCGTCGCGGGCGCCGTGGCCGCCGGGGCGAGCCTCGCGGCGGGGACCGGCTTCGGCTGGCTCGGAACCCAGAGCGTCGCCGGGGCCATCCACACCCCGCTCTCCCTCACCAGCGACCTCGGGCTCGCCCTCGGCACGCTCGTCGCCGACGACCCGGACCCGGTCAAGGGCGCCGTGCAGAAACTGGGCCTGCTCGCCGCCGCCGCGATCATCGCCGCGCTCGCGTGGCGCGCCTGGCGCGGCAGGATCGACCCGTTCCTCGGGCTCGGCCTGTCCCTGGTGGCGCTCGTCGCCCTGTCGCCGATGGTGCAGCCCTGGTACCTGCTGTGGGGGACGGCCGTCGTCGCGGCCGTCGCCTGGCGCGGACGGGCGGGACAGGTGCTCGCCGTCCTCTCGGCGGCCCTCGTGTACGAGACGGCTCCCTCGGGGCACACCCCCTGGTACGGCTTCGTGCTGGCGGGCGGCGTGCTCGCGCTCGGCCTGGTGTGGCTCCGGCGGGACCCGTGGCCGGCCGCCCTGCCCACCGCGGGGAACCCGTCCCCGGAGAGCGCCCCTGCCCGGTAGCCTCCGGCCATGACGCGTGCCTGGACCCTGCCGGTGCTCACACTGCTCTGCGGTGTCCTTCTCTCGACCCGACAGGCAGTCGGGGGGAGACCCGGCACGGCCGTGGCGCTCTTCCTGCTGTTCGGCCTGCTCGCGACCGCCACCTCGCCCCTGGCCTTCCCGAGGTCGACCGGGGCGGCCGAGGCCCGGCGCCGCGCCGCCGCCGACGGCCGCCCGGTCGTCTACTGGCGACCGGGCTGCACGTACTGCCTGCGGCTTCGCATGCGTCTCGGCGGCCGCGCCCGCCGGGCGCACTGGGTGGACATCTGGCGCGACCCGGAGGCCGCTGCGGTGGTCCGGGCGGCCACGGGCGGCGACGAGACCGTGCCGACGGTCGTCGTCGAAGGCCGCGCCCACGTCAACCCGGACCCGGCCTGGGTGAGGGAACAGCTGGAGAGGCAGCGGCTCTAGAGAAGGGTCCGGAACAGCTGGAGAGGGGCAGCTCTGGACGGGCGTCCGGAACAGCTGGAGGGGCAGCGGTTCTAGACGGGCGTCCGGCGGATCGCGCGGCCCGCGAGGACGTCCGTCCGCAGGCCGTCCTCGATCACGAACCTTCCGTCGATCAGCACGTGCGGGATGCCCACCGGGAGAGTGCGCGGTGCGGCGTACGTCGAGCCCGCCGCCACCGTCTCCGGGTCGAACAGGACCAGGTCCGCCACGAAGCCCTCGCGGATCCGGCCCCGGTCCGGGAGACGGAGGCGGGCCGCGGGGCGGGAGGTGAGGTGGGCGACGCACTCCTCCAGGGAGAGGACGCCGAGCTCGCGCGCGTACCGGCCGAGGTAGCGCGGAAACGTCCCGTACGCGCGCGGGTGCGGCTTCAGGCCTTGGAGGATGCCGTCCGAGCCGCCCGTGTGCACCCGGTGCCGCATGATCGCCCGCACGTTCTCCTCGTGGCCCACGTGCTGCAGGACCGTCGTCCCCAGACGGTCCTCGAGGAGAAGCCGGCGGGCTGTGTCCCAGCCGTCCACGCGGCGGCCCACGAACCCCGCGAGCGCCGGATCCGACACCCCCGAGACCTCGATCGTGCCCCATTCGACCGGCACCCCGTGGCAGCCGTCCGAGCCGACGACTTCGAGGTGGTGGCGGATGCGCTCGGCCGTCGCGCCGTCCCGGAGCCTCGCGAGCAGCGCCTCCGGGCCGCCCTCGCCCGCCCAGCTCGGCAGCACGGCCACCAGCGTCGTACAGCCCGGCGTGTACGGGTACGTGTCGAGGCTGATGTCCGCGCCCGCGTCCAGGGCGTCGTCGAGGAGCGCGAGGAGCTCGGGCGCCCTGCCCTCGTTCACACCGAAGTTCATGGTGGCGTGGGCGAGGTGAAGGGCGCAGCCCGCGTCGCGGGCGAGCCGCACCATCTCCGCGTACGCCTCAAGGGCTCCCGCCCCGTACGAACGGTGGTGCGGGCAGTAGTAGCCGCCGTACGCCGCCACCACCCGGCACAACTCCGTGAGCTCGGCGTCCGGCGCGTACATCCCGGGGGTGTACGTCAGGCCGGAGGACATGCCGACCGCGCCCTGCTCCAGGCCCTCGGCGACGAGCCGCCGCATCCGGTCCAGCTCGGCTCCGGTCGCGGGGCGGTCCTCCCAGCCGACGGCGTGCGTGCGGACCGTGCCCTGGGGGACCAGATAGGCGGCGTTGACGGCGATCCCCCGGCCGTCGTGCGCCCGGTCCAGGCGGTCGAGGTACTCGCCGACCGTGCGCCAGTCGAAGTCGATGTCGTCGCCGTATCCGTTCCAGCCGGTGATCGCCCTGCGCACCTCCCCGAGGGTCCGGTCGTCGACCGGCGCGTACGAGAGACCGTCCTGGCCCAGGACTTCGAGGGTCACGCCCTGCGCGGCCTTCGCGCTGTGGTCCGGGTCGCGGAGCAGCGCGAGGTCGCTGTGGGCGTGCATGTCGATGAACCCGGGCGAGAGCACGAGACCCTCCGCGTCCACGACGCGCCGGGCGGTGGGGCGCTGGCAGCCGGCCGCCGCGGCCTCCTGGACGATCGCGGCGATCCGGCCGCCCTCGATCGCCACGTCGGCGCGGTAGGACGGGCCGCCCGTGCCGTCGACGACCTCCGCGTCACGGAAGACCAGGTCCATGGTCCTGCTCCTAGAAGAAGGTGCGGATGTGGTCGACGACCGTGCCGTCCGCCTCGACCAGCGGGATGAGCTGCCACTTGTCGAAGGAGGTGCAGGGGTGCGACAGGCCCATCCCCACCCAGTCGCCGACCTCGACGGCCGCCCCCGGCTCCGTGCGCAGCCAGGCGTGCTGGTCGGAGAGGCCCGTGACGGTGATCCCCTCGGCGGCGCGGATCTCCCCCGTGCGGCCGTCGCGCACGACCTGCGCCTCCGGGAGGTGGAGGTCGTGAGCGGCGTCCCGCTTGCCCGCGTTGGTGAAGGCCTGCCCCGCGGTGGGGCGGGAGACGACCTGCGACCAGAGCCGGAAGGCCGGCTGGAGCGCGCCCTCCTCGGGGATCCGGTTGAAGGGGGTCTTCTCGCGGTACTGGCCGTCGTCGTGCGAGACGTACGCGCCGGAGCGCAGCAGCTTCAGGACCGGCAGGGAGAGTTCGGGGATCCCCTCGAAGACGTCGGCGACCGCGTCGAACCACTCGCTGCCACCCGCGCTCACCACGATCTCGCCGACGGCGGGGTCGAAGCGGCCGGCCTTGTCGAAGTCGGCCGCGAGCCCGACGAGCCGGTGCAGCCACTCCCGTACCCGGTCGGCGTCGGCCCCCGGCATCGTGCCCTCGTACCCGGCGACACCGACGAGCCGCAGCGTGGGGGAGGCGGCGACGGCGTCGGCGACGGCCGCGCACTCCGCCTCGGTCCGGACGCCCGTACGCCCGGTCGTCCCGGCCGCCAGCTCGACGACGACGTCCAGGGGGCGGCCGGCGCCCGCCGCGCGCAGGGCCTCGTCCATCAGCTCGGCACCCCGCACGGAGTCGACGTAGCAGATGACGCGGAAGTCCGGGTCGGCGTCGAGCTCGGCGGCGAGCCAGCGCAGGGCGGCGGCGTCGACGACCTCGTTGGCGAGGAAGATCCTGGCGATGCCGTGCGCGCGGTAGACACGGGCCTGGTGCGGCATGGCGGCGGTGATGCCCCACGCGCCGTGCGCCAGTTGCCGGTCGAAGAGCTGCGGGGCCATGGAGGTCTTGCCGTGCGGGGCGAAGGCGAGGCCGTGGCGCTCGGCGTAGGTCTCCAGGAGGCGCAGGTTGTGCTCGACGGACTCGGCGGAGAGGGCGAGCACCGGGGTGGTGTAACCGCCGGTGAAGAGGTTGCGCCGCTGGGCGGAGAGCTCACCCACGGTCAGGCCGTCCGCGTCGGGGGGCAGAGCCTTGAAACGGTGGTCGACGCGCTCGTTCGCCAGGTCAGCCGGGTCGGGCATGAGGCCTCCTCATCAGCGTGTTGCAGGATGTGCAACACTCATTGCGCATAATGCTCATGGCTGTCTAACATCCGGGCCGAGGCCGGGTCAATGGACCCGTACGAGCCAGGCCGGGTCAAGGAGACCCGTACGAGTCGCAGGGAGCCGAGAGTGAGCGGACACGCGCCCCCGGACGCCACCACGCACCCGTCCGCACCCTCGCCTCCGGAACTCGTCTGCCTCGGCGAGTCCATGGTCACCTTCCTTCCCGTCCGCCCGGGCCGCCTCGCCGACGTCCCCGCCTTCACCCGTGCGATCGGCGGCGCCGAGTCCAACGTCGCCTGCGCGCTCGCCGCCGCCGGGCACCACGTGCGATGGGTCGGCCGCGTCGGCCGGGACGGCTTCGGCGACCACCTGGTGGAGACGATCCGCGCGTACGGCGTCGATGTCGCCGCCGTCGCCCGCGACCCGCACCGGCCGACCGGCGTCTACTTCCGCACCGACGCCGACCGGGCCACCGACGCCCACGAGGTGGCCTACTACCGGGCGGGGTCGGCCGCCTCGGCCATGTCGCCGGCCACCGTCCCGTACGCCTCCGTCGCCGACGCGCGGATCCTGCACCTGAGCGGGATCACGGCGGCCCTGTCCGCCGACTGCCTCGCCCTGATGCGGGAGCTCACCGCGCCCCGCCCCGGACGCCCGCTCGTCTCCTTCGACGTCAACCACCGTCCGGGGCTGTGGCGCGGTGGCGACGCCGCCGAGGTGCTGCTCGAACTCGCCCGCGGGGCGGACATGGTCTTCGTGGGGGCGGACGAGGCGGAGGAGTTGTGGGGGGCCGGCTCTCCGGGGGCGATTCGGGCCGTGCTGGCGGAGCCAACGGTGCTGGTCGTGAAGCGGGGCGGGGCGGGGGCGGTGCTGTTCGAGCGCCGCGCGGATCCAGCCCCCACCCGGCCCCTTCCCGAAACCGGAGGCGCGCCCCCGGACCCTGTACCGCCCGCGGACCTTGTACGGCCCGCGGACCCCGTACGGCCCCCGGACCCCGTACGGCCCCCGGCCGCGCCCTCCCACGCCGGGCGGGCGGAATCCCGTCCCCACGCCGAGACGGCGTCGGCAACCGACATCCGCACCTCCGTCCCCGCCCCCCGCGTCGACGTCATCGCCCCCGTCGGCGCCGGGGACGCCTTCGCCGCCGGGTTCCTCTCCGCGACCCTCCGCGGGCTCGGCCCACGCGACCGGCTCCGGCACGGGCACCTCATGGCCGCCGCCGCCCTCACCGCCCCCGGCGACCTGGCCACGCCACCCCGCCGTGACCACGCCGACCGGCTCGCCGCGCTCGACGAGGCCGCCTGGGGCACACTTCACCTCGGCCCCGGCTGGACGGGGGGCCACCACGGCCCCGACCGGACGGGGGACGACCAGGAGGTACGTACGCCATGAGCCAGACCGTCGACCGGGCGCTCAGCATCCTGCCGCTGCTCGCCCAGGGCCCCGCCGACCTCGGGCAGGTCGCCGAGCGGCTCGGCGTCCACAAGTCCACGGCCCTGCGCCTGCTGCGCACCCTCCACGAGCACGGCCTCGTCCACCGGCAGCAGGACCAGCGCTACCGCCTCGGCGCCCGGCTCTTCGCCCTCGCACAGGAGGCCGTCGAGAACCTCGACATCCGCGAGATCGCCCACCCCTACCTGACGGCCCTCAACGAGCGGATCGGACACACCGTCCACCTCGCCGTGTACGAGGAGGGCGAGGTCCTCTACATCGACAAGGTCGAGAGCCGCTACCCGGTCCGCATGTACTCGCGCATCGGCAAGCCCGTCGCGATCACCGTCGCCGCCGTCGCCAAACTGCTCCTCGCCGACCTGCCCGAGCCCGAGCGGCGCGCCGTCGCCGCGAAGCTCGACTACCCGCCGTACACCCCCCGTTCGACCCCGAACGCCGCCGCCTTCCTCAAGGAGCTGGCGACCGTACGCGAACAGGGCTGGGCCACCGACCTCGGCGGCCACGAGGAGTCCATCAACTGCGTCGGCGCGCCCATCCGCGGCGCCGACGGGCGGGTCGTCGCCGCCATGTCGGTCTCGGCGCCCAACGTCGTCGTCACCGCCGAGGAACTCCTCACCCTCCTCCCGCAGGTGCGCGGCACCGCGGACGCCATCAGCCGCGAGTACTCCGGCGAAGCCCCGACGAAGGAAGCCAGCGCATGACCATCGAGAAGATCGCCCTCACCCCCGCGACCCACACCGCCCCGCCCGCGAAGTTCTCGCACGGGGTGAAGAAGGGCAACATCCTCCAGGTCGCCGGACAGGTAGGCTTCCTGCCCGCCGTCGAGGGCCAGGCTCCGAAGGTCGCGGGCCCGACGCTGCGCGAGCAGACCCTCCAGACCTTCGCCAACGTCAGGGCGATCCTGGAGGAGGGGGGCGCGAGCTGGGACGACGTGATGATGATGCGCGTCTACCTCACGGACGTGGACCACTTCGCCGAGATGAACGCGCTCTACAACCAGTACTTCGAGGACCAGAACCTCAAGGCCCCCGCCGCCGCGCGTACGACGGTCTACGTCGGCCTCCCGGCCGGCCTCCTCATCGAGATCGACGCGCTCGCGGTCCTCGGCTGAGCCGGGTCCCCGGGCCGAACACGACCGGGCGGGCCGCACCTTCCGAGGTGTGGCCCGCCCGCCCGGCCGGTCACGGCCGTGCGCGCAGGTCAGTTCGAGGCGGGCTCGGTACGGTCCGCGGTGGATTCGTGGACCTCCACGAATTCCCCTTCCACGAATTCCGCGTCCACGGCTTCCCCGTCCACGAATTCCGCGTCTGCCGCTCGGTTCGTCGGCTTCGTCAGCTCCAAGCCGGCCAGATGGTTCTTCAGTCTTTTCGCCATGGGGCGGTACGTCGCGAAAGTGAGCCCGCCGGAAACAACGGCCCCGACGAAAGGGATGGCCTTCGACACGGTCTTCGCGAAGGTCTGCTTGGTCATCTGAACGCCGAGGTAGCCCGCGACCTTCTTCACGATCGGATAGACGACGCCCTGGGTGAGCGCCTTCTGAGGCAGCTTCCTGGCGACCTCCTTCGACATCATCCCCGCGATCTGCCCTACGGCGGCGTTCGCCGACTGGGTGCCGAACATCACGCCGAAGAAGAGCGTGAGGACGCCCTTGGTCGCGTCGTCGATGCTGTCGCTGTCACTGGAGAACAGGTCGGGCCAGCTGTAGAGATAGGCGAGCTTCTGCGCGATGCGCAGCATGTGACCGAAGTACTGGGCCATATCGGCGGGCACGGTGGCCGGAAGGGCGAGGATGCCGGGTATCCCGGCAGCCGCGGAGAGAGCGCTGGCCTTGGCGGTCTCGTAGCCGATGGAGTCGTTGGCCGCTCTCTCCAGAACGTCGAGGGGGATACCCGCCGCCGCGGGGGTCTCCTCGATTGCCCGGCGGATGTCGTCCTCGGAGCAATAGCGAGCCAGAGCCTTGCGGAGGTACGCCTCCCGATGGATACGCACACCCGGAAGGCTCGCCGCGCTCGCCAGCACTGCGGAGAAGCGTGACTCCGGGTTCTCCATCACTTTGCTCTTGGCCATGGGTCAGAACCTACAGCACCGGGCTGGACGCGGATTCGGTTTCAACAGGACTGCGGGGGCGGCCGTTTGGGGCCGACGGGACTCCCCGCCGGCCCCGGTTCGTACATCCGATCAGGCAGTGCAGTACTGCGCCTGCTTGCCGATCGAGCGGTACATGCAGTCCGCGTTCTCCAGGAGCTGGAGGACCGCGTCGCGGTTGCGGCTCGTCTCGCGTTCGATGACCTCGTCGGGCGGGTAGAAGCCGCCGTTCCAGGACGAGGACGGGTACATCTCGAAGGTGTACCCGAAGATCTTGTGGACGCCCCACAGGTAGTCGTCGATCGAGCCGTCCGTGATGTAGAGGTCACTGGACTGCTCGGCCGTGTAGCCGTTGCTGGCGGCCATCTTGCCGCCGACGGTCGCGAAGGCGTCCCGGTCGTCCTGGGTCATGCCCGGGGCGGTGTCCGCCGTGGTGTAGCCGAAGGGCCAGAGCACCAGCTCGCTGTACGTGTGGAAGTCGATGGCCGCGGTGATCTGCTGCTTGCCGCCGACCACCCGGGAGCGGACGAAGTCGGCGACGACCTTCACCTCGGGGGCGGACTCGGGGGCCGCGCCCCGGTACGTCTCGGAGCTCTTGGAACCGGAGGAGCCGCCGCAGCAGCCCCACTTGTAGTTCCAGTTCCGGTTCATGTCGGTGCCGATGTACGAGGAGCCGGAGTTGGGCTGCCGGTTCTTGCGCCAGCTGCGGTAGGAGCCGCTGGCGATGTCGTACTCCCCGCCGTCCGGGTTGAGGTCGGGGATGATCCAGATCTCGCGCCCGTTCACGGCGTTGGTGACCCGGGAGTCCGAGCCGTACCCCGCGCCGAGCTCGCGCAGCAGGTAGAGCGCCATCTCGACCGTGAGGTGCTCGCGGGCGTGCTGGTGGTGCGTGAAGAGGACCTCGGGCTCGTTCTCGTCGGTGGCGACGTTGTCGCTGATCTTGATGGCGACGATGTCCCGGCCCTGGTACGACTTCCCGATCACCTGCTTGCGCATGATGGACGGGTACGCGGCGAGGCGCTGGTCGATCTCCGCGTTCATCTCCGCGTAGTTGTGGTACCTCGCGTCGGACGAGGGGAAGTCGAGCGGGCCGACGGCGTGGTCGTGAGCGTCTTCCTCGGCGGTGTTCCGGTTCGGCGGACCCGGGAGGGCGACCGGCTTGTAGCCGAGTGCCTTGAGGTTCCTGAGCTGTTCGGTGTTGGCGCTGACGACGACCGAACGCGCGTCGACCTCGTCGATCGAGACGCCGGTGGCCATGAGCGCCGTGCGGGCGTGCGGGGTGGACGGTCCGGCGATCTCGTACTGCCGGATCACCTCCTCGGCGCCGGCGGCGATACGGGCGGCGGTCGGCGCCGGGTCGGCCCCGGCGGGTGTGGTGAGGGCGGAGAGGGGCGCCGCGAGGGCGAGCGCCACGAGGGCCGCGAGGGTGGCGGACCTTCTGCCGCGGGTGGGACGTCGCATGTCGTCTCCTGGGTGGGGAGTGTGGGGGTGTGCGACAAACTGGTGCGGGTGTCCAGGGCACATGGTGGAGCTATGTCATGGACCGGTCAAGACGTGGAGTTCGGCCATACTGTCCCGCGTGGGGAACCTCATCGGCAGATACGTCATCGAACACAAGCTAGGCGAAGGCGGCATGGGCACCGTCTATCTGGCCCGGTCGCGCGGCGGGCGCGCCGTCGCCGTCAAGGTCGCCCGGCCGGAACTCGCCGCCGACCCCTCCTTCCGCGCCCGCTTCCGCGCCGAGGTCGCCGCCGCCCGGCAGGTCGGCGGATTCCACACCGCGCAGGTCGTCGACGCCGACCCCGACGCCGAGGCACCCTGGCTCGCCACCGCCTACATCCCCGGCCCCACCCTCTCGGCGCTCGTCACCGCCGAGGGCCCGATGGGCGAGGAACGCCTGCGCTCCCTCGGAGCCGCTCTCGCCGAGGCCCTGGAGGCCATTCACGCCTGCGGGCTCGTCCACCGCGACCTCAAGCCCGGCAACATCGTCATGGCCCCCGACGGGCCGCGCGTCCTCGACTTCGGCATCGCCCGCGCGGTGGAGTCGACCCGGCTGACGGCCACCGGCTCCGCCTTCGGCACCCCCGGCTACCTCGCCCCCGAACAGGCCCTCGGCGAGGAAGTCACCGGCGCCGCCGACGTCTTCGCCCTCGGCGCCGTGCTCGTCGCCGCGGCGGGCGGACGACCCTTCGGGGACGGTACGCCGATGGGGCTCATGTACCGGGCGGTGCACGAGGCCCCGGACCTCACCTCCGTCCCGGAGGCGCTGCGCGGCCTCGTGGGCCGCTGCCTCGCGAAGGACCCGGCCGAGCGGCCCGCACCGGAGGAGATCCTGGACGCGCTGGGTGCGGGAGCGGGAGCGGGGGTCGGGGTCGGGACGGTGCCGGGGTCCGCGCCTGTGTCCGTGCCTCCGCACGAGCCCTCGCCGACCGGGGAGCCCGCGCCGACGGGGAACCCCGCTCCGACCGGGGAGCCCGTGCCAGGGTCGGCCCCGGGGCCCCTGGCGACACCCGCCGACGCCGTTCCCCTGCCTCCTCACGCGCTGCCGACACGGACGGCCGATGTCCAGGACGCCGTCCCCTTCGTCGTACCCCACCCCGCCACCCTCGTCGTACCGCCGCAGCCGTCCGTGCCCCCGCAGCCCGCGCCGGACTTCGTCGCCGCCGACCGGAATTCCGGCGTGGCCGTCGACGCGAGCGGGGTGTCCCTGCACTTCTACGGCGAGGAGGCCGACTTCGTCTGGGCCGAGATCGGGGCCGTACGGTACGAGCGCCTCCGGCGCGGCCGGGCGCTGCGCGTCGTCGTCCACCTGTACGACGGTTCGGTCTACGACTGCGAGGTCGACGGCCGCCGTGCCGCCCGGGTCGACGAGTGGATCCTCGGGCTCGACCCGGTGCTCGCCCGGTACCTGCCCGCGTGAGGGAACGGCACAGCGCCGCCGGGTGAGCGGCGGCGCTGCGGTGTGACGTTCTTACGGTTACGGCAGGTTGTGGACGTGCGGGCCCACCGCGTTCGACCAGGCGTTGCCGGCCGTCGCGTCCCAGTTGGTCGACCAGGTCATGGCGCCGCGCAGCGACGGCCAGGTCTGGGCGGGCTTGAAGGTGCCGCAGCCGGTGCCCCTGGTCAGGCAGTCAAGCGCGTTCTTCACGATCTGCGGGTCGACGTAGCCGCTGCCCGCGCCCCGCGTGGAGGCGGGGACGCCCAGGCCGACCTGGGACGGGGCGAGGCCGCCCTGGAGCTGGATGCAGGCGAGCGCCGTGAGGAAGTCCACCGAGCCCTGGCTGTACACCTTGCCGTCGCAGCCGAGCATCGAACCGCTGTTGTAGTACTGCATGTTGACCACCGTGAGGATGTCCTTCACGGCGAGCGCGGTCTTGAAGTACTCCGTGCCGGTGTTCTGCATGTCGATGGTCTGCGGTGCCATCGTCAGGACCATGGTGGAGCCCGCCTTGGCGGAGAGCTGGCGGAGCGCCTTGGTCAGGTACGTCGAGTTGATGCCGTGTTCGAGGTCGATGTCGACGCCGTTGAAGCCGTACTCCCGCATGAGGGCGTACGCGCTGTCGGCGAAGGCCGTCGCGGAGGCGTCACTGTTGATGGTGACGTTCCCCTTCTCGCCGCCGACCGAGATGATGACCGACTTGCCCGCGGCCTTCTTCGCGGCGATGTCGGCCTTGAAGTCGGCGACCGAGGCGTAGCCGACCGCCGGGTCGAGGTTGAAGACGATCTGGCCGGGCGTGGCCGTCGAGTCGGCGAAGGAGACGGCGATGATGTCGTACTGCGACTGCACGTCCCGCAGCTTCTGGACCGTGGCGCCGTTGTTGAAGTTCTGCCAGTAGCCGGTGAGGGCGTGCTTCGGTACGGCGGGGCCGGGGCCCGGGTCGGTGACCTTCGCGGTCCGCGCCGACACGGCGGCGGACTTCGCGGACTCGCCCGCGGTGTTCGTCGCGGCGACCTGGAACTGGTAGGCGGTGTCGGCGGTGAGCCCGGTGACGGTCGTCGACGTACCGCTGACGCTCTGCGGGTTGGCGCCGTTGCGGTACACCTTGTAGCCGGTGGCGCCGGAGACCGCGCCCCAGCTCAGGGCGACGGAGGACGAGGTGACCGCGCCGGCGGTCAGGCCGGCCGGGGTGGCCGGGACGACCGGGTCGGGGTCCTGGCCGCCGCCCCCGTCGGGGCCGAAGACGCTGACGTCGTCGACGAGGTAGGGGGAGGTCCCGTACCAGCCGTGGGTGTAGATCTCGACCGATGTGGTGCTCGCGCCGGTGGTGAAGCTGGTGGTGAGCTGCTTCCAGGCGGCGCTGTCCGGGGTCCAGGTGGAGACCGAGCCGGAGCCGGTCCCGGTGCCGCTCGCGCCGAGGTAGGCGTAGCCGCCCTGGACCCAGGCGCTGAGCGAGTACGTCGAGTTGGGCCTCACGGTCACGGTCTGCACGCACTTGGCGTTGTCGAGCCCGGCCGGGGTGGCCCTGAGGGCCCCGGCCCCGGTGCGGACCGGGGAGGAGACGGCGGCGCCGCTTCCCGCGGAACAGGACCAGTTGGCGAGGCCGCTCTCGAAGCCGGCGTTCCTGGCGACGTTGACGTCGGCCGCCTGCGCGGTGCCGGCTCCGCCGACGAGGACAAGCCCGGAGCCGACGGCGAGCGCGAGGGCGCCGCCGAGCCAGCGGCGTCCGTGCGGGCGGGTGGTGGTGCGGTCCACGTGCGTCCTCCGGTGGGGGAGTTGGGGATGTGGAGGTGCCGTACGTCGTCTTCGTCGTACGGAGGGGTTCGTACGGGGGGTGCGGACGGTGGCCACCGTTGTCGCAACAAGCTGGTCCAGACCAATCGCGTTGTCAAGGCCTGTGGCAGGAGCCGCTGTTCGGACGGGGTGCGACGGGCCGTGGGGGCGGGCTCCGGGGCCGGGCTCCGGGGCCGGAGAAAAAGGGGGACAGCTTGGCGGATTGTGTGTTCACCACCCCGGGGGGCGCGGATAGGGTGCAGGGACGGCAGCACCCTGCGGTGACGCCGTGAACGCGGTAAGTGATCCGCGGCCTCCCGGGAGCGGGGAGGCCGGAGGGGACGGGGGGTCCGACGTGCCGACAGCGATCGCGGTCACCAGCGCCGACCTGGTGCTGCCGCCGACCGACCCCGGAACCCCGCACGCCGCCGTACTCCCGGCCCCGGACACGCAGTCGCTCGACGCCTCGATCGCCGACATGCAGCAGCTCCTCACCCGCTTCGGGCACGTGGTCGTCGTCTGCCCCACCTCCGTCCCCGCCGCCGTCGAGAACCGGCTGCACGCCGTCCGCTCCCTCCTCGAAAGCGACCGGATCGCCCTGGTCCGCACTGACCTGCCACCCCTCGGCGCGGCCGTACTCGTCCGCCAGCTGCGGCAGCTCGCGGGCTGCGACTTCAGCCCCGGCGTCCTCGCCACCGCCGCCCGGCTCCTCGCCCACTACATCTACGCCGGCGCCGTCCTCGGCTCCGTCTCACGGCTCGACCGGGTCCCCGTCAGCCTCCGCTCCCACCTCAAGGGCTGGCTGCCCGGCGCCCACTTCGCCGTACTCGCGGCACCGACGCCCCAGATCACCCGCGTCGGCAACGGCGAGACACCGCTCGCGGGGCCGGAGTTCACCACCGAACTCCTCCTCGCCCGGGGCCAGCTCCAGACCGACTGGCCCACCACCACCCTCGTGCCCCGCTGGCGGATCCAGGGCGCCGCCCAGGAGACCCCGCTGCCCGAGACCTCACCCGGCTGGTGGGGCACCGGCAAGCTCGTCGAGTTCGCCGCGTACCTGCCCGACCTGCCGGTCCTCTACCAGCTCGTCTCCTCCGTACGGCGCGAGACCTGCCACTGGTGCGCGATGGAACTCATCGGCGACCGCTGCGGCTTCTGCGCGGCGCCGCTGCGGACGGCACCACCGCAGGACGGGGGCCCCCGAGCCCTCGGCACCGACGAACGCACGGGCAGCCGGGCCCTCGGAACCGACGGACGCACGGGCCCCCGAGCCCTCGGAGCCGACGGACGCGCCGGCGCCCGCGCCCTCGGAGCCGACGGACGCGCCGGCGCCCGCGCCCTCGGAGCCGGCGGACAGGCCACGGCGCGGGCGCTCGGCACGGGCGGGCCCGCCTCCGGAGCCGCCGCTCCCGGCCACCCCCGCGGACCGGGAAGCGGGGGGCCTGTGGATCCTCGTGGATGGGGCTCCACGGCGGATCCCCATGGTCTCGGAGCCACGGCGGATCCCCGCGGTCTCGGAGTCACGGCCGATCCCCGCGGTCTCGGAGCCGCGGCCGATCCCCGTGGCCTCGCAGCCACGGCCGATGACCGCGCGCCGGCAGCCTCTGCCGATCCCCACGGTCTCGGAGCCACCGGGCCAGTGGACCCCCTCGCCCCCGGAGCCGCCGACCCCGCCGACCCCGCCGATCCCCGCGGCCCCGGAGCCGGCGGGCAGCCCGGCGCCCCCGCCGCCCGCGCCGTGCCGTGAACCGTCCCGCGTGCCGCCCCCGGCACACGCTCCCGTCCACCGGCGTCCGCCCGCCCGCACCCGTCCGCCCCGGACCCACGTCTCCGATCGAGGTAGTACGGCCATGAACTCCCGCCAGCGCCGCGGCGTCATCCTGCTGCTGCTGTCCGTCCTCTGCGCCCTCGGGGCCTTCGCCGGCGTGCTCGCCGTCATCAGCGACGTGAACTCCAAGGTCGGCCCGGAGACCACCGCCTACCGGATCAAGAGCAAGGTGGCCCCCTACGAACCCCTGAAGCCCAGCCAGTTCGAGAAGATCTCGATGCCCGCGCGCTGGCTCTCGAAGACCGCCGTCACCGACCTCCGTCAGATCGAGGGCAAGATCGCCGTCACCGAACTCCGCTCCGGCTCCCTCCTCCAGACCGACATGATCGTCGAACGGCCCGAGCTCCAGCCAGGCCAGCAGGAGATCGCGATCATGATCGACGCCGCCACAGGCGTCGCCGGAAAGATCACCGCCGGCGCCACCGTCAACATCTACGCCACCTTCGAGGGCGAGAAGAAGGACGACCCCTCCCAGTCGCGGATGATCGTGGCCGGTGCCCGCGTCCTCTCCGTCGGCAAGCTCACCCCGATCAGCGACAGCAACGACCGCTCGGGCCGCGCCTCCAACGCCGTTCCCATCAGCTTCGCGCTCTCCACCCTCGACACCCAGCGCGTCGCGTACGCCGAGTCCTTCGCCGAGCACGTACGCCTCGCCCTCGTCGCCCCCACCACCGGCGGCGCCCCGGCCGACCAGCGCGACCGCACGTACACGCTCGACAAGGACAAGTGAGGCCGGTATGACCACCAGGATCCTGCCGGCCGTCGGGGACCCCGACGCGGCCCGGTCCGTCGTCACCCTGCTCAGCCAGCTCCCCGACGCCGAACCCGCCGCGCCCGTCACCGACTCCACCCAGCTCGTCGACACCCTCGCCCGCCTCGCCGCCGCCTCCCTCGACGAACTCCCCGAGGTCGTCCTCGTCCACGAGCGCATCGGCCCCGTCCCCGCGCTCGAACTCGTCCGCGAGGTCGCCCTCCGCTTCCCCGCCGTCGGCGTCGTCCTCATCACCGTCGACGCCAGCCCCGTCCTCTTCTCCGCCGCCATGGACTCCGGCGCCCGCGGCCTCGTCACCCTCCCCCTCGGATACGAGGAGCTCGCCAGCCGCGTCCAGGCCGCCGCCCAGTGGTCCGCCGGCGTCCGCCGCCACCTCGGCGGGGGCGCCGACCAGATCACCGGACCCGGCGGCACCGTCGTCACCGTCAGCGGCGCCAAGGGCGGTGTCGGCACCACCGTCACCGCCGTCCACCTCGCCCTCGCGGCCCGCGCCTCCGGACGGACCGTCGCGCTCGTCGACATGGACCTCCAGAGCGGCGACATCGCCTCCTACCTGGACGTCCAGTTCCGGCGCTCCGTCGCCGACCTCGCCTCCATCGCCGACATCTCGCCCCGCGTCCTCCAGGACGCCGTCTACGTCCACGAGACGGGCCTCTCCCTCCTCCTCGCCCCGGCCGAGGGCGAACGCGGCGAAGAGGTCACCGACCGCGCCACCCGCCAGATCGTCAGCGCCCTGCGCGGCCGGCACGAGGTCGTCGTCATCGACTGCGGCTCCCAGCTCAACAGCGCCAACGCCGCCGCCATCGAAATGGCCGACACGGCCCTTCTCGTCGTCACCCCGGACGTGGTGGCCGTCCGGGCCGCCAAGCGGACGGTACGCATGTGGGAACGGCTTCAGGTCCGCAAGGCCGAGGAGACGGCGACCGTGGTCAACCGCCACCACCGCTCCAGCGAGATCCAGCCACCCCTCGTCCAGAAGATCACCGGCACCCGCATCGCCGGCGTCGCCGTCCCCGCCCACTTCAAGGAACTCCAGGCCGTGGTCGACGCCGGCCGGCTCCACGAACTCGACGCCAAGTCGACGGTCAAGCAGGCCCTGTGGACCCTCGCGGGCGAACTGGGCCTGGTCAAGCAGGCGGCTCCGGCGGCGGGACAGCCCGGAAAGCAGCTCGCCCGCGCCGGCGACCGGGGCTCGCTCGGGCTGCGGCGCCGTACCGGGGGACGCTGAGGAATGCGTACCTACCGGGACGACGACAGGGGACAGGTGGCGATCGAGTTCCTCGGCATGGTGCCGGTCATCCTGCTCACCCTCGTGCTGCTCTGGCAGGTCGTCCTGGTCGGGTACACGTACACGCTGGCGGGGAACGCGGCGGACGAGGCGGCGCGGGCGGCCGCGGTCGGCGACGACTGCGGCGAGGCGGCTCTGCGGCACCTGGACGGCCCGTGGAGGAGCGGCGCCCTCCCGCACTGCTCCGAAGGGGACGGCGTGGTGACCGCGGTGGTGACGATCCGGGTCCCCGTCCTCGTCCCGGGCGTCGGCGGCCTCTTCGACGTCAAGGGCAGGGCGGGCGCGATCTCGGAGGAGCCCACACCATGAGCCGACCACCGCGCACCAGGTCCCGTGACCGTGGCCAGGCCGCCATCGAGTACCTCGGGTTCCTGCCGATCCTGCTCCTCGTCGGACTCGCCGGGCTTCAGCTCGGGGTCGCCGCGTACGCCGCCCAGCAGGCGGGCTCGGCGGCCCGCGCGGCGGCGAGGGCCGCGAGCATGGCCGACGAGGAGAACGCACCCGACGCCGACGCGGCCGGCCGCGCGGCCGCCGACTGGGCCACTGGCGTCAGCGTCGACCGCACCGGGGACGCGGCCGTCGCCACCGTCACCGTACGGATCCCTTCCGTCGTCCCCTTCTGGGACGGCTTCGGAACAGTCGAGAAGACCGCCACCATGCCGATGTCACCGGAGCAGGAGGAGGGGCCATGAGCCTGCGCGCCCGGATCAACTCCCCCGAGGAGCACGGCGGCGGCGCGGCCGCCCGCGAGGACAGCCATCTCGTCGCCTCCTTCCGCGCCAAGCTCCTGGAGGAGATCGACCTCACCGAGATGTCCGCGCTCGCGGCGGCCGAGCGGCGGGCCCGCCTCGAACGCGTCCTCGGCCACATCATCAGCCGCGAGGGCCCCGTCCTCTCCACGGCCGAGCGCTCCCAGCTGATCCGCCGCGTCGTCGACGAGGCCCTCGGTCTCGGCGTACTCGAACCACTCCTCGAAGACGCCTCCATCACCGAGATCATGGTCAACGGCCCCGACCAGATCTTCATCGAGCGCAACGGCCGCGTCGAACTCCTCCCGCTGCGCTTCGCCTCCCACGACCAGCTGATGCAGACCATCGAGCGGATCGTCTCCACCGTCAACCGGCGCGTCGACGAGTCGAACCCGATGGTCGACGCCCGGCTCCCGTCCGGCGAGCGCGTCAACGTCATCATCCCGCCGCTCTCCCTCACCGGGGCGACGCTCACCATCCGCCGCTTCCCCCGCGCGTACACGCTCCACGAGATGCTCGGCCTCGGCTCCCTCGACGAGCAGATGCTGCTCCTCCTCTCCGGGCTCGTGCAGGCCAAGTTCAACCTGATCGTCTCCGGCGCGACCGGCACCGGGAAGACCACCCTCCTCAACGCCCTCTCCGGGCTCGTCCCGGACGGCGAACGGATCATCACCATCGAGGACTCGGCCGAACTCCAGCTCCAGCAGTCCCACGTGATCCGCCTGGAGGCCCGCCCTCCCAACATCGAGGGCCGCGGAGCCATCTCCATCCGCGACCTCGTCCGCAACTCGCTCCGCATGCGCCCCGACCGGATCATCGTCGGAGAGGTCCGCGGCGGCGAGACCCTCGACATGCTCCAGGCCATGTCGACCGGCCACGACGGCTCGCTCGCCACCGTCCACGCCAACTCCGCCGAGGACGCCCTCATGCGCCTCCAGACCCTCGCCTCCATGTCGGAGGTGAAGGTGCCGTTCGAGGCGCTCCGCGACCAGATCAACAGCGCGGTCGACGTCCTCGTCCAGCTCACCCGGCACCCCGACGGCACGCGCCGCATCACCGAGATCTCCGTCCTCGCCTCCCACGGCCGCGAACGGTTCCTGCTCGCGACGGTCTGCCGCTTCCAGGCGCAGCCGGTGGCCGCCGACGGACGCGTGTACGGGCAGTTCACGTACCACCCGCTGCCCCGGCGGGTCGCCGAACGCCTCTACCTGGCCGGCCAGCCGGTCCCGCAGGCCTTCGGCGTGGCCGCGACCGACGCCCACCTGGCCACCCGAGAGGCGGAATGACGATGACCGGCGTCCAGCTCGCCACCCGGGAGGCGGAGCGATGACCGACCCCTTCTGGCTGACCACGGGCGTGACCCTGCTCGCCTGCGTCCTCGGCGTCATCGGCGTCCAGGTGTACGCGAGCGGTGCCCGCCGGCACGCGGCGCTCGTCGCCCGGCTCGACGAGACCGGCGAGCCCCAGACCCCGGGCCGCCGCAGACGCCGCTTCCGGGGCCTCGACCGGCGCGTCCGCAGGACCGCTCCCGGCCGGAAACTGGAACTGCGGATCGCGGCCACCGGCCTCGACATCACCCCCGGCGAGTTCACCGTCGCCCTCGCCGTGACCGTCGCCGTCCTGTGGACCGTCGGACAGGCCGCGCTGTCCCCGTTCTTCGGCCCGATCTGCGGGCTCCTCGGCGTGTGGGTGGCGATGGGCTACCTCAGCTGGCAGCGCCAGAAGCGCATCGAGAAGTTCATCAACCAGCTCCCCGAACTCTCCCGCATCCTGGCCAACGCCACCCAGGCCGGGCTCGCCCTCCGGATGGCCCTCAGCCTGGCCGCCGACGAGCTGGAGGCCCCCGCCGGGGTCGAACTGGAGAAGGTGGCCCAGCAGCTGGCCGTCGGCACCTCCCTCGACGACGCGCTGGGAGAGTTGGCCGAACGCCTGCCCTCCCGCGAACTCGTCGTCCTCGTCACCACCCTCGTCCTCGCCAACCGGGCCGGCGGCACCGTCGTCTCCTCCCTGCGGAACCTCACCGAGACCCTGGAGGAACGCAAGGAGACCCGGCGCGAAGTCCGCACCCAGCTCTCCCAGGTGAGCATGACCGCGTACTCCGTCCCGGTCATCGGCGTCGGCTCACTCCTGCTCATCGACAACATGCAGCCCGGCGCCCTCGACCGCATGACCAGTTCCGGCATCGGACAGTTCGCCGTCGTCGCCGCCTTCGCCCTGTACGTGGTCGGCTTCGTCGCCATCCGCCGCTTCTCGAAGATCGACGTGTAGGGACTGCCCACCGTGGACCTCCTCCTCGCCCTCCTCGCCGGCCTCGCCGTCACCGGCGCCGCCTACGGCCTGCGTCTCTACCGCGCCGACGCCCGGCTCCCCGACGACCTCAAACTCGCCCTCGAGGTCGGCGCGACCCGTACCGGCGCCGTCGACTCGGCCGTGGACCGCCTGGGTATGCGCTGGTCACCGGCGGTCCTGCGCCTGATGGGCCCCAAGCGGGTCAACGCGGTCCGCCGCCGCATCGATCTCGCCGGAAACCCCGGCGGACTGACCATCGACCGGTACGGGGCGCGTCGGGCGGTCTACGGCTTCCTGGGCGTCCTGGGCGGTCTGCTCATGCTGTCGCGAGGCTCGTTCCTGGTCGCGCTCCTCCTGTTCGCCTTCGGCGCGTTCTGGACGGAGGTCGGCATCTGGTCGGCGGTCCGTATCCGCAAGGACCAGATCGAACGCACACTGCCGGACTTCCTGGACGTCCTCGCCGTCGTCGTCTCGGCCGGCCTCGGCTTCCGCCAGGCGCTCGAACGCGTCGCGGAGAAGTACGAGGGCCCCTGGGCCGACGAACTCCGCATCACCCTCCGCCAGATGGACATGGGCGTCAGTCGCCGCCAGGCCTTCGACGAACTGCGCCGCCGAAACGACTCCGAACAGGTCGCCCAGTTCGTCACCGCCCTCCAGCAGGGCGAGGAACTCGGCGCCCCGATCGTCGACACGCTCATCCAGATCGCCAACGACATGCGGCGCACCGACGCCCAGAACGCCCGCCGCAAGGCGGCGAAGGCGGTCCCCAAGGCGACCATGGTCATCACGACCCTGATGGTCCCGGCGACGATGATCCTCCTCGGCGCGGGCCTCTTCCTGGGCACGGGTACGGACTTCGGGTCGGTCACGGGGGAGTGAGCGGCCGATGTCTCAGCCGGTGACATATTCGCGGGAAAGGCCTTCGCGCGTGCAACAGGATGTGCCAGAGTGCGGACTGAGTGTGAGGGAGGTGGAGTGGTGGACCTGACGTCGAACCACCGCCCCCGCCTCCCGGCCGGGCACCAGGCCCACCCATCGACCCGGGCCCACCGTGCCCGAACGCAAGCGTCTGAACGCGGAGGGGACCACGATGAACGACGCGATGCTGAAGGCCTTGACGAAGGCCAGGCTCGGACTGACCACTCGGGCAAGGCCGAGGGACCGCGGGCAGACGGCGGTGGAGTACCTGGGGATCATTGTGGTGGTGGTGGCGATCGTGATCGCGATCACGGGGACGGACATCGGGACCACGATCATGACCGCGATCACGAACAAGATTGCCGAGCTGACCGGCTAGCGGTGCTTGGTGGGGGAAGCGAATCGGGGCAGGCGTTTCCCGTCTACATCGCCGTTGTGGCGGGCCTCTTGTTCCTTGCCTTTGCCTACTTTGCCGTCGGGCAGGCTGCATTCACTCGGAACAGTGCCCAGACTGCAGCCGATGCTGCGGCTCTCGCGGCCGCGCAGGACGCCCGGGACCAGCTGCGCGAGGGTTGGCTCGAAGTCATCCTTGACCCTGGCCGATGGGGCGAGTTCCTTAGGGGAGAGACGTACGACGAAGGGGCCGCGTGCGCGCGGGCAGCGGAGTTCGCGGCCCTGAACGAGGCTGACCTCCCGGCTGGTCGTTGTGAGCCTCTCTCTCCTAGCGGATTCCGAGTGACGGTAACTACGACCGGCTCGGAGGCGCAGCACGCAACGGCGTCTGCTGAGGCAGTGATCGAGCCGCGCTGCGACTTTACGGGGCAGGAGCCCACTCCAGATCCCAGTCCTGAGCCCTCGCCGACTCCATCCGAAGAACCCGAAGACGACCCGATCGTGGGGTTGGTGTGCGGCGACGAATCCTGGGTGATCGACCTGGAGGATCCGACCCTGCCTGGTGCCGTCGAGCTCTTCGCTGTACGGCTGTCCGAATGACCTGCGACGACGAGTAAAGGAAGCGCGCTTCATGAACGTTCGGTACGCACGCAGGGGCATGGCTTCCCTCGCAGTCGCGTCGGTGGCTCTGCTCACGGTTGGCTGTGGAGCCGAAGAAAAGCCGAAAGCGGACAAGCCGGCGACTACTACACATGCGCCTCAGAGCCCGACGACGCAGGCGGAACTTCCTGCTGAGGAGCCTGTGGATCCGCTAGCCGTACTCAAAGGGGAGGACGGGTTCGAGCTCACGCTCAGCTTGGTTGAACGTGATGCTGGCGGCTTCCTGACGATAAAGGGATCACTGAAGAACACCTCCGACCGGAGCAGGGCCGTCCCGCCTCGGATGAGGGGCGACGAGACCGAACTGTTGAAGCACGGCAATTCACTCGGAGGTGCCACCCTGCTCGACTCCGAGGGAAAGAAGCGCTACTACGTTCTCCGGGACACGGATGGGCGACCGCTGACGACGACCGGCCTAAGCATTCTCGGCGGAGGCAAGTCCGTTCCGGTGTTCATGCAATTCCCCGCACCCCCCACCTCCACCACAGAGGTCTCCTTCCAGCTCCCCACCTTCGAACCCGCCACCCTCAAGCTCTCCTGAGGCGACGCCATGACGACGACGAACCGCCGCCTGGCCGCCCTGGCCCTCGTCTCCGTGGCCATATGGCCGCTCACCGTGCCCACCGCGCACGCCGACGATCCGCCCGGCTCCGCCGCCAGCGCCGAACCGCCCCCCGCCATCGATCCCGACGCCCCCGGCCTCATGCTCCCCGACGGTGCCACCCTCGCGGCCGCCAAGGTCCTCGACATCAAGCAGATCGTCGAGGAGGAGGGCGGGCAGCAGCGGCGGCAGGACACCAACGTGGACGTGACCTTCGCGCTGCAGGCCGAGGTGCTCTTCCCGAAGAACAGCGCCAAGCTGAGTCCCGCCGCCACCTCCCGCATCGCCGCCATCGCCGCAGAGATCAACAAGCTGGGGTCCGGTCGTGTCCGGGTCTTCGGGTTCACCGACAACCTCGGGACGTACGAGCACGGGCTCAAGCTGTCGAAGCAGCGGGCCGTCGCCGTGCAGCTGGTGCTCGCGCGGAGTCTCGACCCGGGGACGGCCTTCGACATCCGTGGGTACAGCGAGGACTACCCGATCGCCGACAACCGCTCCGAGGAGGGCCGGAAGAAGAACCGGCGCGTCGAGATCTCCTTCCCCCGTACGACCCCCGGGGCTTAGCGCGACAGCGAGGCCAGCGCCGCCCGGATCGTGGCCGTCATGCGGTCCGGGTGGCGGAAGACCTCTCCCGCCGTGAACCGCAGAACCCGGCGCACCCCCGGGCAGGACTGCAGCGCGTTGAAGCGGGCGACGTCCCGTTCGTGGGCGCTGCGGGTGCCGTGGAAGGCGTAGCCCTCGACCTCGACCGCGAGGCCCTCCGCGCGGAAGAGGAAGTCGGGGCGGAGGAGCAGGCGTCCGTCCGCCGTGCGGAGCGCCGGTTGCGATTCGGGGAACAGGCCGGCGTCCCCTATCCGCAGTCTGGCGACCGACTCCGCAGGGGAGCCCGAGGCCGCCTCGGTCAGCGGGAGCCAGGCCCGGGCGCGGACCGCGCCCCTTCGGGGCGGGGAGAGTTCGGCGGCGAGTTCCTCGTACCGGACGAGTGGCTCTCGCCGTACGCCTCCGACCGACCGTCGTGCGAGGGCCGAGTCCGCGACCACCACCGCCTCCTCCCGGCTCCCGCAGCCCCGTATGAGGTCGCCGACCGTCCGCGCCGGGGTCGTCGTGCGCAGCCCGCGCCGGGTCGTCCGGTCCCGGGCGGTGAGGAACAGGGTCGCGTGGACCCGTATCCGGTCGCCGTGGGACGAGTGGGCGGGGCGTGCGGCGGTGAAGTCGAGGACGTCGGACGGCCGTGCGCCTCCGAGGCGTTCGATGCGGTGCAGCTCCGCCGCCGTGCCGTGGCTGCACACCAGTTCCGGACGCAGGAACTGCAGGGCCGTCGCCCTCACCCGCCAGTCCACCTCCTTCCCCGGGGCGGCCCAAGCGCCCCGGCAGATCCACTGCCAGCCGTCCCGGTGCAGGCGGCCGGCCAGCCGGCCCGGGGGCCAGCCCGCCGTGACCGCCCAGACCGTCAGGAGGACCCCGCCCCTGGCGAGGATCGCCAACTCGTACATACGCCCAACGATCCACGGAAGAGGGACACTTCGCACCCCCTGTGGAAAACCTGCCGAAAGCCGTCGTCAGGAAAGCGCAAAGCCGGGGGACAAGCGCGCCGGGCGGGAGCATTCTGGACAGATGACGACGACTCCGCGCGAGACGCCGGGCGGGACGCTGAGGGTGACGCCGAACGGGACGCCGAGCGAGGCCGGGAGCGAGACGCCCGGCGTTCGGCTGGTCGGTGATCTCGTCAGCCGTATCCCGGAGTTCCGGGGCGTGTACGAGAACCATGTGTTCCGTCAGGGGGGTGTACTGCCGCACGTGTTCTTCTGGGACGTCGTCCAGGACACCGTCCGTTCTTTCCTCGGCGAGGCCCCGGACGCGGCCGACTGGCGCAGCACCCTCGCCTTCCTGGAGGAGCAGAGCTGCCGTGGGGTCCTCGGCGTCGACGAGGTCATCGTGACGTCGTTCCTCGGTGATCTGCCCTCCCCGCAGGAACCCGGGCATGCCATCGTGCATCAGCTCGGTCCCGTCATGGCCGCGAAGTTCGTCCGCATAAGGCCCCTCGGCTGACCGTTCCGGCCGCCCCGGGATAATCGAGCGCATGCCCGATTCCCGTCCCGACCGTCCCAGCAGCCTCAACCGCCTCCGCCGCCCCACCGTCCTCGCCGTCGGCGGGTATGCCCTCACCCGCCTCATCGGCCTCGCGGTCCTCGCGATCGCCGCCGCGGCGACCGGCGAGGACGGGCTGCACCGGCTCAAGGGACGCTGGGACTCCGTCTGGTACGTGCGGATCGCCGAGCACGGTTACGGGTACGAGGTGACCCTGCCCGACGGCGACGTTCACTCCGACCTCGCCTTCTTCCCCCTCTTCCCCGCCCTTGAGCGAGGCCTCTCGGCCGTCCTCCCCGTGGACGCCGCCACCGCCGGGCTGCTGATCTCCTGGACGGCCGGGCTCGCCGCCGCCTGGGGCATCCACCGGTGCGGCGCCCATGTCTTCCGCCCCGCCGTCGGGGTCGTGCTCGCCGTCCTCTGGGGTGTGTACCCGACCGCGTTCGTCCAGTCGATGGCGTACACGGAGACGCTGTTCACCGCCCTCGCCGCCTGGTCGCTGTACGCGGTCCTGCGCGGGCGCTGGATCATGGCCGGTGTCCTGTGCGCGGCCGCCGGGCTCACCCGGCCGACGGCCGCCGCGCTGATCGCCGCCCTCGGGATCACGGCCCTTGTCATGCTCGTACGGGACCGGCGACTGCCCGCGCGGACGGTGGCCGGGGTCCTGATCGCCCCGCTCGGCTGGCTGGGGTACGTCGTGTACGTCGGCGTCCGGGAGGGCGGTCCGACCGCCTACTTCGACGTCCAGGCGGCCTGGGGCAACTCCATAGACGGGGGCGTCGCCCTCGGCAGGTTCATCCTCGGCCTGCCGTGGCCCGCCGCCCTCGGTCTGTGCGCGGCGCTGGCGCTGCTCGGCCGGCTCGTCGCCCTGTGCGTACGGCAGCGGCAGCCGTTGCCCCTGCTCCTCTACACCATCGGCGTCGTGTTCGTCTCGCTCGTCGGCGCCGCGTACTTCGGCTCCCGGCCGCGTCTGATGATGCCGGCGTTCGGGCTGCTGCTTCCGCCCGCCGTCGCCCTCGCGCGGCTGCGGACCCGTACCGTCGTGCCCGTCCTCGCCGGGCTCGCGCTGGCCTCCGCCGCGTACGGGGCCTTCACCCTGCTCGGCTCCGGCCCCCCGTGACCATGACGGGGGAACCTCCACGCGTACGCGTCCCCCGGCCCCGTGACTACGGAGCATCCACGCGCACGACCCCCGTCCCCCGTGACTACGGAGCATCCACGCGCACGCGTACCCCCGGCCGCAGGCCCCACCCGGCCATCGCTCCCGCCTCCGCCTCAAGGACGTGCCGGCCGCGCGGCCGGATCATGCCGAGCCGCCCCGGCTTCATGGTGACGACGGAGAGGACCGTGGACGAGCGGTCCAGATAGGCCACGTCGATCGCGAACCGCATGCCGAAGGTGTGCACGCTGTTCGTCCGGACGATCAGCAGCGCCCCCTCGATCCCGTCCCGCCCGAGCAGCCCCCGCCGCCGCGCCCGGTACGAGGCCGCGACCTGCAGCGGCACCGTCGCCCCCGGAGCCGTCAGCGTTCCCGGCCCGTCCTCCCATTTCCCCATGGGCCAGACCGTAGCGGCCCCAGACCCTAGGGTCTGGTCCGTGTACGTCACCTTGATCGCCCTCGCCGCCCTCTGGGGCGCCGCCGTCGGCCTGCTCGTGCCGCGGGCCGCGTACCGGCTCTCCGTGGCGTCCGAGGAGCCGTGGCGGGACCGCTGCCCCGCCGGGCACGTGCTCGTGGGGCCTGCGGGCGGGTGGCTGGGCGGACCCGGCCGGCGGGACTGCGCGACGACCGCCGCCCCGCTCACCGCGCCGCTGCTCACCGCCCTCGTGTGCGCCGCGCTCGCCGCCGCCACCGGCGGGCCCCGGCCCGAGCTGGTGGTCTGGCTGCTCGTCGCGCCCTTCGCCGTGCTCCTCGCCGGTGTCGACGCGCGCGTGCACCGGCTGCCGGACGCGGTGACGCTGCCGCTCGCCGCCGCCGTCCCGGTGCTGCTCGGTGCCGCGGAGCTCCTCCCGTACGACGCGGGTTCCTGGCTTCACGCGCTGCTCGGCGCGCTCACCCTCGGCGGCGCCTATCTGGTGCTGTTCTGGATCAACCCGAGCGGTCTCGGCTTCGGCGACGTCAAGCTGGCGCTGTCGCTGGGCGCCGCGCTCGGCTGGTACGGCTGGGGAGTCCTCTTCGTCGGCGCGTTCGCGGGCTTCCTGCTCGGCGCGGTCTACGGCCTCGGCCTGGTCCTGCTGCGGCGGGCCGGCCGCTCCTCGGCGATCCCCTTCGGGCCCTTCATGCTCGGGGGCGGTCTCCTCGGTCTGCTTCTCGGCGCCTTCACCGCGCTTCCCTGAGCCCGCTCGGGGCCTCCCCGCGTCAACGTCGTGCCCCGCCCGTCCGGTCCCTCGTGGGAGGGACGGAACTCCGCCGCCACGCCGGGCGCAAACCCGCCACGGCCCCCCGCAGCCCTTGTCCCGACTGGGATCCGACAGATTCGTCGAGGTTCGTACGGCGTACGTGGCGCGCAGGACGACTATCGAAGGGTTATGGTGGAAACCCCCCCTCGGGCCGGTCCGTATCCCCCCCACGGACCGGCCCGTTTTTTCTTTTCCCGGCCCCCTCAGGAGCGTCAGCCCCGGCCGGCCCAGATGTTCGTGCCCTGGGTGTCCACGGCGAACGAGTCGATCTCCACCAGCTCCGCGGCGGTCAGCGGCGGACCGGCGAGCGCCGCCACGTTCTCCTCCAGCTGGGCGACGCTGGACGCGCCGATCAGCGCCGAGGTCATCCGCTCGTCCCGCAGGACCCACGACAGCGCCAGCTGCGCCAGGGACTGTCCGCGCCGCTCCGCGATGTCCGCGAGGCC
Source organism: Streptomyces sp. NPDC058326 (assembly GCF_042879855.1). NCBI lineage: Bacteria > Bacillati > Actinomycetota > Actinomycetes > Kitasatosporales > Streptomycetaceae > Streptomyces > Streptomyces sp. NPDC058326. Next base: position 23,170 of record NZ_JBHVZO010000004.1, on the reverse strand, counting down.
GTGCAGGCGCCGCAGCACCTCGTCGGAGAGCAGGTTCGGGTCGAGGGACTTGCCCTGGGTGGCACGGGAGCCCTCCGGGATGCCCTTCAGGTACTTGTTGGTGAGCAGCCCCTGCGCGAGCGGCACGAAGGAGATGCAGCCCATCCCGGCCTCCTCCAGGGTGTCGAGGAGGCCGTCCTCCTCGGTCCAGCGGTTGATCATCGAGTACGAGGGCTGGTGGATGAGCGCGGGGACGCCCATCGCGCGCAGGATCCGCGCGGCCTCGGCGGTCTGCTCGCTGGTGTAGGAGGAGACACCGACGTACAGCGCCTTGCCCTGCTGGACGGCGGAGGCCAGGGCGCCCATCGTCTCTTCGAGGGGGGTGTGCGGGTCGAAGCGGTGCGAGTAGAAGATGTCGACGTGGTCGAGGCCCATCCGCTTCAGGGAGGCGTCGAGCGAGGACAGCAGGTACTTGCGGGAGCCCCACTCGCCGTACGGGCCGGGGTGCATCTCGTATCCGGCCTTCGTGGAGATGATCAGCTCGTCCCGGTACGGCGCGAAGTCCTGGGCGAAGAGCTTGCCGAAGTTCAGCTCGGCGGAGCCGGGCGGCGGCCCGTAGTTGTTCGCCAGGTCGAAGTGGGTCACGCCCAGGTCGAAGGCGCGGCGCAGGATCGCCCGCTGGGTGGCGAGCGCGCGGTCGTCGCCGAAGTTGTGCCAGAGGCCGAGCGAGACCGCCGGGAGCTTGAGGCCGCTGCGGCCCGAGCGGCGGTACTCCATGGTGTCGTAGCGGTCGGCGGAGGCGCGGTACAAGGGGGAATCAGTCACGTATCTCTGCTTATCACGTACTTGTGACAGTCCCGGGCTGGGAGCCTGTCGCCCGTGCGCAGTAGTGTGGCGGCTTGCGGACCGCCGCTGCATGGCGGACCGCCGCTGCACAGAGGGGTAAAGAACGGTGAACCTGCGCGACCTGGTGTACGGGCTCTACGCACGCCGGGTGGAAGGCCGCCTCGACCACGCCCAGGTGCCCAAGCACATCGGGGTGATCCTCGACGGGAACCGCCGCTGGGCCAAGGCGTCCGGCGGAACCCCCGAGCAGGGACACAAGGCCGGCGCGGACAAGATCCAGGAGCTGCTCGGCTGGTGTGCCGAGACCGACGTCGAGGTCGTCACGCTCTGGATGCTCTCCACGGACAACCTGAACCGGCCCGAGGAGCAGCTGGTGCCGCTGCTCGGCATCATCGAGAACGCGGTGCGCTCGCTCGCCTCCGACGGCCGCTGGCGGGTCAACCACGTCGGCACGATGGACCTGCTGCCCTCCCGTACGCAGTCGGTCCTGAAGGAGGCCGAGCAGGCCACCCACGCCAACACGGGGATACTCGTGAACGTGGCGGTGGGCTACGGCGGCCGGCAGGAGATCGCGGACGCGGTCCGCTCGCTGCTCCTGGAGCACGCGGACCGGGGGACGAGCTTCGAGGAGCTCGCCGAGATCGTCGACGTCGAGCACATCTCGGAGCACCTGTACACGCGCGGTCAGCCCGATCCGGACCTGGTGATCCGTACCAGCGGCGAGCAGCGGCTCTCGGGCTTCATGCTGTGGCAGAGCGCCCACTCGGAGTACTACTTCTGCGAGGTGCACTGGCCGGCCTTCCGCAAGGTCGACTTCCTGCGGGCGCTGCGTGACTACGCGGCCAGGCACCGGCGTTACGGGACCTGAGACCGGGCGCCCTCGGAGCGCCCGCGTTCCGGTCGGAACCGATCACCTCGTGTTCATGAACACGTCGTCATATGCCCTGGCATGGCAAGGCCTGATCGAGGGCATATCCCTGGTGAAGTGAGCGGCACGGAGACCGCCACCCGGGAGGCCCCTTGCACCAGGACGACCGTGCGGGACACGTACGGGAGAAGCGGAGGGCCGTGGTTCGGCCCGCGCATCGCGGCCTGAACCCGGTCCCATTCCGCAGCGACACCGGTTCCGTCGCACCCCGACCTCACAGGGGTCTTCCGAGGGGGTCTGTCCTTCCGTGGTGACCAGCACGAAGCGCCGCCTTTCCGACCGGCGCACCTATGTTCTCGACACCAGCGTCCTGCTGGCCGACCCCAACGCCGTGTCTCGTTTCGAGGAGCACGAGGTGGTGCTCCCGATCGTCGTGGTGACGGAGCTCGAGGCCAAGCGGCACCATCCCGAACTCGGCTACTTCGCCCGGCAGGCCCTGCGCCTCCTGGACGACTTCCGGGTGCGGTACGGGCGTCTGGACGCCCCGCTCCCCATCGGGGACCTGGGCGGCAGCCTGCGTGTCGAACTCAACCATTCCGACCCCGGTGTACTGCCCGCCGGCTACAGGTTGGGGGACAACGACTCACGGATCCTCGCGGTCGCGCGGAACCTCCAGGCGGAGGGGTACGACGTCACGGTCGTCTCCAAGGACCTGCCGCTGCGCATCAAGGCCTCATCGGTCGGGCTCCTCGCCGAGGAGTACCGGGCCGAACTGGCCATCACGGACGCCAACGGCTGGACCGGGATGTCCGACCTCGCGCTCTCCGGGGAGCAGGTGGACCTGCTGTACGACCAGGAGTCGCTGTACGTGCCGGAGGCCGCCGAGCTTCCGGTCCACACGGGCCTGGTGCTCCAGTCCGAGCGGGGCAAGGCGCTCGGCCGGATCACCGCCGAGGGGAACGTACGGCTGGTCCGCGGCGACCGGGAGGCCTTCGGGCTCCGCGGCCGCAGCGCCGAGCAGCGGATCGCGCTCGATCTGCTCCTCGACCCGGACGTCGGCATCATCTCGATGGGCGGCCGGGCCGGCACCGGCAAGTCCGCGCTCGCGCTCTGCGCGGGCCTCGAGGCGGTCCTGGAGCGCCGTCAGCACCAGAAGGTGATGGTCTTCCGTCCGCTGTACGCGGTCGGTGGCCAGGAGCTCGGGTACCTGCCGGGCAGCGAGTCCGAGAAGATGAGCCCGTGGGCCCAGGCGGTCTTCGACACGCTGTCGTCGGTCGCGAGCCGCGAGGTGATCGAGGAGGTGCTCGGCCGGGGGATGCTGGAGGTCCTGCCGCTGACCCACATCCGTGGCCGCTCGCTCCACGACGCGTTCGTCATCGTGGACGAGGCCCAGTCCCTGGAGCGGAACGTCCTGTTGACCGTTCTGTCCCGGATCGGGGCGAATTCGCGGGTCGTGCTGACCCACGACGTCGCCCAGCGGGACAACCTCCGGGTCGGCCGGTACGACGGAGTCGTCGCCGTGGTCGAGAAACTGAAGGGTCATCCGCTCTTCGCCCATGTCACGCTCACCCGATCCGAGCGCTCCCCGATCGCCGCGCTCGTGACGGAGATGCTGGAGGACAGTGTGATGTGACCCGTTTCGTACGGGTCCGCACCCGTACGGAAGTTGGCGCCGCCCGGCAAAGCGCAGGAGCTTAGCCGGGCGGCGCCGCGCTGTCCGCCGTATCGTCCAAAACTCCCGCCCCGCCGAGGTGTGAGCTTTCACACGCAACACAGAATTGCCTTGCGGTGTCGCCGTCCGGCAGAGTCTTGCTTCCGTCAGGCCCCGCATACGGCACCCGTGCACCTTCAGGCGCACAACCCCCGCACAACTCAACAGCCGTCCGCCGTATGCCGCCCACAGCACCACGGGCCCGTGTCTCCTGTGACCCAGTACGTCGGAGACCAGCGCCAGGGGCACGATTTCGCCCGCGTGGTCACCTGTGCGGACGATGCTGGAAGGAAACCGTGTGAGCCGGATCTCGGTCCGGGGATTCGCGGTGGCTTCGGCCACTGCGGTCACCACCGTCGGCGCCGTCGTGGGCGTTGCGTCGGGTAACGCCGCTCAGCCCTCGGACGACAACTTCGAGGCCACCGCGGCCGACACCACGCTGCTCGCGGACATTCCCGTGGGCGAGCAGGCCCAGGTACAGGTCTCGTCCCTCTCGGAGCAGGCCGACGTCCAGGCCGCCGCTGCCGACTCGGCCGCGAAGAAGTCCGCGGAGGAGGCCGCCCGTCTGCGCGCGGCCAAGGACGCCGAGGCGAAGAAGGAGGCGGCCGACAAGGCCGCCGCCGAAGCCGAGGCCGAGGCGAAGGCCGAGAAGGAGCGCAAGGAGGCGGAGGCCGAGCGCGCAAGCCGCTCCTCGATGCGCGACGCCTCGTCGTTCTCCGCCCAGGGCTCGTACTCCATCTCCGAGGTCAAGGCGATGGCTCGCCAGATGATCCCGGCCTCGCAGTTCCAGTGCTTCAGCAACATCGTGGACCACGAGTCCGGCTGGAACTACCGCGCGACCAATCCGTCTTCGGGCGCCTACGGCCTCATGCAGGCCCTCCCGGGCTACAAGATGCAGTCCGCCGGCGCCGACTGGCAGACCAACCCCGCCACCCAGATCAAGTGGGGCCTCAGCTACATGGACGGCCGCTACGGCAGCCCCTGTGGCGCCTGGTCGTTCTGGCAGGCCAACCGCTGGTACTAGTAGCGGCGTGCTCAACCTTGGGGAGCCCCTCACCGTCCTACGGTGAGGGGCTCCTTGCGTGTAGGTTCGGAGCCCCATGGGCTCGCGGGGGAGCGAGCGGGGCAGCGCAGGCGGGGGGAAGAGGAAAGAGATGGCAAGAATGCCAGGGTGGTTGGGTCGGCTGGGCGAAAGCCTGAGCCGTATGGGTGAGCGCCTCGACGAGCGCAGGGCCGAGGCCGAGCGCGAGGACCCGATCCACCCGCCGTACGAGGACCCGCGGGAACGACCGGCCGACCGCACCCCCGCGGACGCGGCCACACCCGTGCGCCCGCAGGGGGAACCGGACACCGCCGCCGCCCTCCCCGAGCCGGCCGCCGCGTCGGCGGAGCCGGTCTCCTCCGTCCCCGCGCCCCCCTCGTACGCGCCGGCCGTCGCCGCCCGGCCCGACCCCGTCGCCGCGATCCCCTGGGGCATGCGCGTCGCGGCGGAGGCGAGCTGGCGCCTCCTCGTCTTCGCCGGGACGGTCTGGGTCCTGATGAAGGTGATCAGCTCCGTGCAGCTGGTCGTCCTCGCCTTCGTCGCCGCACTTCTCGTCACCGCCCTGCTCCAGCCCACCGTGACCATGCTGCGCAGGAAGGGCCTGCCCCGCGGCCTCGCCACGGCCGTCACCGCCGTCTCGGGCTTCGTCGTGATGGGCCTGGTCGGCTGGTTCGTGGTCTGGCAGGTCATGGACAACATCGACAACCTGTCCGACCAGGTCAAGAACGGCATCGAGGAACTCAAGCTCGCGCTGCTCAACAGCCCCTTCCATGTGACCGAGCAGCAGATCAACGGCATCGCGAAGAACCTCAGCGACTCCGTCGGCGCCAACGCCGAGCAGATCACCCAGGTCGGTCTCCAGGGCGTCACCGTGGTCGTCGAGACGATGACCGGCATCCTGCTCGCCATGTTCTCGACGCTCTTCCTGCTCTACGACGGGAAGAAGGTGTGGGAGTGGACGCTGAAGCTGGTCCCCGCCCAGGCCAGGCCGGGCGTCGCCGGCGCCGGCCCGCGCGCCTGGCGCACCCTCACCGCCTATGTGCGGGGCACGGTGCTCGTCGCCCTGATCGACGCCGTCTTCATCGGCCTCGGGCTCTGGTTCCTCGAAGTACCGATGGCGGTGCCGCTCGCCGTCTTCATCTTCCTGTTCGCCTTCATCCCGCTGGTCGGCGCGGTGGTCTCCGGCGCCCTCGCGGTCGTCGTCGCCCTCGTCACCAACGGTCTCTTCACCTCGCTCATGGTGCTCGTCGTCGTCCTCGCCGTGCAGCAGATCGAGGGCCATGTGCTCCAGCCCTTCATCCTCGGACGCGCCGTGCGGGTCCACCCGCTGGCCGTCGTCCTCGCGGTCGCGGCCGGCGGTCTGACCGCCGGCATCGGCGGCGCCGTCGTCGCGGTCCCGCTGGTCGCCGTCGCCAACACCGTGGTCGGCTACCTGCGCGCGTACAGCACGGAACAGGCGCTCCGCAGCGCCCCCGAACCGCGCGGGGCGACCGCGTTCGAGGTGGCTCCCACCCCGGCGCCGGGCTCGGCGGCCGACAAGGGCGGGAGCCGGTGATCTCGGAACCGGAACTGGTCGGCGGGGCCGGGTTCGACGCGCCCGAAGTCCTCACCGAGACCCCGCCGCCCCGCGAGCCCCGGCCACGCCGCCCCTGGCTGTGGGCGCTCGGCGGCGTGGTGGCGGCCTCGGCGGTGTGGGGCGGCGGGCTCTACGCGTACGAACGGGGAAAGGAACCGGGACCGGACCTCGGCGGGTACAGGGCGGTGGAGAGCCTCTGCGAGGTGGCGGAGCTCAAGGCGCTCGCCGGTGTCCTGGGGAAGCGGAGCCAGGACGGGGCCGGGTTCACCGTGGACGAACCGGCGATCAGCGAGTCGTCGTGCGTGGTCACCTTCGGCCCGCCGGAGACCGGGCAGAGCGTCGACATCACGTACACCCTGCACAGGACGATCGACCCGGGTGCCGAGTTCGAGGTGCGGGCGCGGCAGTTCGGCGTGATCCAGGAGCTCGACGGCATCGGTGAGCAGGCCTTCTTCGACGACCACGGAGGCGAGGGCGGAACCTTGAGGATCCTCGACGGTCAGGCGGAGATCTCGTTCGACATGTACCGCCAGAACCACGAGGTGGACGGGCGGCTGGTCGTGACCGAGCCGCTCGACCTCTCCGGGATCGACGTCCCGATGTCCCAGGACGCGCTGGCCCTCATGAAGGCGCTCAAGAAGTGACGGAAGGGCCCCGGGGCGTGCTGCCCCGGGGCCCTTCACGTACGACGGTCACGCCTTACTCGGCGAGGACCGCTTCCGCGTCGAGGGTGACGCCGACCGCCTGGATCACCGCGGCGATCTTCACGGCCTCCTGGATCGTCGCGCGGTCGACACCGGCCTGGCGCAGGACCTGCTCGTGCGAGTCCAGGCACTGGCCGCAGCCGTTGATCGCGGAGACGGCCAGCGACCACAGCTCGAAGTCGACCTTCTCGACGCCCGGGTTGCCGATGACGTTCATCCGCAGACCGGCGCGCAGCGTCCCGTACTCGGGGTCCGACAGCAGGTGCCGGGTCCGGTAGAAGACGTTGTTCATCGCCATGATCGCGGCGGCGGACTTGGCGGCCTGGTACGCCTCGGGCTTCAGGTTGGCCTGGGCCTCGGGCTCCAGCTCCTTGAGGACCTTCGGCGAGCGCGAGGCGATCGCGCAGGCGAGGACGGTGCCCCAGAGCTGCTGCTGCGGCAGCTCGCTGTTGCCGATGACCGAACCGAGGTTCAGCTTCAGGTCCTTGGCGAAGTCCGGTATGGCGGACTTGAGTTCGTCGAGAGCCATGTCAGATCACTCGCCCGCGAGGAGGGCGCCGGCGTCGAGGGTGCCCTCGCCCTTGTTCCAGTTGCACGGGCACAGCTCGTCGGTCTGCAGGGCGTCGAGGACCCGCAGGACCTCCTTGGGGTTACGGCCGACGGAGCCGGCGGTCACCATGGTGAACTGGATCTCGTTGTTCGGGTCCACGATGAAGACGGCACGCTGGGCGAAGCCGTCCTCGCCCTCGACGCCGCAGTCGCGCATGAGCTCGTGCTTCGAGTCGGCCAGCATCGGGAAGGGCAGGTCACGCAGGTCGGCGTGGTCCTTGCGCCAGGCGTGGTGCACGAACTCGGAGTCGCCGGAGACGCCGAGGATCTGGGCGTCGCGGTCCGCGAACTCGTCGTTGAGCTTGCCGAAGGCGGCGATCTCGGTGGGGCAGACGAAGGTGAAGTCCTTCGGCCAGAAGAACACCACGCGCCACTTGCCCTCGTAGGACTTGTGGTCGATCTGCTCGAACTCCTTGCCGCTCTCCAGCGACACGCAGGCGGTCAGGTCGTAAGCGGGGAACTTGTCACCGACAGTGAGCACGCGCTCTCCTTGCAAACAGGAAGGGTCCCTTTTGGGGGCTTCCGTGGGGGTTGGACGAGATCACAGCATGGCACGGAGTGCATTGATCAGTGAAATAGCTAGAGTGGGTCGTGTTGATCGAAGGTGGTTATCAGTGGCATCCCCATACAGCTCCCCGCACGGCCCCTCCCGAGGCAAACAGCCGAGCCTCTCGCAGCTCAGGGCGTTCGCGGCGGTCGCCGAGCATCTGCACTTCCGCGACGCGGCGGCCGCCATCGGCATGAGCCAGCCCGCACTCTCGGGCGCGGTTTCGACTCTCGAAGAGGCACTCGGTGTCCAGCTCCTTGAGCGTACGACGAGAAAGGTGCTGCTCTCGCCCGCGGGGGAGCGGCTCGCGGTGCGCGCCCGTGCGGTCCTCGACGCGGTCGCGGAGCTGATGGAGGAGGCGGAGGCGGCCCAGGCGCCGTTCACCGGGGTGCTGCGGCTCGGCGTGATCCCGACCGTCGCGCCCTATCTGCTGCCGACGGTCCTGCGCCTGGTCCACCGGCGCTACCCGGACCTCGACCTCCAGGTCCACGAGGAGCAGACCTCCTCGCTCCTGGAGGGGCTCGCGGCCGGGCGGCTCGACCTGCTGCTGCTCGCCGTCCCGCTCGGCGTGCCCGGCATCACCGAACTCCCGCTCTTCGACGAGGACTTCGTCCTGGTCACCCCGCAGGGGCATCCGCTGGCCGGACGGCACGACATCCCGCGCGAGGCGCTCAGGGAGCAGCGGCTGCTCCTCCTCGACGAGGGGCACTGCCTGCGCGACCAGGCCCTGGACATCTGCCGCGAGGCCGGGCGCACGGACGGTGCCGAGGTCACCACCACCGCCGCGGGGCTCGCCACCCTGGTCCAGCTGGTGGCCGGCGGACTCGGGGTGACGCTGCTGCCGCGTACCGCCGTCACCGTCGAGACCGCCCGTAACGACGCCCTGTGGACCGGGCTCTTCGCCGGACCCGCCCCGGCCCGGCGGATCGCCCTCGCGATGCGGACGGGCGCGGCCCGGCACGCCGAGTTCGAGCAACTCGCCGAGGCCCTGCGGGAGGCCATGAGGGAACTTCCCGTACGGTTGCTGGACGCGACGGCGGGTTCCTGAGCCGCGCGTACGGCGGCGGGCGGTCGCCGGGACCCGGGTGCCGTACGCGGGAAGGGGGCGGCGGCTCCTGAGACCCCCCGGCCCCAGGAACCGCCGCCCCCTCCCTCGTACACGCGCCCGGAGGGTTACTCCGTGCGCAGGCCGTCCGCGCGCATGAGCCGCCACAGGACCGGCATGCTCAGCAGCGTCACGGCCGCGATCAGCGCGAGCCCGATCCCGACGACGGGCAGGAAGACCCACCAGTCGGTGACCGGCTGCCCGCCCATCCTGAGGAGGACCACCCCGAGGCCGAGCCCGCCCGCCACGGCGAGGACGAGCCCGAGGGCGATCGGCACCGCCGTCTGCCACAGCACCGACCAGCCGAGGGTGGAGCGCCGGGTGCCGAAGGCGACGAGGGAGGAGAGCAGCCGCTTGCGGTCCCTGAGCTGCTCCAGGGTCGCCACCAGGAGCGAGGCCGCCACCAGGAGCATCGTCAGGGTGGAGCCGACCAGGATGCCGGTGCGGACGCTGGAGAACGCCGCGTCCCGCTCGGTCTCCTTCAGGTCGCGGACCCAGGACGTCGGGTCGATGGCAGCCGCCGTGTTCCGTACGTTGTCGGCGGCGTCCGGCACCGCCGGGTCGAGCCGGACCATGGCCTGCGCGTCGGGCTCGTCGAGCCGCGCGGCGTCGATCGCCGACGGGGTCGCGAGGACACCGTACTGGTACATGCCCGTCGGGTCGGGGCGGGAGTCCACGATCCGGGCGGTGGCCGGGAGGCGCCACTGCGGCAGCGGAGTGCCCTCGGGGCGCTTCGGCTCGCTCGGGTGCGGATGCGGGTCGCGCAGGGCGACCGTGGCGCCGGGCCGCGCGACCACGGTGACCCGGGCGTCGTCCGGGTTGCCCTGAGCGCCGTGCGCGAGGAAGACGAACACGTCGCCGTCCTCGCAGGAGGGCAGGATGGCGAACTCCGCGAGGGAGGCGCAGTCGCCGACCCTGAGCGAGGCCATCGGGGCGAACTCCTCGCCCTCCTTGAGGGGCCCGGGCCGCCACACGTGCGACTCGATGATGCCGATCACCCCGCTGACGCCCTCGGTCCGCTCGAAGCGGTCGATCATCCCGCGGGCCTCGTCCGCGGTCCTGGCATCGGTGCCGAACGCGATCTGGGCGCGGGACGCGTCCTCGCCCGTGGCCTGCGTGAAGTCGTGCTCCATCGTCTGGAAGAGCATCTGCAGGGCGATCGCCCCCGTCGCCGCGACGACGATGCCGCTGACGGCGCGGGCCGCGGTGCCGCTGCTCAGCTGGAGCCTGCGGACGGCGAGCTGCCAGGCCACCGGGCCTCCGCGCAGCCGCTTCACACATGCCTCCACCAGCCATGGCAGGAGTGTGGTGAGGCCGATCAGGGCGAGGGTGGTCCCTGTCGCGACGCCCACGGTGTCGATGCTGGTGTCGGTCACCTGGACGTCGCCCATGAGCGGGACGAGGAGGGCCACGCCGGCCGCGACGAGCAGGATCCGCCACCACAGCCGGCGGCGGCGCGGAGTCGAGGTCCTGACGACACCGAGCGGTTCGATCACCACTCCGCGCAGCGCGAAGAGGGTGACCACGACGGAGGAGACCGGGACCGTGACGAGGACGAGCACGGCGAGCACGGGCATCGGTGCCACGTCGGAGGGATAGGCGTTGACGTCCCAGACGGTGAAGGTGCCGGCGAACTCCCGGGCCGCCGCGAAGAGTCCGATGCCCACGAGCAGGCCGAGCAGCGCGCCCGCGAGGGACTCGCCGGCCGCGATCCGCCGGGTCATGGCGGTGTCGGCGCCGACGAGCCGGAGCGCGGCGAGCCGCCGGTCACGCTGCTCGCCGCCGAAGCGGACGGCGGTCGCGATGAAGACGAGCACCGGGAGGAGCAGGACGACACAGGCGACGACGACGAGGAGGATCAGGAACGCGTTCATCGGTTCCTCGGGCACGGACCAGCCGTACCGCGTGCCGCGCCCGTCGAAGTTCTCGGGGTCGAGGAAGTCGACGTGGGCGACGTACCGCAGCTCGGCCGGCCCGATGAGTCCGGCCTCGCCGATCGTGCCGACGGTCCTGTAGGGGATCCGCTCCTTGAGCAGCGCGCCCTCGGGGGAGTCGAGCAGTGCGGCGAGCGCGGGGGAGACCAGCATCTCGCCGGTCCCGGGGAACGCCGTGGCGCCCGGCGGGACCGGGGGTGCGTCGCCCTCGGGGCGCAGCAGCAGTCCGCTGATGACGTCGTCCCGGTAGACGGTGTTCCGGCCGAGGTGGAGAAAGGAGTCGGGCCGGGGGGAGGTGACCTGCGCACTGCCGTCGACGGCCCGGACCGCCTCCCGTACCTCCCGCTGGAAGAGCATGTTCGGGAAGGAGGAGGCGAGCAGCAGCAGGGCCACGCCGAAGCCGACGCCGGTCGCGGTCAGCAGGGTGCGGAGGAGGCCCGAGCGGCCGCCGGCCACCGCGAACCGGGCACCGAGCATCAGGTCGCGGGACCAGGTGCGGAGCGTCATGCGGCCCACTCCGCGTCCCGTACGGCCCCGTCGCGTACGACGATCTCGCGGTCGGAGTAGGCGGCGACCCGGGCCTCGTGGGTGACGAGGACGACGGCGGCGCCGGTGTCCCGTGAGGCGTCGGTGAGCAGCCGCATGACCCGTTCGCCGTTGAGGGAGTCGAGGGCGCCGGTCGGTTCGTCGGCGAAGATCACGCGGGGTGCGGTGACGAGCGCCCGGGCGACGGCGACGCGCTGGCCCTGGCCGCCGGATATCTCGCCGGGGCGCTTGCCCGCGGTGTCGTCGACCTCCAGGCGGGCCAGCCACTCGACGGCCCTGGCCTCCGCGGCCTTCCGCCTCTCGCCGTTGAGGCGGAGCGGGAGGGCCACGTTCTCCACGCAGGTCAGCTCGGGGACGAGCTGGCCGAACTGGAAGACGAAGCCGAAGTCGGTACGGCGCAGGGAGCTGCGCGCGGTGTCGGAGAGCGCGGTGAGTTCGCGTCCGTCGTAGGTGATGGTGCCCGCGTCGGGGCGCACGATTCCGGCCAGGCAGTGCAGCAGGGTCGACTTGCCGGAGCCGGAGGGGCCCATGACGGCGACGACCTCGCCGGCCCGGAGCGAGAAGGAGGCGCCCGCGAGGGCCGGGGTCGATCCATAGGTCTTGTCGAGGCCGGTGGCCCGGAGGAGGGGTGTGGAGCTCATCGGTGGATCTCCTCGGCGAGCCGGTCGAGCCGGGCGGCGGTGAGTTCCAGCCAGCGCAGGTCCGCCTCCAGGTGGAAGAGGGCGTGGTCGCAGATGAGCTGGTCGGCGAGGTCGCCGTCCTTCTTGCGCCGGGTGAGTTCGCGCATCAGTCGCAGGTGCTCGGCGCGCTGGGTGTCGAGGAGCTCGGCGGCGCCGCGGCCGGTGAGCAGGGCCAGGACGACTTTGGTGTAGAGCGTGGACTGGAGGTACGGCTCCGGCTTCTCGGGGGTGGCGAGCCACTGGGCGACATCGGTGATGCCGGCGTCCGTGATGGCGTACCGCTTCCGCTCCGGGCCGCCGCCCGCCTCGATGCCGTCGACGACGACGAGGCCGTTCTTCAGGAGCCTGGACATGGTCGAGTAGACCTGGCCGTAGTGCAGCGGCCGGTCGTGGCCGAATTTCTCGTCGAAGGCGCGCTTGAGGTCGTAGCCGTGGCGCGGGCCGGACTCCAGGAGTCCCAGGAGGGTGTGACCGATGGACATGGGCGTCACTGTACATGGTGTGTATACGCGCGATGTATAGCGGCGCTCCGCAAAGTGGAGGCCCCGCTTCACGCAACCATCCGGCCCGCCGGAGCGTCGGTTCCTCTGGGCATGGGTGCTGATTCTCACGTCCGTAAAAGGCGTGATCGGTTGTCCTTTGTCCGCATCGTCGGTGTTAGCTGGCTAGCTGAGCCGACCCGGCGCGGGCGGGACACGGACCGGGCGCGCCAGGACACACGACGAGCGGAGCGACACGACACATGGGCCGACCGGACACGGGCAAGGCGAGGAAACGCGGCCTGCGCCGCCTCTTCTCCTGGAAGAAGCTCCTGGGCACGTTCTTCGTGTGCTGCCTGCTCGCCATGGGCGCCCTGTACGTCGTCTACCTCATGGTCCCGGTGCCGACGGCCAACGCCGAGGCGACCATGCAGAGCAACATCTACAAGTACTCCAACGGCAAGATCCTCGCCCGCACCGGCGAGATCAACCGCGAGATCGTCGGCCTGGAGAAGATCCCCGAGAAGGTCCAGAAGGCGTTCGTCGCCGCGGAGAACAAGACCTTCTACGAGGACAACGGCGTCGACATCAAGGGCATCACCCGCGCCGCCTGGTCCACCGTCACCGGCAAGGGCAAGCAGGGTGGTTCGACCATCACCCAGCAGTACGTCAAGAACTACTACCTGAGCCAGGACCAGACCGCGACGCGCAAGCTCAAGGAACTGGTCATCGCCATCAAGGTCGACCAGCAGGACGAGAAGAGCGACATCCTCGCCGGCTACATGAACACCAGCTACTACGGACGCAGCGCCTACGGCATCCAGGCCGCCGCCCGCTCGTACTACGGCGTCGACGCCACCCGGCTCACCACCGCCCAGGGTGCCTACCTCGCCTCGCTGCTCCAGGCGCCCAACCAGTACGACTGGTCCTCCGCGAGCACCACCGGCCGCAAGCTCGTCGAGGAGCGCTGGAACTACGTCCTCGACAACATGGTCGGCGAGGGCTGGCTCGCCGCGGACGAGCGCGCCGCCATGAAGTTCCCCGTGCCGCAGAAGCCCAAGCCGCTCCCCGGCATGGAGGGCCAGACCGGCTACATCGTCGAGGCCGCCAACCAGGAGCTGATGCGCCAGGGCGTCAGCGAGGAGGACATCAAGGCCGGCGGCTGGACGATCACCCTCAACATCGACGAGAAGAAGCAGAAGGACCTCGTCAAGGCCGTCGACCGGCAGCTGGAGGCCAAGCTCGACCGCGAGGGCGACAAGAAGGACGCCGTCGTCCAGGCCGGCGCCACCTCCGTCGACCCGAAGACCGGCGCGGTCGTCGCCCTGTACGGCGGCGTCGGCGCCACCCAGCACTGGACGTCCAACGCGACCCGCCGCGACTACCAGCCCGCCTCCACCTTCAAGCCGGTCGTCCTCGCCGCCGCCCTCGACGCCGGGGCGAAGACCCAGGACGGGCGCGAGATAGGACTCGGCACGATCTACGACGGCACGAGCAAGCGGAAGGTCGTCGGCAGCGACATCGCCTTCGCGCCGGAGAACCTGAACAACCGCAGCTACGGCCCCGTCACCGTCCAGAAGGCCACCGACAGCTCCATCAACTCGGTCTACGCCCAGATGATCGTCGACGTCGGCGAGGCCGACACCAAGAAGACCGCCCTCGCTCTCGGCATGAAGGACGGCCCGGGCTTCGGCGAGACCCCCGCCATGTCCCTCGGCACGATGGGCGCCTCCACCTTCGACATGGCCGGCGTGTACGCCACGCTCGACAACCACGGCAAGAAGGTCACCCCGACCCTCGTGAAGGCCGCCGCGCACAAGGACCGCGTGCACGAGCCCCTGAACGCGATCGGCGAGCAGGTCATCAGCCGCGAGGCCGCCGACACCGTCACCAAGGCCATGCAGGGCGTCGTCCAGAACGGTTCCGGCTTCCGGGCCGCCGGTGACTACGCGGCCGCCGGCAAGACCGGCACCTCCGAGAACAACCGTTCCGTCTGGTTCGTGGGCTACACCCCCGAACTCGTCACCGCCGTCGGCATCTTCGGCGAGGACACCAAGGGCAACCAGGTCACCCTCACCGACACCGTCAACCCCGGCCGCGCCGAAGGCGGCCGTACGCCGGCCCGGATCTGGGGCGACTACACCACCGGCGCCCTCGACGGCGGCTCCGACGCCTCCTTCGACCTGGAGACCGGCAGCTGGGCCTCCACCGAGCCGGACCCCGGGCCGACCCGGACCACCGAGGCGCCCGAGGAGCCGACCGAGGAGCCGACCACGAAGTCCCCGGATCCGACGCCGCCGCCGACCACGACGTCCACCACGCCGCCGGAGCCGACGCGGGACCCGGTCACCACGCCGCCCGTGCCCACCGGGAAGCCGAAACCGAAGCCGACCGACACCGGCGAACCCTCCCCGCCGCCGTCGATCGAGCCGCCGGACGCGGGTACCGAACCCGAGGGCGGGCTCACCACCCGCCCGGCGCGGTAGCGACACGACGGACCGACGCGGTAGCGACACGACGAAGGCCGGACCCCTCAGGAGGGGTCCGGCCTTCGTCACTGCCGGGTACGCGCGGGCCCGGGCACGTCCACAGGGGTGACAGGCTCCTGCGCGTCCGCCGGACGGTCAGCCCGGGGTGTCCGGCTTTTGTGCCTCCGCTTTTGTGCCTCCGCCGGACGGTCAGTCCGGGGTGTCCGGCCTTGGCGCGTCCGCCGGGACGGTCAGCCTGGGGTGGCCAGCTCGAACCAGACCACCTTGCCGCCCGAGAGCCGGGTCGCCCCCCACCGCCGTGCCAGCCGGTTCACCAGGAAGAGACCGCGCCCGCCCTCGTCGGTGTCACGCGCCCGCCGCTGCCGGGGCAGCTGGGGCGAGTCGTCGCCGACCTCGCAGCGCAGCACGTCCGTCCGCAGCAGCCGCAGCGTCACGGGACGCTCCGCGTACCGCACGGCATTCGTCACGACCTCGCTGATCAGCAGCTCCACCGAGTCCGTCAGCTCCTCCAGGTCCCACCGGGCGAGCGCCCGCCGGGCGAGGCGCCGGGCCCGCCCCGGGGCCGCGTCCTCCGGCTCCAGGAACCAGTACGCCACGTCGCTCGGCGCGATCCCGTCGAACCGCGCCGCGAGCAGTGCGATGTCGTCGTCCCGGTCGCCGGGCCCCAGCATGTCGAGGACGTCGTCGCAGAGCGCCTCCAGGGGCGGCGAATGGTCGGGGCCCGTGAGCTGCGCCGTCGCCGCGAGGCGCTCCCGCAGCTGCTCGATGCCCGTCCACACGTCACGCAGCCGGGACTCGACCAGGCCGTCCGTGTACAGCAGCAGCGTGGCACCGGCGGGCGCGTCCAGCTCGACCGCCTCGAAGTCCACCCCGCCGACCCCGATCGGCGCGCCCGGCGGTACGCGCAGCACCTCGGCGCGGCCGCCGAGGTGGAGCAGTATCGGCGGCGGATGGCCCGCGTTGGCCACGGTGATCCGGTGCGAGACCGGGTCGTACACCGCGTACATGCAGGTCGCCATCCGGTTCTCGCCGAGCCGCTGCGCCTGCTCGTCCAGATGGTGCAGGACCTCCTGCGGCGGCAGGTCGAGGCCGGCCAGGGTCTGCGTGGTGGTGCGCAGCTGGCCCATGATCGCGGCCGAGGTCATGGAGTGGCCCATCACGTCGCCGACGACCAGGGCGACCCGGCTGCCGGGCAGCGGGATCGCGTCGTACCAGTCACCGCCCACCCGGGCCGTCTCGGCGGCCGGCAGATAACGCGAGGCGAGCTTGACCCCGGTCGGCTGTGGCAGCGAGTCCGGCAGCATCGTCCGCTGGAGCTCGTCCGCGATGTACGCCTCACGCCCGTAGAGCACGGCCTTGTCGATGCCGAGCGCGGTGTGCGTGGCCAACTGCGCCGCGACGAGCAGGTCGTTCGGTTCGAAACCGGCCCGCTCGGGGCGGCGCAGGAACACGGCCGCGCCGATCACCCGGCGCCGGCCGCGCAAGGGGGCGAGGACCGCCCGCAGTCCGCCGGGCAGCGGATGCTCGGGGCCGAGCAGCTCGGTCAGCGCCGTCTTCGCGGCGGCGGAGTCGCCGAACACCGGGCGCACCCCGCGGAGCACCTCGGCGAGCGCACCACCGGACCGCACCTCGCAGAGCTCGGCCGCGGGCGTCGGATCCGGATCGGGTACGAGGAGGAGCTCCTCGCCCTCCA
Organism: Streptomyces sp. NPDC058326; assembly: GCF_042879855.1. Classification (NCBI taxonomy): domain Bacteria; kingdom Bacillati; phylum Actinomycetota; class Actinomycetes; order Kitasatosporales; family Streptomycetaceae; genus Streptomyces; species Streptomyces sp. NPDC058326. Next base: position 6,362 of record NZ_JBHVZO010000004.1, on the reverse strand, counting down.
GATCGCTTAACCGGAGCCGGTCGGTGCGGCGCAGGCGCAGGACGAACGGCGCCGCCGGGCGCTCGTCGCCCACCGGCAGCGGGTCGCGCAGATAGACCAGGATCTCGTCGGAGAACGTCGGCACGGTGGCCCGGCACAGGCCGAGCACGATCTCGTCCAGGTCGATGCCGCGCGCGATGCGCCGGGTCGCCGCCCCGACGAACCGCAGCCGCTCGCCCTCGCGCCGCGCCGTGGTGTCCCCGCCACGGACGCCGCCCGGGTGCTGCGCGGACACGGCGACGGCGATGGTGCCGGGCGCGCCCGGGGGCGCCGCCGGCCCGCCACCGGTGAGGGGCGCGTCCGCACCGGGGGCCGCCGGTCCGCCCGCCTGGGCGGGCAGGTCGGAGGGCAGGCCGGCCGCCGCCTCCTGGCGAGGGCGCGCGTGTTCCTGCGGCCGGGCAGCCAGGGGCTGCCGGCCTTCGTGGGAGGTGGGATGCTCCGTCACGCGTGGGATTCCGTCCGTCCGGGCCGGTGGTGCGATGCACTCGCTCTTCTCGCCGATGCCGCGCCTTCGGCGGGGATAAACCCCTTGTGTACGGCGGATGTGGTGGCTCCGCGGATCGCGGCAACGGCAGGGGTGGGAACACCCGGGCAGACGTCCGGCACTGCTCTCCCCCTCGTGGATGACTTCTGGTCAGGTCCTGCGCTGTGCTCGGTCTTTGACGTGTGGTCCGGTCCGTCTGACGTGCCGTTCGGTCCGCCTCTTCCGTGCGGAGGACGATCCTACGTTTGAACCCCGGGGGCGCATCAAGGGTCTCACGGTGCCGTGTGCGCCGGAGTGCGGTCCCAGTCGGCCGGCAGCTCCGGAACCCGCCATGCCGGATCAGGCCGCCAGTCCTCCCAGCCGTCCGCGAACGGCGCCCCCCACGCCCTGATCCGCTCCACCGCCCGCTGACCTGCCTCGCGGACCCGCGCGGCCTGCTCGGGGCTCATCAGGCCGGACCGCTGGGCCTGCGCGAACTCGTCCTCGTCCCGCCACAGCCAGCTGCGGTCGGGATAGACGGAGATGTCGAGGAAATGGTCCTCGGAGTCGAGGCCGCCGGACCACCGGACGCGCGGCTCCTCCAGGTTCACGTACCAGCTGCGGAAGCGCCAGCCGCGCTCCCAGAAAAGCCACACCGACCACGGGTCGCCGGGCCGGGCCAGCTTCAGCACCCCGCTGCCGAACCACCGCGCGCGTTCCGTGGTGCGCGCGGCGGTGTAGCGGGTGGCGAGCGGCTCCTCGTGCACGGGTGTGCCGTCGGCGAGCACCGGGCGTACGCACTCGGTGCCGGGCGCCATCCAGACCGCGAGCAGCTCGGGCGTGTCCTGCACGACCGTCACCGGCCGGCAGATGTGCACGGCTCCGGTGCCGTTGCCGCGGTAGCGCCAGAGGATGTGATCCCCGGGCGCCCAGTGCTGGGAGCCGACCGATCCTGTCATGCGCAGATCTTAGGGGCGCGCTCCCACCGCCGCTGCGGTACAGATCACGGATGAGTCAGCTACCGGCCGGTCATATGAGGGGCGGGTCCGGGCGCCCTAGGGGCGCGTCATCCGCAGCACGTCGAGCGCCTCGTCCAGCTGCTCGACCGTGAGGTCGCCGCGCTCCACGTAACCGGACTCGATGACCACCTCGCGAATGGTCTTCCGCTCGGCGAGGGACCTCTTCGCCACCTTCGCGGCCTCCTCGTAGCCGATGTACTTGTTCAGCGGGGTGACCACGGACGGCGACGACTCGGCGTACTCGCGGGCCCGTTCGACGTTGGCGGTGATCCCGTCCACCGTGCGGTCGGCGAGCAGCCGGGAGGCGTTGGCGAGGAGGCGTACCGACTCCAGGAGGTTCTTCGCCATCACCGGCAGCATGACGTTGAGCTCGAAGTTCCCGGCCGCGCCCGCCACCGCCACCGTGGTGTCGTTTCCGGTCACCTGCGCGGCGACCATGAGGACCGCCTCGGGGATCACCGGGTTGACTTTGCCCGGCATGATCGACGAGCCGGGCTGGAGGTCGGGCAGGTTGATCTCGGCGAGGCCCGTGCGGGGTCCGCTGGCCATCCAGCGCAGGTCGTTGGCGATCTTGGTGAGGGAGACGGCGACCGTACGGAGCTGCCCGGACGTCTCCACCAGGGCGTCCCGGGCGCCCTGCGCCTCGAAGTGGTCACGGGCCTCGGTCAGCGGCAGTCCGGTCGCGCGGGCGACCTCCGCGATGACGGCCGCCGAGAAGCCGGCCGGGGTGTTGATGCCGGTGCCGACCGCCGTACCGCCGAGGGGGAGTTCGGCGAGCCGGGGGAGCGCGGCCCGCAACCGCTCGACGCCGTACCTGACCTGGGCCGCGTACCCGCCGAACTCCTGGCCGAGGGTCACCGGGGTGGCGTCCATCAGGTGCGTGCGGCCGGACTTCACCACCGTCGCGAATTCGGCCGATTTTCGCTCCAGGGACGCGGCCAGGTGATCGAGGGCGGGGATCAGATCGCGGGCGACGGCGGCGGTGGCCGCGATGTGGATGGAGGACGGGAAGACGTCGTTGGAGGACTGCGAGGCGTTCACATGGTCGTTGGGGTGGACCTCGCGGCCCTCGGGGAGCCGCTCGGTGGCCAGGGTGGCGATCACCTCGTTGGTGTTCATGTTGGACGAGGTGCCGGATCCGGTCTGGAAGACGTCCACCGGGAAGTGCTCGTCCCACCGCCCCTCGGCGACCTCCCCCGCCGCCGAGGCGATGGCCTCCGCGCGGTCCCGGTCGATCACCCCGAGCTCCGCGTTGACCTGGGCGGCGGCGGCCTTGATCCGGGCGAGGGCCTCGATGTGGGCGCGCTCGAGGCGCTGGCCCGAGACCGGGAAGTTCTCCACCGCCCGCTGCGTCTGGGCCCGCCACTTGGCGTGCGCGGGAACCCGCACCTCGCCCATGGAGTCGTGCTCGGTCCGGTAGTCCTCGGTGCCGCTGGTGTCGTTCATTTCCTCAGTCTCCTGCGCGGTGCCCATCGGGGCGACGCCCCAACCCCCCGAAAAAGATGAGCACTTGTCTTGTTCGATGTATTCCCAACCCGCGTACCGACCAGTAAAAACCGTGGGTAACCCCACTTCCAGGAGGCGCAATGAGGCGCACCAGGTACAGACTCCGCTGGCCCATCGCCGCCGTCACCGCGGCCGCCGCCGCACTCGGCACGATGACCGCCGCCGCCCCGGCCGGCGCCACCGCCACCGGCACGACGGCGGTCACGGCCGCCGTACCGCTCCCGCCCGAGCTCGAGGCGATCCGGGCCGCCGAGGCCACGAAGATCTACGGCAGCCCCGAGGAGCGCCCGCTCGCCCAGCGCAAGACCGGCCTGATCTCGCTCGGCGACAGCGAGATCTCCGGCGAGGGAGTCGGCAGCTACGAGCCCCCCACCAACGGCCCCACCAACTGGTGCCACCGCTCGCCCGACGCCGCCATCCACCGGACCGGCATCCCCGCGGACCTCACCTTCAACGTCTCGTGCTCCGGCGCGTACTCCGGCAACATCCGGATCGGCGGCTCGAAGCAGTACGCCGACGAACTCGTCCAGAGCGACAACCTGGCCGTCAAGGCGCGCAACACCCGCATCAAGATGGTCCTGCTCGTCGCCGGAGCCAACGACGACCTGCAGTTCGGGCCCGTGATGACGGACTGCGTCACGCGGTACCTGACCCTCCAGGGCCCCTGCGAGCCGAAGTACGCCCCCGGCTGGCAGGCCCGCGTCGACGCGCTCGTCCCCAAGGTCGAGCAGACCGTGCGCGACCTCAAGAGCGTCATGCGCGACGCCGGATACGCCGACGGCGACTACAAGCTCGTCCTGATGGGCTACCCCAGCCCCATCGGCCCCGACTTCCACGACAACCCCGACTTCCCCGGCAAGCTGGCCTGCGGCGGACTCGGCTACGACTCCGACACCGTCTGGGGCCGCAACACCGCCGTCCCCGCCTTCGAACGCGGGATGCGCGCGGCCGCCGCCTCCACCGGATCCGTCTACCTCGACAACTCGCGGCTCTTCCACGGCCACGAGGTCTGCATGGAGGACCCCTGGGCCCGCGGCCTCTACATCGACCTCTCCAAGCCCGGCACCCCGGACGAGAACTCGGTGCGGCAGTCCTTCCACCCCAACGCGCGCGGCCACGCCGCCTTCGCGTCCTGCCTGACCCAGCTCTACGGCTCCGGTGCGCGTGAGGCCAGTTGCGCCGACGTCAACTCCACCGGGAAGCCCACGCTCTTCCCGGTCGCCTGGGACGACGTGTACAAGCCGCTCAAGAACGCGGCGACCGGCAACTGCCTCGACGTGGACAGCGCCCAGAGCGCCAACGGCACCCGGGTCTTCGGCTGGGACTGCCACGGCGGCCGCAACCAGACCTGGTGGTACGACTCCGCCCGGCAGACCGTCCACACCGGGCTCACCCAGGACCGCTGCCTCGACGTGCCCAGCACCTCGAACGCGGCGGGCACGGCGCTCATCCTCTGGAACTGCCACGGCGGCGCCAACCAGAAGTTCGTCCGCGACGGCGCCACGATCCGGCCCGCCGCCGCCACCGCCCTCTGCCTCACGCAGAGCGCGGCCAAGCAGCAGATCCGGCTCCAGAACTGCGACGGCTCGGCGAACCAGAAGTTCGTGTAGGCCCGTCCCGGCGGGGAAAGCCGTGGCCGCCGTCCGACCCGGACGGCGGCCACGGTCCTGCTCGGCGTGAACCGGACGCGTCACGGAGTCCGGGTCAATCAGGCGCGCCTCAGAGGACCTTGAGCGTCGAGCGGGCCAGCTCGTACGCCGGGAGCATCGCCCGGTACTCCTCGCTGTCGAGCCCGGCGACGTGCAGGATCACCGTCCCCTTCGGAGTCGCGACGGCGAAGGCCCGCTCCTCCTTCGACTCGTCCAACAGCTCGCTGTGGACCGTGTACGTCACCTCGGTGACCGGCAGCGCGCCGGTCACGGTCTCCTTGTAGACGGCCTTCGAGGCGTCCTTCTCACCCTTCACGAAGCCTTCGAGGGCGGGCCGGGCGGGCCCCTTCCCGGCCGCCGTCCACACCCGCAGATAACCGATGTGCCCGGCCGGCTTGGCGTCCACCTCGCAGCGCACCACGGCCGGCCCCTGCCGCGTGAGCACCGCGAACTCCGGGTCCTCGGGGTTCTTGATCGCCTCCGCCTCCCACTTCTCCGCCAGCGCGAAGGAGACGGGCAGTGCGCACGCCGTCCCCGGCCCGCCGACGGTCACCCGCGAAGCCGCCGCAGCCGCGGGTGCGGCCGTGGCCGCCGGTGCGGACGTGGCCGGCGCCGCCGACGGCCGCGGGCCCTGCGTCACCTCGGGCAGCGGCTCGGGGGCGCCGCAGCCGGTCAGCAGCAGCCCCGCCGCCAGCGCGGCGGTGAGCGGGGCCGGGGTCCGTATCGGGTGTCTCATGCGCGTCAGCGTAGCCGCGGCCCGGTCCCACGCAGGACGGGCGGAGCGGGGGCGGGCGCCGGACAATGTGAAGCGGGCGAGAGACCCCCGGGGGGAGATCCCGACCACAGGAGGCAGGACATGTTCCGCAGCTTCAGGAGGATCGGTGCCCTCGGCGCGTGCGCGGCCGCGGCCGTCGCCTTCACCGCCGCCGCCCCGGTCCACGCCGCTCCCCAGGCGGAGGACCTGGCATTCACCCTCTACGCCAAGGAGGTCCCCGGCGAACAGACCGACGAGAGCGCCCCGGCGCCCGAGGTCGGGGACTCCTTCGCCTTCGCCGACGACCTGTACAGGACCAAGGGCGGCGAGAAGGCCGGCCGGGACGGCGTGAGCTGCACCGTGGCGCGCACCGGGAACCCCGGTGACCTGCAGTGCGTGGGCACGTTCGTGCTGACCGGCGGTCCGCGCGGACAGATCGCCGGTCAGACCCTCCTCTCGGTCGACCCGGCGGACCAGTCGCCCGCCGCCTTCGACATCGCCGTCACCGGCGGAACCGGTGACTTCAAGGACGTGCGCGGCACCATCCGTTCGACCCCGGACGGGGACTACTCACGGCTGGAGTTCCGCCTCACCCCCTAGGCCGTGTCCGTAAAGTTGGTGGCTCGTTGCTCTGTTCGTGGTGCGTCGACATGAACTGACGGATGAGTCGTGGGCGTTGATCGCTCCGTTGCTGGCGCCGGGCCGGATGGGCAGGCCTGTGCGGGACCGGCGCCAGGTCGTCAACGGGATCTTGTGGAAGCTGTCCACCGGTGCCGCGTGGCGTGACCTGCCCGAGCGATACGGACCATGGAAGACGGTCTACGAACGCTTCCGGCGCTGGTCCGCCGACGGCACCTGGGACCGGCTCCTGGCCCACGTCCAACAGCACTCCGACGCCGTCGGGACCGTGGACTGGTCCATCGTCTGCGTGG
>NZ_JBHVZO010000003.1:219642-637245 GCF_042879855.1 Streptomyces sp. NPDC058326 | reverse complement strand
CCACCCCGAAGGGCTTCATCGTTCGACTTGCATGTGTTAAGCACGCCGCCAGCGTTCGTCCTGAGCCAGGATCAAACTCTCCGTGAATGTTTACCCGTAATCGGGTGACACTCGCGTTGAGCGGGACAGTCAGGCCGGAATAAGGCCGACTGTCCACAGCGTCCTCGCTGTGTATGTTGCCTACCCGCCACAAGGGCCGGCAGGACTTTCAAAGGAACCTCGCCATCCGAAGATGGACGGGGTATCAACTAATCTGGCGTTGATTTTTGGCACGCTGTTGAGTTCTCAAGGAACGGACGCTTCCTTTGTACTCACCCTCTCGGGCTTTCCTCCGGGCTTCCCTTCGGTCTTGCGTTTCCGACTCTATCAGATCCTTTCGGCGTCTGATTCCCAGTCAGCGGGATTTGTCTTTCCGGCTGTTGGGCCGTTCCGACGAGTGAGACTTTAGCGGATTCCCTGCCCCCGACGCTAATCGGGCTGCTGCGCTCGGGTTCGAACGCGGATTCCTCATTTCGCAAAAACGCACGGAAAGCAGAACGGCACGACAAAGCGCCGTCGGCTTCTGTGGGTCTTGCGGAATGGCTGTCCGGGGCCGACCGGGGTCGGTGCTCACGTCGGACAACTCGGAGAACCTTACGGATCGGTCAATCCCGTGTCAACCCCGGTCCTGGGGCGTACGCTCTGCGTATGACTACGCGTGCGCACACCACCCAGTGGTGGGCCGCCTGACGGCGGCCCGCACTCGCGCATGCACCACGCGGCCGCCGCTTCGGCGGCCGTTCGCGTATCCCCCTCCGGGAGGCGGCCGCCGGGTCGGCGCCCAGGAGAAGAGGGAGAACGAAACGCGATGACGAGGATCTTCAGCGGGGTCAAGCCGACCGGGCACCTGACGCTGGGCAACTACCTCGGGGCCGTCCGGGGGTGGGTCGAGGTCGATCAGCATCGGGCGGAGGCGCTGTTCAGCGTCGTGGACCTGCACGCACTGACCGTGGAGCACGACCCTGCGCGAGTGCGGCGGCTCAGCCGGCAGGCGGCGACGCTGCTCCTCGCGGCGGGACTCGATCCGGAACTGTGCACGCTGTTCGTGCAGAGCCATGTCGACGAGCACGCGCGGCTGTCGTACCTCCTGGAGTGCACGGCCACGGACGGCGAGCTGCGGCGGATGATCCAGTACAAGGAGAAGAGCGTCCAGGCGCAGGCGGCGGGGCAGGGGGTGCGGCTGTCGTTGCTGACGTATCCGGTGCTGATGGCGGCGGACATCCTGGCCTACGGGGCCGACGAGGTGCCGGTGGGGGAGGACCAGACGCAGCACGTCGAGCTGACCCGGGATCTGGCGGTGCGGTTCAACCAGCGGTACGGGCACACGTTCACGGTGCCGCGGGCGACGCGGCCGGAGGTGGCGGCGCGGGTCATGGACCTTCAGGACCCCACGTCGAAGATGGGGAAGTCGCACGCCAACGGGGCCGGGATCGTCTATCTGCTCGACGACGCGGAGACCGTGCGACGGAAGATCATGCGGGCTGTGACCGACAGCGGGCGGGACGTGGAGTACGACCGGGACGTCAAGCCGGGGGTCGCAAATCTGCTCGATCTGATGGCGGCCTCGACGGGTGGGAACCCGGAGGCGCTGGCCGGTGTATATGAATCGTACGGAGCGTTGAAGAAGGACACGGCGGATGCGGTGGTCGAGCTGCTGAGGCCCTTGCGGGTGCGGCATGCCGAGCTCGCGGCGGACCCCGCCTATGTGGATCAGGTGCTGAGGGACGGGGCCGAGCGGGCCCGGGGGGTGGCTCGGCCTCTGGTGGACCGGGCCTATCGGGCGATCGGGCTGTTGCCTGCCGGGTGACGGAAGGCGTTGCGGTAGTCGCGCGGGCTGGTGGCGAGGTGCGAGGCGAAGTGCTGGCGCATCGTGACCTCGCTGCCGAAGCCGGCGCGGCGGGCCACCTCGGGGAGGGGGTGGTCGGTGAGTTCGAGGAGTTTCTGCGCGGCGGCGACGCGCTGGCCGATGAGCCAGTGCAGGGGGGTGGTTCCGGTGGTGGCCTGGAAGTGGCGGGCGAAGGAGCGGGGGGACATCCCGGCTCGGGCGGCGAGGGTGGCGACGGTGTGCGGCTCGTCGAGATGGGCGAGGGCGTGGGCGCGGACGTCCGCCAGGGCGTCGGCATCGCGGTCGACGCGGGGGGTGGGGTGCTCGATGAACTGGGCCTGGGTGCCCGTGCGGAAGGGGGCGGTGACCATCGAGCGGGCGATGGAGGCGGCGGCCTCGGCGCCGTGGGCGGTGCGGACGAGGTGGAGGCAGAGGTCGATGCCGGCGGCTGTGCCGGCGGAGGTCCAGACGCCGGTGTCCTCGACGAAGAGGGCGTCGGGTTCGACCTGGGTCTCCGGGTGGCGGGCGGCCAGGGTCCTGGCCAGGTGCCAGTGGGTGACGGCGCGGCGGCCGTCGAGGAGTCCGGCGCGGGCGAGCACGAAGGCGCCGGCGCAGAGCGAGGCGACCGGGATGCCGGCGGTGTGTGTGCGGCGGAGAGCTTCGAGGACGGCGGCCGGGAGGTCGGCGTCGGGGTCTTCGATGCCGGGGACGAGGACCAGGTCGGTGGGGGTGAGGTCGTCGAGCCAGGTGAGCGGGCGGTCCGGGGTGAGGGTGAGCCCGGCGCGCAGGGGGATGGGGGTGTGCGGGTCGGCGGCGACTCTGCGGAGTTCGAAGGGTGGGACGCCTCGGAGGCTGCGGTCGCTTCCCCAGACCTCGGTGATGACGGAGATGTCGAAGGCGCGGATGCCAGGAAAGGAGAGGAGTGCGATGCGCTGGGGGCGGGGTGCGGGGACGGACGACACGTATGGCAGTAAACCATCGGTCGCTGTCATTCGTTCCACTGGAAGAGGGGGTGGGCCAGGGGAAGGATCGTGGCTATGGAGATCGCACAGAACGCAGCGCTGGTTGTCATCGACGTGCAGAAGGGCTTCGAGGAGGAGTTCTGGGGGAAGCGGAACAACCCGGACGCTGAGGAGAACATCGCGGGTCTGATCGACCTGTGGCAGGAGACGGGGCGGCCTGTCGTCTTCGTGCGGCACGACTCCCCTGAGGGTTCGCGCTCGCCGTTGCGGACGGGGTACGTGGGGAACGCCTTCAAGGACTTCGTCGAGGAGCGGCGGGGGAAGGGCAGCGGTCCGGAGCTGCTCGTGACGAAGACCGTGAACTCGGCCTTCTACGGGGAGCCGTCGCTGGACACGTGGCTGTCCGGGCAGGGCATCGAGCAGATCGTGATCGTCGGGATCCAGACGAACATGTGCAACGAGACGACGGCACGGATGGGCGGGAACCTCGGGTACGAGGTGGTGTTCCCGCTGGACGCGATGCACACCTTCGACCTGGAGGGGCCGTTCGGGTGGTCGCGGAGCGCCGATGAGCTGGCGCAGGCGACGGCTGTGTCCCTGCACGGGGGAGGGTTCGCGAAGGTCGTGTCGACGGAGGAGGTCGCGGAAGGGGCGTCCGCCGGGGTCCGGTGACCCCGGCGGGGGCGGCGTCGGGGTCAGCCGTTGCCGGAGGCGAGTTCGCGGCTGCGGTCGCGGGCGGCTTCGAGGGCGGCGATGAGGGCGGCGCGGACGCCGTGGTTCTCCAGCTCGCGGATGGCGCTGATGGTGGTGCCGGCCGGGGAGGTGACGGCCTCGCGGAGCTTGACCGGGTGCTCGCCGCTGTCGCGGAGCATCACGGCGGCGCCGATGGCGGCCTGGACGATGAGGTCGTGGGCCTGGGCGCGGGGCAGGCCGAGGAGGATGCCGGCGTCGGTCATGGCCTCGACCAGGAAGTAGAAGTAGGCGGGGCCTGAGCCGGAGAGGGCGGTGGCCGCGTCCTGCTGGGACTCGGGGACTCGGAGGGTCTTGCCGACGCCGCCGAAGATCTCCTCGGTGTGGGCGAGGTGTTCGGGGGTGGCGTGGCTGCCGGCCGAGATGACGGACATCCCCTCGTCGACGAGGACGGGGGTGTTGGGCATGACACGGACGACGGGGGTGCCGTTGGTGAGGCGCTCCTCGATGAAGGAGGTGGGGATGCCGGCGGCGGCGCTGATGACCAGGCGGTCGGCGGCGACGTGCGGAGCGAGCTCGTCGAGGAGGCGGCCCATGTCCTGGGGCTTGACGGCCAGGATGAGGGTGTCGGCGCGCTTGGCGGCCTCGGCGTTGGTGACGGTCTCGACGCCGTAGCGAGCGTGCAGTTCCTCGGCGCGTTCGGCGCGGCGGGCGGTGACCAGGAGGTTCGCGGGGCGCCAGCCGGCGCGGATCATGCCGCTGAGGAGCGCTTCACCGATCTTGCCGGTGCCGAGGACTGCGACGGTCTGGGTCATGGCTCTGTTCACCTCGCCGGAGGGGGTACGTGTCGTCATCCTCGCACCGGTGGGCCGGGAGGTGTGCGGGTGTCCGAGGGGCGGTCACGCGGTGCGACGGCGGAGGGTGGCCGCGCCGAGGGCGAGGACGAGGAGGGCGCAGCCGGCGACGACGAGGGCGTCACGGACGAAGTCTCCGGTGATGTCGGGGTGGCGGAGGACCTGGTTCATGCCGTCGACGGCGTACGACATCGGCAGGACGTCGGAGATCGCTTCGAGGGCGGGGGCCATTCGGTCGCGTGGGGTGAAGAGTCCGCAGAGCAGCAGTTGGGGGAAGATCACGGCCGGCATGAACTGGACGGCTTGGAACTCGGAGGCGGCGAAGGCGGAGACGAAGAGGCCCAGGGCGGTGCCGAGGAGGGCGTCGAGGAGGGCGACGAGCAGCAGGAGCCAGGGGGAGCCGATGACGTCGAGGCCGAGGAACCAGACGGCGAGGCCGGTGGCCAGGGTGGACTGGACGACGGCGAGGAGGCCGAAGGCGAGGGCGTAGCCGGCGATGAGGTCGGCCTTGCCGAGGGGCATGGCGAGGAGGCGTTCGAGGGTGCCGGAGGTGCGTTCGCGGAGGGTGGCGATGGAGGTCACCAGGAACATCGTGATGAGCGGGAAGATGCCGAGCAGGGATGCGCCGATGGTGTCGAAGGTGCCCGGGCTTCCGTCGAAGACGTATCGGAGCAGGAAGAGCATGGCGCAGGGCACGAGGAGCATCAGGGCGATCGAGCGCGGGTCGTGTCGCAGCTGACGCAGGACGCGGGCGGCGGTGGCGAGGGTGCGGGCGCTGCTCATGACCGGGGCTCCTCTTGGGCGGTTCGGGCGGCTGCGGCGTCGACCAGGTGGAGGAAGGCCTCTTCGACGGTGGCGGTGTCGTTGCGGTGGCGGAGGGCTTCGGGGGTGTCGTCGGCGAGGATCTCGCCCTCGCGCATGAGGAGGAGCCGGTGGCAACGTTCGGCTTCGTCCATGACGTGCGAGGAGATGAGGAGGGTCGTGCCTCGGTCGGCGGCGATCTGGTGGAAGAGGTTCCACAGGTCGCGGCGGAGGACGGGGTCGAGCCCGACCGTGGGTTCGTCGAGGACGAGGAGCTCGGGGGTGCCGAGGAGGGCGACGGCCAGGGAGACGCGGCTGCGCTGGCCGCCGGAGAGCCGGCCGGCGAGGGAGTCGGCGTGGGGGGCGAGGTCGACGTCGGTGAGGGCCCGATCGACGGCCGTGCGGCGCTCGTGGCGGTGGGCGCGGCCGGGGAGCAGTACGGCGGCGAAGTAGTCGAGGTTCTGGCGGACGGTGAGGTCGTCGTAGACGGAGGGGGCCTGGGTGACGTAACCGATGCGGGAGCGGAGGGCGGGGTCGCCGGCGGGGCGGCCGAGGACCTGGAGGGTGCCGTCGACCTTGGCCTGGGTGCCGACGATCGCGCGCATGAGGGTGGATTTGCCGCAGCCGGAGGGGCCGAGGAGTCCGGTGATCCGGCCGGCCGGGACGGTGAAGTCGAGGCCGCGGAGGACGGTGCGGTCGCCGCGGACGGTGGTGAGGCCGTGGGCGGTGATGGCCGGTTCGTGGGTGGCGGCGACCGGGCCGGCGGTCGGTGAGGTGGCCGTGGCCTTGTCGGCGGTGTGGAAGGCGGCCTTGTCTGCGGCCTGGGAGGCGGCCCTGTCCGTGGCCTTGTCGGCGGCCTCGTCCGCCGGGTAATTCATCATGTGATGAATAGTGCGCCTGGGGGTACCGGGCGTCAAGGATCTGGCGCCCTTGACGGTCGGTCCTCGGTCGGTGGTGGGCTGTGCGCGCCGGGGCGGGGCCGGGGGCGGTGGTGGCGGGAGCTGTGCGTGGGCGGCGGGCAGCGGATGCCCTGCCCGTGCGTGCCGGGGGCTACCTGCGCTTCGGCTTCTTGCGGGCGGCCGGGTTGCCGGTGCGGGTGCCGCGGCGCTTCTCGTACTGCTCGCGGGCCTTCTCGTACTCCGTGCGGCGCAGTTTCTCGCCGGGTGCCTCGACGAGGCAGCGGGCGCTGTAGGCGAGGAGCGAGCCGATGAAGCCGATCGCCTTGAGGCTGCGCAGGGAGTCCTCGCGGGCCGCGTCGACGGGCCGGCGGAGGAAGCCCTCCCAGGTCTTGCGGAAGGCGATGGCGCTGCAGATCGCGAACATGACGACGACGAGCATGTTGACGATGCCTCCGACGTCCGCGATCCGCAGGCCTTCGTAGGCGAAGCGCAGCACGAAGCAGGCCGCGACCGCGGCGGCGAGCGAGCCGACGGCCAGGCCTGCGCGGCGCAGCCGGTAGTGGCCGCCGTGGTCGACCCAGGTCGTCCCGAAGAAGCGGATCTCCTCGGGTCGTGGACCGGCGGGGGTGCCGCCGGTCGGGCTGGGGGTCTGCTCGTCGTCGCTCACGGGGTCGATTATCCCCGGGGCGACGGAGGAGGACCTCAGGCGCAGCGCGGCGCGACGAAGCCGTCGCTGCCCGTGCGCACGTACGCGTCGGAGATGTACTCGCCCGGCGCTATGTTGTCCCAGATCCGCGTCGTGCCATAGGGGCCGCTGATCCACTCGCCGTTCTTCTGGCAGGAGATCGCCACCGTGGCGCCCAGGGGCAGGACCCGGACGATCGGGTACTGGGTGCTCGGGCCCGAGCGCACGTTGACCTGGTAGCCCGGTGCGACCGCGTAACGCGTCGCGGCCAGTGTCGTGACCGCGTCCCCCGCGGTCTTCTTCTCGTCCGTACCCATGGTGTTCTCCCCCTTGGCGCAAAAGCGCTCCGCCGAGTCTTACTCTCCGCGACGCGCAGGCTAGCAAGCCCCACCGACATCGGGGACCCCATGGACTAGGCTCCGTCGGGTCGCGCACGGGCGCGTGAGGTGACGGGGAATCACACGGGGGTGGGCGATGCCGCCGTTGCGCGGTACCGGTGCCGGCCGGGAAGCGGAGGGGCCCGAGTACGCGGGCGGCTACCGTCTCCAGGCATGTCTGGGCGCCGGCGGCATGGGCGTCGTGCACCTCGCGGCCTCGGCGTCGGGGCTGCGGCTCGCGGTCAAGGTCGTGCACGCACGGTATGCGGAGGACCCCGAGTTCCGGGCGCGTTTCCGCCAGGAGGTCGCCGCCGCCCGCAGGGTCAGCGGAGCCTTCACCGCGCCGGTCGTCGACGCCGACCCCGATGCCGTACGCCCCTGGATGGCCACCCTCTACGTCCCCGGGCCCACGCTCGCCGACCAGGTGAGGCGGAACGGTCCGCTGGCCCCGGCCGAACTGCGCCGGCTCACCGCCGGGCTGGCGGAGGCGCTGCGCGACATCCACCGCGCCGGTGTCGTCCACCGCGATCTGAAGCCCAGCAACGTCCTGCTCACCGACACCGGCCCCAAGGTCATCGACTTCGGCATCTCGCGGCCGGTCGACAGCGATCTGCGCACGGAGACGGGCAAGCTCATCGGCTCGCCGCCGTTCATGGCGCCGGAGCAGTTCCAGCGGCCGAGGGAGGTCGGGCCCGCGGCGGACGTGTTCGCGCTCGGATCCGTCCTGGTGCACGCGGCGACCGGGCACGGGCCCTTCGACTCCGACAGCCCGTACATCGTGGCGTACCAGGTCGTCCACGACGAGCCGGATCTGACGGGTGTGCCGGAGGAGCTGGCGCCGCTCGTCGCGCGCTGCCTCGCCAAGGAACCCGCCGAGCGGCCGACGCCGGCCGAGATCATGGCGGCGCTGCTGCCGCCCTCGTACGCGGCGGAGGCGTTCATACCGGCTCAGCGGCGGCGGCCCGCCCTGCCGGGCGGCGAGGGCGGCGAGGGCGCCAGGGCCGGAGAGACAGGCCCCTCCCCCGCGTGGGACGCCGACACGCCGGTACGCGCCCCCGCGGTTCCCCCGCGCCGCCGGGTCCCCCGGGTCCGGCCGCGGCTGACGATCGCCGTCGCCGCCGCGGTCGTGCTGACGGGGGCGGGCCTCTACGCGGCTCTCAGCCCCTCGGAACCCGGCGGTCCGAAGACCCCCACCCGCCCGGCGGAGGTGGCCACCGTCTTCGCCGGCTGGCAGACCACCCTCCAGAAGCACGGGCCCACGGCCGCGCCCGCGTGCACCCATGGCGGAGGCGCGCTGTACTGCTCGGCCAGGAGCGCGGACCTCGCCCGGCTCGATCCGGTGACGGGACGGGTCCTCTGGTCCCGGTCCGCCCCCGTCAGGGCGGAGTCCCCGGCCGCGCCCTTCCTCCTCGCGGACGGCCTGGTCGGCGCCGCCACCCCGACGGGCCCTCTGCGGGCCTACGCGGCCGCGGACGGCACGCCGGGCTGGAGCTCCGGGACGGAGCTCCCCGAGCTGTACCGGCAGGCCGGGACCGCCGTCGTGCTCTCCGACGGCCGGGGCGGGATCCGGGCCGTCGACAGCCGCAGCGGCAAGGAGCTCTGGCGGCACGGCCTCGCCGGCTTCGTGATCCCGCGGCCGGGACCGTACGACGCTCCGTCCGGGCTCCTCACCGTGTCCGAGACCTCGCCCGACGGGACGAGCACACGGGTCGGCGCCGTCCGGCCCCGTACCGGCGAGGTGGACTGGCGGCACGACCTGGACGGCAACCTCGACCCGCTGGGCCGTACCGGCGACGGAGCGCTGGTCCTCGCCTCGTTCCACCAGGCCTCACTGGTCGACGCCCTCGTCCTGCTCGATCCGGACGACGGCACCGTGCGGCGGCTCCCCCTCCCCCACCGGATCGACGTCCGGGGCGTCGCCGTGCGCGGCACGGTCGTCCATGTGCTCGACGAGAGCGGGCACCTCACCGCCTTCGACACGGCGGCGCCGAAGGGACGGGTGCTGTGGGAGCTCGAGACGGGCGCCGGCAACGTGTCCGTGCCCGTCGTCGGCCCGGGTGACCGGCTCTACTTCTCCGTCCAGGACGGGCGGCTGCTCGCCGTCGACACCGTACGGGGCGCCCTGATCGGCCAGACCCGGCCGCGGCTGCTCAACGGCCGGCTCGAATACGCGCCCCTCGTGCCCCCGCCGCTCGTGGTGGGGGACCGGGTGTTCGGGACGGCCCCGGACGGCTCCGTCTTCGCGGTGGACGCGCGCGATCCCGCGTCCTGGTGAGCCACGCGGGCGCGTAGCCCGTGATCGTCGCCGGGAAACACCGCGGCGGCGGGGAACGGGCATCGTGCCGCTCCCCGCCGCCGCGGGTCGTCGTCTCCGGGGCCGGTCAGTCAGCCGGGTGGCCGCCGGAATCGGTCAGCCGGTCGTCGCCGGTCAGCCCAGCCTCGTCACGTCGCGGACCGCGCCCTTGTCGGCGCTCGTCGCCATCGCCGCGTACGCGCGCAGGGCCGCCGACACCTTGCGCTGCCGGTTCTTCGGCGCGTACACGCCGTTCAGCGCCTCCCGGCGGGCGGCGAGGGTGGCCTCGTCGACGAGCAGCTCGATCGAACGGTTCGGGATGTCGATACGGATGCGGTCGCCGTCCTCGACGAGGGCGATCGTGCCGCCCGAGGCCGCCTCCGGCGAGGCGTGGCCGATGGACAGGCCCGACGTACCGCCCGAGAAGCGTCCGTCCGTGACCAGCGCGCAGGTCTTGCCCAGACCACGGCCCTTGAGGAAGGAGGTCGGGTAGAGCATCTCCTGCATGCCGGGGCCGCCGCGCGGGCCCTCGTAGCGGATGACGACCACGTCGCCGTCCTTGACCTGCTTGTTCAGGATCTTCTCGACGGCCTCGTCCTGGGACTCGCAGACCACGGCCGGGCCCTCGAAGGTCCAGATCGACTCGTCGACACCGGCCGTCTTCACCACGCAGCCGTCGACGGCGAGGTTGCCGTGCAGGACCGCGAGGCCGCCGTCCTTCGAGTACGCGTGGGCCGCGTCGCGGATGCAGCCGCCGGCCGCGTCCACGTCGAGCGCCTCCCAGCGCTCGGACTGGGAGAACGCGGTCGCCGAGCGGACGCAGCCGGGGGCCGCGTGGAACAGCTCGACGGCCTTGTCCGACGGGGAGCCGCCGCGGACGTCCCAGGCGTCCAGCCACTCCTTGATGGAACGGGAGTGGACGGAGTGGACGTCCTCGTCGAGGAGACCGGCGCGGTAGAGCTCACCGAGGAGAGCCGGGATGCCGCCCGCCCGGTGCACGTCCTCCATGTAGTACGTACGGTCCTTGGCGACGTTCGGGGCGACCTTGGCCAGGCAGGGGACCCGGCGCGAGACCTCGTCCATGTCGGGCAGGCCGTAGTCGAGCTCGGCCTCCTGGGCGGCGGCGAGCAGGTGCAGGATCGTGTTGGTCGAGCCGCCCATGGCGATGTCGAGGGCCATGGCGTTCTCGAAGGCCCCGCGGGTCGCGATCGAGCGCGGCAGGACGGAGGCGTCGTCCTCGTCGTAGTAGCGACGGGTGATGTCGACGACCGTGCGCGCGGCGTCCTCGTACAGCCCCTTGCGGGCGGTGTGGGTGGCGAGCAGCGAGCCGTTGCCCGGGAGGGAGAGGCCGATCGCCTCGGTCAGGCAGTTCATCGAGTTGGCGGTGAACATGCCGGAACAGGACCCGCAGGTCGGGCAGGCGTTCTCCTCGATCCGGAGGATGTCCTCGTCCGAGATCTTGGGGTTCACGGCGTCGGACATGGCGTCGACCAGGTCGAGCGTGCGGACCGTGCCGTCGACGAGGGTCGCGCGCCCGGCCTCCATCGGACCGCCGGAGACGAAGACCGTCGGGATGTTGAGGCGCAGGGCGGCCATCAGCATGCCGGGGGTGATCTTGTCGCAGTTGGAGATGCAGATCAGGGCGTCGGCGCAGTGCGCCTCGACCATGTACTCCACGCTGTCCGCGATCAGGTCGCGGGAGGGGAGCGAGTACAGCATGCCGCCGTGGCCCATCGCGATGCCGTCGTCGACGGCGATGGTGTTGAACTCGCGGGGGATGGCTCCGGCGGCCGTGATGGCCTCGGAGACGATCCGGCCGACGGGCTGGAGGTGGGTGTGGCCGGGGACGAACTCCGTGAAGGAGTTGGCCACCGCGATGATCGGCTTCCGGCCGATGTCCGCGCCGGGTACACCGGAGGCGCGCATAAGGGCGCGTGCGCCCGCCATGTTGCGACCGTGGGTGACAGTGCGGGACCTCAGCTCGGGCATCGTCGCTCGCTCCTCAGTGATGGGTGTGCTTGCTTTCGAGCGTACGCCGAGGGCTCAAGATCTGGACAGTGCGTCCGTATGCCGGACAGGGTGTTCAGCTTTCGGTCAGGGTCCGGTCGTCGGGCGAGGCTCCGTGGGCCTCAGACCTCGGTCGGGCTGCGCCGGCCGTCAGACCTCCGTCAGGCGGTGCCGGCCCGTCAGGCCTCGGTCAGGTAGCGCTGGAGGGTCGGGGCCACCATCGCCACGATCTTCTCCGGGTCCGCCGAGGCCATCGGCTCGACCTGGATCACGTACCGCAGGATCGCGATCCCGATCATGTGGGAGGCCGCGAGCTCCGCGCGGAACTTCGGGTCCGGTACGTCGAGCTCGTCCGCGATCCGCTCAAGGAGCCGCCGCAGCACGAAGGTCCGCAGCACCTTGGCCGCGGCCTCGTGGGTCAGCGCGGAGCGGACGATCGCGAGGAGCGGGGCGCGGCTGACGGGGTTCTCCCAGACGCCGATGAAGAACCGCGCGAGGCGTTCCCCGATGGTCTCGCGGGGGCCGCCGACGATCGCCGGGACGACGGTCGCCGGCTCGAAGGAGACCTCGATCGCGGCGGCGAAGACCTCGTCCTTCGTACCGAAGTAGTGGTGCACGAGTGCCGGGTCGACGCCGGCCGCCTTGGCGATGCCGCGTACCGAGGCCTTGTCGTAGCCGCGCTCGGCGAACTGGGCGCGAGCCGCGTCCAGGATGCGTTCACGTGCGCCCGGTCCGCTCTCCTCCCCGGTACGGGAGGGGCGGCCGCGCCGGCGCGGGGCCGGTTCGGTCACGGTCGCGGGACCCGGGAGGGGCGGGCGGACGCCGACGCGAGATGGAGCCGGGTGAAGGCCAGGGCCTCCGCGAGATCGGCCTCGCGTTCGGCGGCTGACATCGCGCGGCGGGTGTTGACCTCGATGACGACGTGACCGTCGAAGCCGTTGACGGCGAGGCGCTCCAGGAGCTCGGCACAGGGCTGGGTGCCGCGCCCGGGAACCAGGTGCTCGTCCTTGGCTGAGCCCTTGCCGTCGGCGAGGTGGACGTGGCCGAGCCGGTCGCCCATGCGGTCGATCATCGCGAGGGCGTCGGTGCGGGCGGTCGCGGTGTGCGAGAGGTCGACGGTGAAGTGCCGGTAGTCGTCCTTGGTGACGTCCCACTCGGGGGCGTACGCGAGCATCTCGCGGTCCTTGTACCGCCAGGGGTACATGTTCTCGACGGCGAACCGTACGTCGGTCTCGTCCGCCATCCGCCAGATGCCGGTGACGAAGTCCTTGGCGTACTGGCGCTGCCAGCGGAACGGGGGGTGGACGACGACCGTCGACGCGCCGAGCCGTTCGGCCGCCGCCTGCGCGCGCTGGAGCTTGACCCACGGGTCGGTGGACCAGACGCGCTGGGTGATGAGGAGGCAGGGAGCGTGCACGGCCAGGATCGGCACCTGGTGGTAGTCGGAGAGCCTGCGCAGCGCCTCGATGTCCTGGCTGACCGGGTCGGTCCACACCATGACCTCGACACCGTCGTAGCCGAGGCGCGCGGCGATCTCGAAGGCCGTCGCCGTCGACTCCGGATAGACCGAGGCCGTCGACAGGGCGACCTTCGCATCCGGGATGCGCACCACTGGTTCTGCCACGGAGACAGGGTACGGGGCGGGCCGGGGGGCCGGGGGTGGTTCCGGTCACGCCGGGGCCGGGGGCGGGGCTGGGTCGGGGGTGGGGTGGGGGGCCGTCGGAGTCCCGGCCGAGGGCGGGGCGGGGGGCGGGGTCAGAGTCCGGGGTCCGGGTTCGGGGCGGGGCGGGGGCGGGGCCAGGCGGCGGGTCCGGGGTCCGGGTCGGGGGCGGGTCCGGGGTCCGCCAGGCCGAGGGGCCGGGCGGGAGGCGCGGGCGGGCGTCGGTCCGGGGCCGGGGGCCGGTCAGCGCTCCGGGAGGTGGTCGAGGCGGCGCAGGATGACGCCCTCGCGGAGGGCCCAGGGGCAGATCTCCAGCTCCTCCACGCCGAGCAGATCCATCGCGCCCTCCGCGACGAGCGCGCCCGCGAGGAGCTGGCCGGCGCGGCCCTCCGAGACGCCCGGCAGGGCCGCGCGCTCGGGGATGGTCATCCCCGCGAGGCGCGGGACCCACTCCTCCAGGGACTTGCGGGTCAGGATCCGCTGGACGTAGAGGCCCTCGCCCGAGCCGGGGGCGCCGGCGATCCTGGCCAGCTGCTTGAAGGTCTTGGAGGTGGCCACGACGTGGTCGGGGCGCCCCGAGCGGCTGAAAACCCCGACCGTACGGGCGATCTGCGCGCGCACGTGGCGGCGGAGGGCCTTCACGTCGTCGAGGTCGGCCGGGTCGCCCCGCAGCCAGCCGGCGGTCAGTCGGCCCGCGCCCAGCGGCAGGGAGACGGCCGTGTCGGGGTCCTCGTCGATGCCGTACGCGACTTCGAGGGAGCCTCCCCCGATGTCGAGGAGAAGCAGCTTGCCCGCGGACCAGCCGAACCAGCGGCGGGCCGCGAGGAAGGTGAGCCGGGCCTCCTCCTCGCCGGTGAGGACCTGGAGCTCGACCCCGGTCTCGTCCTTCACGCGCGCGAGGACGGCATCGGCGTTGCTGGCCTCGCGGACCGCGGAGGTCGCGAACGGCAGCACCTCCTCGCAGCCCTTGTCCTCGGCGGCCAGGAGCGCGTCCCGGACGGTCGCGGTGAGCCGCGCGACGCCGTGGGGCGCGATGGCGCCCCGCTCGTCGAGGAGTTCGGCGAGCCGGAGCTCCGCCTTGTGGGAATGGGCGGGCAGCGGCCGGGCGCCGGGGTGTGCGTCCACCACCAGGAAGTGCGCTGTGTTCGAACCGACGTCGAGGACTCCGAGTCTCATGGGCGGAACGGTACTGCGCGCACCCGCATACGCTTGGTGTTGTGCCAAAGACGAAGAAGGCGAAGCCGGGCAAGAACAGCGGCAGCGACACGGGTGTGCCGACTGTGATGGACGTGACGGCTGTGACGGACGCGAAGGCCGGCAGGACCACCGGGGCCGCCGCGGCGGGCGGCGCTGCGAAGAGCGGCAGGAAGCGGGGCGGGAAGGCCGAGCCGGACGAGAAGGGTCTCGACTTCGCGCGCGCGTGGGTCGAGTTTCCCGACCCGGCCGACGAGGAGCAGGTCTTCCGCTGCGACCTCACCTGGCTGACCTCGCGCTGGACGTGCGTCTTCGGCAGTGGCTGCCAGGGCATCCAGGCGGGCCGGGCCGACGACGGCTGCTGCACGCTGGGCGCGCACTTCTCCGACGAGGACGACGAGAAGCGGGTCGCATCGCATGTGGCACGCCTCACTCCGGAGCTCTGGCAGTTCCACGACGTCGGTACGGAGACGGGCTGGGTGCAGCTCGACGAGGACGGCGACCGGCAGACCCGCCGCTGGGAGGGGTCCTGCATCTTCCAGAACCGCCCCGGGTTCGCGGGCGGCGCGGGCTGCTCGCTGCACATCCTGGCCCTCAGGGAGGGCAAGGAGCCGCTGGAGACGAAGCCGGACGTCTGCTGGCAGCTGCCGGTGCGGCGCACGTACGACTGGATCGAGCGGCCCGACGACACGAAGGTCCTGCAGGTGTCGATCGGTGAGTACGACCGCCGGGGCTGGGGCCCGGGCGGCCATGACCTGCACTGGTGGTGCACCTCCGCCACGTCGGCGCACGGGGCCGGGGAGCCGGTCTACGTCACGTACCGGCCCGAGCTCACCGAGATGATGGGCAAGGAGGCGTACGAGGTCCTGGCCGGGCTGTGCGAGGCGCGGCTCTCCTCGCAGCTGCCGCTGGTGGCCCCGCACCCGGCCGACCCGAAGCCCTAGCCACTCGGGGAGGGGGCGGGCAGAGAACGGAGGGGCGGTTCCGGGATCGCCTCGGCCCCGGATCCGCCTCCCCTCGCGTCAGGATACGTATCCCTCGGCCCAGGATCCGTATCCCCTCGATCCAGGGTCCGTACTTCATCGGCCCAGGCCCAGGATCCGTACGTCATCGGCTCAGGATCCGTACGTCATCGGCTCAGGATCCGTACGTCATCGGCTCAGGACGTGGACGGCGACGGCGATTCCTCCGTCGTCGGCGGCGGTGTCGTCGGCTCCGTCGTGCCCGGGTCCGTCGTGGTCGGCGGCGGTTCCTCCGTCGTCGGCGGCGGGGTGGTCGGCTCCGTGGTCGGAGACGTCGTCGGCGGAGTGGTCGCCGGGGGTGTCGTCGGTTCCTCCGTCGTCGGCGGCGTCGTCGGCTCCGTGGTCGGAGAGCTCGTCGGCGGTGTCGTCGGCTCCGTCGTCGTCGGCGGCGGGGTGACCGGGTCGACCGGCGGCGGGGCGCTGACCCCGCGCCCGTCGATCCTGACCACCGCGCCCGAGGGGTTCACCCCGATCCTGGCGCTCCAGGCACCCCGGGGTTCGCGGTCGTGGTCGACGCGGACGGCGATCGTGACCGTCTCGCCGGGGCGCAGCGTGCCGGAGGCGCGGCTCACATACAGCCAGGGCGCGTCCGTCCAGAGCGACCACTCGACGGGGGAACCCCCGGACGCGGTGAGGGTGAGCAGGGTCAGGTCGCCGTGACCGCGCGCGCCGACCGTGATCCAGCCGGGGGCGGTCTCGCCCGGCCCCGAGGCTTCCGTGGGGCTGGTGGGGCCGCCGGGGCTGAGGACCTCGACGGAGACGTCGGGGGCGCGGCTGCCCCGGGTGAAGCGGGGCTCGGGGGTCGTCCGGGCGTTGCCCGCGTTCTCGTACCGGCCGCTGTCGGCGCTCGCCGGTTCGTCCGCCTCGCGCGCGCTGATCCTGGATCCGTCCCGTGCGGTCGCCTCGGCGGCCGGGGTGCCCCGGTAGGAGGTCCAGAGCGCGAGGACGGGCGCGGCGACGACGGCCGCGACGACGGTGGTCGTCACCGCGCGGGCCCGCATCCGGTCGCGGCGGGCCGCGTGGTCCTTGGGGTCCAGGGGGAAGCCGGTCGGCGCGAAGCGCGGGGCTCCGGCACGCGCGCGCGGGACATGGAGCATCGCCATGTACGCGGCTGCCCGGGGTGCCTCGACGAGCGGGAGCCCGGCCGTCGGGAGGGCCCCGGCCCCCGGCCAGGGGCCGGCGGCGCCGACGCGCTCGGCGGCCCGCCGGCAGCGGGGGCAGTCGTCGACGTGCCGGACGAGCTCGGCCCGCAGGGCGGCCGACAGAAGCACCTGGTGGTCGCCGGTGAGCCGGGCGACGGTGGGGCAGCTGCCGGTGCCGACGACGGCGAGGGCTGCCCTGGTGCGCTCGACCTCGCAGCCGGCGGTGGCGAGGAGTTCGCGGGCGGCGAGCGGGTCGAGGGAGAGCACGGCGGCGACCTGGCGGTGGCTGAGCCCGTGCCGTACGGCGAGCTCCAGGGCCTCGCGCTGTTCGGGCGTGGTGCCGGCCGCCTCGGGCCAGGCGAGCAGCGCGAGTTCGGCGCGGCGCCGCTCGGCGGTCGCCTCGGGGACCCGGGGCGGCTCGGGCGCGATGACGGCGGGGCGACCGGTGTGGGCGCCCTGGCGCTTGCGGCGCTGCTCGCCGAGGCTGCGCAGACAGGCCCAGCGGGCGAGGGCGTACAACCAGGCCGTGCGGCCGTCCTCGTCGGAGGGGCAGCGGCCGTGGTGGCGCTCGGCGACGGCGAGGACGTCGCCGAGGACGGCGGTGGCCGTGTCGTGGTCGCAGAGCACGGAGAGGCAGTACGTGAAGAGTCCGTCGAGGGCGGCCTCGTAGTGGGCGGGGGCCCGTCGGCCGAGCGTGCGCGGTCTCTCGCCCGCGGCACGGTGCGCCGCGCGTGCGCCGGTGGTGCGTCCGGGAGATTCCAGCCTGCTGCTCGTCACTCGGTGACCGTAGGCAGCGAGGGGGGCACTTTTCGTACCGGTCGCGCACTTCTCATCCGTACGGGTGAAGGTATCGCTCGAAAGGGGACAGGAGCGCGGCATTCCGGGACGGCGGGGCGACCCGGGGCCCGTTGTCGGTGGGGGCCACTACGGTGGCGACATGGCTGCCCGTACGAAATCGACCAAGGACCGGCCGTCCTACCGCTGCACCGAGTGCGGCTGGCAGACGGCCAAGTGGCTCGGCCGCTGCCCCGAATGCCAGGCCTGGGGGACGGTCGAGGAGTACGGCGCGCCCGCCGTCCGCACGACCGCGGCGGGCCGGGTCTCCACCGCCGCCGTCCCCATCGGACAGGTCGACGGCCGGCAGGCCACGGCCCGCTCCACCGGCGTCGACGAGCTGGACCGGGTCCTCGGCGGCGGTCTGGTGCCCGGCGCCGTCGTGCTGCTCGCGGGCGAGCCGGGCGTCGGCAAGTCGACGCTGCTGCTCGACGTGGCGGCGAAGGCGGCGAGCGACGAGCACCGCACGCTCTACGTCACGGGCGAGGAGTCCGCGAGTCAGGTCCGGCTGCGCGCCGACCGGATCAACGCGCTCAGCGACCACCTGTACCTGGCGGCAGAGACCGACCTGTCGGCGGTCCTCGGGCATCTGGACGCCGTGAAGCCCTCCCTGCTGATCATGGACTCGGTGCAGACCGTCGCCTCCCCCGAGATCGACGGCGCGCCCGGCGGCATGGCCCAGGTCCGCGAGGTCGCCGGTGCCCTCATCCGGGCCTCCAAGGAGCGGGGCATGTCCACGCTCCTCGTCGGTCACGTCACCAAGGACGGGGCCATCGCGGGCCCCCGGCTCCTGGAGCACCTGGTCGACGTCGTCCTGAGCTTCGAGGGCGACCGGCACGCGCGGCTGCGCCTCGTCCGGGGCGTCAAGAACCGGTACGGGGCGACCGACGAGGTCGGCTGCTTCGAGCTGCACGACGAGGGCATCACGGGTCTGGCCGACCCCTCGGGGCTCTTCCTGACCCGGCGTGACGTGGCCGTGCCGGGCACCTGTCTGACGGTCACCCTGGAGGGCCGCCGGCCGCTCGTCGCCGAGGTCCAGTCGCTGACCGTGGACTCCCAGATCCCCTCGCCGCGCCGGACCGTCTCCGGTCTCGAGACCTCCCGGGTCTCGATGATGCTGGCGGTCCTGGAGCAGCGCGGCCGGATCAGCGCCCTGGGCAAGCGGGACATCTACAGCGCGACCGTGGGCGGTGTGAAGCTCACCGAGCCCGCCGCCGACCTGGCGATCGCGCTCGCGCTCGCCTCCGCGGCGAGCGACACCCCGCTGCCGAAGAACCTGGTGGCGATCGGCGAGGTCGGGCTCGCGGGCGAGGTCCGGAGGGTCACGGGCGTCCAGCGCCGACTGGCCGAGGCGCACCGTCTTGGCTTCACGCACGCGCTGGTCCCCTCGGACCCGGGCCGGGTGCCGGCGGGCATGAAGGTGACGGAGGTCGCGGACATGGGCGACGCGCTGCGGGTGCTGCCGCGCAGCAGGCGCGCGAAGGCCCCGGAGGCGGCGGAGGGGTAGGGCGGCGGCGCCACACAGACCGCGCCGCTTCCCCGTCCGAAAGCGACACCGACACGCAAGGGACACCCCGGCCGACGGCGGACAGGTTCGCTCCGTACGCTTCGCAAAGATGCGGAGGGTTAGCTCCGTGTCAGGGCGGGGACCCCTTTCGGACCACCCGGGATCGGTCGGGGGCGGAGGGCGGCGGGGTGGTGTCGCTAGACTTTGCCCTGGTCTCGCCCATCCGTACGAGCCGGAGGAGTGCAGTGGCAGCCAAGGACGGGGCAGCAGCTCCTGGAAAGTCCGGCGCGGGCTCCGGCAACGAAGCACTGATGCGTGCCGCCCTGAGCGCGGTCGCGCCCGGCACCGCGCTGCGCGACGGCCTGGAGCGGATCCTCCGCGGCAACACCGGTGGGCTCATCGTGCTCGGCCTGGACAAGACGGTCGACTCGATGTGCACCGGCGGTTTCGTGCTGGACGTCGAGTTCGCCGCCACGCGCCTGCGTGAGCTGTGCAAGCTCGACGGCGCGCTCGTCCTCGACAAGGACATCACCAAGATCCACCGCGCGGGTGTGCAGCTGGTCCCGGACGCCTCCATCCCCACCGAGGAGACCGGCACCCGGCACCGTACGGCGGACCGGGTCTCCAAGCAGTGCAACTACCCGGTCGTCTCCGTCTCCCAGTCGATGCGTCTGATCGCGCTGTACGTGAACGGGGAGCGCCGGGTCCTGGAGGAGTCGGCCGCGATCCTGTCCCGTGCGAACCAGGCCCTCGCGACCCTGGAGCGGTACAAGCTGCGGCTCGACGAGGTGGCCGGCACGCTCTCCGCCCTGGAGATCGAGGACCTGGTCACGGTCCGGGACGTCACCGCGGTCGCCCAGCGGCTTGAGATGGTCCGCCGGATCGCCACCGAGATCGCCGAGTACGTGGTCGAGCTCGGCACCGACGGACGCCTCCTCTCGCTCCAGCTCGACGAGCTGATCGCGGGCGTGGAGCCGGAGCGCGAGCTGGTGATCCGGGACTACGTTCCCGAACCCACCGCCAAGCGCGCGCGTACGGTCGCCGAGGCGCTCACGGAGCTGGACGCGCTCACCCACACCGAGCTGCTCGAACTGCCGGTCGTGGCGCGGGCGCTGGGGTACAGCGGCTCGCCCGAGACTCTCGACTCGGCCGTCTCGCCGCGCGGCTACCGGCTCCTCGCGAAGGTGCCGAGACTGCCGGGCGCGATCATCGAGCGGCTCGTGGAGCACTTCGGCGGGCTGCAGAAGCTGCTCGCGGCGAGCGTGGACGACCTCCAGACCGTCGACGGCGTCGGCGAGGCCCGCGCCCGCAGCGTGCGCGAGGGCCTGTCGCGGCTCGCGGAGTCCTCGATCCTGGAGCGGTACGTCTGACCGCCGTACGCCCCGATCCCCGGGCCGGACGTGCGGCCGTCAGTCCTTGGCGAGGGTGAACGAGGCGGGGAGCACCTTGGCGCCCGGCATCGTCGCCTCCACGAGGTAGGTGCCGGGGCCGGCCTGGCCCTTCGGAGGGGTGGCGCACAGCGGTGCGCTCTGTCCGCGGTCCCACTCCACGGTGTGGGTGACGGTGGCCCCCGCGGGGACGCGCAGGAGGACCGGGGTGCCGGGGCGGGGGCAGTCGGCCGAGGACCAGATCTCGTCGTCCTGGGCGTCGCTGATCGTCAGCACCGCGCTGCGGGGTCCGAAGTCGGCCTTGCAGGCGGTGTCCGAGGTGTTCTTCGCGACGAGGTGGAAGCGGGGCTTTTCGCCCGCCTCGTAGCTGACCTTCACGCTGCGGAGCGTCAACTGGAGTGCTCCCGCCGGGCAGTTGGGGAGCGGAGAGTCGGCCGGAACCTGCTGCCCCGCGCCGGTGCCCGCGCCTCCGTCGCCGCCGGCGCCGTCGGTGTCGCCGTTCTTGCCGCTGTCGCCGGTGCCGGCGGCCGTACCCGCGTCCGCGCCGGCGTCGGTGCCCGAGCCCGGGTCCGTACCGGCGCCGCCCGAACCGCCGTTGCCGCCGGTGGTGTCGCCCGAGTCGCCCGAGTCGTCCGACTCGTCGCGTCCGCCGGGCTGTTGGCTGATCGCCGGTCCCGTGCCGGAGGGTCCGGGAGTGATCGAGGGCGGGGTGGGAGACGAGCCGTTGGCCGCGTCGTTCGGCTTCTTTCCGCCCCCGTCACCGGAGGTGACGGCCCATACGGCGAGGAGCGCGAGAAGCGCCACCAGGCACGCCGCCACCGCCCTCCGTCGCCAGTAGATGGTGGAGGGAAGCGGCCCGACCGGATTGCGCAAAGATCCCACGACCGAACCTTACGAGAGATCGGGCCCAACTCCCGCCCCACCCGCCGCCCGAGAACTCAAGTTTTGCCGATGATCACATCCGTCGGTTCCGGGAACTTTTCCCGCGAACGGCGCCCGGTCCGCTCGTCACCTCACCCGAAACCGGGGGGAAACGGACGGGATGGCGAGACCCCCACTTTCGTCGGGGGGCGTTCTGGCCGTTGGCCCGGGGCGGCGGACTCCGGATTCCGGTTAGCGTCGTCCACCATGAACACGCTCCTCGACCTGTCCGACCGGCTGTATCTCGACGTCGCCGACTTCGCCCACTCCACCCCCCACTGGTTCCAGTGGCTCGCCGAGGTCTGGACCGAGGCCGGACTGCTCCTGTTCGGCGTGCTGTTCCTGGCCGGCTGGTGGCGCTCCCGCGACGGTTCGAACCGACTGATGGCACTCGCGCTGCTCGCCCCGCTCGCCACCGCCCTCGGATACGTGGTGAGCGAGGGGCTGAAGTCACTGGTCGACGAGGACCGTCCGTGCCGCGCCGTCGTCGGGGCGCCCGCCTCGCTCGTCACCTGCCCGCCGTACGGCGACTGGTCCTTCCCCAGCAACCACTCGGCCATCGCGGGCGCCGCCGCCATCGCGCTCGCGCTGTCCTGGCGCGGGCTCGTCTGGCTGACGGTGCCGATGGCCCTGCTCATGGCCTTCTCCCGGGTCTTCGTCGGCGTGCACTACCCGCACGACGTGACCATCGGTCTGCTCCTCGGCGGTCTGGTGGCCTTCCTCGTCATGCGGGCGGCGGTCCGGCCGATGGGGTCCCTGGTGGAGACTGCCCGGTCGAGCCGGAGCTCTGCCGTGGTCTGGTGTGCGGGGCGCGGGCCCCGGACGCACGCTTCTCCGCGCGCCGAGGAGCCCCCGCGCGCACGCCACGGAGCGTACTGACCACAGACCGCGTGTCCCCGGGCGCCCGCGCCGGCTCGGGCGGGTCTCACCCCGGCGCGTGCGCCACGGCACGTGCCGATGCCCTCCCGGCGCCCGTGCCACGGCGCGTACGGATCACCTCGTGGACGTGCCAGGATCGGGGGTGCCATGACTTCCATCGACGCTCCCGACGCTCCCCTCCCGTCCGACGCTCCTCTCCCGTCCGAATCCCGGCCCACACCCGACGCCCGGCTCGTACCTGAGGGACCGCTCAAGCCGGAGGGCCCGATCGATCCCGAAGGCCTCCTCGTGCCCGAGGGGCCCGGCGCCCCCGCCGTCCCGGCGGTCCCCGCCGAGCTGCACGGGCCCGTCCTCGCCTGGTTCGACCGGCACGCCCGTGACCTGCCCTGGCGCCGCACCGAGGCCGGCGCCTGGGGCGTCATGGTCAGCGAGTTCATGCTCCAGCAGACCCCGGTCGTCCGGGTCCTGCCGGTGTACGAGCAGTGGCTCGCGCGCTGGCCGCGCCCGGCCGACCTGGCCGCCGACGCTCCCGGCGAGGCGGTCCGCGCCTGGGGGCGGCTCGGCTATCCGCGCCGTGCGCTGCGGCTGCACGCGGCGGCCGTGGCCATAACGGAACGGCACGGCGGCGACGTACCGAGCGATCACGCGCAGCTGCTCGCGCTGCCCGGCATCGGCGAGTACACGGCCGCCGCGGTGGCCTCCTTCGCGTACGGACAGCGGCACGCCGTCCTGGACACCAATGTGCGCCGGGTCTTCGCCCGCGCGGCGACCGGCGTCCAGTACCCGCCGAACGCGACCACGGCCGCCGAGCGGCGGCTCGCCCGTGCCCTGCTGCCCGAGGACAAGGCGACCGCGTCCCGCTGGGCCGCCGCCTCCATGGAGCTGGGCGCGCTGGTCTGCACGGCGAAGAACGAGGACTGCGGGCGCTGCCCCATCTCAGGGCGGTGCGCCTGGCGGCTCTCCGGGAAGCCGGCCCACGCCGGCCCGGCGCGCCGCGGCCAGACGTACGCGGGGACCGACCGGCAGGTCAGGGGCCGCCTCCTCGCGGTGCTGCGCGAGTCGACGGATCCGGTGGCCCAGGCGGCCCTGGACGCGGTCTGGGACGAGCCGGTGCAGCGGGCCAGGGCGCTGGACGGCCTGGTCGCGGACGGTCTCGTCGAGCCGCTGGACGACGGGTACTACCGGC
Organism: Streptomyces sp. NPDC058326; assembly: GCF_042879855.1. Classification (NCBI taxonomy): domain Bacteria; kingdom Bacillati; phylum Actinomycetota; class Actinomycetes; order Kitasatosporales; family Streptomycetaceae; genus Streptomyces; species Streptomyces sp. NPDC058326. The sequence continues at coordinate 614,080 of NZ_JBHVZO010000003.1, read as the reverse complement.
TTCCGGTGTCCTGAGCCCCGTCCCACCGTCCCACCGTCTCCGCGTCGAAACCTTCTCCCGGCCGCTGTTACACAACCGATGGGTAGCCGTGCGTCCACCGACGGCTGTCCCGCACAGCCCCGTGACAACCGCTCCGTAGCGTCGTCCACGACACGAGGAACAAAGCTGGTCACGGGGTTGCGGAGGCGGTTCGGATGAGGCATGGCGAGGTGCTCGACTTCGAGGAGTACGTACGCACGCGGCAGGAGGCGCTGCTACGCAGCGCCCGGCGTCTCGTCGCCGACCCCGTCGACGCCCAGGACCTCCTCCAGACGGCCCTCGCCCGTACCTTCGGGCGCTGGGACGGCATCGCCGACAAGTCCCTCGCCGACGCCTATCTGCGCCGGGTCATGATCAACACGCGGACCGAATGGTGGCGGTCCCGCAAGCTCGAAGAGGTGCCCACCGAGCAGCTGCCCGACGCCTGCGGCGACGACCCCACCGAGCAGCACGCCGACCGGGCGCTGCTCATGGACGTCCTGAAGGTCCTCGCGCCGAAGCAGCGCAGCGTCGTCGTCCTGCGCCACTGGGAACAGATGAGCACCGAGGAGACGGCGGCGGCGCTCGGGATGTCGACGGGTACGGTGAAGTCGACGCTCCACCGCGCGCTCGCCCGGCTCCGCCAGGAGCTGGAGAGCCGTGACCTCGACGCCCGTGCCCTGGGCCGGACCGGGGAGCGGACGACCGTACGAGGCGACGAACGGGAGCGGGAGCGGTGCGCGGCCTAGACGGCGAAGCCGACGGCAGCAGACACGACGGCGGCGGACACCACGTCGGCGGCGGACACGACGACCGTGGCGGCGGTGACGGCCCCGGCGGCGACCGGTTCGGGACCGGGCGCGCCGGCGCGCCGGGGCCCCGAAGCCGGCGTCGTACCGTCAAGGCGGCGAGCATCACGGCGGCGGCCGGGCTCGTCGCCGTCGGGCTGTCCATGGCCGCCTGCTCCACCGGCGGCACCGGCTCCCGTGACGAGGGGGCGGCGGCCACCCGCGACGCGGCGGCGCCCACCCCCTCTCCCTCCGCCGACGGCGGACTGCGGTCCGCCGAGCGGGTGGATCCGATCGCGCTGCTCAAGGCCGATCCGAAGATCGGCGAACGGCTGAAGGCCGATCTGAAGCCGTGTGTCGCCGACGCCTACCCGGTGGACGCCTCCTACGGCAATCTCACGGACGCGCCCGCGCCCGATGTCGTCGTCAACGTGATGACCTGCGGCGATGCCGTCGGTATCGGCACGTACGTCTACCGGAAGCAGAGCGACCGGTACGAGAACGTCTTCATGGCGGAGGACGCGGCGGTCTACGCCACGATCGACCGCGGCGAGCTCGTCGTCACCAAGCAGGTCTACGCGAAGGGTGACCCGGTCGCGTACCCCTCCGGCGAGGACGTGCTCACCTACCGCTGGTCGGGGAACAGGTTCACCCAGCACGACTGGGTGCACAACGACTACAGCCGGGCCGTCGGCGACGGCGGCATCGAGGAGCCCGCACCGAGCGAGCCCCCGGCCAACTGAGCCGTACACCGTTCTCCGTCCCGAGCCGTACACCCACCGACCGCAGAAGCAGCGCACGCACCCCGAAGGGCACCGCACGATGGCCGAGACCCATGTCCTGTTCGTCGAGGACGACGACGTCATCCGTGAGGCCACCCAGCTCGCCCTGGAACGGGACGGCTTCCGTGTCACGGCCATGCCCGACGGACTGTCCGGCCTGGACGCCTTCCGGGCGCGGCGGCCGGACATCGCCCTGCTCGACGTGATGCTGCCGGGCATGGACGGGGTCAGCCTCTGCCGCCGCATCCGTGACGAGTCGACGGTGCCGGTGATCATGCTGTCGGCGCGCGCCGACTCGATCGACGTCGTCCTCGGCCTGGAGGCGGGCGCCGACGACTACGTCACCAAGCCCTTCGACGGCTCCGTGCTCATGGCCCGTATCCGCGCCGTACTGCGCCGTTTCGGCCACGCGGGCGCGTCCGGCGCCGGTGAGCAGGGGGAGGAGGGGCCGGGCGGCGGGATCCTCGTCTTCGGTGACCTGGAGGTCGACACCGACGGCATGGAGGTCCGCAAGGACGGGGCGCCGGTCGCGCTGACGCCGACCGAGATGCGGCTGCTCCTGGAGTTCTCCTCGGCACCGGGCACGGTGCTCTCCCGGGACAAGCTCCTGGAGCGGGTCTGGGACTACGGCTGGGGCGGCGACACCCGGGTCGTGGACGTCCATGTGCAGCGGCTGCGCGCCAAGATCGGCCAGGACAGGATCGAGACGGTCCGTGGCTTCGGCTACAAGCTCAAGAGCTAGGGCCGGGTCGTGAGGCTGTTGCCCCTCCGTACCGGGGTCCGCTGGAAGATCGCCGTCGCCATCGCGGCGGTCGGCGCGCTCATCGCGATCACCCTCAGCGTGGTCGTGCACAACGCCGCCCGGATCTCGATGCTGGACAACGCGCGCGAGGTGCAGATGGAGCGGCTGCTCTTCGCGCAGCGGATGTACGAGACGTCGAAACCGAAGGAACCGCGCTTCGGCACGAAGATCAACGATCCGTCGCTGCCGGCCCAGCTCGACCAGCTGATGCGGGACAAGCGGCGCGGGACGTACGTGCAGGAGCACCGGCACGGCGGGCCGCCCGACGTGTGGGCGGCCGTGCCGCTCGCCAACGGCGACGTGCTCTCGCTGCACATCCCCTTCGCCGACCGCAGCGCGACGATCATGAACGATCTGGACCGGGCGCTCGTCATCGGCTCGGTCTCGGTGGTCTTCGGCGGCTGCGCGCTCGGTGTGCTCATCGGCGGTCAGCTCTCACGGCGGCTGCGGAAGGCCGCCGTCGCGGCCGGACGGGTCGCCCAGGGCAACACGGACGTCCGGGTGCGGGAGGCCGTCGGCGGGGTCGTACGGGACGAGACCGACGACCTGGCGTGGGCGGTCGACGCCCTCACCGACGCCCTCAACGAACGGATCGAGGCCGAGCGGCGGGTCACCGCGGACATCGCGCACGAACTGCGTACCCCGGTGACCGGCCTGCTCACGGCTGCCGAGCTGCTGCCGCCGGGGCGCCCGACCGAGCTCGTACGGGACCGGGCGCAGGCCATGCGGACGCTGGTCGAGGACGTCCTGGAGGTGGCCCGGCTCGACAGCGCGTCCGAGCGGGCGGAGCTCCAGGAGATCTCGCTCGGCGAGTTCGTGGACCGGCGGGTGCGGGCCCTCGATCCCGAGGTGGTCGTCCGGGTCGTCCACGAGTCGTGGGTGAACACCGACCCGCGGCGCCTGGAACGTGTCCTGGGCAACCTCCTCGCGAACGCCGCCAAGCACGGCAGGCCGCCGGTGGAGGTCACCGTCGAGGGCCGGGTCGTCCGCGTCCGCGACCACGGGCCGGGCTTCCCTGAGGCGCTCCTGAAGGAGGGCCCGAGCCGGTTCCGTACGGGGTCGAGCGACCGCGCGGGCCAGGGCCACGGGCTCGGCCTCACGATCGCGGCGGGCCAGGCCCGGGTCCTCGGCGCCCGGCTGACCTTCCGGAACGTGGCCTCGGAGAGCGCGCCGAACGGGGTGGGCGGCGCCATCGCGGTGCTGTGGCTCCCGGACCACGCGCCGACGAACACGGGCAGCTTCCCCATCCTGCGCCAGCCCGACTGACGGTGTCGGGGGGGCGGGGACGGGGCCGGCCCCCTGGCCGGCCCGACTGACGGTGTCCGGGGGCCGGGGTCGGCCTCCGGCCGTCCCGACTGACGGGTGTCCGGGGGTACGGGGACGGGGCCGGCCCCTGTCTCGGGACCGGCCCCGTCCGTGGACCGCTTCGGCGCGGGGTCAGACCGTCTCGGCGACCTTCGTGTGGTCGTCGCCCGTCACCGTCTTCGGGGCGGGCGTGGGGCCGGCCCCGCGGAGCGCCACCTCCTTGACGAGGAAGGCGAGGACGAAGCCGAGCACGGAGACCGCGGCGGCGACCAGGAAGGCGCTGTGCGTGCCCGAGGCGACCGCGTGCTGGTAGGCCTCGCGGAGCGCCTCCGGCAGCTTGGCCAGGCTCGCCGCGTCCAGCTGGGCCGTCCCTTCGGTGAGCCCGGACCCGCCGCGCGCCGCCATCTCGTCCTGGACGCGGCTCGTGAAGAGCGCGCCCATGATCGCGACGCCGAAGGAGGAGCCGAGCGTCCGGAAGAGGGTGGTGGAGGACGAGGCGACGCCCATGTCCTTCATCTCGACGCTGTTCTGGGCGACGAGCATGGTGATCTGCATGAGGAAGCCCATGCCGGCGCCGAGGACGGCCATGTAGACGCCGGAGGTCAGCCGGGAGGTGCCGGTGTCCATCTGGGCCAGCAGGAAGAGACCGGCCGTCATGAGGGCGCCGCCCACGATCGGAAAGATCCTGTACTTGCCGGTGCTGGTGGTGAAGCGGCCGACGAGCAGCGAGACGATCATCATCGCGATGAGCATCGGCAGGAGCAGCAGACCCGAGTTGGTGGCCGAGGCACCCTGGACGGACTGCTGGAAGATCGGCAGGTAGAGGACCGCGCCGAACATCACGAAGCCGGTGATGAAGCCGATCAGGGACATCACGGTGAAGTTGCGGCTGCGGAAGATGTGCAGCGGCATGATCGGGTCGCTCGCCCGCGTCTCGACGTACAGGAAGGCGGCGAGCGCGGCGGCTCCGCCGACGGCGAGGCCGACGATGGTGGCCGAGCCCCAGGCGTACTCCGTGCCGCCCCAGGTGGTGACCAGGACGATCGCGGTGATGCCCACGGTCAGCAGCGCGGCGCCGAGGAAGTCGATCGGGGTGCCCGTGGCGCGCCGCTTCTTCGGCAGGTGCAGCACGGTGGTGACCATGGCGAGGGCGACGGCGCCGAGCGGCAGGTTGATGTAGAAGGACCAGCGCCAGCCCCAGTGGTCGGTGATGGTGCCGCCGACGAGGGGGCCGCCGATCATGGCGAGGGCCATGACGCCGGCCATCATGCCCTGGTACTTGCCGCGCTCACGGGGCGGGATCAGGTCGCCGATGATGGCCATGACGCCGACCATGAGGCCACCGGCGCCGAGGCCCTGGATCGTGCGGAAGCCGATGAGCTGGCCCATGTCCTGGGCCATGCCGCTGAGCGCGGAGCCGATCAGGAAGATCACGATCGAGGTGAGGAAGACGCCCTTGCGGCCGAACATGTCGCCGACCTTGCCCCAGAGGGGGGTGGAGGCGGCGGTGGCCAGGGTGTAGGCGGTGACGACCCAGGAGAGGTGTTCGAGGCCGCCGAGCTCGCCAACGATCGTCGGCATCGCGGTGCCGATGATCATGTTGTCCAGCATCGCGAGGAGCATCGCGATCATCAGGGCGAGGAGGACGACGCGGACACTGCGTGGCTGCGGCTCCGGCTCTCCCCGCGCCGGCTCCGCCGTGGTCTGCTTCGTCATGTCGTCCCCTTACTTGCCGCCCGGCTAGTTACTACACTGGGGACGGTAGACCCGTAACTTGCCGGTCGTCAAGTAAGTTTTCTGGAAAGTGGAGAGCAGCCATGGCCCGAGGCAACACCCGCCAGCGCATCCAGGACGTGGCCCTGCACCTCTTCGCCGAGCAGGGGTACGAGAAGACCTCGCTGCGGGAGATCGCCGAGCACCTCGACGTCACCAAGGCGGCGCTCTATTACCACTTCAAGACCAAGGAAGACATCATCATCGGCATCTTCCAGGACCTCACCCGGCCCATGGACGAGCTGATCGCCTGGGCGAAGGAGCAGCCGCGGACGCTGGAGGTCAGGGAGGAGATCCTCCGCCGCTACCAGGAAGCACTGATGGGCGCCTACCCGCTGTTCCGCTTCATGCAGGAGAACCAGGCGGCCGTCCGCGAGCTGAGCATCGGCCTGACCTTCAAGGAGCGGATGCTCGAACTGAGCGGCCTGATCCAGGAGCCGGAGTTCGCCGTGCTCGACCGGGTGCGCTGCGTGAGTGCGATCTTCACGCTGCACGCGGGGATGTTCTTCATGGACAACGTCGAGGGCGACCCCGAGGAGAAGCGCGAGGCCGTCCTCGAGGTCGCCCTCGATCTGCTGAACCAGGCCCACAGGGCCGGATAGCGGGAGCTTCCGGGACGCTCACGCCGGGGTGACGGGAGCTTCCGGGACGCTCACGCCGGGGTGGCGGGAGATCAGATGCTCACGCCGTGGGACCGCAGGAAGGCGGCCGGGTTCACGGCGGAGCCGTAGTTCGGGGTCGTGCGGATCTCGAAGTGCAGGTGCGGGCCGGAGGAGTTGCCGGTGTTGCCCGAGAGGGCGATCTGCTGGCCGGCGGCGACCTTCTGGCCGACGAACGCCTTGATCTTCGACAGGTGGGCGTACTGCGAGTACGTGCCGTTGGCGTGCTTCACGACGATCGCGTTGCCGTACGCGGGACCGTCACCGCCGCCGTTCGGGCCGGCCTTCACGACGGTGCCCGCGCCCGCGGCCTTGACCGGGGTGCCGACCGGGACGGCGAAGTCCTGGCCGGAGTGCTTGTGGGACCACATGGCGCCGCCCTGGTTGTAGCTGGCGGTCAGGGTGTACGAGGTGACCGGCTTGACCCAGGACGCGGCCTTCTTGGCGGCGACGGCCTTCGTGGCGGCCTTCTTGACGGCGGCCTGCTTGGCGGCGGCGACCTTCGCGGCCGAGGCCTTCGCGGCGGCGGCCTTGACCTGGGCGGCGACGTGGGCCTGGGTCTCGGCCTGGGCGGCGACGGCGGCGGACGCGGTGACCGCGACCGGAGCGGCGGCGGCGTTGCCCTCGGCGGCGAAGGCGGACCCTGCTCCGGCCACCATCGTCGCTCCCAGACCCGCGGCGGCGAGAGCGACGGCGGTGATACGGGCGGCGGGGTTCATGACGCGCTTCGACATACGGGGGAAAACCTCCGGGAAGTACGGGACCCGACGCGAACAGTGCTGCGGCGCCGGGCTTGCTCATCCTTGGTAACCCGGACCCCCATCCAGCCCAAAACACCCCATCTACGACATCGCGTCGTAGCGATCTCCACGGAAGTTCAGCCCTTGACGACCCTGGAGACCACCTTCGAAATCGGACATACCGCCACAAGGGAATCGGTTTATTCGCATGTCACCCCCGCCCGGAACCGCCGAAAACACCACCCCTCGCCCGGTTCGGGACCCTCCGGGACCAAAGTCCCGACGGCTCACTCCTGAACGTCCCGAATAGACACCAAAGGTCGCCACTATTCCGGTTAGTACCCTCCGAAACCCCTGTGCGCCTTGTCACCAGAGGCAGGCCCCGGATGCGACCTGGGTCACGCAACCGAGCCGCCCCGGAGGCCGTCCCGCACTACGCTGACCGCTTCGGGGACCCAGGGGGACACAGATGGAACCTTCACTCATCGGCACACGGCTCGCCTCCGCGGCGATCGGCCCCATCTTGAAGAAACTGCTGGTCAACGACGTCCCGGGGGCCGGGCTCACGGGGAACGCGCCCAAGGTGCGGCTCTCCTCGCTCGTCTCCTTCCGCGGCGAGAAGCGGACGCTGACCGAGAAGGACGTCCGGAAGCTGGCCACCACCCTCGTCGAACGCTCGGGCAGCGGCCCCGGCGAGACCCCCTTCCCCGCCGACGAGACCGAGGCCGTCACCGACACCCTCGCGGCGACCCTGACCGCCCTCGGCGACCTCGACATGGACGACGTCCAGGCGGTCCGGATGGGCCACCACGCCCTCGCCCGCCGGCTGCGCGCGGCGGCCCCCGCCCCCGACGGCCTCTCCACCGACTCGGTCCTCTACCTGGAGTCGATGACCGAGTGGGCCTGCCTCCACATCCTGGAGTTCTTCACCCAGCGCTCGACGTTCGTCGCCCGCAGCCTGGTGGAACAGACCCGCGGGCAGGCGGAGCTGATCGCCAAGGTCGACGCCCTCCTCACCGGAACCCCGGGCGTGGCCGCCCAGGACGTCGACTTCGAGCGGCGCTACCTGGCCCACCTGGCGAGGAAACACGGGCGCCTGACGATCTACGGCATCGACCTGCACCATTCGCCGGACGAGTGGCCGCTGGACATGGCGTACCTGTCGCTGGAGGCGACGGGGCCGGACGCCGGGCCCGACCGGGCCGCGCTCACCCCCGAGCCGGGCCGCGGCACCGACCGGGGCGCGCACCCCGTCCACGGCGTCCCCGCCGACCAGGCCCTCGCCCGCCACCCCCGCATCCTGCTGCGCGGAGTCGCGGGCTCCGGCAAGACGACCCTGGTCCAGTGGCTCGCGGTCACCGCCGGCGAACGCGCCCATGGCACGATCCCGTTCGTCCTGCCCCTGCGCGCCCTGACCCGCCACGGCGAGCGGCTTCCCCCGGCCGACCGCTTCCTCTCCGCCGTCGGCTGCCCGCTCACCCCGCCGGAGGGCTGGGTCGACCGCGTCCTCACCGCCGGCCGGGGCATCGTCCTCATCGACGGCATCGACGAGGTTCCCGAACCCGAACGGGAGCGGACCCGCCGCTGGCTCCGCGACCTGACCAGCGCGTACGACGGCTCCAACCGCTGGCTCGTCACCTCGCGCCCCTCGGCGGTCAGGGACGACTGGCTGGCCGTGGACCGCTTCACCGAGCTCACCCTCTCCCCGATGTCCCGCTCCGAGGTCACCACCTTCGTGCGCCGCTGGCACACGGCTGCGGGCCCCGGGGCCGCCTCGTACGAGCAACAGCTCATCGACACCCTGCGCACCACGCCCGACCTCGCGCGGCTCGCCACCAACCCGCTGATGTGCGGCCTGATCTGCGCCCTCCACCGCGACCGGCGCGGCTTCCTCCCCCGGGGCCGCAAGGCCCTCTACGACGCGGCCCTGTCCATGCTCCTCACCCGCCGCGACCGCGAACGGGACATGGGGGCCCCGTACGGGGTGGAACTCGGCGAGGCGCCACAGATCCAGCTGATCCAGCGCCTCGCCTACTGGCTCACCCTCAACGGACGCACCCAGATGGACCGCGCCCACGCGCGCGCGATCGTCACGGAGGCCGTCCCCGCCGTCCCGGAGGCCGCCGCCCACGCCGACCCGGACAGCGTCTTCGCCCATCTGCTCCACCGCAGCGGTCTGCTCCGTGAGCCGACGCCCGACACCCTCGACTTCGTCCACCGCACCTTCCAGGACTACCTGGCGGCGAAGGCCCTCGTGGACCGGTGGGACATCGGTGTCCTCGTCCGGCACGCGGCGGACGACCAGTGGGAGGACGTCATCCGCATGGCCGTCGGGCACGCGCGCCCGCGCGAATGCGCCGAGATCCTCTCGGAGCTGCTGGCGGCGGCGGACGCCGCACCGGACCGCCGCACCCAGCTCCGTGTGCTGGTGCTCGCGGCGACGGCCCTCGACCACGCGACGGAGGTGGCGCCGGGGATCCGGGAACGGATCCTGGAGCGGACCGCGGAGGTGATTCCGCCGCGCGGGCCGGAGGAGGCGCGCGAGCTGGCGTCGGTCGGACGGGCGGTCCTTGACCTGCTGCCGGGTCCGGAGGGCCTGGACCACGAGGCGGCCCTCGACGTGGTGATCACCGCGACCCACATCGCCCATGACGCCACGCTGCCCTACCTGGCCCGCTTCACCTCGCATCCGCACCTGGCGGTCCGCTCCCAGCTGATGTGGGGATGGTCCCGGTTCCCCGCGGCCCCCTACGCGGAGCAGATCATCACCCGGCTCGACCCGGGTCTTCTCGACTTCACCGTCGTGTCCGACGAGCAGGCGGCCGAGATCGTGCGCCTCGGTCTGCGCCCCCGGGGCCTCGACCTGCGGCCGGGTCTCACCGCGGACGGCATGGCGCTGCTGCGGGGGGTGATCGGCGGGGCGCGGAGCCTGCAGATCCCGGGGACCCTCGCCCGGTTCGTGGACCCCCTCCCCGCCGAGAACGCGCTGGAGACCCTCACGGTGATCGGGTACCCCGTAGGGGGACTCGGCTTCCTCCGCCGTCTGACCGGCCTCCGCGCGGTCGAGATCTACGGCAGCACGACGGCGCCCGAGGAAGCCTGGGACGCGCTGGCCGCCCTGGACGGGCTCTCGTTCCTCGTGGTGCACACGAGGACCCTCTCCGGCATGCCGGAGACGCTGCGGCTGCCGCGGACGGAGGTGCTGTACGTGCATGCCGATGCCGCCGCCACCCCGCTGGACGTCATCGCCCGGACCTTCCCGGCCCTGGTCCAGCTGAGACTCCTCGGTGACCTCGGACGGCAGGTCCACGACCTGACACCGCTGGCGTCCCTGCCGCGCCTCGGCTCGGTCATGGGCGTCGGTGGCCGGTTCGCCGGCGCCGAGAAGCTCGCCCCCACGGTCGAGATCCGCATATGAGCCGACCGGCACCGCGTGCTGGGTCGACGACGAAAGGGGCGGCCCCGGAACCATCAGGTTCCGGGGCCGCCCCTCGTGCTCAGGCCTTAGGCCTTACGCGTCCTTCGACAGGTTCGGGCCCGTGCCGCCCGTCGCCTCGATCGGCGGGGCGTCCGGCAGGGCCGTCTTCTCCTCGCCGCGGAAGGTGAACGCGCGCTCCTCGCCCTCGCCCTCCGTGTCCACGACCACGATGTGACCGGGGCGCAGGTCGCCGAAGAGGATCTTCTCCGACAGCGTGTCCTCGATCTCGCGCTGGATCGTCCGGCGGAGCGGACGGGCGCCGAGCACCGGGTCGTAGCCCTTCTTGGCGAGCAGCTCCTTCGCGGACTGGGAGAGCTCGATGCCCATGTCCCGGTCCTTGAGGCGCTCGTCGACGCGGCCGATCATCAGGTCGACGATCTGGAGGATGTCGTCCTGGGTCAGCTGCGGGAAGACGATGACGTCATCCACACGGTTGAGGAACTCCGGGCGGAAGTGCTGCTTCAGCTCGTCGCTGACCTTCGCCTTCATCCGCTCGTAGTTGGACTTCGTGTCGCCCTGGGCGGCGAAGCCCAGGTTGAAGCCCTTCGAGATGTCCCTGGTCCCGAGGTTGGTCGTCATGATGATGACCGTGTTCTTGAAGTCCACGACCCGGCCCTGGGAGTCGGTCAGGCGACCGTCCTCCAGGATCTGGAGAAGGGAATTGAAGATATCGGGGTGGGCCTTCTCGACCTCGTCGAAGAGGACGACGGAGAACGGCTTGCGGCGCACCTTCTCGGTGAGCTGGCCGCCCTCTTCGTAGCCGACGTATCCGGGCGGCGAACCGAAGAGACGGGAAACCGTGTGCTTCTCGCTGAACTCCGACATGTCGAGGGAGATCATCGCGTCCTCGTCGCCGAAGAGGAATTCGGCGAGCGCCTTGGAAAGCTCGGTCTTACCGACACCGGACGGACCGGCGAAGATGAACGAGCCACCGGGGCGCTTCGGGTCCTTCAGACCGGCACGCGTACGGCGGATGGCCCGCGAGAGGCCGATGACGGCGTCCTTCTGCCCGATGACGCGCTTGTGGAGCTCGTCCTCCATGCGGAGCAGGCGGCTGGACTCCTCCTCGGTCAGCTTGAAGACCGGGATACCGGTGGCGGTCGCGAGGACCTCGGCGATCAGATCGCCGTCGACCTCCGCGACGACGTCCATGTCGCCGGCCTTCCACTCCTTCTCGCGCTTGGCCTTCGCGGCGAGGAGCTGCTTCTCCTTGTCGCGGAGCGAGGCGGCCTTCTCGAAGTCCTGCGAGTCGATCGCGGACTCCTTGTCGCGGCGGACTCCGGCGATCTTCTCGTCGAACTCGCGGAGGTCCGGCGGCGCGGTCATCCGGCGGATGCGCATCCGGGAGCCGGCCTCGTCGATCAGGTCGATCGCCTTGTCCGGGAGGAAGCGGTCCGAGATGTACCGGTCGGCAAGGGTCGCGGCCTGGACGAGGGCCTCGTCGGTGATGGAGACCCGGTGGTGGGCCTCGTACCGGTCGCGGAGACCCTTGAGGATCTCGATGGTGTGCGGCAGCGACGGCTCGGCGACCTGGATGGGCTGGAAGCGGCGCTCGAGGGCCGCGTCCTTCTCCAGGTACTTCCGGTACTCGTCGAGCGTGGTGGCACCGATCGTCTGGAGCTCACCGCGGGCCAGCATCGGCTTGAGGATGCTGGCGGCGTCGATCGCGCCCTCGGCGGCACCCGCACCCACGAGGGTGTGGAGCTCGTCGATGAACAGGATGATGTCGCCGCGGGTGCGGATCTCCTTGAGGACCTTCTTCAGGCGCTCCTCGAAGTCACCGCGGTAGCGGGAGCCGGCGACCAGCGCGCCGAGGTCCAGGGTGTAGAGGTGCTTGTCCTTGAGGGTCTCGGGCACCTCGCCCTTGACGATGGCCTGCGCCAGGCCCTCGACGACGGCGGTCTTGCCGACGCCGGGCTCGCCGATGAGGACCGGGTTGTTCTTGGTGCGGCGGGACAGCACCTGCATGACCCGCTCGATCTCCTTCTCGCGCCCGATGACCGGGTCGAGCTTGGACTCGCGGGCCGCCTGGGTGAGGTTGCGGCCGAACTGGTCGAGGACCAGGGACGTCGAGGGGGTGCCCTCGGCAGGGCCGCCGGCCGTGGCGGCTTCCTTGCCCTGGTAGCCGGAGAGCAGCTGGATGACCTGCTGCCGCACCCGGTTGAGGTCGGCGCCCAGCTTCACGAGGACCTGGGCGGCGACGCCCTCGCCCTCGCGGATCAGGCCGAGCAGGATGTGCTCGGTGCCGATGTAGTTGTGGCCGAGCTGGAGGGCCTCGCGGAGCGACAGCTCCAGGACCTTCTTGGCACGCGGGGTGAAGGGGATGTGCCCGGACGGGGCCTGCTGCCCCTGACCGATGATCTCCTCAACCTGCTGGCGGACCGCCTCGAGCGAAATCCCGAGGCTCTCCAGGGCCTTAGCGGCGACACCCTCACCCTCGTGGATAAGGCCCAGAAGGATGTGCTCGGTGCCGATGTAGTTGTGGTTGAGCATCCGGGCTTCTTCCTGAGCCAGGACGACAACCCGCCGCGCGCGGTCGGTGAACCTCTCGAACATCGTTAATCGCTCCTCAGAGCGGTCAGTCAGTTAGGGGTCGATCCCCTCCCTGTCCTTCCGCAGCTTAGTCCCGCAAGCGGGGACCGCTCATTCCAACTGCCGACATCCGTCCGGATCACCCCTCTTCCGTGGGGAGACCTGCCGCCGAACAACCGACAAATGCTCCAACCCGATGGTGCGAGACGATGTTCCCGCAGGCCAAGTAGTTACCCGCGCCTTGAGTACGCCGATGGCGAACGTGAGACGCCGAAGCCCGCGACTCGCCCCTCTCCACTAGGAATGTCTTACCCGCGAGGACTGACACTCCATGCGGCGCACCCCGGTTCCCTCCGCTACCAGCGAACACCCTTGCGCTCCCGAATGCACTCGTACGCCCCATCCCGGACACCTTGCGCGTTCGGAGGAGGACCGTGCGTCACCGCGGGCGTAACCAACGCACCCTCGCGGGAGTTCCCCGGGCATGGCCTTCACCGTCCCGCTTCCCCGTACGCCGCCCGACGGCGCCCTGGCACGGTGGTACGAGCACGAGCTGGGCTGGGCGACGGTGGCCGGCCCGCCGGTGCGGCTGATCACGGGGCTGCGCTTCGACGTCCTGGAGCTGCCGGCTGCGGCCGGTCACGGCGTGCTGCGCCGGATGGGCCGGGCGACGGGCCCTGTGGCCCTGCGCGGGCACCGGATGCGGCTGCTCGTGGCCGCGGGGAGCGCGGAGGAGCTACCGGGCCTGCTCGACTGGCTCGAGTGGGGCGGCATCTCGCTCGACCTCACGGTGCTGGGCGCCGACGGCCGGATGACCGCGCCCCTTCCCCCGGGGAGCGGATCCGGCGCGCCGGGCACCGCGGTGTGGCTGCGGGCCCCGGCACCGGGTCGCGAGGTCGAGGCCTCCCTGCCGGCGCTGCGCTCCGCGCTGTGGGGCGGTGCGGATGCCCCCTGCCTGGTGCGACTGGTGGCCGCCGCGGCCGTGGAGTGCCATCGGGTGCGGCTGCTGAGTGCCCGGACCCGGGGGCCGGCGCCTCAGCAGCTGTCGCCTCAGCGGTTCGCGTCCTCGTAGGCCGCCTTGATGTCGGCGGGCACGCGGCCGCGGTCGTTCACGTTGTAGCCGTTGTCCTTCGCCCACGCGCGGATCTTCGCGGTGTCCGGGCTGCCCGTCGCCACGGCGCGGCCCTTGCCGCGTCCACCGGTGGTGCGGCCACCGGTGCGGCGGCCACTCTTGGTGTACGGCTCGAGCAGGCCACGGAGCTTTTCCGCGTTGGCGGTGGTGAGGTCGATCTCGTAGGTCTTGCCGTCCAGCGCGAACGTCACGGTCTCGTCCGCCTCGACACCGTCGAGGTCATCGACAAGAAGGACCTGAACCTTCTGTGCCACCGGATTTCCTTTCATCGAAAATGCAGTACGCGGAAAGGAAACCGCTTTTCCCGGAAAAACACAAACCCCTGGCAGAGGTTCAGAACCCTGGCAACGCGGGAAACGTGCGCGATTCGGACATAGGGTTCCGTGCGGGCTTCAGGACGGGGTTCCACGGAGGGTTCCGTGCGGGGTTCGGGGCGGGGTTCCCGTCACAGGTGCAGAAGCATCCGGCTGTTGCCCAAGGTGTTCGGCTTCACTCGTTCGAGACCGAGGAACTCCGCGACTCCCTCGTCATAGGAACGCAGGAGCTCGCTGTAGACATCTCCGTCGACCGGGGTCTCGCCGATCTCGACGAAGCCGTGCTTCGCGAAGAAGTCGACTTCGAAGGTCAGGCAGAATACCCGTCGCACCCCGAGCCATCGGGCGGTGTGCAACAACTTGTCCAGCACCTGATGTCCTACACCGGCTCCCTTGAACTCGGGATCGACGGCGAGAGTCCGCACTTCGGCGAGGTCTTCCCACATCACATGGAGGGCGCCGCAGCCGACGACGGTGCCGTCCTCGTCGCGTTCCGCGACCCAGAACTCCTGGATGGCCTCATAAAGGGTGACGGTCGCCTTGTCGAGCAGGATGCCGCGCCGGACGAACGGATCGACGAGTCGACGGACCGCGGCGACATCTCCGGTGCGGGCCCTGCGTACGGTGACGGCTTTGGCGGAGGCCGCGGAGGCGGCCGGGGAAGCAGACGGCGACATGGGGGGACGCTATCGCTCCTGGGCCCCGGTCCCGTCGGCGCCCTCCTCGGGCGGGGCGGCGATCGGCGTATCGCGCTGGACGATACGGATGGCGTCGTTCAGAGCTTCGCGCTGATCCTGCGACATCATGCCGAAGAAGGCGACGAGGGCGGCGGCGGGGTTGTCGCTCTGCGCCCATCCCTCGTTCATCAGGGCCGCCGCGTATGCGGCGCGGGTGGAGACCGCCGTATATCGATAGGCACGGCCTTCGACTTCCCTGCGGACCCAGCCCTTCTGATGGAGATTGTCCATGACGGTCATGACGGTGGTGTACGCGATGGACCGTTCCTGCTGAAGGTCCTCCAGAACTTCCCGGACGGTCACCGGGCGGTTCCATTGCCAGACGCGCGTCATCACGGCGTCTTCGAGCTCTCCCAAAGGACGGGGCACACCGCCACTTTAGATCGCAAACGGCCAGTAAGAGGCTATTGAGCGAAAGAAAAACGCAACAAAAAGGACGTACGACCTCGGAGGGTCGTACGTCCCGTGCGCCCAGGAGGGGCGGGGCTCAGGAGGTGGTGCCGCCGTCCGCCTGGCGGCCGCCCTCGGCCCGGGCGAGGGCGGCGTCCACGACCGCGTCCTCCTTGGCCTTGTTCGGGCCGCCCTGGCTCTTCACGATGACGACCACGAGGGCCGTGAAGAACGCGGCCATCACGATGGGGGGCAGGAGCGCGGATACGTAGTCCATGGCGACCAGAGTAGCTAGCCGGCGACCCGTTCCTCGGGCGGGGGCGGGGGTACGGGCCTCCGGCGCGGCGGGAACACCTCGGAGGGCTTGGGGACCGGGCGCTCGGCCGGGGCGGGTGGCGTCGGCTTGGGATCGTCCCCCGCCGCGCGCCCGCCGGGCAGGGCGAGCAGCCGGGCCCGGGGGGCGACGGCCGCCGAGGTGGTGGTCGCCTGCGAGACCCGGGCCAGGCGCGCGCGTACGGAGCGCTCGGCGAGGAGCTGGCAGCGGGCGAGCAGCGCGGCCGCGGCGGGGTTGCGGCGCAGTGCGCGGAGGGCGGCGAGGTCGTCGGCCGCCGGGTCGTACCCGGCGGCGAGCGCGTCCTGGAGGAGCTCCAGATAGCCGCTGAGGGAGCCGGGCAGCGCCTCGCGGTAGCGGGCCAGGTCGTCGAGGAGGAAGGCGCGGAGCCGGCCTGCCTCGCGTACGGCCTCGTCCACGGATGCGGCCAGGCGCAGGGCGTCCTGGACGTCCTCGTCCTGGAGGGGGGCGGGGTGGAGGGCGACGGCGAGGGCACGGCGGAGCACACGCAGCTCGTCCGCGCTGAACGCCATGCCGCCGCGGGATCCGTATGGCGTGGGCATGGGCCGACGATACGCGCTAATCGGACAATTTCCTCTTAGCGATCATTACGGCGCGCCGAGGGCCGCGTCCGGCGGGACGGGGCGGCGGCGGCCGCTCGTCGGACCTCGCCGGGCGGGGCCGCCACGCCTCCGGCCGCCTCACCGGCGGGTCCGTACATGCGGGTGTCACGCGGGACCGTCCGTCACACGCCGGCCCGTCCGTCACATGCGGGCCGTGGTCGCACACGAGCCCGTCCGTCACATGCGGGACACGTTGCGCTCGTAGACCAGGCGCAGGCCGATCAGGGTCAGCCACGGCTCGTGCTCGTCGATCTCCTTGGAGTCGGCGAGGACCATCGGCGCCAGGCCTCCCGTCGCGATCACCGTCACGTCCGACGGGTCGCCGTTCGCGCCGACGAGCTCCCGCTTCATGCGGGCGACGACGCCGTCGACCTGGCCCGCGTAGCCGTAGACGATGCCCGACTGCATCGCCTCGACCGTGTTCTTGCCGATGACGCTGCGCGGTCTGGCCAGCTCGATCTTGCGGAGCATGGCCCCCTTGACCCCGAGCGCCTCGACGGAGATCTCGATGCCCGGGGCGATGGCCCCGCCCGCGTACTCGCCGCGGGCGGTGATCGCGTCGTACGTCGTCGCCGTACCGAAGTCGACGACGATCGCCGGGCCGCCGTAGAGCTCGACGGCGGCGACCGCGTTGATCACGCGGTCCGCGCCGACCTCCTTGGGGTTGTCCGTGAGGACCGGGACGCCCGTCTTCACGCCCGGCTCCACCAGGACCGCCGGAACGTCCCCGTAGTACCGCCGCGTCACCTCGCGCAGCTCGTGCAGCACCGAGGGGACCGTCGCGCAGATGGCGATCCCCTCGATGCCGTCGCTCAGCTCGACACCGAGCAGCGGGTGCATGCCCATGAGGCCCTGGAGGAGGACCGCCATCTCATCGGCGGTGCGGCTCGGATCCGTGGAGATCCGCCAGTGCTCGACGATCTCGTCACCGTCGAAGAGACCGAGGACCGTGTGCGTGTTGCCGACGTCGATGGTGAGCAGCATCAGGCCCGCACCTCGCGCAGGTCGAGGCCGATGTCGAGGATCGGGGAGGAGTGGGTGAGCCCGCCGACCGCCAGGTAGTCCACGCCGGTCGCCGCGTACGCCGCCGCGTTCTCCAGGGTCAGCCGGCCAGAGGACTCCAGGACGGCGCGGCCCGCGACGAGGGCGACCGCCTCCTCGGTCTCGGCCGGGGTGAAGTTGTCGAGGAGGATCAGGTCGGCGCCCGCGTCCAGGACCTCGCGGACCTGGTGCAGGGTGTCGACCTCGACCTCGATCGGCAGCTCGGGGAACAGCTCGCGCACGGCCTTGAAGGCCTGGGCCACGCCGCCGGCCGCCACCACGTGGTTGTCCTTCACCAGGGCCGCGTCGGAGAGCGACATGCGGTGGTTGACGCCGCCGCCGCAACGGACCGCGTACTTCTCCAGGGCGCGCAGGCCCGGCGTCGTCTTGCGGGTGTCGCGGACCTTGGCGGTCGTGCCCTCCAGGGCGTCCGCCCACGCGCGCGTGGCGGTGGCGATGCCGGAGAGGCGGCACAGGATGTTGAGCGCGCTGCGCTCGCCGGTGAGCAGGTCGCGGGTGCGGGCGGTGACGCTGAGGAGCACGTCCCCTGCCGCGACGCGCTCACCGTCGTCGACGTGCCGCTCGACCTCGAACGCGTCCGCGCAGACGATGGACAGCACGGCCTCGGCGACCCGCAGTCCCGCGACGACACCGGCCTCGCGGGCGGTGAAGTCGGCGGTGGCGACGGCGTCCTCGGGGACGGTCGCGACGGTCGTCACGTCGACCCCGCCGTCGAGGTCCTCGGCGATGGCGAGGTGGGCGATGTCCTCGACCTGGACGGGGTCGAGGCCGGCGTCCGCCAGCAGTTCGGCGAGCGCGGGGTCCAGACCGCACTCGAACTCCTCACCGCCACCGCACGCGCAGTCGTCGCCGCAGCCGCCGACCTCCTCGGAGGGAACCGTGCTGATCTGGATGAGAGGGACGTCCACGGGCTCGGGACGGGCTTCCTCGGGCGTGCTCACTTACGGCTCCCTGGGGCGTCGAGGGTGGGGGGAAGATCGGGGGTCTCGGTGGTGCGGACGTCGAGGGTCCGCTCCGGGGTCAGGCGGACGACGAGATGGCGGCGCCACTCCGTGTCGTCCCGGTCCGGGTGGTCCTCGCGCCAGTGGCAGCCGCGCGTCTCCTCGCGGCGGCGGGCGGCGGCGACCAGGACCCGGGCGACGCACAGCAGGTTGGTCGTCTCCCAGGAGTCCACGCCCGGCTCGGCGGCCTTGGTGTCGTCGGAGCCGCCCGCGAGGGCGTCGCTGTGCAGGGCGTCGAGGGCCTCGGCGGCCTCCCGCAGGCTGGCCTCGGAGCGCAGCACCCCGGCGCCGGCCGTCATGGTCCGCTGGATACGGGCGCGGGCGCCCGCCACGGGCAGCGGCAGGGTCACCGGGGCCGGGTGCGGCAGCGGCGCGCCCGCCGCGCGCGGCGCGGCGGCCACGACGTCCTCGGCGATCCGCTCGGCGAAGACCAGGCCCTCCAGGAGCGAGTTCGAGGCGAGCCGGTTGGCGCCGTGGACGCCCGTGCAGGCGACCTCGCCGCACGCGTACAGGCCGGGAACGGTCGTGCGGCCCCGGAGGTCCGTACGGATGCCGCCGGAGGCGTAGTGCGCCGCGGGGGCGACCGGGATCGGCTCCGTCACCGGGTCGATGCCGTGGGCGCGGCAGGCGGCCAGGATCGTCGGGAAGCGCTGCTCCCACATCTCGGCGCCGAAGTGGCGGGCGTCGAGGTACATGTGCTCGGTGCCGTGCTCCTGCATCCGGCGCGTGATCGCCTTGGCGACGATGTCCCGGGGCGCGAGCTCGGCCAGCTCGTGCTGACCGGTCATGAAGCGGACCCCGTCGGCGTCGACCAGGTGGGCGCCCTCGCCCCGTACCGCCTCGGAGACCAGCGGCTGCTGGCCCTCGGAGCCGGCGCCGAGGAAGAGCACCGTGGGGTGGAACTGTACGAACTCCAGGTCGGAGACCTCGGCGCCGGCGCGCAGGGCGAGCGCGACGCCGTCGCCGGTGGAGACGGGCGGGTTCGTGGTGGCGGAGAAGACCTGGCCCATGCCGCCGGTGGCGAGGACCACCGCGGGCGCGTGGACGGCGCCGACGCCGTCGTGCTGGCCCTCGCCCATGACGTGGAGGGTCACACCCGCCGTGCGGCCCTCGGCGTCCGTCAGGAGGTCGAGGACGAGGGCGTGCTCGATGGTGCGCACGCCCCGGTCGCGTATCGCCTCGACGAGGGCGCGGGAGATCTCGGCGCCGGTGGCGTCCCCGCCCGCGTGCGCGATCCGGCGGCGGTGGTGGCCGCCCTCGCGGGTCAGGGCGATCTCGCCGTCGGCGGTCTTGTCGAAGTCGGCGCCGGTCGCGATGAGGCGGCGGACGGCGTCGGGGCCCTCGGTGACGAGGGCGCGCACGGCCCGCTCGTCGCAGAGCCCGGCGCCGGCGACGAGCGTGTCGTCGAGGTGCTGCTCGGGGGTGTCGCCCTCGCCGAGCGCGGCGGCGATGCCGCCCTGGGCCCAGCGGGTGGAGCCGTCGTCGAGGCGCGCCTTGGTGACGACGACCGTGCGGAGCCCGGCGGCGGTGCAGCGAAGGGCGGCGGTGAGGCCCGCGACACCGGAGCCGACCACGACGACGTCGGCGTCGATGGCCCAGCCCGGCGCGGGCGCGTGCAGCCGTATTCCGGTCACTTGGCGGCTCCGAAGGTCAGGGGGATGTTGTCGATGAGCCGCGTGGTCCCCACGCGCGCGGCGACGGCGAGGATCGCCTCCCCGTCGTGGTCGTCGGCGACCTCGGTGAAGTCGGCCGGGTCGACCAGGGCCAGGTAGTCGAGGGTGAGCGGCGGCTCGGCCCTGGTCGCGTCGTCGAGGACGGAGCGGGCCGCGGCCCGTACGGCCCCGGCGCAGCCGCCCTCGACCGCCTGCGCGACCGCGTGGGCGTCGGCGGCGGCCCGTGCCTCGCCGAGCCGGGACAGCGCCTCGGCGCGGTTCTCGGCCCGGCCCTGGGCGCCCGGCAGGGACGCGGCACGCGCGCGCAGCGCCTCCTGGGCGGCGAGCCGGTCGGAGGCGGCGAAGAGCGCGCGGGACAGCGCGAGGGCGGTACGGCGCTCGTCGGCCGACAGGTAGCGGTTGCGGCTGGACAGCGCGAGGCCGTCGGTCTCGCGGACGGTGTCCACGCCGACGATCTCGACCGGGAAGTTCAGGTCGCGGACCATGCGGCGGATCAGAGCCAGCTGCTGGGCGTCCTTCTGGCCGAAGAAGGCCAGGTCGGGCGCGGTGAGGTGGAGGAGCTTGGCGACGACGGTGAGCATGCCGTCGAAGTGGCCGGGCCGCGAGGCGCCTTCGAGGCGCTCGCCCATGGGTCCCGCGGTGATCCGGACCTGGGGCTCGCCGCCGGGGTAGACCTCGTCGACGGAGGGCGCGAAGACGGCGCTCGCGCCCGCGTCGAAGGCGAGCTCCAGGTCGGCGTCGAGGGTGCGGGGGTAGCGGTCGAGGTCCTCGCCCGCGCCGAACTGGAGCGGGTTGACGAAGACGGTGACGACGACGAAGCCCTTGTCGCCGACGCGCTCGCGGGCGGTCCTGATCAGGGTGGCGTGGCCCTCGTGGAGGGCTCCCATGGTCATGACCACGGCATTGCGGCCGGGGGCTCCGTGGTGCGCGACCGCGTCGGCGAGGTCCCCGGCCGTGGGGAGGAGCTCGGCCGGCTGGTGGCGGACGGCCCGGCCGCCCTCGGCGCTCGTGCGGGCGAACAGCGTCATCGGTCATCTCCCTGCGGCCCGTCGGCCGCTCCGGCGGTGCCCGTCGCGGAGTCGGCGGCCAGCACCCCGAGCAGGTCCTCGGCCAGCTCGGGCTTGAGCAGGCCGTGCGCGAGCGCCCGGTCGGCGGTCGTACGGGCCATCGCCAGGTATCCGGCGACGGTGCCGGGCGCGTGCTTGCGCAGCTCGGCGACATGGGCGGCGACCGTGCCCGCGTCGCCGCGCGCGACAGGTCCCGTGAGGGCCGCGTCGCCGGACCGCAGGGCATTGTCGAGGGCGGCGCCGAGGAGCGGTCCCAGCATCCGGTCGGGGGCGGCGACCCCGGCCGTGCGGAGCAGCTCCATCGACTGGGCCACCAGGGTGACCAGATGGTTCGCGCCGAGGGCCAGGGCCGCGTGGTACAGCGGGCGGGCCTCCTCCGCGATCCACTCGGGCTCGCCGCCCATCTCGATCACCAGGGCCTCCGCCGCGAGCCGCAGCTGCTCGGGTGCGGTCACCCCGAAGGAGCAGCCGGCGAGCCGCTGGACGTCGACCGGGGTGCCGGTGAAGGTCATCGCGGGGTGCAGGGCGAGCGGGAGCGCGCCGGCCCGGCGTACGGGGTCGAGGACCCGCACCCCGTACCGCCCGGAGGTGTGCACGATCAGCTGTCCCGGCCGTACGGCTCCGGTCTCGGCGAGGCCCTCGGCGAGGCCGGGCAGGGCGTCGTCCGGCACGGTGAGGAGGACCAGGTCGGCGAGGGCGAGCACGCGGTCGGGCTCGACGACCGGGACGTCGGGCAGGAGGGCCGCCGCGCGGCGCCGGGAGGCGTCGGAGACGGCGGAGACGGCGACCGGGCGGTGCCCGGCGAGCTGGAGCGAGGCGGCGAGGGCGGGGCCCACGCGGCCCGCACCGACGACTCCGACGGTGAGCCGGGCGGGTCGGTCCTCGGCTCGGGGCTCTGGCGCTTCTGATGCGTTCACGGTGGGGACGGCCTTCCGTTCCAGTCCTCGGCGGGTACCGGACGATTTCTGGTCATGCTACGCCAGCGTTTCGCGCTGCTCCGTGGCTGTCCACAGGGTGTGGGCGGCGGTGTGATGATCAGGCCATGGATCCTGTGAGTCCTGTGGACGAGGAAGCGGCCCGGCTGTACCGGGCGAAGGTCTGGGGCGGCGCCGAGCGCACGCTGTGGCGCACCCAGGCGGACGGGACGGCCGGCACGCGCCTGCGTGAGCTCGCCGCGTGGGCGGAGGAGTCGGGGCGGGCGGAGCAGCCGGTCGACACGTACGGGGACGGGCCGGTCGAGGAGCTGGAGCGGCGCGTCGCCGAGGTGCTCGGCCTGCCCGCCGCCGTCTTCTTCCCGACCGGCACGATGGCCCAGCAGGTGGCGCTGCGCTGCTGGGCCGGCCGCACCGGCAGCCCCGTCGTCGCCCTCCACCCGCTCGCCCACCCAGAGGTCCACGAGGGCGGCGCGCTCGGGTCCGTGTCCGGACTCCGTACGGTCCACCTCACGGACGCGCCCCGGCTGCCGACGGCCGAGGAGGTGCGCGACCACCCGGAGCCCTTCGGGACGCTGATGCTGGAGCTGCCGCTGCGGGACGCCGGCTTCGTACTGCCGACCTGGGACGAGCTGACCGAGGTGGTGGAGGCCGCCAGGGAGCGGGACGCGGTGGTCCACTTCGACGGGGCGAGGCTCTGGGAGTGCCCGACGCGTCTCGGCCGTCCGCTCGCGGAGATCGCGGAGCTCGCCGACAGCGTGTACGTCTCGTTCTACAAGTCCCTCGGCGGCCTGTCCGGCGCCGCGCTGGCCGGCCCCGAGGACGTCATGGCCGAGGCGCGGGTGTGGCGGCACCGATACGGGGGCCTGCTCTTCCAGCAGTACCCGGCGGCGCTCTCCGCGCTCCGGGGCCTGGACGTCGAGCTGCCCCGGCTGCCCTCGTACGTGGCCCACGCGCGCGTGGTGGCCGACGCGGTCCGGGAGGCGTTCACGGAGGCGGGCGTGGGCTGGTTCCGGGTCCACCCGGAGGTCCCGCACACCCACCAGTTCCAGGTCTGGCTGCCGTACACCCCGGAGACGCTGACGGCGGCGGCCCTGGCCCAGACCGAGGCCACCGGCACGGCCCTCTTCCGCCGCTGGTCCACCCCGGGCGCGGGCGGCCCGCCGGGGGTCGCGGTGACGGAGCTGACGGTGGCGGAACGGGGCCTGGAGTGGACGGCGGAGGATGTGAGGGCGGCGGTACGGGACTTCCTGTCGCGGCTCACGTAGAGACGGGGGCTGCCGCCGCCGGCGCCCCGCGGCTCACGCGGAGACGGGTGGCTGCCGCCGCCGGCGCCCCGCGGCTCACGCAGAGACGTCCAGGGCTTCCGGCGCCGCGCGGCTCACTCAGAGGCGCGAGGGTGGCGGCGCCACCGGCGCAGGGCGGCGCGGATGCCCTCTCGCGCACGACGGGCCCGTGCGCTCCGCGCGGGCCTGCCCGCCACCACCCGCTCGAAGCGGCGGCGGTCGCGGGCGGCCCGCAGCAGAGCGACGTCGTGGGTGCCGGGCTGCGGAGGCGGGGGCTCCCCGAGGCAGGCGGCACGGTAGCTGTCGAAGAGGTACTGGTGCAGCGCGTTCATGCCCTCACCGTGCGCCGCGCCGGCGCGGTCGGGCCCGTCGTTTGACGACCCCCGTCAAACGGCACGACAGCGCCCCCGCCCCACCCCGCACCATGGACCGGTGAGCGTGACGATCGACATCACCGGACTGCCGCACGAGCGGATCACCTTCTGCCCCTCGCCCCTGGCGGAACTGGGCGCCGCCCTGCACGCCCTGGCCGAGCCCGCGCACCACCCCCGGCTGCACGCCTGGACGACCACGACGGCGGCGGCGCTGAAGCCGGAGCTCGCGGACCGGCTCCACGAGGCCGACTTCATGTGGAACTCCACCCGCTCGGACATCCTGCTGCCGCCGCGGCCCCGGGAGACCCTCGCGGAGGAGCTGGACGACCTCGACCGCATGGACGACGAGAAGTACGTGGGCTCCGCCCTGGAGATCTCCTGCAACAACAAGTACACGCACGGCGCCCCCTCTCCGCTCGTCGACGAGCGGATGCGGCGCCGCGTCCTCGACCTGGCCGCGGCGCGGGGGCCCCGGCAGACCGCGTTCGCGGAGCGGATGCTGGCCGACCCTCCCGGCACGCGCGCGTGGATCCGGCGGCTCCTGGAGGACTGCGACGAGGCCTTCTTCGCGGACACCTGGCGCCGCGTCCACGTCCAGCTCGCCGCCGACGCCCGCCACAAGACCGAGCTGATGCGTCGCAGGGGCCTTGCCGAGGCCGTCGCCGACGCCTCCGCCGCCATGACCCTGGAGGAGGACGCGCAGGGTTCCCGGATCGTCGTCGACAAGCTGGTTCAGGGCCGTACCAGGGCCCAGGGCTCCGCGGTGACCTTCCTGCCGACGGCCTTCGGCTGGCCGCACCTCTTCGCTCTCCACACGCCCGGCTGGCAGCCCGTCATCCAGTACCCGGTCCCGGCCCGCGACCTCGGCGGCGGGGCGTCCGTCGCGGAGGTCAGGCTGCGTCTGGAGGCCGTCGCCCACCCGATGCGGATGCGGCTCTGCCGCAGTCTGGCCCGCGGTTCGAGCACGACGAGCGAGCTGGCCGACGCGTACAACATCACCGCCCCCGAGGTCTCGCGGCATCTCGCGGTCCTGAAGAAGGCCGGCCTGATCACCACCCAGCGCCGCGGCCGGTACGTCCTGCACCAGCTCGACGTGGCCGTCGTCGCCCGCCTCGGCAGCGACTTCCTGGAGTCGGTCCTGCGCTGAGCCGCCTCAGCGGGACGGCAGGCGTGCCCTCTTCAGGGCCTGCCGCCCGCGCGAACCGTCCAGGACCTGCCGCCCTCGCGAACGGCTCAGGACCTGCCGCGCGAACCCGCTCAGGGCCTGCCGCCCTCGGGCGAACCGCTCAGGACCTGCCGCCCGCGCGGACCAGACCCGTCTCGTACGCGAGGACGACGACCTGGACCCGGTCGCGGAGGCCCAGCTTGGTGAGGATGCGGCCCACATGGGTCTTCACCGTCGCCTCCGAGAGGACGAGCCGGGCGGCGATCTCGCCGTTCGACAGGCCCTGGGCGACCAGCATCATCACCTCGCGCTCGCGCTCCGTCAGGCGTCCCAGCTCCTTGTGCTCGGGCTCCTTGCCGGACGACGGCAGCATCGGCGAGAAGCGGTCGAGCAGCCGCCGGGTGGTCGAGGGGGCGACCACCGCGTCCCCGCTGTGCACCGAGCGGATCGCGCCGAGCAGCTCGGCCGGCGGCACGTCCTTCAGCATGAAGCCGCTGGCGCCCGCCTTGAGCCCGGAGAACGCGTACTCGTCCAGGTCGAACGTGGTCAGGATCAGCACCTTCGGGGCGTCAGGCTCCGAGCAGATCCGCCGGGTCGTCTCCACCCCGTCGAGCTTGGGCATGCGCACGTCCATGAGGACGACGTCGACCGCCGTCGACCGCAGCACCTCGAGCGCCTCGACCCCGTCGCCCGCCTCCGCCACGACCTCCATGTCCGGCTGGGCGGCGAGCACCATGCGGAAACCGGTGCGCAGCAGCACCTGATCGTCGACAAGCATCACGCGGATGGACATCAGATTCCTTCGGGGGTCGTCGGTGAGCGGGCCGGTCATCAGTGGGCGGGCTTGAGGGGGAGCAGGGCGCTGATCCGGAAGCCTCCGCCGGGACGCGGGCCCGCGTCCAGCGTGCCGCCGACCATGCCGACCCGCTCCCGCATGCCGATCAGACCGTGGCCCCGGCCGTCGGCTCCCCCGTCCTCGTACATCTCCTGCGGCGCGCCCCGGCCGTCGTCCTCGACGAGCAGTCCGAGGCCGTCGTCGAAGTAGACCAGCCGGACGGCGGCGCCGACGTCGGGACCGCCGTGCTTGCGCGTGTTGGTGAGGGCTTCCTGCACGATGCGGTACGCGGTGAGCTCGACGCCGCTGGGCAGCGGCCGCGGGCTTCCCTCGATGGCGAAGTCCACGGTGAGACCGGCGCTCCGCACCTGCTCGACGAGGTCCCCGATCTGCTGCACATCGGGCTGGGGCACGTACTCCCCTGCCTCCTGGTGCTCGCCGGTGCGCAGGATGCCGAGGAGCCTGCGCATCTCGGCGAGCGCCTGCCGGCCCGTGGTGGAGATGGTGTCCAGGGCCTGCTTCGCGGTCTCCGGAGAGGAGTCCATGACGTAGGCGGCGCCGTCGGCCTGCACCACCATCACCGACACGTTGTGCGCCACGACGTCGTGCAGCTCGCGGGCGATCCGGGCCCGCTCGGCGGCGACCGCGACCTTGGCCTGCGCCTCGCGCTCCTGCTCCAGGCGGGAGGCGCGCTCCTCCAGCTGCGCGAAGTACGCGCGGCGGGTGCGGAGCGAGTCCCCGAGGACCCAGGCGAGCGCGAACGGCACGGTCATGATGACCGTGAAGAAGACCTTGGCGGCGGTGGACCCGGACTCCTCCATGGGCCATCTCAGCTGCGAGAGCGGGGAGGCGCAGAGTCCGCCGATGAGCGCGAGTCGGGACGCCCAGCGGGGTCCGTCGTGCGCCGCGACGGTGAAGATGATCACGAGCATGGCGAAGTCGGCAAGGAACGGCATCAGGCCCAGGCCGAGCTGCGCGAGCCCGAGGCCGACCGCGAGGAGCAGCATCTTCTCCGGTGCTCTCCGCCGCAGGGCCACGACCAGGGAGAAGAGCGCGGCCACGAGACCGTACGCGACGGGGTGGTCCACCGCCGGGTAGGTCGTCCCCACCCACAGCAGGGAGAACCCGAGGAGGACGACCGCCCAGAAGGTGTCGACGCCCGTCGGGTGTCTGCGGATGAAGTCGTAGAGGCGCTGCACGTCACCCAGAGTAGGGAAGAGCGGGAGGTGCGCGGATCAACCGTGGGGTCGATCCTCGGCGCGGGGCCCGTACTCCCCGAGGTGGAGACGGGGAGGAGACTGAGCCCCGTGACGGATGAGACGTGTCAGTGGCAGGGATGGCGAGAGGCCACGGAACGGGCACTGTACGGCCCCGGCGGCTTCTATCTGCGCCCCGAGGGCCCCGCGGGCCACTTCCGCACCTCGGTGCACGCCTCCCCGCTCTTCGCGGCGGCCGTGGCCCGGCTCCTCGGCGAGGTGGCGGAGGAACTGGGAACGGCCGAGGTCGACCTCGTGGACGTGGGCGCGGGACGCGGCGAGCTGCTGACGTCGGTGCTCACGGCCGTCGGGTCCTCGCTCTCGGTACGGGCGTACGCGGTCGAGCGCGCCACCCGCCCGGCCGGGCTCGACCCACGGGTGGAGTGGACGGACCGGGTGCCGCGGGGCGTGCGGGGGCTGCTCTTCGCGAACGAGTGGCTCGACAACGTGCCGGTGGACGTCGCCGAGGCGGACGCCGAGGGCACCGCCCGGTACGTGGAGGTCCGCGGGGACGGCGCCGAGCGGCTCGGCGCCCCCGTCACCGGCGCGGACGCCGACTGGCTCGCCCGCTGGTGGCCCCTGCGGGAGCCGGGCGCGCGGGCCGAGATCGGACGGCCGCGCGACGAGGCCTGGGCGGCGGCGGTCGGCTGCCTGGCGGCGGGCCGCGCGGTGGCCGTGGACTACGCGCACGTACGGGACTCCCGGCCGCCGTTCGGGTCCCTGACCGGCTTCCGCGCAGGCCGCGAGGTCCCCCCGGTCCCGGACGGCAGCTGCGACGTGACGTCCCATGTGGCACTGGACGCGTGCGGGGTCGCTCCGCGGGGGCTGCCGGCCGCCGAGCTGGTCACGCAGCGGGAGGCGCTCCGGCGGCTCGGGGTGTCCGGGGAGCGGCCGCCGCTCGCGCTGGCCTCGACCGATCCCGCCGGCTACGTCCGTGCGCTCGCCTCGGCCGGCGAGGCGGGCGAGCTGACCGCGCGGGGTGGTCTGGGCGACTTCCTGTGGCTCACGCAACGGGTACCGACCCCGGCCGTCGACTGACCCGTGGTGGGCGTTCACCCCTGCCGTCCGCCCACCCTCGTTGTGGGCGTTCACCCTCCTGGCCGGCCCCCTCACCCACCCCCGTTGTCGGCATCTGTTGTGCCGGGTCGGCACCCTCGCCCGCCTCGTTGTGGGCATCTGTTCCGCTGGGGCGGAACGGGTGGGCACAACGGAACGGCGCCCCTTGCCGGGCCCAGGCTTCCGGGCCTGAACCCGCACCCTTTGTGCGCCGCACAAGTCAGTGGCGGGTCCAGGCACAAGGGGCGGAGGCGCCGCCGAGGGCGCCGTCCCGTGTGCCCACCCGTCCCGCCCCGGCGGGACGATTGCCCACACGGGGGGGGTGGGCGAGGGCGCCGGCCCAGCAGGACGACTGGCCGCACGACCGTGGGCGGAGGACCCGGGCGGATGGGGCGCCGCCCCAGCGGGGCCCCACGAGGGGGGTGGGCGAAGGCACCGTCCCGTGGGCGCGGGAGATACTGGCCGCATGACGGAGACGACGGTCGGCATCGGCGGCGCGGCGGAGAGCACCGACATGGTGCTGAACATCGGGCCGCAGCACCCCTCGACCCATGGCGTGCTCCGGCTCCGGCTCGTGCTCGACGGCGAGGTCGTCCGGCAGGCCGAGCCGGTCATCGGCTACATGCACCGCGGTGCGGAGAAGCTCTTCGAGGCGCGGGACTACCGGCAGATCATCATGCTGGCCAACCGTCACGACTGGCTCTCCGCCTTCTCCAACGAGCTCGGCGTGGTCATGGCCGTCGAGCGGATGCTGGGCATGGAGGTCCCGGAGCGCGCGGTGTGGACCCGTACGCTCCTCGCCGAGCTGAACCGGGTCCTCAACCACCTGATGTTCCTCGGCTCGTACCCCCTCGAACTGGGCGGGATCACCCCGGTCTTCCACGCCTTCCGGGAGCGCGAGGAGCTCCAGGCGGTGATGGAGGAGGTCTCCGGCGGCCGGATGCACTACATGTTCAACCGGGTCGGCGGCCTCAAGGAGGACCTGCCCGCCGGCTGGCTGGGGCGGGCACGGCAGGCCGTCGCGGACGTGCGGTCGCGGATGGACGTGTACGACCGGCTGGTCCTCGGCAACGAGATCTTCCGGGGCCGGACGCGGGGGGTCGGTGTGCTGACCCCGGAGGCGGTCCACGCGTACGGGGTGTCGGGGCCCATCGCGCGCGCCTCGGGCGTCGACTTCGACCTGCGCCGCGACGAGCCGTACCTGGCGTACGGGGAGCTCCAGGACACCCTGCGGGTCGCGGTGCGCGAGGAGGGCGACTGCCTGGCCCGGTTCGAGTGCCTGCTCGAGCAGACGCACAACTCCCTGGACCTGGCGGACGCCTGTCTGGACCGGATGGCGGAGCTGCCGCCGGGGCCGATCAACCAGCGGCTGCCGAAGGTACTCAAGGCGCCGGAGGGCCACACGTACGCGTGGACCGAGAACCCGCTCGGCGTCAACGGCTACTACCTGGTGTCGAAGGGCGAGAAGACCCCGTACCGGCTGAAGCTGCGCTCGGCCTCGTTCAACAACATCCAGGCGCTCGTGGAACTGCTGCCGGGGACGCTCGTCGCCGACATGGTGGCGATCCTGGGTTCGCTGTTCTTCGTCGTCGGCGACATCGACAAGTAGCCGGCCCGGGGGGCGGCGGGGGTCATCTCCCCCAGCGCATCACCACGTAGTCCCGTTCCCCCGCGACGGGTCGCCGTCGGTCGACGACGCTCCAGCCCCAGCGCGCGTACCGGCCCGTCAGTTCCGGTACGTCGAGGGTCATGAGCAGCGCCGGGCCGGGGGTACCGACCACGAGCAGCGCGTCGTGGAGGCGCTCGCCGATGCCGCGGCCCTGGTGGGCCGGGGCGACGACGAGTTCGGCGAGCTCGAAGGCCGGAGCGCCGCCGGACAGGACCGTGTCGTTCCATCCGGCCGCGAAGCCGAGAAGGGCGTCGTCCGGGGCGAGCGCGATCACCGCGGTGAACCCGTCCTTCCGCGCGGCCGCGTCGAGCAGCCTGTCCACGGTCCGTACGGCGCTGAGCGGCGGCTCGTGCCAGGGGGCGCCGCAGAACGCCTGGGCGCACAGGGCCAGCAGTTCGTCGCGGCGGCGGATGCCCTCGCCGACCGGGAGGTCGGCGAGGCGGTACGTCACGAGTTCACCGCTCCGCGCAGTTCGGCGACGTCGAGCTGCTCGGTCTCGTCGTGCGCGGTCAGGTCGATGACCTGGCCGATCGCCTGGGACGGGTCCGTGAGGCGGGGAGCGAGCGGGCTCGTGCCGGCCGAGGCGGCGGGCGCGACCGGGGTGAGGAGCGGGGCGCCGAGCGCGGTCCGGGCCGCCAGGGCCTCTTCGAGGACCTCCTCGCCCACGACATCGGCGAGGTCCGTGTTCTGCACGGCCTCGATGGCCTCCGCCGCCTTCTGCGTACCGAAGAAGTCGAAGCCGCCCTCGGGGCGCGGGGCGGGCCTGCGGGCCGCGTACGGGACGATCGCGGCGGCGGTCGGGACGGCCGGCACCCGCGTGGACGCGGGCGGGACCGGCGAGGCCGGCGGCAGGGCGGGGGCAGGGGCGGCCGGGCGGGTGTGCTCGGTTCCGGCGGCCGCCGCGTGCTTCCCCTGCGGCTCCTCCGTCTCACGGGCCCGCTCGGCGAGGTCGCGCGCGCGGGCCGCCTCGGCGGTCCGGCGGGCCTGCTGCGCCGCGGCGTTGCGCGGGAGGTCGCGGAGCGCCTGGGCGGCGCGGCGGAAGGCCTCGGGGGTGGGAGAGGAGCCGCCGGCGGGCAGGGCCTTGGCGGCGGCCGTGCCGGTCCCCGTGGAGCCGGCCGTGCCGGTCGCCTCCAGGGCGAGGACGCGACGGCCCTCCAGGGCGCTGGCCCGCTCGGTCTCGGCGGTGGCGTACCGGCGGAGCAGGTCGGCGTGCTCCCCGCGCAGGGCGGCGAGCTCCACGCGCTTGGCGCGGAGCTTGGCGTCGAGCCGGGCGCGCAGCGCGCGGGACTCCTCCAGGTCGGACTCCAGCTCGGCGGTCCGCTCCTCGGCCTTCCACTGGTCGGCGGTGCGGGCGCGGTCGAGCTCGGCGACCTTCAGACCGGCGCCCCGGTCCCAACTGCGCATGAGGACGGCACCGGTGACGGCGGCGGCCGCCGCCGCGGCGGCGAGCAGCCGCACGACCACCAGTTCGCCGGGCAGCCAGGAGGCCGCGGCGCACACGACCGCGGCGCCGGCGACCGCGGAGGGCGGCAGCAGCTTGTGCAGAGGCGGGGAATGGCGGTGGCGTCCACGTGGCATGGCCTGAAATTTACCGTGCGTAGGCGTCGTGTGGGGCGTCGGCCCGGTAATCTCTTGGCCACTTCTCGCCCTCAGAAGTGGTTATCCACCATTCCGGTTCCGCTTCGGGCCGACTCCCCCCACCCCGGAACTACTTGTCGAGCAGCCCCTTCGCCGTCAGATACTCCTTGGCGACGTCCTCCGGCTTCGCCCGCTCGGCGTCCACCTTGCGGTTGAGTTCGGCGAGATCCGCTGTGGTCAGCACCTTGGTGATCTTGTCGAGGGCGGCGGCTATCTCGGGGGAACCCGCGTCCTTCGCGTTGACCACCGGCAGGACGTTGTCGGCGTTCTGCAGCTTCTTGTCGTCGTCGAGGAAGACAAGTCCGTAACTGTCGATGGTGGCGTCCGTGGTGGTCGTCAGGACCAGCTGGTCCACCCCGTCCTTGACGGCCTGCTTGGCCTGCGGGGTGCCCACCCCCTTGGGGTCGATCCCGGTCACGTCGATCCCGTACGTCTTCTTCAGACCCGGCGCGCAGAAGGGCCGCACCGCGCATTCGTCACCGGCGGCGATCTTCACCTTCAGCTTCGCGCGGCCGAGATCGGAAAGCGTCCTCAGCTTGTTCTTCTCGGCGAATTCCTTCGTCACCGCGAACGCGTTCTGATCGACCGCCTCACCGACCGCGAGCACCTTCAGACCGCGCGGTGCGGCGAGCTTCCGCAGCGCCTCGACGGTGGCCGTCGCGTCACCCGAGGCGACCGGCTTCTCCTCGGGCGCCTTCGGTCCGTTCACCTTCGCGTTGAGAAATTCCGCGATCGTCGCCGCGTATTCCGGGACGACGTCGATCTCGCCCTTCTCGAGCGACGGTTCGTACAGCTCGCGGTTCTTCACCGTGGTGATGGACACGGAGTATCCGGCGTCCCTCAGCGCCTGGGCGTACAGCTCGGCGAGGACCTTGGCCTCGGTGAAGGCCGCCGCGCCGACCACCAGCGAGCCCTTCTCCCCCGAGCCCTTCCCCTGTCCCTGCTCCTTGCCCTGCTCCAGGCTGTCACCGCCGCACGCGGCGAGCGCGACGGTCAGCGCCGCCGTACCCAGTACCGCGCCCGCGATACGCGAGACCCTGTTCATGAGATCACCCATCTCCAGTCAGCGTTCGTTCGTTCGTTCGTTCACGTCGTTCGAAAAGGCGGTCCGCGCCCACGAGGACGCCCTCCACCAGAAGGGCGAGCAGGGCCACGAGCAGGGCGCCCGCGACGACCTGCGCGGTGTCGTACGTGGCGAAGCCGGCCGTGATGATCCGGCCGAGGCCTCCCTGCCCGACCATCGCCGCGACGGTAGCCGTGGCGACCACCTGCACGGCGGCCGAGCGCACGCCCGTCATCACCACCGGCCGGGCGAGCGGGAGTTCGACCCGGCGGAAGAGCTGACCGCCCGTCATTCCCATGCCCCGGGCCGCCCGCACCGCGGCCCGGTCCACCTCCCGCACCCCCACGTACGCGTTGGTGAGGAGCGGCGGTATCGCGAAGAGCACGAGGGCCACGACCGTCGGCACATAGCCGGCGTTCCGCAGGGGCGACACCATGAACAGGGCCAGGACCGCGAAGACGGGGATCGCCCGCCCCACGTTCGACACGTTCACCGCGAGCGCCCCGCCGCGGCCGAGATGACCGAGCCAGAGCCCCAGCGGCAGCGCGAGCGCCGCGGCGATCAGCAGCGCCGCCCCGCTCACGTACACGTGCTCGGCGAGCCGCTGCCCGATGCCCTCATCGCCCGTCCAGTGCGCGCCGGTGGTGAGCCAGCCCCAGGCGTCCGTCACGATGCCCGTCTCACCCACCTCCCGGCGCGGTCCGTATGCGGGTCCAGGGCGTAAGGAGCCGCTGGAGTCCCAGGAGCAACAGGTCGGCGGCGACGGCGAGCAGCACGCACAGCACCGAGGCGGCGAGCATCTGCGCCTTGAAGAAAGTGGGCAGCGCGTCCTCGATGAGGTTGCCGAGGCCACCGCGCCCGACGACCGAACCGATCGTCGTCAGCGCGATCGTGGAGACCGTCGCCATCCGTATCCCGGCCATCAGCACCGGCAGCGCGAGGGGCAGTTCGACCTGCCAGAGCAGCCGCAGCGAGCCGTACCCCATGCCCCGGGCGGCCTCCCGCGTCTCGGCGGGCACCGCGGCGAGGCCCGCCAGCGTGTTCCGCACGAGGATCGTCAGCGCGTACAGCACGAGCCCGGTCACCACGAGCGCCGCCGACAGGCCGAAGAAGGGCAGCAGCAGCGAGAACATGGCGAGCGACGGAACCGTGTAGAGCAGGGTGGTCAGACCGAGGACCGGTCCGGCGAAGCGGGGCCTGGCGCGGACGAGGAGCGCGAGCGGCACGGCGACGGCGAGCGCGATCACCACGGAGACGACCGTGATTCCCACATGCTGGAGGGTGGCGTCCGTCAACTCCCCGGCACGTGTGCGCAGATACTCCCCGCAGATCCAGTCGTTCGTGACCAGACAGTTCGGTGCGCTCATCCGTCCCTCCCCCGGGTCGCCGACTTCCCGAACGCATGTGTGACGACCCTAACCCCCGCCACCGACAATCCCCGAGCCCCGCCACAATGCGGCAACACGCCCTTCACACGCCCCCGGCGTCCAGAGGCCAGAATGGGGAACCATGATCCGGTTCGAGCACGTGACCAAGCGGTACGCGGACGGCACCACGGCCGTCGACGACCTCTCCTTCGAGGTCGCCGAGGGGGAACTCGTCACCCTCGTCGGGCCGTCCGGCTGCGGCAAGACGACCACGATGATGATGGTGAACCGGCTCGTCGAACCGACCTCCGGCCGCGTCCTCGTCGGCGGCGAGGACATCTCCGGCGTCGACCCCGTCGCCCTGCGCCGCAAGATCGGTTACGTCATCCAGCAGGTCGGGCTCTTCCCCCACCGCACGGTCCTCGACAACACCGCGACCGTCCCCGCGCTCCTCGGCTGGAAGAAGGCGGCCGCACGCGCGCGTGCGGCCGAACTCCTCGACCTCGTCGGCCTCGACCCGGCCGTCTACGGCTCCCGCTACCCCGCCCAGCTCTCCGGCGGTCAGCGCCAGCGCGTCGGCGTCGCCCGCGCCCTCGCCGCCGACCCGCCCGTCCTCCTCATGGACGAGCCCTTCGGCGCCGTCGACCCCGTCGTCCGCGAGCGCCTGCAGAACGAGTTCCTCGCCCTCCAGGCCACCGTCCGCAAGACCGTGCTCCTCGTCACCCACGACATCGAGGAGGCCGTGCGCATGGGCGACCGCATGGCGGTCTACGGGCAGGGCCGCATCGAGCAGTTCGACACCCCCGCCACCGTCCTCGGCGCCCCCGCCACCCCGTACGTCGCGGACTTCGTCGGCAGCGACCGCGGCCTCAAGCGGCTCGCCGTCACCCCCGTCACCGAGGCCGACCTCGACATCCGGAAGGGAAGCCTCGAAGGGTGCGTCGGAGGCACCGAGCAATACGAGGAGGGCACCCATGTACCCCTCGGGACCTCCCTCAAGGACGCCCTCGCCATGCTCCTCCAGCACGACTCCGGCCGGCTCACCGTCACCGGCGCCGACGGCCGCCCGCTCGGCGTCCTCACCCCGGCGGGCGTCCACCGCGCCCTGCGCCGGGCCGCGGTGGAGTAGGGCGTCAGGTCGCGCTGAGCTTGCCGCCCATCCAGACCAGTCCCGGCGGGATCTCCCTGTTCCAGGTGTTGAAGTTGTGGCCGCCGCTCTCCAGCGTGATCGACGAGACCCGCGCCGGGCTCTTCACCTTCTTGATGAAGTCCAGCGTGCCCCGCCGATTGCCCTCGCCCCGCTTCGACGTCGTCACCAGGAACGACGAGTCGCCCTGCGGCCGGTGGTCCAGGCTCCACAGCAGGTCGCCCCCCTTCCGCAGCCGGTCGTCGCCGTGGAAGAGGTCCCCCGTCGTCACGTCCTCCGCCGCCCGGTAGTACGCGGAGAACCCGGCCCCCGCCGCGAACCGGTCCGGGTGGTGCAGGGCGATCTTCAGCGCGCAGTACCCACCCGTGGAGTTCCCCATGAACCCCCAGTTCCGGGGCTTCGTCCCCACCCGGTACGTCTCCGAGACCGCCTTCGGCAGGTCCTCCGCGAAGAAGGTCTCCGTCTGCGGCCCCCCGGGCACGTCCACGCACTCGGTGTCCCGCGGGGGCGCCACCGTCGGCCGCAGCATCACCAGGATCATCGGCTGCATCCGCCCCTCCTTCGCCTGGAGGTACGCCGTCTTCGGGTACTTCAACCCTTTGATGAGGTTCTCCGCGGTCCCCGGATACCCCGTGAGCACCCACCGAGGCCGGGAACGTGCGCTTCGCGTACCGCTCCTGGAAGTACTCCGGCGGCAGGTAGACGTACGCCGGCGAGACGATTCCCGACCGCTTCCCCGCCACCACGACCTTCTGTATCTGGCCGGCGACCGTGGGACGTCCGCCGCCGGGCACGTCAAGGCCCTGCCTGCCCACCACCCGCAGATCCTTCGAGCCGGCCGCGTGGTCGACGACCACGCCCATGTCCTGCTCCTGCCCGAACAGATCGGCCCATGAGCCGTAGAAGAGGAACGACCGGTTCGCCGTCAGGCCCACCGCCGCGAACAGCGCCACCTGGGTCGCGAGCAGCAGCCCCACCCGTCCCACGTACGCCCGCCAGCCACGGCGTGCGAGGCGCGGCCACAGCCAGACCGTGGCGAGGAACAGCGCCACGGCCAGCACGACCGCGACCGCGAGGACTTTGTTGCTGGTGAGACCCATGGGGCGACCGAGCCTTCTTTCCGAGAATTTCCTGTGACCGAATGAACCCGACTCCGCGCGACTCCGTCCTAGAAGGCGCACCAGCCGGAACGGCCCGCCGAACGCGCCGCAGGGCCCGACCGGAGTCAAAGACCCCTCGCTGGACCACGGGAAGTACGGGAAGCCATGTCTGTCACGCTAGATGGGGACAAATCAGGAATGGTTCCGGTTCGGGTACGCCGGATTCTCCGCGGCCCCCGGCCCGAGAAGGTCCCCACGATCGTCGGCACGGCCTGCACCCTCATCGGCCTCATCGACATCGCCGCCGGCGTCTTCCCCCGCTTCCGCGCCAGCCGCATGCACGCCATGGCCGAAGTACTCCCCGGCACCCTCGGCCCCCTCTCCGCCGCCCTCTCCCTCAGCGCCGGCGTCCTCCTCCTGCTCCTCGCCCACGGCCTCAAGCGGCACAAGCGCCGCGCCTGGCGCGCCGCCGTCGTCCTCCTGCCGCTCGGCGCAGCCGCCCAGTTCATCTGGCGCCACTCCGTCCTCGGCGCCCTCCTCTCCCTCGTACTCCTCGCCCTCCTCCTCCGCCACCGGGCCGAGTTCGCCGCCCTCCCCGACCCCCGGAGCCGCTGGCGCGCACTCGCCAACTTCGTCGTCATGGGCGGCGGGTCCATCGCCCTCGGCCTCGTCATCGTCAGCGCCCACCCGCGCCGTGTCATCGGCAGCCCGAGCCTCTCGGACCGCCTGGAGCACGTCCTTTACGGACTCTTCGGCGTCGAGGGCCCCGTCGGCTACAGCAACGGCGTGGACTGGACCGTGGGCTACTCCCTCGGCGCCCTCGGCATGCTCACCGCCCTCACCACCATCTACCTCGCCTTCCGCCCCGAACACCCCGCCGCCCGCCTCACCGACGACGACGAGACCCGGCTGCGCGCCCTCCTCGACCAGCACGGCGGCCGGGACTCCCTCGGCCACTTCGCCCTCCGCCGAGACAAGGGCGTCGTCTTCTCGCCCAGCGGCAAGGCCGCCGTCTGCTACCGCGTCGTCTCCGGCGTCATGCTGGCCAGCGGCGACCCCATCGGCGACGTCGAGGCCTGGCCCGGCGCCATCGAACGCTTCATGGACGAGGCCAAGGCCCACTCCTGGACCCCCGCCGTCATGGGCTGCTCCGAGACCGGCGGCCAGGTCTGGACCCGCGAGACCGGCCTCGACGCCCTCGAACTCGGCGACGAGGCGGTCGTCGACGTCGCGGATTTCTCCCTCGCCGGACGGGCCATGCGCAACGTCCGCCAGATGGTCAAGCGCATCGAACGGGGCGGCTACACCACCCGGGTCCGCCGCGTCCGTGACCTCGACGACGCCGAACTCGAACGGGTCCGCCGCGCCGCCGCCGACTGGCGCGGCACCGACACCGAGCGCGGCTTCTCCATGGCCCTCGGCCGCATCGGCGCCCCCGGCGACGGCGACGCCGTCATAGCGACCGCCCACAAGACCGACGAGGACGGCTCCGCCTCCCCCTACGGCGACCTGAAGGCGATCATCCACTTCGTCCCCTGGGGCCCCGACGGCATGTCCCTCGAACTCATGCGCCGCGACCGCTCCGCCGACCCCGGCATGAACGAGCTCCTCATCGTCGCCGCCCTCCAGGCCTCCCCCGGCCTGGGCATCACTCGCGTATCCCTCAACTTCGCCATGTTCCGCTCGGCTCTCGCCCGCGGCGAGAAGATCGGCGCCGGACCCGTCCTGCGCGTCTGGCGCGGACTCCTCGTCTTCCTCTCCCGCTGGTTCCAGATCGAGTCGCTGTACAAGTTCAACGCCAAGTTCCGGCCACGCTGGGAACCCCGCTTCGTCGTCTACCGCACCAGCCGCGACCTGCCCCGCATCGGCTTCGCCGCCATGCAGGCAGAAGGCTTCGTGAACCTCTCCCTGCCCCGGCCCTTCACCCGCAGGCGCCCCGCCCCGGCGCCCCGGCCCTGCGCCCACATCGTCCCCGCACCCGCCGAACGCGAGATCCGCGCGGCCTGATCTCGCCCCCGGGCCCTACGCTGGACACATGAGTACGACGATCGACCGGGGCACCGCCCGGGGCCTGCCCGAGTGGGACCGCTGCGCGGTCATGGGCGTGGTCAACGTGACGCCCGACTCCTTCTCCGACGGCGGCCGCTGGTTCGACACCACGGCCGCCGTCAAGCACGGCCTGGAACTCGTCGCCGAGGGTGCCGACCTCATCGACGTCGGCGGCGAGTCCACCCGGCCCGGCGCCACCCGCGTCGACGAGGAGGAAGAGCTCCGCCGTGTCGTCCCCGTCGTCCGCGGCCTCGCCGCCGAAGGCGTCACCGTCTCCGTCGACACCATGCGCGCCGGCGTCGCCGCCCGCGCCGTCGAAGCGGGCGCCGTCCTGGTCAACGACGTCAGCGGCGGCCTCGCCGACCCCGGAATGGTCCCCGCCGTCGCCGCCGCCGAGGTCCCCTTCGTCGTCATGCACTGGCGCGGATTCAGCCAGAACATGAACAGCCTCGCCGTGTACGACGACGTCGTCACCGAGGTCGTCGGCGAACTCCGCGCCCGCCTCGAAGCCGTGGTCGACGGCGGGATCGACCCCGAGCGCATCGTCGTCGACCCCGGCCTCGGCTTCGCCAAGCTCGCGCCCCACGACCTCGCCCTCGTCGCCCACCTCCCCGAGCTCCGCGCCCTCGGCCGCCCCCTCCTGGTCGCCGCCTCCCGCAAGCGCTTCCTCGGCCATGTCCTCGCCCGCGAGGGCGCCGGCCCGCCGCCCGCCCGCGAACGCGACGCCGCCACCGCCGCCGTCTCTGCCCTCGCCGCCCACGCGGGCGCGTGGGCCGTCCGCGTCCACGAGGTCAGAGCCACCGCCGACGCCGTACGGGTCGCCCGCGCCGTCGAGGGAGCCGCATGAGCCGGGAGGACTGGACGGAGGACGGGGAGAACGGGCACGACGACGAGCCCCGGGGCCCCCGCGGCGCCGACGAGACAGCCGTAGAAGCCGCCAACACCGCCTTCTACGAGGCAATGGAGACCGGCGACTTCGAGGGCGTCGCCGACCTCTGGCTCGACGACGGCGCCACCCCCATCACCTGCGTCCACCCCGGCTGGCCCGTCCTCACCGGCCGCGGCGAGGTGCTCCGCTCGTACGCGCTGATCATGGCGAACACCGAGTACATCCAGTTCTTCCTCACCGACCTGAAGATCTCCCTCGCCGGCCGCACCGCCGTCGTCACCTGCACCGAGAACATCCTCAGCGGCGGCCCCGCCGAGGACGGCGCCGCCCTCGGCCCTCTCGTCGGCCAGCTCGTCGTCGCCACCAATGTGTTCCGCCACACACCGGGCGGCTGGAAGATCTGGTCGCACCACGCCTCCCCCGTCCTCGCGGAGACCGAGGGGACCGAGGACGGCGAGCCCGGCGCGGACGACGTCGAACCGCCCTCCTGACCCGCCCACGCCCCCCACGGGCAAGCGCTGTCGGTGCCCGCAGGTAGATTCGACAGTGGACACCCGGCCGTCCGCACCCGGCTGCGTGGCCACCCGAACTACGACAGCAGGAGTGATTCGCGTGGATCGTGTCGCGCTGCGCGGCCTCAAGGCCCGGGGCCACCACGGCGTCTTCCCCAAGGAGCGCGAGGAGGGCCAGACCTTCATCGTGGACCTGGTCCTCGGCCTGGACACCCGCCCGGCGGCCGCCGACGACGACCTGACGAAGACCGTGCACTACGGGATCGTCGCCGAAGAGGTCGTCGACGTCGTCCAGGGCGAACCCGTCGATCTCATCGAGACCCTCGCCGAGCGCATCGCCCAGCAGTGCCTGAGCCACGCCGGCGTCCAGGAGGTGGAAGTCGTCGTCCACAAGCCGGACGCGCCCATCACCGTGCCCTTCGACGACGTGACCATCACGATCACCCGGAGCCGACGATGAAGCCGACGCAGAGCGACCCCACCGTGCAGCCCGTACCGGCCTCGGTCGTCGAGGCCGTCGACGCCGCCGACGTCACGCTCTCCAACCCGCGCTGGGCCGTCCTCGCTCTCGGCGCCAACCTCGGCAACCGCCTGGAGACCCTCCAGGGCGCCGTCGACGCCCTCGCGGACACCCCGGGCCTCCGGGTGAAGGCCGTCTCCCCCGTGTACGAGACGGAGCCCTGGGGCGTCGAGCCCGGCACCCAGCCCTCGTACTTCAACGCGGTCGCCCTCGTGAAGACGACGCTGCCGCCGTCCTCCCTCCTGGAGCGGGCCCACGCCGTCGAAGAGGCCTTCCACCGCGTCCGTGAGGAGCGCTGGGGCGCCCGCACCATCGACGTCGACATCGTCGCGTACGCGGACGTCGTCTCCGAGGACCCTGTCCTCACCCTCCCGCACCCCCGTGCCCACCAGCGCGCCTTCGTGCTCGCCCCCTGGCACGACGTCGCCCCGGACGCCCGGCTCTCCGGCCACGGCCCCGTGGCCGCGCTTCTCGCCGCGCTCGGCAGTGAAGGCGTCACCCGCCGCGCCGACCTGGAACTCCGTCTCCCCGAGTAGTCGTTACGCTTCGTGGCAGACCGCCCACGACCACGACCGACGACCACGCGAAGGACACCCGGTGAAACAACTGCGGCTGAAGGTGCTCGCCGGACTGTTCCTCGTCGCCGGCATCCTCTCCTGGGGCGGCGCCAGGCTCTGGGACTCGGTCGGCACCCTTCCCAGCGTGCCGATCGCGGCGCCCATCGTCCTCGCCGTGATCGCGGTCGTCCTCACGGCGACGGCCCTCTCGATCCGCTCCCGCCTCAGGGCACAGCGCGACCGCCGCCCGGGCGCCAAGGGCGTCGAACCCCTGATGGCGGCCCGCGCGGTGGTCTTCGGCCAGGCGAGCGCCCTGGTCGCCGCCCTCGTCGCCGGCATGTACGGCGGCACGGGCGTCTTCCTCCTCGGCTCCCTCGACGTCCCGGCCCGCCGCGACCAGGCGCTCTACGCGGCCCTCGCGGTCGCGGCGGGCATCGCCGTCATCGCGGCCGCCCTCTTCCTCGAGCGCGTCTGCAAGCTCCCGGAGGACGACGACGAAGGCCCGGGCAAGGCCCGGGCCTGAGTGAGTTCTCCCGCCGCAGCGCCTCAGCGGGCCATGATGAGGCTCATAGCCTCGGCGCGGGTCGCGGGGTCGCGCAGCTGGCCGCGCACCGCCGAGGTGATGGTCTTGGCGCCCGGCTTGCGGATGCCGCGCATCGACATGCACATGTGCTCGCACTCGAAGACCACGATGACGCCGCGGGGCTCCAGCATCTCCATCAGCGAGTCCGCCACCTGAGTGGTGAGACGTTCCTGCACCTGGGGCCGGCGGGCGTACACGTCGACGAGCCGGGCCAGCTTCGACAGACCGGTGATCTTGCCCGTGGTGGACGGGATGTATCCGACGTGCGCCACCCCGCGGAACGGTACGAGATGGTGCTCACATGTCGAGTACACCTCAATATCCTTGACCAGCACCATCTCGTCGTGGCCCAGGTCGAACGTGGTCGTCAGCACGTCCTCGGGCTGCTGCCACAGCCCCGCGAATATCTCCTTGTACGCCCGGGCCACCCGCGCCGGCGTCTCGCGCAGCCCCTCGCGGTCCGGGTCCTCGCCGACCGCGATGAGGAGCTCCCGTACGGCGTTCTCGGCGCGCTTCTCGTCGAACTCGCCGATCGTGCCCTCGCCGTCCAGCGTCACCGGGTCGGTCATCTCTGTGCCTCGTTCCGTATGAACCGTTACGCGAAAAGCCGCGCCCCCACAGGCTAAAACCTGTGGGGGCGCGGCAGCCATTCCGGGGGTCGGGACCTCAGTCCTCCGGGGTCTCCACCGGGGCGATGTCGATGCCCTTGGTGGTGTCGACCGTCGGGGTCGCCGAGCCGTTCGCGCTGTTCGTCAGGGCGAGCTCCTTGGGGGAGAGCACCGGCGGACGCGTGGACGGCGTGCGGCGGGAGGAGCCGGTCCAGGCCGGACGGGCCGGACGCTTGACGATGGTGGAGAAGATCTCGGCGATCTCCTCCTTGCCCAGCGTCTCCTTCTCCAGGAGGGCGAGGACCAGGTTGTCGAGGACGTCACGGTTCTCGACGAGGATCTCCCAGGCCTCGTTGTGCGCGGTCTCGATGAGCTTCTTGACCTCTTCGTCGACCAGCGCCGCGACCTCTTCCGAGTAGTCGCGCTGGTGCGCCATCTCGCGGCCGAGGAACGGCTCGGTGTTGTCGCCGCCGAACTTGATGGCGCCGAGACGCTCGGTCATGCCGTACTGCGTGACCATCGCGCGGGCCGTGGCGGTGGCCTTCTCGATGTCGTTCGCCGCGCCCGTGGTGGGGTCGTGGAAGACGAGCTCCTCCGCCGCGCGGCCGCCCAGCATGTAGGCCAGCTGGTCGAGCATCTCGTTGCGGGTGGTCGAGTACTTGTCCTCGTCCGGCAGGACCATCGTGTAGCCCAGGGCGCGGCCGCGGGACAGGATGGTGATCTTGTGGACGGGGTCGGAGTTGGGCGAGGCCGCCGCGACCAGGGCGTGTCCGCCCTCGTGGTACGCGGTGATCTTCTTCTCCTTGTCCGACATGATCCGGGTCCGCTTCTGCGGGCCCGCGACCACTCGGTCGATCGCCTCGTCCAGCGAGTGGTTGTCGATCAGCTTCTTGTCCGAGCGGGCGGTGAGGAGCGCCGCCTCGTTGAGGACGTTGGAGAGGTCCGCGCCGGTGAAGCCGGGGGTGCGTCGGGCGACGGCGCCGAGGTCGACGTCCGGGGCGACCGGCTTGCCCTTCTGGTGGACCTTGAGGATCTCCAGACGGCCCTGCATGTCCGGGCGGTCGACGGCGATCTGGCGGTCGAAGCGTCCGGGGCGGAGGAGCGCCGGGTCGAGGATGTCGGGGCGGTTCGTCGCCGCGATGAGGATGACACCGCCCTTGACGTCGAAGCCGTCCATCTCGACGAGCAGCTGGTTGAGGGTCTGCTCGCGTTCGTCGTGGCCGCCGCCGAGGCCGGCGCCGCGGTGGCGTCCGACGGCGTCGATCTCGTCGACGAAGACGATCGCCGGAGCGTTCGCCTTGGCCTGCTCGAACAGGTCGCGGACCCGGGAGGCACCGACGCCGACGAACATCTCGACGAAGTCGGATCCGGAGATCGAGTAGAACGGCACACCGGCTTCGCCGGCGACGGCGCGCGCGAGGAGCGTCTTGCCGGTTCCGGGCGGGCCGTAGAGCAGGACGCCCTTGGGGATCTTGGCTCCGACGGCCTGGAACTTCGCGGGCTCCTGGAGGAATTCCTTGATCTCGTGGAGTTCCTCGACGGCCTCGTCCGAGCCGGCGACGTCGGCGAAGGTGGTCTTCGGCGTGTCCTTGGTGATGAGCTTCGCCTTGGACTTGCCGAACTGCATGACGCGGGAGCCGCCGCCCTGCATCTGGTTCATCAGGAAGAGGAAGACGACCACGATGAGGACGAAGGGGAGGAGGGAGAGCAGGATCGAGACGAAGGGCGACTGCTTCGTCGGGGAGACGGTGTAGCCCTTCTCGATCTGCCCGGCCTCGAACTTCTCCTGGAGCTTGTCGGCGAGGTCCACGCCCTGGCTGCCGATGTAGCTGGCCTGGACCTTGCTGCTCTTGTCGATCTTCTGACCGTCGATGAGCTCGATCTTGACGATCTGCTCATCACCGGTGGTGATCTTTGCCTGCTTGACCTGGTTCTTGTCGATCGCCTGGACGACCTTGCCGGTGTCCACCGTCTTGTAGCCCTCGGACGAGCCGACGACCTGCATCAGCACGACCACGGCGAGGACGGCCAGCACGATCCACATGACCGGCCCACGGAAGTATCGCTTCACGTCCATCCATACGGAGCGAGAACGCTCCGTCCCTCCTGCCCGTAGGAAAATGCTGCTGTGAGAGCTGCTGTGTGAAAAAGCTGTTCTTCGGACGGTACCTCAGCATCGTCGCCCGCGACCGCCTTCCCGTCGTTCAACGGGGGGAAGGCGGTCGGGGTTCCCCGTACGGCCGGTTGTTCAGCCGCCGTAGACGTGTGGGGC
Organism: Streptomyces sp. NPDC058326; assembly: GCF_042879855.1. NCBI lineage: Bacteria > Bacillati > Actinomycetota > Actinomycetes > Kitasatosporales > Streptomycetaceae > Streptomyces > Streptomyces sp. NPDC058326. Next base: position 569,995 of record NZ_JBHVZO010000003.1, on the reverse strand, counting down.
GAGCGTGCCGACGAACGGAAGGTTCCGGTACTTCTCGGCGTAGTCGAGGCCGTAGCCGACGACGAACTCGTTGGGGATGTCGAAGCCGATCCACTTGACGTCGATCGCGACCTTGGCGGCCTCGGGCTTGCGCAGCAGCGTGCAGACCTCGAGGGAGGCGGGCTCGCGCGAGCCGAGGTTCGAGAGCAGCCAGGACAGGGTCAGGCCGGAGTCGATGATGTCCTCGACGATCAGGACGTGCTTGCCCTTGATGTCGGTGTCGAGGTCCTTGAGGATCCGGACGACGCCCGAGGACTGGGTGCCGGCGCCGTAGGAGGAGACGGCCATCCAGTCCATGGTGACGGGAGTGGAAAGGGCGCGAGCCAGATCCGCCATCACCATCACGGCGCCCTTGAGGACGCCGACGATGAGCAGGTCCTTGCCCGCGTATTCCGCGTCGATCTTCGCGGCCAGCTCTGCCAGCTTGGCGTCGATCTCTTCCTTGGTGATGAGCACCGACTGGAGGTCGGTGCCCATGTCCTTCTCGTTCACCCGGGTCACTTTCGTTGCAGCGTGCGTCAGCCTTGCCGGATGACCAGTCTGCCACCCTGGCGGCGGGCTTCGACGCGGCCGGGCAGGTTGATGGCCCCCTGGCCGCGCCAGCCGGTGATGAGCCGGTCGACTTCCTCGATGTGCCGGGCGAAGAGGGAGCCGGCGGGTGCGCCCTCGGCGATGACGGCCCGGCGCAGGACACGGCGGCGTACGGCGGGGGGCAGCCCGAAGAGCTTGGCGCATTCGAGGGCGCCCGCGTCGTCGCGTACGGAGGTCTCGGCGTCGGCGGCCCAGGTGTCGAGGGCGTCGGCGTCGTCGCGGGAGAGCTGGGCCGTTCGGGCGAGGGCTTCGACGACGCCTTTCCCGAGGGCCTTCTCGAGAGCCGGGAGGCCCTCGTGACGGAGCCGGGAGCGGGTGTAGGCGGGGTCGCTGTTGTGGGGGTCGTCCCAGACGGCGAGCTCCTGCGCGACGCAGGCCTTGCGGACGGTCTGGCGGTCGAGCTGGAGGAAGGGGCGCCGGTAGCGGCCGGCGGCGCCGGAGACGGCGGCCATGCCGGAGAGCGAGCGGATGCCGGAGCCGCGGGCCAGGCCGAGCAGGACCGTCTCCGCCTGGTCGTCGCGGGTGTGGCCGAGGAGGACCGCGGCGGCTCCGTGGCGTTCGGCGGCGGCGTCGAGGGCCGCGTACCGGGCGTCGCGGGCGGCGGCCTCGGGTCCTCCCTCGCGGCCGACGGAGACGGTGACGGCCTCGACGGGGGTGAGGCCGAGGGCGGCCATGCGGCCGGCGACCTCGTCGGCGCGGGTGTCGGAGCCGTGCTGGAGCCCGTGGTCGACGGTGATGCCGCCGGCGCGCACGGGAAGCTTTCGGGCCTCGAAGGCGAGGGCGGAGGCGAGCGCCATGGAGTCGGCGCCTCCGGAGCAGGCGACGAGCACGAGGGGGGTGTGCGCGTCGTCCGTGGTGGCGTGTTCGGTGAGGACGTCGTGGAGTACGCGGCGGACCGCCAGGCGTATCGCCGCGACCGCAGGATGGGGACCCATGTCCGGTGCCCTTCGTGATGGGGGTGGGGTGCCTCGGTCGGAGTCTTAACGGTCGGAAAGGGGGGTTCGGTCACTCAGAGTGCGTCGATGGTGACAGAAACCCGGCCGTTACCCGAGCATTGCACGCCTCACCCCGTGGTCAGGGTCCCTCGGATGGGTGATTGGTGAGGCGTTCCGACGTGTTCCTGTGCCGTGTGCCGCACCCGTCTCACGAGTCTGCCCTACGGTGCACCCTCGCGATCCAGTCGGCGGGGGCGGCGATCTCGGTCTTGGTGGGGAGGGTGTTGGGCGAGGTCCACACGCGGTTGAAACCGTCCATGCCGACCTGGTCGACGACGGCTCGTACGAAGCGTTCGCCGTCGCGGTACTGGCGGAGTTTGGCGTCGAGGCCGAGGAGCTTGCGGAGGGCGAGGTCGAGGCGGGAGGCGCCGCGGGCCCGTCGCGCCTGGAACTTCTCGCGGATCTCGGCGACAGAGGGGACGACCTGGGGGCCGACACCGTCCATGACGTAGTCGGCGTGGCCTTCGAGGAGGGACATGACGGCGGTGAGCCGGCCGAGGATCTCGCGCTGCTCGGGGGTCTGGACGAGTTCGACCAGGGACGGGGAGGGTTCGCCCTCCTCGCCCTCGGGGCGGCCGCCGGCGAGGGTCTGGGCAGCTTCGCGGAGACGTTCGACGACGGTGCCGGGGTCGACGTCGGTGGCGGCGAGGAACGACTGGATCTCGCCCTGGAGGTGGTCGCGGAGCCAGGGGACGGCGGTGAACTGGGTGCGGTGGGTCTCCTCGTGGAGGCAGACCCAGAGCCGGAAGTCATGGGGGGTGACGTCGAGTTCGCGTTCGACGTGGACGATGTTCGGGGCGACGAGGAGGAGACGTCCGCCGCCGTTGGCTCCGGCGGGGAGTTCGCGGGTGGCGGGGGCGAAGGTCTCGTACTGGCCGAGGATGCGGGAGGCCAGGAAGGACAGGAGCATGCCGAGTTCGACGCCGGTGACCTTGCCGCCGACGGCGCCGAGGACGGCGCTGCCCGGGGTCGCGGAGCGGCGTTCCTGCATCTTGCCGAGGAGCGGGGTGAGCAGTTCACGGAAGCCGGCGACGTTGGCCTTGATCCAGCCGGCCCGGTCGACGATGAGGACGGGGGTGTCGGGGAGGGCCTGGGCGTCGTGGCCCTCGGGGATCATCCGCGTGTAGGCGCGGACGTGTTCCTCCGAGGCCTTGGCGTGCCTGCGGAGCTCGGCGACGACCTCGCGGGCCTCGTCGCGGCTGACTTCGGGTCCTGGCCGCACGAGGCGGGTCGCGGTCGCCACCGCGAGGTTCCAGTCGACCATCCCGGATGTGCCTGCGCCACCGATGCTCGTCATGCGTCAACCGTACGGTCTCGGCGCGTGTTCGGTGAGGGTTCGGAGCGGGTCGGACACGGGTGGGGTACGGGGCGGAGCGGCGCCGGACGACGGTCAGCGCTGTCCGGCGAGGGCGGCGGAGAGCCGGTCGAGGGCGGGCTGTGCCTCGTACGGGGAGACGGTGCGGCCGGCGAGGAACGCGAAGGCGAGGAGGCGGCCGTCGGCGGTGACGACGGTCCCGGCGAGCGTGTTGACGCCGGTGAGGGTGCCGGTCTTGGCCCGCACGAGCCCGGCTCCGGCGGTAGCGGGTGCGGTGTCGAAGCGGCCGGCGAGGGTGCCGGTGAAGGCGCCGACGGGCAGTCCGGTGAGAAGGGGGCGCAGGGCCGGGTGCGCGGGGTCGGCCGCTCGGGTGAGCAGTCCGGTGAGGAGCGAGGCGGAGACACGGTCGCGGCGGTCGAGTCCGCTGCCGTCGGCGAAGCGGGCTCCGGCGACGGGGAGGCCGAGGCGGGCGAGCTCGTCGTGCACGGCCTTGGCGGCGCCGTCGAAGCTCGCGGGCTGCTCGCGGGCGAGAGCGGTCTGCCGGGCGAGGGCCTCCGCGAGGTCGTTGTCGCTGTGGGTGAGCGTCCGCTCGACGAGGTCGGCGAGCGGGGCGGAGTGCGTACGGGCGAGGGGGGCGGCCTGGGCGGCGCGGCCGGGCACCGGGTCGTCGGCGATCGTGATGCCGGCCTCGGTGAGGAGGCCGGCGAAGGTCCTGGCGGTGTCGCCGGCCGGATCGGCGGTGCGGGGGGCGGGGCCGCCGGTGCTGTCGTCGAGGCGGCCGCCGCGGGTCATGAGGGCGACGACGGGGGCGATGTTCTCGTTGGGGCCGATGGGGTGGAGCGTGGGGCCCGGGTAGAGGGTCGTGTCGTAGGTGAGGCGTACGGCGGTACGGCCCCGCTTCTTCAGCGCCAGGGCGGTGTCGGCGGCGAGGGTCTTCAGGCGGGCCGGGTCGAGGGTGGGGTCGCCGCCGCCGGTGAGGGTGACGGTGCGGCCGTCGGGGGCCGCGGTGACGGTGGTGGGGATGCGGTGGTCGGGGCCGAGCGCGGAGAGCGCGGCGGCGGCCGTGGCGATCTTGACGGTGGAGGCCGGGGTCATCGGGGTGCCGGCGCCTTCGCCGTAGAGCTGCTCGCCGGTGGCGGTGTCGACGACGGAGGCGGTGCGCAGCGGCCCGAGCCCGGGGTCGGCGAGGAGCGGTACGAGGACGGCGGCGAGGTCCGCGGGGCGCCCGGCCGGGGCCGGAGCGTGCAGGGCGGTGAGGACGCCCGGAGCGCTGGGGGCGGGCGCGGGGCGCCGGGGCGCGGCGGGTGCGGGCGGCGGGGCGTGACGCGCGCCACCCGCCACCGGGGCGGCGGCGCGGGCCCGCTCGGCCGTACGCTGACCCGAGTCCCACGGCCCTGCCGCGGTCACCGCGACGGCGGCCAGGGCGAGACCGAGGGCGGCGGAGCCCGCCGTGACCTGCCACATCCTCGGCTCGGGCATTGCTGACCAGCCCCTTTCGCGATCACACACGTGCGTGAGGGACACTTAACCACCGCGCGCCGTCGCGAGCATTCACTTGTGTTGATTCAGGAGGAGCCACCCGTGGAGTTCGACGTTCTCATCGAGATCCCGAAGGGATCGCGGAACAAGTACGAGGTCGACCACGAAACCGGTCGCATCCGTCTGGACCGTCGCCTCTTCACGTCTACGGCCTACCCGACCGACTACGGCTACGTCGAGAACACCCTGGGTGAGGACGGCGACCCCCTGGACGCTCTCGTCATCCTCGACGAGCCGACCTTCCCGGGCTGCCTCATCAAGTGCCGCGCCATCGGCATGTTCCGTATGACGGACGAGGCGGGCGGCGACGACAAGCTGCTGTGCGTCCCGGCCACGGACCCGCGCATGGAGCACCTGCGGGACATCCACCACGTGGCGGAGTTCGACCGCCTGGAGATCCAGCACTTCTTCGAGGTCTACAAGGACCTGGAGCCGGGCAAGTCGGTCGAGGGCGCCGACTGGGTCGGCCGCGCCGAGGCCGAGGAAGAGATCGAGAAGTCGTACGCGCGCGCCAAGGAGCAGGGCGGCCACTGAGCCTCCGCTTCTCGGCCGAGCCTCCGCTTCTCGTGGGCTCATGTTCTGATCGTGTGACAGGCGGTGCACCTCTGGGGGTGCACCGCCTTTCGCGCGTCCGTCGCATGCCCATACTGGAATCCACGATTCCCTAGGGAGTGAGGCGGAGAGAGTGGTGGCGGAGCCGAACGGCTCGAAGGGCAGTCCGGACGACGCTCCGGAGGACCGCAAGCCGCAGTCGGACGAGGCGCGGAGCGCGTTCGTGCCGCCTGCCGGTGTGGAGCAGCCCGCGCCTCCCGAGGAGGAGCATCCGACCTCCGAGTTCGCCCTGCCCGCGGGGTTCACCGCGGAGCCGCCGGCCGAGCAGGAGGGCTCGGCGTTCGCGAAGCCGGCGACGTACTCGGCGAAGAACTCGCCGCCCGTCTTCACCCCGGCGTACGGGGTGCCTCTGGTGCGGCTGTCGCAGGACGCGCCGTGGCAGGACCGGATGCGGACCATGCTGCGGCTGCCGGTGGGTGAGCGGCCGGTGCCGGAGGCACGGCACAAGGAGGACGAGTCCGGTCCTTCGGTGCCGCGCGTGCTCGACCTGACCCTGCGCATCGGCGAGCTACTGCTCGCGGGCGGGGAGGGCGCGGAGGACGTCGAGGCGGCGATGTTCGCGATCTGCCGTTCGTACGGTCTCGACCGGGTCGAGCCGACGGTGACGTTCACCCTGCTGGCCGTCACCTACCAGCCGTCGCTGGTGGACGATCCGATCACGGCGAACCGGACGGTACGCCGCCGGGGGACGGACTACACGCGGCTCGCGGCGGTGTACACCCTGCTCGCCGACATCAACGCGCAGGCGCACGAGGTGACGCCGGAGGAGGCGTACCGGCGGCTCGCGGAGATACGGCGCAACCGGCACCCGTATCCGGGGTGGGTCCTGACGGCGGCGGCGGGGGTCCTCGCCGGTGCGGCCTCGGTGCTGCTCGGCGGTGGTCCGACGGTCTTCTTCGTGGCGGCGCTCGGCGCGGTGCTCGGCGACCGGCTGGCCTGGCTGTGCGCGGGGCGCGGGCTGCCGGAGTTCTACCAGTTCCTCGTCGCGGCGATGCCGCCGGCGGCGATGGGAGTGCTCCTGACGATGCTGCACGCGGATCTGCGTCCGTCGGCGGTGATCACGGGTGGCCTGTTCGCGCTGATCCCGGGACGTGCCCTGGTGGCGGCGGTGCAGGACGGTCTCACCGGGTTCTACATCACGGCGTCGGCCCGGCTCCTGGAGGTCGCGTACTTCTTCGTCGCGATCGTGGTGGGCGTGCTGTCGGTGCTGTACATCGCCGTGCAGTTCGACGCGGAGCTCAACCCCGAGGGGAAGCTGCAGGCCGTGGAGCGGCCGGTGACCCAGATCCTGGCGTCGATGGTGCTGTGCGCGACCTTCGCGATCCTGTTGCAGCAGTCGCGGGCGACGGTGCTGTTCGCGACGCTGAACGGCGGGGTGGCGTGGGTGGTCTACGCGTCGATCGCGGTGACCGCGGAGGGCTCGGCGGTCATGGCGACGGCGGTGGCGGCGGGCCTGGTGGGGCTCTTCGGGCAGCTGATCGCCCGCTACGAGCACACATCGTCGCTGCCGTACGTGACGGCGGCGATCGGCCCGCTGCTCCCCGGTTCCGCGACGTACTTCGGGGTGCTCGCGATCGCCCAGAACAACCTGGACCAGGGCTTCGCCTCGCTGGCGAAGGCGGCGGCCCTGGCCCTGGCGATCGCCATCGGCGTGAACCTGGGAGGCGAGCTGGCCCGCCTCTTCATGCAGGCCCCGGGCGCTGCGGCGGCGCGGCGCGCCGCGAAGCGCACCCGGGGGTTCTGACCTCTGGTCCGGCCTCGGGTCAGCGCTTGGCGTGGCGGCCGCGGGGGGACTGCGGGTTGGGGGTGCCGGGGGCGTCGTGGTCGCCTTCGGCCCGCTCCTTCTTGGACTGGGAGCGAGCCCGGAGGAACTCGATCACGATCGGGATCACGGAGATCAGGACGATCCCGACAAGGATCATCTCGATGTGCTTGTGCACGAAGTCGATCTTGCCGAGGGCGGCACCGAGGATGGTCACCCCGGCTCCCCAGAGCACGCCGCCGATGATGTTGAACGTGATGAACGAGCGGTAGTTCATCCGGCTGACGCCCGCGATGATCGGCGTGAACGTCCGCACGATGGGGACGAAGCGGGCCAGGATCAGCGACTTCGGGCCGTGCTTCTCGAAGAACTCGTGGGCCTTCTCGACGTTCTCCTGCTTGAAGAGCCGGGAGTCGGGCCGCTTGAAGAGGGCCGGGCCCACCTTCCGGCCGAAGAGGTAGCCGACCTGGTCGCCGATGATCGCGGCGGCCACCACGAGGGTGCACACCAGCCACAGGGGTGTGTCGAGCTTTCCAGTGGTGACGAGCAGGCCGGTGGTGAAGAGCAGCGAGTCGCCGGGCAGGAAGAACCCGATGAGGAGTCCGGACTCGGCGAAGACGATGACGAGGACACCGATCAGACCAAAGGTCTGGATCAGATAGTCCGGGTCCAGCCAGCTCGGTCCGAGGGCAAGCGTGTTCACGGGTTCCGGGCTCCTGCGGTCGGTGGGGGCGTGGGGGACGGCTGGCCCCAAGTTATCAACGCGAGCCGAACGCGCCCGGTTCCACCCGGACCTCACGGGATGCGGACGAGGGGCGCGGCCCCGAGGCTGGGGGGTCAGGAGGTGTATGCCGATGGGCATCGAGGAGTACGGGGGCGGTCAGGGACCGCACCCCGACGTGCTGGTCGTGACGACGAACGACGTGCCGGGGTTCGAGGTCCGGCAGGTGATCGGTGAGGTCTTCGGTCTCACGGTCCGCTCGCGCCATCTGGGCAGCCAGATCGGCGCCGGCCTGAAGTCGATGATCGGCGGGGAGCTGAGGGGTCTGACGAAGACCCTGGTGCAGACCCGCAACCAGGCGATGGAACGCCTGGTGGAACAGGCTCAGGCACGCGGCGCGAACGCCGTGCTGATGTTCCGTTTCGACGTGACGGAGGCGGCGGACGTGGGCACGGAGGTGTGCGCGTACGGCACGGCGGTGGTGATCGCCCCACGCGCCTGAAGGAGACCGCGGGGCGGCCCCAGGGGGACGCGCCTGAAGGAACCCGCGGGGCAGCCCCATGGGGACGTGTCCGAAGGAGACCGCGGGCGGCCCCGTGGGGCGGGTTCGGCGGGGCCGGGCGGCGACGTGGCACGTGAGGCGCAAGCCCGTTCGGCTCGCCTCTTGGGGCATTCTGAGGCATTCATCCACTTATGGTGACTCGGTGGCCACCGATCACGCTCCGACCGCGTCGTCCCCCTCCGGCGAGACCCCGCTCCGGGTCCTGCTGCCGCAGTTGCTCCCCGCGCTCGTGGTCGGCGTGACGGCGAGTCTGCTCTTTCTGGGGATCAGCGCCCTCGCGGAGCAGTTCCAGGAGGTCCTCTGGAACGACCTGCCCGACGCGCTCGGTATCGGCGGGTACTCCTCTCTCTGGATCATCATCATGCTCACGGCGACCGGCGTCGCCGTGGGCCTCGTCATCTGGAAGGCGCCAGGGCACGCCGGTCCCGACCCCGCCTCCACGGGTCTCGGCGGGGCGCCGATCGCCCCCGGGGTCGTACCGGGGCTGCTGCTCGCGGGCGTGCTCGCGCTCGCCGGCGGGGTCAGCCTCGGCCCCGAGAACCCGATCATCGCCACCAACATCGCCCTCGCGTACTGGCTCGGCCGCAAGGCCCAGCCCTCGCTGCCGGGCGCCGTCTGGGTCTCCCTCGCCTCGGCCGCCACCATCGGCGCCCTGTTCGGCACCCCCGTGGCCGCCGCCCTCGTCATCTCCGAGGCCCTGGCCGGCCAGCCGGGACGCGGCTCGCTCTGGGACCGGCTCTTCGCGCCGCTCGTCGCCGCCGGCGCCGGGTCGATGACCACCCAGCTCCTCGCCGAACCCAGCTTCGCCCTGGGCCTCCCCCCGCTCACCGACCCCGGCTGGGGCGACCTCCTCGCCGCCCTGGTGATCGCCTCCGCGGCGGCTGTCTTCGGTCTCGCCTCCTGCTACCTCCTCCCCTACGTCCACGCGGCCTTCCGGCGCCTGCGCCACCCCATGGTGATGCTGCCCCTCGGCGGACTCGTCCTCGGTCTCCTGGGCGCCCTCGGCGGCCATCTGACGCTCTTCAAGGGCCTGGAGGAGGTCAAGGAGCTCACCTCATCGATCGGCGGCCGGTCCTCGGGCGAACTGGCCACCCTCGCCGTGGTCAAACTCCTCGCCCTCCTCGTCGCCGCCTCCTGCGGTTTCCGGGGCGGACGGATCTTCCCCGCCGTCTTCATCGGCGCCGCCTTCGGACTGCTCGCCCAGGCCCTCGTGCCCGAGGTCCACCCGGCGGTCGCCGTCTCCTCCGCCGTCCTCGGCGTCCTGCTCGCCACCACCCGGCAGGGCTGGATCAGCCTCTTCACCGGCGCGGTCCTCGCCGCCTCCCCCGCGATGCTCGCCCTGCTCTGCCTCGCCTCCCTCCCCGCCTGGCTGATCGTCACCGGCCGCCCCCAGCTCGAACTCGACGAGCACGGCCGCCCCCTGCTCTGACCCCCGCCCCCACCGGACAGAAGGAGTCCCCATGCCGCTGCACCAGGGCCCCGCCGCCTCCCCTCCCGAGCCCGAGCGCAGGCTCTCTCTCAACCCCTTCTTCGGGGAGGCCGACCCGGTCGGCGGCATGACCGAGGCACCGCCCCACCACCGGCTGCCCGACGGCCCCCTGCCCCCGACGAGCGCCTACCAGCTCGTCCACGACGAGCTGATGCTCGACGGCAACTCCCGGCTCAACCTGGCCACTTTCGTCACCACCTGGATGGAACCCCAGGCCGGGGTACTGATGGGCGAGTGCCGCGACAAGAACATGATCGACAAGGACGAGTACCCGCGCACCGCCGAACTGGAGCGCCGGTGCGTGGCCATGCTCGCCCACCTGTGGAACGCCCCGGACCCGGCCACCGCCGTCGGCTGCTCCACCACCGGCTCCAGCGAGGCCTGCATGCTCGCCGGCATGGCCCTCAAGCGCCGCTGGACCAAGCGGAACGCCGACCGCTATCCGGGCTCGGCACGCCCCAACCTCGTGATGGGCGTCAACGTCCAGGTGTGCTGGGAGAAGTTCTGCGCCTTCTGGGAGGTCGAACCCCGGCTCGTCCCCATGGAGGGTGACCGCTTCCACCTCGACGCCGACTCCGCCGCCGCGCTCTGCGACGAGAACACCATCGGGGTGGTCGCCGTCCTCGGCTCCACCTTCGACGGCTCCTACGAACCCGTCGCCGAGATCTGCGCCGCCCTGGACGCGCTCCAGGAACGCACCGGTCTCGACATCCCCGTCCACGTCGACGGCGCCTCCGGCGCCATGGTCGCCCCCTTCCTCGACGAGGACCTCGTGTGGGACTTCCGGCTCCCCCGCGTCTCCTCCATCAACACCTCCGGTCACAAGTACGGCCTGGTCTACCCGGGCGTCGGCTGGGCCCTGTGGCGCTCGCCCGCCGAACTCCCCGAGGAACTCGTCTTCCGCGTCAACTACCTGGGCGGCGACATGCCCACCTTCGCCCTCAACTTCTCCCGGCCGGGCGCCCAGGTCGTCGCGCAGTACTACACCTTCCTGAGGCTCGGCCGGGAGGGCTACCGGGCGGTGCAGCAGGCCTCCCGGGACATCGCCCGCGGCCTCGCCGAACGCGTGGAGGCCATGGGCGACTTCCGGCTCCTCACCCGCGGCGACCAGCTGCCCGTCTTCGCCTTCACCACCGCTCCCGACGTCACCTCCTTCGACGTCTTCGACGTGTCACGGCGGCTGCGCGAACGGGGCTGGCTGGTCCCCGCCTACACCTTCCCCGCCGACCGCGAGGACCTGTCCGTGCTGCGCGTGGTCTGCCGCAACGGCTTCTCGGCCGACCTTGCCGGGCTCCTCGTCGAGGACCTGAAACGACTGCTCCCCGAACTCCGGCGCCAGCCCCATCCGTTCACCGACGACCGGAGCGCGGCCACCTCCTTCCACCACTAGGGCCTGTCTGACAATTCGCGCCGGATCAGGCCGGGGCGTTCGGTGCGTGCGATCGGCGTGCGGCCGGGACGCCCTCGTAGCGGAGCTACTTGGGCGTTTCGGCCGTGCGGCGAGCGTGCGTGCCGGGCGGGCCGGACCCGGCGGGAATTGTCAGACACCCCCTAGACCCCTGTCCGGAAACAGCGCCGGCTGCCCCGAGGGCAGGCTCGGCGGTGTCTGCGTGCCGAGGGTCCACGAGGCTCAGGGCACCTGCCCCTCGCAGGCCAGCCGGAACTCCGACCACCGCACTCCGTCGGCGGTCAGCTCGTACCGGCAGCTCGACGACTCGCGCAGCAGGCCGAGCGGCGTGCGGCGGGTGTGACGGCTGCCGTCGCCGAGCCGGACGAACGTACGGCCGCCGTCCACGCTCTCGTACCCCGAGGGCTCCGCGCCGATCCCGACCCGGCCGCCGGGCCCCGGGACCGGAACGCCCAGCAGGCTGCGGGGCTCCGCGGTCGGACCCGTGGTCCACATCCGCTGCCAGGTCCCGCCGCCGTCCAGGGAGCGGTGCAGGGCCCGCATCGGGTTCTTGACGGGCTCACCGGCCGCCAGCTCTCCCATCTCCGCCGCGTACACCGCGTCCTGGCCCACCGCGACCACCGTGTACCAGCCGGGCCCGGAGGCGGGGCTCGGCAGCCGGCCGGCCGTCCAGGAGCGCCCCCCGTCCCGGGAGACGGCGACTGCCGCACGGCCCGAGAGCGGATCCGTGCCCGAGACCCACCAGGAGCCGTCGGGCTCCGGCTGCTCCTGCGGCCGGGGATGCGCCCCGAGCAGCGGCACCCGGGCCAGCGCCCGGCGCCGCCCGTCCTGCGGCGAGACGACCACGAGACGCTCCCGCTCGCACGCGTCGGGCAGGGCTCCGGCGGGCGCGGCGCAGCCCGTGGTGAGCACCGCCCCCGCGGGTATCTCCGGGGTCGTCCCGGCCGTGCGCCGGTCGGTCTCCCGCCAGGAGCGGCCGCCGTCCCGGGTGAACCAGCTCCGTGCGTCACCGGGCTCCGCGCCTCCGTCCTCGACGAGCGCCCGGCCCGGCCCGAGTGGGACCAACTGAGAGGAGATGCCGTCCGTCCCCGAGGTCCTGGGCAGTGGGGACCGCCGCAGCACCCACTCCTTCGCACCGGCGTCCCGCACGGCCACGTGCTGCCGGCAGAAGCCGCTCTCCGGCGCCGCCGGATCGCTCACGCACTCGGCGAGCAGCGCGAACCCGCTGCCGTCCCGGGCGAAGCCCAGACTGTGCGCCCAGCCGGGCAGCCCCGGCCCGGACGGTATCCGGGGCGGCGCCCCGAACAGCCCAGGGGACGAGGAAGCCGCCGGAACCCCCGCCGAGCCCGAAGTCGAACCGGGGGGCCGCGGGGTCCCCGCCGAACCCGAACCCGAACCCGAGGTCCCCGGAGTCCCCGAACCCGAGACCGATGGCCCCGAGACCGATGGCCCCGAGCCCGTCCCCGACCCCGTACACCCCGTCAGTACCACCAACACCAGCGCCACGACGGCGCCGACCACTCCCACCGGCCTGCGCATCGCACGTCCCCCTGTCATCCCTCGGGCGGTCCGCGGTGGGCCGCTGCTTTCAATACACCGCTCACCGCCTTCGGGTTCCCACCTCCGCGCCGCTACTTCCCGAGCCGCCCGAACCTCCGTACGGCCAGCGGGAAGAAGACCACCAGGAGCACCAGCGGCCACACCACCGCCGAGCCGATGTGCCCCGGCTCGCCGCCCGGGTTGCCGAAGAGGTCACGGACCGCCGTCGCGGTCGCCGACATCGGGTTCCACTCCACGAAGGTGCCGAGCCACCCCGGCATCGAGTCCGGCGAGGCGAAGGCGTTGGAGAGGAAGCCGACCGGCCACACCAGGATCTGCACCGCCTGCACCAGCTCGGCCCGCCCTGCGACCAGGGCGAGGAAGATGCCGATCCAGAGCATCGCGAAGCGCAGCAGGAGCAGCAGTCCCAGGGCTCCCAGGGTGCTGCCGAGGCCGCCGTTCGCCCTCCAGCCGATCGCGTACCCGACGCCGACCATCACGAGCAGCCCCACGGTCGACTGCAGCATGTCGGCGGCGGCCCGCCCGACGAGCACCGCTCCGTCGGTCATCGGCATCGAGCGGAACCGGTCGATCACGCCCTTGTTCAGGTCCTGCGTGACCGCGGTCATGGTGCCTTCGAGTCCGAACACCATGGTCAGCGTGAGCATCCCGGGCACCAGGAAGTCGACGTAGTCGCCGTCGACGCTCCGGCCGCCGCCGACCAGATAGCCGAACATCAGCAGCATCATCACCGGGAACACGAGCCCGACCAGGACCTGCACCGGTTGCCGCGCCCAGTGCGCGAGTTCCCGGCGGGTCATCGTCCAGCAGTCGCTCACCACGTACGCCGCGCTCATGCCGCCACCCTCCGTGCCTCGAAGTCGTCCTGGCCGTCCGTCAGATGGAGGAAGACCTCGTCCAGCGTCGGCCGCCGCAGGGCGATGTCCTCCGCCTCGATCCCGGCGGTCCCCAGCGCCCGTACGGTCTCGGCGAGCGAGGCCATCCGGTCCGTCACCGGCGCGCTGAGCCGCCGCCGGTCGGCGTCCACGCGCACCTCGGCCCGCGCCACGGGCAGCAGGCCGGCCGCCTCTTCGAGCCGTGCGCCGTCCCGTACGACCACGTCGATGCGGTCGACGCCGACCCGGGCCTTGAGCTCGTCGGGCATGCCGTCGGCCACGACCCGCCCCTGGTCCACGACCGAGATCCGGTCGGCCAGCTGGTCGGCCTCCTCCAGGTACTGCGTGGTCAGGAGGACCGTGGTGCCCCCGCCGACGAGCGAGCGCACCGACTCCCAGACCTCGCCACGCCCGCGTGGGTCGAGGCCGGTCGTCGGCTCGTCGAGGAACAGCACCTCGGGCTCCGTGATCAGCGAGGCGGCCAGGTCGAGCCGGCGCCGCATGCCGCCGCTGAACTGCTTGACCGGCTTGCGGCCGGTGTCGCCGAGTCCGAAACGGTCGAGGAGCTCGTCGGCCCGAGCCCCGGCGCGGCGTGCGCCCAGGTGATGGAGCCTGCCGAACATCTCCAGGTTCTGCCTGCCCCCCAGCTCCTCGTCGAGGGCCGCGTGCTGCCCGAGGAGCCCGATCCGACGCCGTACCTCCCGGGCCTCGGTCCGTACGTCGTACCCCGCCACGCGCACCAGGCCCTCGTCATGGCGCAGGAGGGTGGCCAGGATCCGTACGGTCGTGGTCTTTCCCGCGCCGTTGGGTCCGAGCAGGCCGTGGACGGTGCCGCGCCGGACGGTGAGGTCGAGGCCTGCGAGGGCGCCCTTCTCCCCGTACCGCTTGCGCGCGCCCTCCACCAGAATCGCGTCCGCAGTCGCTGTCATGTCGATTCCTCCCGAAATCCTCGTAGTCAAATTTGACCACTGACCACCGACGGAGGAAGGTATGCCCTCCCGGGCAGTTAGTCAAACTTGATTAGCCGCTCTTCTTCGGCCACGCTCGATCAGGTCGCAAAGGGGTTCTCCTCCCCCTCGGCGAGGACGCCCACGAAGGGCTCCCCCTCCCCCGCGAACACGTACGCCCCGCCCTCGATCCGCTCGATCAGACCGAGCGTCCACTCCTTGCCGGCGTCCGCCGAGTGGACCCACATGTGCATGATCTCGCCGATGTGACCGAGCTGGCCGGGGCCGCCCTCCGGCGTGTAGTACTCGGTGACCGCCGCCCGCCATTCGTCGAGCGCCCGCACCCGCTGCCGCAGCAGCTCGGCGGCCTCCTCGCGGGGCAGGTCCACGATGAAGCCGATGCCCGCCGACAGGACGTCCATCTTCTGGTCGTACGTGGTCAGCGCCTCGCGCAGCAGCGCGAAGTACTCCTCGCGGCCCTGCTCCGTCAGCTCGTACTCGACGCGCGGCGGCCCGCCCACCGCGCTCGGCGCCACCTCGTGCGCGTGCAGCAGTCCCTGCTTCGCCATCTGCTTCAGCGCGTGGTAGATCGAGCCCGGCTTGGCGTGGGACCACTCGTGCGCGCCCCAGTACTCCAGGTCGTTGCGCACCTGGTACCCGTGGGCGCGGCCGTGCTGCTTCACCGCGCCCAGGACGAGAAGACGGATCGCCGACATCCCACGTACCTCCTAGTCAATTTTGACCAGGGTACGCGCGCGGGGTCCACGCGCGCGGGGTCACCGCCCCCGCTCCTCCGCGATCAGGTCGAAGGAGCCCTTGCCGTCCAGGGACTCCCGGATGATGTCCGCGTGCCCGGCGTGCCGGCCGGCCTCCTGGACCAGGTGGAGCAGCATCCAGCGGACCGAGACCCGTCCGTCCTCGGGGAACCAGGGGGCCTTCGGCAGCGGGAAGGTGTCGTCCAGGCTGGGTACGGAGCGGACGAAGTCCTCCGTCTCCTTCGCCACGCCCGCCCAGAACTCCACGATCTCCGGGATCGTCTCCCCGTCCATCAGCCGGAAGGCATCGCCCCAGGTCTCCTGGGTGCGCTGCCGCTCTCCCCCGGAGCTGCCTCCGGGGGCGCCCCCAGGCCGCTGCTGCGCGAGGCGCAGCCAGTTGTGCTCGACCTCGGCGACGTGCTTGAGCAGGCCGGAGAGACTGAGCTCGCTGGCGCTGGGGCGGGCCGCCGCCTGCTCCTCGGTGAGTCCGAGGAGCGAGCGGCGGAGCGCGGCGCGCTGGGCCTCGACGAAGTTGAGGAGCGCGCCGCGCTCGTCGCCGTGGGCCTCGGTGGGAACGAGAGCGACCATGATGTCCGCCTTCCGTGGTGAACGTTTCCGACACCGCTCAAGCTACGGATCATTGAGGACAGCCACTGTCCTAGATGCCAATCAGAAGGGGAAGCGGCTCCGGCCGT
The DNA here is from genome assembly GCF_042879855.1 of Streptomyces sp. NPDC058326. NCBI lineage: Bacteria > Bacillati > Actinomycetota > Actinomycetes > Kitasatosporales > Streptomycetaceae > Streptomyces > Streptomyces sp. NPDC058326. The sequence goes on along the minus strand of NZ_JBHVZO010000003.1, from coordinate 554,130 downwards.
GCTGGATCGAGATCCACTTCTGGGTGGTGAAGCTCTCCACCATCGCCTCGCCGTTGAGCCGCCCGACGCCCGAGTGCTTCTCGCCCCCGAAGGGCACGATCGGCTCGTCGTGCACGGTGCCGTCGTTGATGTGGATCATGCCGGTGTGGACGCGCTTGGCGAGCCGCACACCCCGCTCGATGTCCCCGGTGTGGACGGCGCCGCTGAGCCCGTACGGCGTGTCGTTGGCGATCCGTACCGCCTCCTCCTCACCGTCGAACGGAACGATCAGGGCGACCGGGCCGAAGATCTCCTGCTGCAGGACGGGGGCGTCCGGGGCGAAGCCGGTGAGGACGGACGGGGAGACGAGGTTGCCGTCCACCGTGCCGTGCAGCAGCGCCGTCGCGCCGGCCTCCACCGTCTGGTCGACGAGCGAGGAGACGGCCTCCGCCTGCTGGGAGTTGATGAGCGGACCGATGTGGGTGGCGGGGTCGGCCGGGTCGCCGACCCGCAGGGTCTTCACCTTCGCCACGAACTTCTCGGTGAACTCCTCCTCCAGGGTGCGGTCCACCAGGATGCGGTTGGCGGCCATGCAGACCTGACCCTGGTGGACGAAGCGGCTGAAGACGGCCGCGTCCACGGCGTAGTCGACGTCGGCATCGTCGAGGACGATCAGGGCGCTGTTCCCGCCGAGCTCCAGGACGGCGTGCTTGAAGTTCTGCGCGCAGACCGTGGCGACGTGACGGCCGACCTTGTCGGAGCCGGTGAAGGAGATGACCTTCGGGATCGGGTGGGTCAGGAGCGCGTCGCCGATCTCGGCGATGTCGGTGACGACGACGTTCAGCAGACCGGCGGGCAGCCCGGCCTCCTCCAGGACCTTGGCGACGAGGGTGCCGCCGCAGATCGGGGTGTTCTGGTGCGGCTTGAGGACCACCGCGTTGCCGAGGGCGAGCGCGGGCGCGACCGACTTGATCGAGAGGAGGAAGGGAAAGTTGAAAGGCGAGATGACGCCGACGACGCCGACCGGGACGCGGTAGACGCGGTTCTCCTTGCCGTCGACCGGGGACGGCAGGATGCGGCCCTCGGGACGCAGTGCCAGCTGCACCGCCTCGCGCAGGAACTCCTTGGCGAGGTGCAGCTCGAAGGCCGCCTTGAGACGGGTGCCGCCGAGCTCGGCGACGATCGTCTCGGCTATCTCCTCCTCGCGGTCCTCGACGATCCGCAGCGCGCGCTCGAAGACGAGCCGACGCGTGTACGGGTTGGTCTCGGCCCATGCCGCCTGGGCGCGCTCGGCGGCCCGGTAGGCGCGGTCGACCTCACCTGTGGTGGCGACGGTGATCGACGCGAGCTTCTCCCCGGTGTACGGGTTGAAGTCGATGATGTCCCACGAGCCGCTGCCGGGCTTCCACTCGCCGTCGATGTACTGGTGGGCCAGGTCGGTGAAGTGCGACATGGATCGAGACCCCTCTACCCGCTCTGTCTCTCTGCGATGACAGAAGTGACGCCGGAACTGATGTCACGTCATCGTACTGATGTGTCAGATGAGTTGGAGGAGTCCCCGGAGGAGGTCGCGGCTTTCGGCCGGATCCGGACCGTCCGCCTGGAGCCGCTCCATCACCCGCTGGTACTGGGCGACCTCCTCGCGCTTGTCGAGGTAGAGGGCGCTGGTCAGCTGTTCCAGGTAGACGATGTCGGAGAGGTCGGACTCGGGGAAGCGCAGCATCGTGAAGGCGCCGCTCTCGCCCGCGTGACCGCCGAAGCTGAAGGGCATGATCTGGAGTGTGACGCCCGGATGCTCGGAGACCTCGATGAGGTGCTTCAACTGACCGCGCATGACGGACCGGTCGCCGTAGGGCCGGCGCAGGGCGGCTTCGTCGAGGACGGCGTGGAACTGGGGGGCGCGCTCGGAGACGAGGACCTTCTGCCGTTCGAGACGGAGGGCGACCCGCCGGTCGATCTCGGCGCTCGGCGCGCCGGGCATGCCCCGGGTGACGACGGCCTGGGCGTACTCCTCGGTCTGCAACAGGCCGTGGACGAACTGCACTTCGTAGACCCGGATGAGGGAGGCGGCGCCTTCGAGCCCGATGTACGTCTGGAACCAGCCGGGCAGGACGTCGCCGAAGCTGTGCCACCAGCCGGCCACGTTGGCCTCGCGGGCAAGCCCGAGGAGCGAGCCGCGCTCGGCCTCGTCCCCGACCCCGTACAGCGTGAGCAGATCCTCGACGTCCCTGGCCTTGAAGCTCACCCGTCCCAACTCCATACGGCTGATCTTGGATTCGGACGCGCGGATCGAATACCCGGCCGCCTCACGGGTGATCCCGCGGGACTCGCGCAACCGCCTCAGCTGGGAGCCCAGCAGGATGCGCCGCACCACGCTCCCGCTCGCTCCGCTCGATTCGCCTGCGGTCACGGCTCTCAGCCTCCCCTTTACGGTGTCGAGCCCCCGTCGAGCCCCGGATTCTGCCACCAAACGCTTCAGCGCGTACACATTCGATTACGGAAAGGCGGCGACTTCCGGGCAGTCCCGGAAAGTTACCCGTAACCGCGCGGACGACTTATGCACAGATTAGGCGCGGGGACGGACAGGTCCGGCGCGTGCACGTGCATCTGCCCTTGCATCCAGTGGGCGCATTCGGAACCATGGACCCCGCGCAGCCGCGTACTCGTTCGTGTTGTCGTGTTGTCGCACCACAGTCGCGATTCCCGGGAGTGCCTCGCATGGGGACGAATGGATCGACCGTGCTCGAGCCGTTACGGCAGGGCCTTCCGCCGATCGATCCCGGCGCCGTCTCCACCTCCGCCTCCTGCGCCCTTCCCGCGCGGTACGAAGCCGTGCGCGGAGCCCGGAAGTTCACCAGCGCGACGCTGGACCGCTGGGAACTGACCGAACGGTTCGACGACGTCGCCCTGGTCGTCTCCGAGCTCGTCACCAACGCGCTGCGCCACGCGGTGCCCGCCGACGCGCCTCAGGAAGAGGGCCAGAACCCGCCGGTGCGGCTGCACCTGATGCGCTGGTCCTCGCGCCTCGTGTGCGCCGTGCGCGACCCGAGCCAGGAGAGCCCGGAGGCGCGCGGCGGCGAGGAGGACTTCGCCGCCGAGTCGGGGCGCGGTCTTTTCCTGGTGGACTCGTTCAGCGACAGCTGGGGCTGGCATCCACTCGCCGGCACACTGCGCGGCAAGGTGGTGTGGGCGCTGTTCCGGGTCGGACCGGAGTAGCCGACCGGCAGGACGCGGTGGCCGCGGTTCGTACGAAGAGAAGTGGCCGCGGCACGTACGAAGAGAGGCTGCCGCGGTACGTACGACGTGAAGGGCCGCGGGACGTACGACGAGAAGGGCCCGGGCGATACGCGCCCGGGCCCTTCTCGCTGCTCACACCTGATCGTCGACGGCCGTCACCGCCGCACCCGGAGTCACACCAGGTGGTCGAACTCCCCGTCCTTGACGCCCAGCAGGAGTGCCTCTATCTCCGCGGGCGTGTAGACGAGCGCGGGACCCTCGGGGTGGCGCGAGTTCCGTACGGCAACGTTTCCCCCCGGCAGTTTGGCGAACTCCACGCAGGACCCCTGGGAGTTGCTGTGCCGGCTCTTCTGCCACACGACGCCTCGCAGCTCCGTCGCCGCCATGCCGTTGTACGCGCGATGCGCATGATGCACTGGTAGCTCCCCGAGATGCTTGGTGCAGGTATCAACTTCCTCGGATCATAGCTGTGTTCATATGGCCAATGCATGAGCAGATGCACGTGCACGCGGGGTGGCGTAGCGGCTACGCGACTCAGCGTGCGACCGCCCTCCCCACAGAGGAGGACGGCGAATCCCACGCGCTGGTTCAGCGCTCCTCGCGGAATTCCACGTGCCGGCGGACGACCGGGTCGAACTTGCGCAGAGTGAGGCGGTCGGGGTCGTTGCGGCGGTTCTTGCGGGTGACATAGGTGAAGCCGGTGCCGGCGATGGACCGGAGCTTGATGACGGGGCGGAGTTCGTTGCGTGCCATGGTGTGTAGAGTAAATGAAAATGGTTCCCATTTCCAATGTCTTGACGGAGAGGTAGGTCACCCGTGTCCGCCCACTGCCAGCTGACCGGAGCACGCCCCGGATTCGGCAACCGGATCTCGCACTCCCACCGGCGCAGCTCTCGCCGCTTCGACCCCAACATCCAGCAGAAGCGCTACTGGCTCCCCGGCGAGGGCCGGTACGTCCGGCTCACCCTCAGCGCCCGCGCGATCAAGACCGTCGACGTGATCGGCGTCGAGGCCGCCGTGGCCCGTATCCGGGCACGTGGAGGGAAGGTCTGATGGCCAAGCGCAGCAAGATCGCACGCAACGAGCACCGGAAGACGATCGTGGCGCGGTACGCCGAGCGGCGCGCCGAGCTCAAGGAGGTCATCCGCCGCCCCGGCACCCCGGCCGCAGAGCGGGAGGCGGCGGTACGGGAACTGAGCCGCCAGCCCCGGGACGCCAGCGCCACCCGGGTCCGCAACCGCGACGCCGTCGACGGCCGGCCCCGGGGCCACCTGCGGAAGTTCGGCCTCTCCCGGGTCCGGGTCAGGGGGCAGGCGCACGCGGGATACCTGCCGGGGGTGCGCAAGGCCTCGTGGTGAGGGCCCGCGGAAGGGCGGCGGGCGGCTCGCTCCCCCGGGAAGGGCGGCTGACGGCTCGCGCCCCCGGGAAGGGCGGCCGCGGCTGACGGCTCGCTCCTTCCCGCGCCCCGCAGGCCGGCCGGAGGGCCCCCCGGGTCAGCCGGGCAGTTCGGCGAGGAGCTTGCCCGCGCGGTCGTACAGCGCGAGGCCGGCGTCCTGGTCCTCCGGCCGGGTGTACGCGTACCAGACACCCCAGCCCGGCCGGCCCGGCAGTTCGAGCAGGGTGGCGACGGTCCTGCGGCCCCCCGCGCTCGTCAGCTCGACGCGTCCCGCCGAACGGGTGCCGTAGTAGAGGCCCGAGTGGAAGACCTGAGTCGCGTCGCCCTCGCTCTGGTGGTTCACTCCGGGCTTGGCCGTGTCGACGTTGCCGTCGGTGACGCTGCGGACGTTCTCGTAACCGTCCGGCCCCGTCCAGTGCTTGCCCTCCTCCGTCAGCCAGACCGTCCAGCCCTTCCCCGCGTTCACCCGCTCGCCGGAGGCCACCACCCGGACCGGGGTGGGGGCCGGGGGCGGGTCCTGGATCGGCGGCGTGGCAGACGCCAGAGTCGGGACGGCGGACGGCGGGACGGCGACGGGGGCAGGGACCGGCGGGGCCGGGCGTACGGGCGTCAGGGCCACGACCGCTGCCACCACCGTCGCGACCGCGAGCACCGAGAACGCCGACACGACGGTCGTACGGCGCCTCCGGCGCGCGCGGCCGGCCCGCCGGACGGCCGCCAGCGGCACCGGGCCCGGGGTGACGTCGAGCGCGGCCCGCATGAACGCCGCGCGCACATCGGCCTCGTCGGGGCCGTGGGCCGGGGCGGGCTCCGGCGGGGGGGCGGAAGCGTGGCGGGGGGCGGCGGGGTCGGGGGGTGACGTCGGGGTGGCGGGGGTCATCGTCGGGCTCCGGAGGGGGAGGGCAGCGGCGGGGCGGTGGCGGTGGCGAGCCCGGGGTGGGCGCGCAGGGCCGCCAGACCGCGCCGGGCATGGGTCTTGACCGTGCCGATCGAGCAGTTGAGCACGCTCGCGATCTCCAGCTCGGTCAGATCCTCCCAGTAGCGGAGCACCATGACCGCCCGCTGCCGGACAGTGAGGTCCGCCAAGGCCGCCAGGAGCGACGCGCGTTGTTCGACCGTCTCGGCATGACCCGCGGAGGTGTGACGGGCCGAGTCGGGCAGTACCGGCGTCAGCAGATGGACGACCCGCTTCCGGCGGAGCCGGCTGAGGTTGTTGTTGATCAGCGCCCGGCGTACGTAGAGGTCGATCTCCCCGCGGGGAACCTTCCGCCACCGTCCGTACACCTTGGCCAGTGTCGTCTGCACCAGGTCCTCGGCCTCATGGAAGTCCCCGGTCAGGAGCTGAGCCGTACGCACCAGACGCGGCCAGGCGGCGACGGCGAACTCGGCGAAGCCGTCGTCGTCGGTGGCGGTGACGGGCTTGTGCGGCACGGTGTCGGACCTCGCGATCGATGGGTCGGTGAGGGCTTCGGGTTCGGTGACGGCTTCGGGTTGGATGTCGGCTTCGGTGACGGCTTCGGGTGGGGTGTCGGCTTCGGGTTCGGTGTCAGGAGGGGGGTGGCGGGGCCCGCCCCGTGCCGGGCCCCGCCACGTCCGTGTCCCTCCGGTGAGCCGAGGATCAGCCGCCGGCCGGGATGTCGAAGCCCGGCAGCTCGGCGAGGAGCTTGCCCGAGCGGTCGTACAGTGCGACGCCGAGGCCGCCGTCCTGGTTGCTCTCCGACGGCCCGGTGTGGGCGTACCAGACGCCCCAGTCGGGACGGCCGGGCAGCGCGATGAGGGTGGCGACCGTCTTGTGGCCCTCGGCGTCGGTCAGTTCGACGCGGCCCGCGTCACGCGTGCCGTAGTAGAGGCCCGAGTGGAAGACGCCCGTCCCGTCCCCCTCGCTCTGGTGGCTCACGCCGGGCTGGGAGCGGTCGATGTTGCCGTCGACCACGCTGCGGAAGTTCTCGTAACCGTCCGGTCCGGTCCAGTGCTTGCCCTCCCTCGTCAGCCACACGGTGTACCCCTGGCCGGCGTCCACGCGCTCTCCGGGACGAACGGTGAGGACCGGGCTCGGGGCGGGCGTGACGGCCTTGACCGGGGTGACCTTCGCGGAAGCGGCCTCCGCCGGGGCCGGTGCGGCGGGCCGGGACGCGGCGGAGGTCTCGGTGGACGCCCCCACGGCCGAGGGAGCCGCGAACACCGCCGCGGCCACGACGCCGGCCGCGGCGAGCAGGTACTTCTTCATCCGGTTGCTCCTGGGATCGGTGGTTCGGTGACTCGGTGTCTCCCTGGGCCGCGAGCGAACGTCCGCGGCCCTCACCCCTTCCAACTCCCGTTCCGACCCGTCCGGATGACGTGTCCGCCCCATCGGTGCCGGACCGGACGTGCCCGGCTCACCGCGCGCGCGTGGAGTCCGTCAGCGCCGTCGTGACCTCGTCCAGGGCCTCCAGGAGCAGCGCGGCGCCCTTGTGCAGCAGGAAGTGGTCCGGCGGGTCGGCCGACCAGACGTCCAGAGTCTCGCGCAGGTCGTCCCAGTGCGGCGCCCTGCGCTCCCGTACCTCCTTCGCGCCCCGTTCCGTCGCCCGGCGGAGGGACTCGGCGAGGGCCGCGGCGGCAGGCACCGGCGGAGCACCGCGTTCCGGCAGGTGTGCCTCCATGAGCATCGCCACCCGCCCGAACTCCGCGAGCGCGTGGTCGGCCTGCTCCGCCGCCGCGTGCGAGAGGCCCCGGTGCCGTACCGGTTCGTGCGTGGCGCGGTCCACCGCCTCCTGCCATGCGACCCGGGCCTCGCGGGTGTTCAGGAGCGCCTCCCGTACGTCGGGGCTGCCCGTCCCCGCCGGGTCGGCGTACCACGCGGTGACGACGGCCGCGTACCGGCCGACCGCCGCCAGCCAGTCCGCGAGCCGGCCCCGCAGCCGGGGGGTCTCCCAGGCCGGGTAGACGGCGTACGCCAGCATCGCGAGGAGCCCGCCGAGCAGGGTCAGCGTCACCCGGTCCCGTACGGTCTGGGTCAGGCCCGCGCCCTCCATGCCGAGCAGGAACACGACGTACGCGGCGACGAAGACCTGACCTGCCGCGTATCCCGTCCGCATCAGCAGGTACATCGCGAAGGCGCACACCACCGCGAGCGCCGCCGACAGGTACGTGCCCGGGTGGGCGAACCGCACGACCGCCGTGGCCAGGGCCACCCCGACCAGCGTGCCGCCGAACCGCGCCACCGAGCGCGCGTACGTCTGCGAGAAGTCCGGGGTGCGCAGGGCGGCGACGGCGGGTGGAGGGAGGACGACCGGTTCGCCGTGCCGGATCGCGTGCGCCGCGGCGTCCAGGACCGCGCCGGCGGCCGCGAGCAGCTCCCGCACCCGTTCCCGCTCCGGGCCCTCCTCCGGTACGCCGACGGCCGGATCGGCGAGGGAGGCGAGTACCGGACGGATGCGCTCCGCGAGCCCTCGCGCCCCGTGCAGCTCCGCCGGGCGGCGGCGGGCCTGGCCCGGCGTCACGGCGGCCGCGCTGCGGGCCGTCATCAGCGGTACGGGATCGAACGGCGCCACCGGGTCATGGCGGAGGCGGCGCGCGTAGTCGGCCTCGGCGGCGAGCGCGTCCGCGAGGGCGTCGCGCTGGGCGCCCCAGCGGCGGACCGGGAGGAGGACGACCAGGGCGGCCTGGACGACACCGCCCGCGAAGATCATGACGGCGTGGCCTGCGGCGGTCGCGACCGAGGTGGGGAGGGTGACCGTCACCAGCATGATGGCCACGTTGGAGGAGGCGATGATGCCGGCGGTGGGGCCGGCCGCCCAGAGAAGGCCGGACAGGAACGTCCAGGCGAGCAGCAGGGCGAGGAAGAGGCCGTCGTGGGCGCCCGTGAGGTAGCCGAAGAAGGTCGACACGGCGAGGCTGGCACCGGACGCGAGGGCGAGGGTGGGACGGGGGCGCCAGGAACGCTGGAAGGTGGCGATGGCCGCCTGGAAGGCGCCGAAGGCGGAGGAGGCGGCGACGGCGGGGCCGAAGAGAGCGAGCGAGAAGCCGACGACGAGGGCGAGACCGAGGGCGGCGCGGGCGGCGATGACGGGGTCGAGCCGCCGCCGCTCGACGGTGAGCCCGGAGCGGGCGGTCTCCCTCAAGGCCCGGAGCCAGCTCATGGCCCGAGCGTATCCGCGATCGGGACATAAACGGCCATTTTCCCGCCCTGCCGCCGGGCCCGGCGGCAGGCGGCGCCGCCACGCTCCCGTACGGCTCTGTTCCCCCTACGCGACTGTCCCCCTATCCGCCTGCTCCCCTTACGCGACTGCCCCCTACCCGCCTGTCCCTCTACCCGCCTCTCCCTCTACCCGCTCTGGCCCCGCAGCCCTCGTCGTCCCGGGTGCAGGCCGGCCCTGTCCGCCGCCGACGCGCCGTGCGTCCAGCCCTCCTCGTCCCAGGCCGCACGCACCCGCGTGGCGCGGGTTTCCGGGAAGAGTTCGTCCGTGCGGGTGGTGACCGCGAGGTCGCGGGAGGCGAGGGCCGGGAGGAGGGTCGGGGTCTCGGCGGAGACCCGCCGGGACGTCGCCGAGAGGCGCGCCCCGAGCCGGTTCGCGTACGCGAGGAGGAAGGACTGCCGGAAGGACTTGGTGCGCTTGCGCCCGCCCGCCCGCTGCTCCGCCTCCGCCCGCGTCATCGCCGCCGTGCCCTGCACGAGCAGCGACGTGTACAGCAGCTCCACCGGGTCGAGGTCCGCCTCGAAGCCGATCACCGTGGAGAAGCCGTACGTCTCGTTCCAGACGGCCCGGCAGTGGTTCGCCGTCGCCACCGCGTCGAGCAGGATCGCCTTCGCCTGTTCGTACGGCGGTTCCACGCCGATCCTGATCGCCCCAGGTGTCTCCGGCGACGGCGCGCCCGCCGCGAGCGTCACCTCGTCCAGGCTGTGGCGGGCCATCAGCTCCTGGGCCTTGGCGGTGAGCGCCTCCGCCTCCTCCGGGTATCCGGTCGCCTCCGCCTTCGCGAGCAGCGCCCTGATCCGGGTGAGCATCCGGGGCTCCCCGGCCGCCGCCGGCGGCAGTGCCTCGCCGGGGGCGGGGCCGACCGCGTCCAGGCGCGGCAGCCGGACCAGGAGCCGGTAGAGCTCCAGAACGGTCGTCGCGTACGAGAACCGGTCCGTCGGCCGGCCGGGGGAGGCGTCGAGCTCGTCGAGCTGGGCCTGCCAGCGGCGCGGCAGCGTCCCGTACCGGGCCGTCTCGCCCAGGACCAGGGCGGTGAGGACCCGGAGGTGTTCGTCCGACAGGTCCCGGCGGGCCATCCGGACGATGTCCGCCGGCTGCCAGCCCCGCGTCCACAGCGTCCGGACGAACTCCTCGCCGCGGCGGACCAGCTCGGCGTCCGTGCCGGGATCGGCGGCCAGCAGCGACGCCGCCGTGTCGAGCGACCCGTCGTCGCTCGCGTACAGCGCCTCGAAGGCCTTGTCGATGGTGGTGCCGGTGCTCACGCCGCGCCTTTCGTGTCCCTGGTGCCTCTGGTGACCTTGTCAGCTTGTCCTCTCACGATGGTCTCAGCCGTACCTGAGGGGTAGGGCCAGGCCTACCTTCCGGACGCCCGGCAGTGGTCGTGATCGGCGGCGGCCGAAACGGTTCGCTTGAGCCATGACCACGACCACCGCCGCCACCACCGCCGCAGCCGCGTCCCTCGCAGCCGTACGGCTCCGGGGGCTCACCCGGCACCACCGGGACGTCCGCGCCCTCGACGGCGTCGACCTCGACTTCCCCACCGGGACCTTCACCGCCGTGATGGGGCCTTCGGGGTCCGGCAAGTCCACCCTGCTGCAGTGCGCGGCCGGCCTCGACCGGCCCACCGCCGGACGGGTGGAGGTCGGCGGCACCGCGCTCGAAGGGCTGAGCGAGCGGCGCCTGACCCTGTTGCGGCGGGACCGCATCGGCTTCGTCTTCCAGTCCTTCAACCTGCTGCCGTCCCTGACGGCCGCGCAGAACGTGGCCCTGCCCCTCCGGCTCGCCGGCCGTCGTCCGTCCCGCACCGAGGTCCGGGAGGCACTGGCCCGCGTCGGGCTCGCGGGGCGGGAGCGGCACCGGCCCGGCGAGCTCTCCGGCGGACAGCGGCAACGGGTCGCGATCGCCCGCGCGTTGATCACCCGGCCCGCCGTCCTCTTCGGCGACGAGCCGACGGGCGCGCTCGACTCGACGACGAGCCGCGAGGTGCTCGACATGCTGCGGGAGCTGGTCGACCGGGACGGTCAGACGATCGTGATGGTCACCCACGACCCGGTGGCCGCGGCCCGCGCGGACCGGGTGGTGTTCCTGGTGGACGGCCGCGTGGCGGGCGAGCTGCCCTCCCCGACGGCGGAAACGGTCGCGGCGCGGATGACGGCGCTGGAGACGGGGTCGGGGCGGGGGTCCCCGCTGGAGGCCGCTCCGGCCGGCGCGGCCGACGCGGCCACCGCTGTCAGCGCGGCCGACACTGCCGACGGGAGGCTCTCTTGCTGACCGTCGTCCTGTCCGGGCTCCGGGCCCGCTGGGCATCCTTCCTCGGCGGTTTCGTCGCCCTCGCCCTCGGCGTCGGGCTGGTCACCACCATGGGGCTCGGTCTCTCCGCCACCTTTCACGCGCCCGAGCGTTCTCCCCAGCGGTTCGCCTCCTCGCCCGTCGTGGTGCAGGGCCAGGACCGGCTGACGCTCGACGTGCGGCGCGGGCCCCGTACCGTCTCCGTGGCGCAGCGGCTCGATCGTCCACAGCCTGTGGACAGCGAAGTGCTCCGCGAGCTCCGCGCCCGCTGGACCGTCACGACCACGGCCGGAACCACGCCCGGCGGAGCTGCGTCAGGCAGAGCCACCTCAGCCGGATCGGCCTCCGCCGGGCCCGACGCCGTAGGCGTCGACGCCCCCGCCGCCGAGGTACGCGCGCTCGTCGGCGACCGCGCCCGGGTCCTCACCGGCGACGACCGGCGGCTCGCCGACCCCGGTCCCGAGCGGGACGCCGAAGCGCTCGTCGCCCTCAACGCCCTCCTCGGCACCTCCGGCGGCGTCACCGCCTTCGTCTCGGTCTTCGTCGTCGCCTCCACCTTCGCGTTCGCCGTGGCGCTGCGCCGCCGCGAGTTCGGGCTGCTCAGGACCGCCGGAGCCACCCCCGGCCAGATCCGCAGGCTCCTCCTCGCCGAGGCCGCGGCCCTCGGCGTGCTCGCCTCCGCCGCCGGCTGCGCGCTCGGCGCCCTGGGCGCCCCCCTGCTCGCCAGGACCCTCGTCGACGGAGGTCTGGCACCCGAGTGGTTCACGGCCGGCGGGGCGGTCTGGCCCTTCCACGCCGCGTTCTGGACGGGGGTGACCGTCGCCCTCGCCGGGGCGGTCGCCGCGTCCCGGCGCGCCGGGAAGGTCGGTCCGGCGGCGGCGCTCCGCGAGGCGGACGTCGACGCCGACGCTCTGCCCCTCGGCCGTGCCCTGCTCGGCACGGGACTCCTCCTGGCCGGCCTCGGGCTCCTCGTCTGGACGTGTGCCACCGATCCGTCCGCGCTGCTCAAGCGGAAGACGTACACGACGCTTCCGATGCTCCTGATCACCGGCGTCGCCCTGCTCTCCCCGCTGCTCGTCCGGCCCGTGGCCCGGCTGCTGCGACTGCGGGGTGCCGTGGGGACGCTGGTACGGGAGAACAGCGCGGCCTCCGTACGCCGTACGGCCGCCGTCGCCGCTCCCGTCCTCGTGACCGTGGCGCTCGCCGGGACGCTCTTCGGCTCGGCCACGAGCGTCACGAAGGCGAAGGGGGCCGAGGCCCGGGAGCAGACGACGGCACGGTACGTCGCGTCCGGCGCGGGCCTGAAGCCGGTGACGGCGCCGCCCGGGGCGGTCGTGTCCGCGAGCGGGGCGACCTCCCTCTTCGTACGGGACGGGGCCGAGGCCGTCGTGAAGTACGGGGCACGGGCGATCACCGACCCGGCTGCCTTCGCCGACCTCGCCCGGCTTCCCGTGGTCGCCGGCGACCTGCGGGACCTCGACGACCGGTCGATCGTCGTCAACGAGGAGTTCGGGCGGCGCCGGGTGGGCGAGACCGTCGAGGTCTGGCGCGCGGACGGGACCGGTCCGGTACGGCTCCGGGTGGCGGCCGTCCTCGCGCTGGGGACGGGCGACAACGGGCCGTACGTCACCCGGGCGAACGCCCCCGGCTCCGCCCCCGACCGGATCGAGGCACGGGGCGGCGGCACGGCCACGGCGCGGGTCCTGGAGGCGAGCGGCGGCACCGTCAGGACCGCCGACGCGTGGGCCGCGGCCGGCCGTGCGTCGACCGGGAGCCCGCAGACCCGGCTCGGCCTGCTCCTCGTCCTCGGCATCGCCCTCGTCTACACGGTGATCGGCCTGGCCAACACCCTGCTCATGGCGACCTCCGTACGCGGTGGGGAGCTGTCCTCGCTGCGGCTCGCCGGAGCCACCCGGGCCCAGATCCTGCGGATCGTGACGGGCGAGGCGACGCTCGCGGTCGCGATCGGAACGGTGCTCGGCCTCACGGTGACCGCCCTGGTCCTGGGCACCCTGGGCGCGGGCCTGGCCGCCCTGTCCGCGCCGGTGGCACTGGCCCTTCCCTGGGGCACGGTCGGCGCGGCGGCGGGAGTGTGCGCGACGGTCGCGATCGCCGCGTCGGCCCTTCCCGCGTGGCGCCTGACGCGCTGAGCGGCGAAGGTGGACGGACGGGGCGGTGACCGGGGTCGGAGCCGGGTCACCGCCCCGCCCGCCTGCGCGGCGTGCCCGTGGCTTCTCGGCGCCGCCCGCGTCGGCCAACCCGTACCGCCTTCACACCGCCTCGTACCCGCCCCCGGCGCGCGACCCTCAGACCACTGCGCGACCCTCAGGCCCCGGGCGCGCCACCTCAGGCCACTGTGCGCCACCTCAGGCCCCGGCGCGCCTCCTCAGGCCCCTGCCGCCTTCGCCGCCCTCCACTCCGGTGCGAGGACCGACCAGATCTCCTCGTCGTGGCACCTGCCCCGGTAGGGGTAACTCTCCTTCAGGACCGCGTCCCTGCTCATGCCGAGCCGTCGGGCCACGGCGATGCTGGGCTCGTTGTCGGAGGACACCACCCACTCCACCCGGTGGATCCCCCGTACCTCGATCGCCCAGTCGATGAGCATCCGCGCCGCCCGGGTCACCAGCCCCTTGCCGACACCCGCCGGCTCCAGCCAGCAGCCCGCCTCGGCCGTGCCGTCGCGGGTGTCCAGCTTCCGGAGGATCACCGCGCCGACAAGGGTGCCGTCGGACCAGATCCCGTGGATGCGGCCCGTGTCGGTTGCCGTCTTCTCCGCGTACAGCCGGAGGAAGGCGCGGCTCGACTCCAGGTCGGTGACGACGTCGGGGAGTCCGTTGCGGGCGCCGATGAACTCACGTCCACGGTCCATGTGGGCCAGGAACTCCTCGGCCTGCCACGGTTCGAGCGGGCGCAGCTCCGCGCCTGCGTCCCCCAGGGGTATCGCGTACATCTCATCGCCTTCCACGGTCGGAGCCGGCACCCACGGCGGAGGGATCCTCTCACCTCTCCGCCGCGCCCGCCGGGGTCACGGGACGAGGACCAGCTTGCCCCGCACATGGCCCGACTCGCTCAACTCCTGGGCGCGCGCGGCCTCCTTCAGCGGCATCGTGTCGGCGAGCCGGACCGCGAGGGTGCCCTCCGCCGCCTGCCGGGCGTGGGCCGTGAGCCCGGCCCGTACGGCGTCCGGGTCGCCCGGAACCCCGGAGAAGGCGATCCCGTACTCCGCCGCGTCCGTCGCCGCGATCGTCGCGATCCGCTCCTTCCGCGCCACCCCCTCCCCGCCCAGGAGCTCGATCGCGACCGGCAGCACGCCGTGTCCCGCCGCGTCGAAGACCGCGTCGACGCCGTCGGGGGCGGCGGCACGGATCCGGTCGGCGAGGCCGTCCCCGTACGCCACCGGGATCGCGCCGAGTCCGCGCAGATACGCGTGGTTGGACTCGGACGCGCTGCCGATCACCGTGATCCCCGCCGCGACGGCGAGCTGGACGCCCACCGAGCCGACGACACCCGCCGCGCCGTGCAGGAACAGCGTCTCGCCCTCCCGTACGCCGATCAGGTCCAGGACCCGCTGTGCCGTCTCCGCCGCCACGGGGAGGCTCGCGGCGGCCGCCCAGGAGAGACCGGCGGGCTTGGGGACGACGATGCCGGCGATGGCATATGCGGCGTAGGCGCCGGTCTTCGTCCAGCCGAGGACCTCGTCGCCGACGGCCAGGCCGGTGACGCCCTCGCCCAGCCCGTCCACGGTGCCGGCGAACTCCAGGCCCGGGACGGCCGGGAAGGTCGTCGGGTAGAACGCCTCGACCCAGCCGTAACGGCGCTTCCAGTCCACCGGGTTGACCCCGACGGCCGCCACCTTGACGCGCACCTCGCCGGGACCGGGCTGCGGTACGGCGACTCCGGTCGTGTGGCGCAGCACCTCGGGGCCGCCGAACTCCTCGTACACGATCGCTTCCATCTCGGCCTCCACTGCCGCCCGTTCACATCTGCCGCTCTTCGACGTGATCAAGACTGGGCCCCCGGGCACCCGCTTCCCGCCCTCCCAACGGCCAGTCGCACCTACCCGAAAGACCAGCCTGGGCCTGCCCCTCCCCGCGTAGGCTCGGCCGCATGGACGCGCTCACGCTGGCCACCGCGTACGAGATCATCCGGCAGCCGCTCGGGGAGATCCTCCCCGAGGTCTCGGCGGCCCTCGCACCCCTCGTCCCCCACGTGGACGCGGCCGAACTCTCCACCCACTGCGCCCACTCACCCTTCAAGGCACTCGGCGGTACGGAGCTGCTGACGGCCGCCGAACTGGCGCCGCTGCTCGCGGCGGGCGTGCCCGGGAGCCCCTGGCAGGGCACGGCGACGATCGGCGGCCGGGAGCGTGAGGTGGTCGCCGTCACGAGTCACGCGACCGTACGCGGGGCCGTGCTCGTGCTCGTAAGGGAGGACGGCGCCGCCCCCGTGGAGGAGGCCGCGCTCACCGTGGCGCAGGCCCTGTGGGACCTGGTGTCCAGCCACTTCGACCGGTTCGCGACGGAGGCCCTGCCGGGCGCCCTGGCCCGTTCGCGGGCGGCGGCCGATACCCGGGCACGGGTGATCGCGGAGCTCACCACCTCGCACTCGGCGGCGCTCTCCGGTGTCCTCGGGGTGCTGCGGAGCCGCGCCCTCGACGACACGACGGCCCGGACGACCGCGACCGACCTGGCCGCCACCGCGCTGATCGAGATGCGGGCGGAGCAGCGGCGGGACCGGGCGCTCGCGGAGGAGCCCGCCCAGGACGCCTTCGAGCGGCTCGCCGGCGAACTGCGGCCGATGCTGCGGCACAGCCAGATCCGGCTCGACCTGGGCGCCCCGGATTCCGACCGGTCGCTCGCGGCGGACGTGGCGCACAGCGCGCGGGCGATCGTCCGGTCGCTGCTCCTGGTCGTGCTGGAACAGGATTCGGTGCGGCGGATCCACGTCGGCTGGCAGCTGACCGAACACGAACTGCGGGCGTCGGTGCGGGACGACGGGGCGGGCGCGCTCGCCCCCTGCGACCTGGGGGCGGGCACGGTCCGCGACCGGCTCGACGTGCTCGGCGGGCGGCTCGACATGGACGCCGTCCCCGGCTGGGGCACCACGATCACGGCGGTGATCCCGCTGGCGGCTCCGGCCACACCGGTCGAGGCGGCGCACCCGCTGGCCGGCCTCGGCGCACGGGAGGTGGAGGTCCTGCGGCACCTGGCCCTCGGTCACCGCAACCGGCGGATCGCCGAGGAGCTGCACATCAGCGAGTCGACGGTGAAGTTCCACGTCGCGAACATCCTGAACAAACTGGACGTCGGTTCGCGGGGCGAGGCGGCGGCCCTGTTCCACGCGGCGGCGTAGGTCGCCCCCGGCCTGACGCGACCGGGCACGAGCGCAGGGGTCCGGCAAGCGGCACTCCCAGGCGCGAGCGCGGGGCCCCGCACAGGGCGCCGGACCGTCCGCGGCCCGGCTCCCGGGCGCTGTCAGTGGCGGGTGCCAGACTCGTACCCATGAGCGAGAGGTGGGCGCTGGCGGCCGAGGCCGAGGGGGACGGGGCACTGCTCGTCCCCCTCGGCCCGGACGGGCTGCCCGCCGCCGGGGTACGGCGCGAACCGGACCTGGTCGCGGCCGTACGGGCGCGGCCCGAGGTGACCCGCTGGGTGTGGCGGTCGACGCCCGAGGTGTACCCCCGGCTGCTCGCCGCCGGAGTGCGGGTCGAGCGGTGTTACGACATGGAGGACGCCGAGCAGCTGCTCCTGGGCCACGAGGGCCGGCTCGGCGAGCCGCGTTCGGCGGCGGCGGCCTGGGCACGCCTGCGGAACGGCCCGGTGCCGCCCGATCCGCCGCAGCGCGGCGCCGAGCCCGGTTCGCAGGATTCGCTCTTCGAGCCGCGCCCGGTGGTCTCCGTCCCCTTCGACGGCCTCCTGGCGGTGTACGCGGAGCAGTTGCGCCGCCACGACCGGACGGAGCACCCGGGCAGGATGCGGCTGCTCACGGCCGCCGAGTCGGCGGGGATGCTGGTGGCGGCCGAGATGCACCGGTCGGGGCTGCCGTGGCGGGCGGACGTGCACCGGGACCTGCTGCGCGAGCTGCTCGGCGAGCGGTACGCGGGCGGGGGCGAGCCGCGCCGTCTCGCGGAGCTGGCGGACGAGGTGTCCGCGGCCTTCGGCCGCCGGGTCCGGCCGGACCTGCCCGCCGATGTGGTGAAGGCCTTCGCGCAGGCCGGTGTCCGGCTGAGATCCACGCGCCGCTGGGAGCTCGAGGAGCTGGACCATCCGGCGGTGAAGCCGCTGATCGCGTACAAGAAGCTGTACCGGATCTGGACCGCGCACGGCTGGTCGTGGCTCCAGGACTGGGTGCGGGACGGGCGTTTCCGGCCGGAGTACCTGCCGGGCGGCACGGTCAGCGGGCGCTGGACGACCAACGGCGGCGGGGCCCTGCAGATCCCGAAGGTGATCCGGCGGGCGGTGGTCGCGGACCCGGGTTGGCGCCTGGTGGTGGCCGACGCCGACCAGATGGAGCCGCGGGTGCTGGCCGCGATCTCCCGGGACCCGGGTCTGATGGAGGTGGCGGGACACCCCGACGACCTCTACACCCGGCTCTCGGACCGGGCCTTCTCCGGCGACCGCGACCACGCCAAGATCGCGCTCCTGGGCGCGATCTACGGGCAGACGAGCGGTGACGGCCTGAAGAACCTGGCGGCGCTGCGGCGCCGCTTCCCGCGCGCGGTGGCGTACGTCGACGATGCGGCGAAGGCGGGCGAGGAGGGCCGGCTCGTGCGGACCTGGCTGGGCAGGACCAGTCCCCGGGCGGTGGGCGCGGGCGAGGACGAGGAGGCCGGCCTGCCGCAGGAGGGTGGTGAACCGACGTCGGAGGAGAGCGAGTTCGTCCCTGGCTACGCCTCGGGGAACGCGCGGGCGAGGGGCCGGTTCACCCGTAACTTCGTGGTGCAGGGCAGCGCGGCCGACTGGGCGCTGCTGATGCTGGCGGCGCTGCGACGGTCCCTCGCGGGGATGCGGGCGGAGCTGGTGTTCTTCCAGCACGACGAGGTGATCGTGCACTGCCCGGCGGAGGAGGCGGAGGCGGTCACGGAGGCGATCCGGGGCGCCGGGGACGAGGCGGGGCGGATCGCGTTCGGGGAGACGCCGGTGCGGTTCCCGTTCACGACGGCCACGGTCGAGCGGTACGCGGACGCCAAGTAGACGGCTCCGGAAGCGCGCCACATGGCCGCGGCGGTACGGGGGCGGTGGCGCCCGCCTCCCGTACCGCCGCGTCTCGTCCTCCGGCTACTTCCGGGGGATCTTCGCCCACTGGGGGCTCAGTGCGAGCGTCTTCAGCTGCTCCATCGTCAGCGCGGGTTCGGCGCGCGTGGCGGCCTCGTGCTGGGCGCCGGTGTTGAAGGCGGAGACGACGACCCGGAAGCCGTCCGGCGTGATGGTGTCCGCCGTCCACCAGACGACGCCCGCGCCGCCCTTCTCACCGGGCTGCTGGGTGAGCTTCACCATGCGGCCGTCGGGCAGCGTGGTGACGTCCCCGCTGCCGAAGAGGTCGCCGATCACGTCCGACATGTTCGGCTGGACGTTGATCCCGATGAAGCTCTTCCCCTTGCCGTCGTCGACGACGGCGAAGGCGTCGCCGTCGTCACCTCCCTTGTCGACGACCGTGAGGCCCTGGGGCAGGAGGGAGCGCAGGGTGGCCTGCATGGCGGCTCCGCCGGGCACGGCCGGCGGCTGATGGACGCCGGCGCCGCCGGGCCTCTTCGGCCCGGCGGGGAGCTGCTTCAGGTACGGGAGCCAGGCGTCGGCGGTGACCAGGGCCTTCAGCTGGGCGGGGCTGAAGGGCGGGTTGTCACGGCTGATCGTGCCGCCCTTCTCGGCGTCGGCGTTGTACTCGGTCGCGTCGACGAGGAAGCCGTCCTTGGTGAGCAGGACCGCCCGCCACTGCTTGGTCTCCTCGCGCTTGTCGGGGTACACGTACCCCTGGAAGACCATCAGCCGTGCCCCGTTCGACAGTCGCTCGCTCACGCAGCTGTCGTGGGGGACGAAGACCTTCGAGGGGCAGGTCACCTGGTCGGCGCCCGCCTCACCGGTGCCGGAGGCACGGTGGAGACCGACGGTGACGCCCGCCCTGCCGTTGCCGTCGTCGTAGACGCCCCCGACGGACTGGCCCGCTCCGTCGAGGTCGTCGATCTCCCATGTGCCCGCGGGGGTGTGGGCCTTGAGGACGGCGGCGAGGTCCTTGACCGGGATCCGGGCCTGGACCGGCTTGTTCGTCGTGGGCGCGGGCCGCTCCGTGGCGGAGGTCGGCTTGGGGGTCCTGGGGGCGGCGGCCACGGAGGTTTGATCGGGCCCGCCGGCGGGTGAGAGCAGCGAGCCGCCGTACGCCCCGCCGATGCCGACGGCGGCGAGCGCGAGGACTCCGCCGGTCACCGCGAGGCGGCGGCGGACCAGGCGGCGCCGGCCGCGCTGGAGCCCGCCCGCGACCAGCTCACGCCGGTCGCCGACGGCGAAGCCGTCGCCGGTGCGGCGCAGGACCGCGCCGAGCTCCTCCTCGAATCCCTCGTGCTGGGGGTCTGCGTTCTGGGGCATGTCGAATTCACCGTCTCCGGTTGTGGTGGGTGGCAGAAAGGCGCGGGTGCCCCGGCTGTCGGCGGTCGCCGGAGCAGCCGGCTGACGACGGACAGCGAACGGGGAACAGCGGTCGGTGGAGCACTCTCGGCAGGCGTGGGACCTGTCAGCAGAGGTGAGGAGCTGTCGGCGGGCGCGGAAGCTGTCAGCGGGTGGCGAACTCGGTGAGGCTGCCGCCGAGCAACTGCCGCAGTTTCCCGAGCGCCCGCACGGAGCGGGTGCGTACCGCCGCGGAGCTGACGTGCAGGGCCTCGGCGGTCTCCTCGATGCTGCGGTCCTCCCAGTACCGCAGCACCACGACCGCCCGGTCCTTGGGTGCGAGTCCGGCCAGCGCGTCGAGCAGCGCGATCCGGAGCGCCGGGTCCTCGCCGGTGTCGGGGGCGCGGTCGGGCAGCTCGCCGAGCGGGCGCTCGGTGGCGGAGCGGCGGCGCCGGTGGCTGAGGAACGTGCGGACGAGCACGGTCTGGGCGTACGCGGCGGGGTTGCCGATCCGTGCCATGCGGCCCCACAGGGCGTACATGCGGCCGAGCGTCTCCTGGGTGAGGTCTTCGGCGAGATGGGTGTCCCCGCTGGTCAGCAGGCATGCCGACCGGAACAGATGGCCCGTACGTGCGGAGGCGAACTCCTGGAACTCGTCCGCGCGGGACTTTCTCATACCCCTCCTTTCCGTCGCGGTCACGGGGTGTGGTCGCCGTACACCTCATTGACGCGGCGGGGGTACGCAAATGTTTCAGCGCCTGTTCAAGAATTTCCGGAGGAACGCCCTCCGACGCATCCAAAGAAGTGGAATCGGGTAATCCCCTTGTATGAACACTCTCAGCGCAGCCCAG
Source organism: Streptomyces sp. NPDC058326 (assembly GCF_042879855.1). Taxonomy (NCBI): domain Bacteria; kingdom Bacillati; phylum Actinomycetota; class Actinomycetes; order Kitasatosporales; family Streptomycetaceae; genus Streptomyces; species Streptomyces sp. NPDC058326. Next base: position 533,606 of record NZ_JBHVZO010000003.1, on the reverse strand, counting down.
ACCATGGCCGCGGGAGTCTGGCAGTCAGGCCTCGGGCAGTTCCTCGCCGGGCTCGTCGTCGTCTTCGTACTGATCGCGGCCGTGTGGCTCGGGTTCCGGGTCCGCGACCGTGAGCCTCGTCCGCCCAAGCCGGACGAACAGCCGCACCGGCCGGAGACCGAGCGGCCGCCCGGTGAGGTGTCCGAGTACCGCAGGCCGGCCGAGATGCCGCAGACGGACGGCGAACACCGGCTCATGCCGTACCAGCTCAAGAACTCGGGTACGTCCGGTACGGAAACGTCACCCGACCCGCCGTCCGAGGAGAAGCGCAAGTGGGGCGGGATCTCCAGCGGAGGCTTCGGAAGCGGAGGCACGGGCCACGGCGACTGACCGCGGTACCTGCCCGGCGCGGACCGGCCGAGACACCTGCCTGACGGAGGTCGTACCCCGTGGCTGACGAACACGTCCCCACCGGCCCTGACGCCCTCTTCGAGCGCCATCGCCCGCTGCTGCGGGCGATGGCGCACCGCCTGCTCGGCACGTTCCCGGAGGCCGAGGAGGCGGTGGAGGACGCGAGGAGGGCCTGGCACCGGCCGGACGATCCGACGACCGCCCTGGCGAGGGAGTGCCTGACCCGGCTCCGGGCACGGGAGGCGCACCGCGCCCGCCCCTGGGATCCGCGGGCCGCGGCACACGGCGCACAGGAATCCCCGCCACAGCGGCCCCCGGCACTCCTGGACCGGCTGACGCCCGGCCTGACGCCTCCCGAGCGGCTGGCGTTCGTCCTGCACGACGAGTTCGAGGTCCCGTACGAGCGGATCGCCCCCGCGCTGGGTCACACACCGGTGGCGGCCCGCCGGCTCGCCGCCCGGGCGCGGCACCGGCTGCAGGCGGCCGAGGAGATGCCCGAACGGGATGTGGCGTGACAGCGGGAGGGCCGAGGCTGTCGGCGCCAGGGCGGGGAGAGCCCTGGTGGACGGAGGGCGGGCCCGGCCCGGGGGCAGGAGAAGACCTGGTCCTTGAGGGCCGGCTGACCGCCGTGGACGCCCTGTCCGCCAACGATCACCTGGAGCACCTGGACCTGCGGCTCACTCCCCCAGGACCCGCCCCGCACGCGAGGCCACATGGGCGGGCGGCGCGAGATCCGCAGGAAGCAGGGGGTCGGTGACCGGCTCGCCGAAGGTGGTCACGACCGGCAGCACGCCCGCCCACAGACCGAGCGCCGCGTCCTCGGAGTCACCGTCGTCGGGCGGGCCGCTCCGGGTCTTCACCGACGCCTCGGTCAGATCGAGCGCGAGGACGGCGGTCGCGGCCAGCTCCTTACGGCTGGGCTGCCGCACGTACTCCCACTGGCCCGGGGAGCTCTGCTCGGTGAGCGCCCGCAGACCGCGCAGCTTCTCCTCCGGGTCGGTCACAAGCCGGGGTATGCCGTAGACCATCGCGCAGCGGTAGTTGACCCCGTGCTCGAAGACGGAGCGGGCGAGGACGAGCCCGTCGACATGGGTGACGGTGACGCAGACGGTGGTGTCCGGGGCCTGGACCAAGCTGCGGCTGGCGACCGAACCGTGCAGGTAGAGCATGTCGCCGTCCACGCCGTACGCGGTGGGCACGACCATCGTCGTACCGTCGACGGGAACGCCGAGGTGACAGAGAAAGCCGGCCGCGAGCACGGCGTCCAGGTCGGCCCGCCGGTGGCTCCCCTTCTCCCGCATCCGCCGCAGCCGGGTCCGACCGGTGACGGCAAGCTCCCCCTCGCCCGTCGGTCCGCCGGTGGCCTCTGTGGTGCTGCTCATGCTGCCCTCTCGTTCCGCGTACCGGTTGCAGCTGGAGTTGTACGGCGTCCCGCCCCACCCCCGCCACCCCCGCCCACCTGTCGGAACAAGGGGGCCCACCAAGGAAGTCGGACCGCACCGCCACCCACCGTCCCCGGACCCGGGACTCCCCCGCGAACCTCGCGGCACAGCCCCTCGGACTCCCGCCGGACACCGTCCCGGGGCCTGCGGCTCGCTGCCCTCCCGTTCGACATCCCCTCGGCGACGAGGAGCCGGCTGGGCCCATGAGCGGGCAAACCACCGGACCTGCCGGCGCGGAGATGGAACAATTGCCCTGCCGCAGGTCGCATCCGATCGAGATCACCCCACATGCCCTTGGAGGCATCCATGACGACGACCAGCCCCGGGGGACTCGAGGCACAGCCCACTGCCACCACTTACGAGCTGGGGGACTTGATCCCGCTGGCGTGGGGCGGTCGCATCCGTGTGCCCCACTTCCAGCGCGACTTCCGCTGGCAGAGCCAGGATGTCCTGCGTCTCTTCGACAGCATCGTCAAGGGCTACCCCATCGGCAACCTGCTGTTGTGGGTGCGCAGGCAGCAGGCGGAGGAGTTCATGCTGGGCCGGCTCCGGCTGGCGGCGCCCGCGCACGACGAGTCGCTCTGGGTCGTGGACGGGCAGCAGCGCCTGACGAGCCTGGCCAACGCCCTGAGCACCGAGGGCCACCCTTACAAGCCCTTCAACGTGTTCTACGACCTGGCCGCGAAGGAGTTCGTGGAGAGCCCGCAGACTCTGGAGCCCCACCACATCGCCCTTCCCGTGCTGTTCGATCTGAAGAAGCTGCTCAGCTGGTTCCGGACCGACGGTTTGACTGCTTCCGAGTACTTCGACGAGGCCGAGCGGGTGGCCACCACGCTTCGGCAGTACAAGGTCCCCGCGTACCTCGTGCGACAGGACGACAGGGCCGTCCTCACCGACATTTTCGACCGGATGAACAACTTCGGCCGCAAGCTGAACCGTGGCGAGATCTTCTCCGCGCTGTACTCGGGCGAGGAGAAGGGGGCTGACGAACGTCTGACGCTGGCCAGGATCTCGGACAACGTCGCGGCCCGAACCGGCTTCGGCAGCATTGACAGCGGCACCGTGCTCGCGTCGGTGCTGGCTCGGCGCGGCCCGGATCCCATGCGGGACATTCGTGTGGAATTCTCCGTGACGGGGCGCCGCACACAGTCGGAGTTCCCTGACGAGGACGAGCCGACGGCGTTCTCCCAGGGTGAGGAGGCCATGGTCCGAGCAGTCAACTTCCTGATCCAGGAAGCCGGCGTGCCCCACATCTCCTTGCTGCCCTATCGGGCCCTGCTCGTGACTCTGACGCGCTTCTACGCCCACTTCCCCCATCCGCGGCCCAACAATCTCCGCTTGCTCCGGCGGCTGTACTGGCGGCTCTCGCTCGTCGGACCCATGGTCTTCAGAGGAAGTTTCACCCAGTTCAGCCGCACGCTCGGCGGGAAGATCCGGCCCGACGACGAGGAGGGGTCTCTCCGCGCCATGCTGGCCACCATCTCCGACGCGAGCCCCGTGCTGCCCAGCGCTGACCGCTTCCGCACCAACGAGGCAACGACGAAGATCATCCTGAGCGCCTGGTGGTCTCTGGGACCCCGCTCGCTCACCACGGGCGAAGTCCTGGACGCGCAGAGCCTCAATGCCCTGCTGGAACAGGACAGGACCGCGGCGAACGCTGCCCCGATGATCTACCCGCGGATCAAGGACGCGAGGTCGAGGCTGTCGCCCGCAAATCGGCTGTTCCTGCCCACGAGCGTGGACCCCGTTTCCGAGCTCCCGGCCGCCATCGCAAGGCAGCCGCTCGACATCGACGACGAGACCTGGGACGCCGTACTCACCTCTCACCAGCTCGACCGTGATGTCGCCGCCCTGGCGGATCGGGATCGCGACGCCTTCCTGGCAACCCGTCAGGAACGCATCCGTGAGCAGTTGAACGACTTCATCCACCGCATGGCGGAGTGGGCCTATGAGGACACTCCCTCGTTGGACGCGTTGGATCTCGACGACGAGTTCGACGATCTGGAAGAAGACGACGTACCTCGCGTCCCCGAAGGGTACTGACCGTCAGATCAGCAGCCGCCACCCAGCGAAACGGACCACCCCACGATGGCCACCCCTTCTGAGATCTTCTACGCGGTTCTCCTCCACGGACGGCGCATCGGGACGCTGTGCCAGAAGGGTGACTACACCCGCTTCGTGATGAACAACCACTACTTGGAGGACCCGCAGCGATTCGTCCTCGGCCTGCGGTTCGAGGAAAACCTCAAAGCACCGTACGCGTCCGCCCTGCGGCTCCCCAAATGGTTCTCCAACCTGCTCCCCGAAGGCCCCCTGCGCGAATGGATTGCCGACGCCCGGGGCGTGTCCCTCGACCGAGAGATGGAACTGCTGGCACAGGTCGGCCATGACCTGCCGGGAGCCGTCCAGGTGCTGCGAGCAGAAGGACCGGAAGACGGCTGGGAGTGGCAGGACCCGTCGACGGGTGGGGAGCAGTCTTCCGAGGGAGAGGGGAACCGCTCCCCCTGGCGCTTCTCCCTGGCGGGGGTAGCCCTGAAGTTCTCCATGCTTGCGCACGGCGACCGGCTGACGGTGCCGGCCGCCGGAGAGGTCGGCGACTGGCTGGTCAAGTTCCCCGACTACAGACATGCGGACGTGCCGCGCAACGAGTTTGCGATGATGTCCCTCGCCAAGTCGGTCGGCATCGATGTGCCCGACGTACGTCTGCTCCATCGCGACCAGCTCGAAGGGCTGCCCGACCGCATGTGGCCCAACGCCGAGGAGTGGGCATATGCCGTACGGCGCTTCGATCGCGCCACGGACGGCAGCCGGTCACGGATTCACATCGAGGACTTCGCACAGGTGCGGGACAAGTACCCGCAGGACAAATATCTCTCGACCTTCGAGACCGTCGCAGCGATTTCGTATCGAGGCCAGGACGTGGACGCCCTTCGCGAGGCAGCACGCCGGATCGCGTTCTCCGTCGCCGTCGGGAACGGCGACGCCCATCTGAAGAACTGGTCCCTCATCTATCGCGATGGCCGCACCCCCGCGCTGTCACCGGTGTACGACCTCGTGTCGACGGTGCCCTACACCCCGCGCGACGAACTGGAAGACCTGGGAATGAAGTTCGGCGGCAGCAAGGACTTCGCCAGGGTGAAGCTTTCCGCGTTCGAGCGACTCGAAGGCACATTGGATCGAAAATTCGGTGTCTTCGGCGCCCATCTCGCAGCTACGGCGGAAGATACGGTCCGCGCTGTCCGAGAGAACTGGCCCGCCCACGAGGAAACCCTTTCGGCCAATGCCCCGCTCCGTGCCACGGTGGGTTCCTGGATCTCCGAAACCACGGCCCGCCTCCTCGGCAAGCCTTGATCAGACGCTGCATGATCCTCGGCTCGCCGGTGCCTGCCCGGGAGGAAGGGCACTCTCATCTGCATGCAGAGGACTGAAGCCACGCCCTGCCCCGGCTCCGGCGAGCCAAGCCCCCCGTGGCCGAGACCACAGGGAGATCACGGACAGCGGGGCGGCCCGTCGGATGCTCCGGCGTCGTATTCGGGCATGAAAAAGCCCCAGGTCACGGCGAGTGAGTCCTGGGGCTGATCCGAGCCGCCTTCGGGATTCGAACCCGAGACCTACGCATTACGAGTGCGTTGCTCTGGCCAACTGAGCTAAGGCGGCTTGCCGTGCAGACCCATGTTGGGTGCAGCAGCGCCGCCAAGTCTACACAGTTTCCCGGGGTGCTCCGACCACCCCCGGATCATGGCTATGAGCAGCGCTTTCCGTCCTGCGGAGCGGTGCCTTCCAGGAGGTAGGTGTTGATCGCCGTGTCGATGCAGTCGCTGCCCCGGCCGTACGCGGTGTGGCCGTCGCCCTCGTAGGTCAGGAGGGTGCCGGAGGAGAGCTGGCCGGCGAGGGACTGGGCCCACTTGTACGGGGTGGCCGGGTCGCGGGTGGTGCCGACGACCAGGATCGGGGCGGCGCCCTCGGCGGTGATGCGGTGGGGGCGGCCGGTGGGCCGGGTCGGCCAGGAGGTGCAGTTGAGGGCCGCCCAGGCGAGGCCCTTGCCGAAGACCGGGGACGCCTTCTCGAAGGACGGGACGGCCTTCTGGACGTCGGCGGGGCCCGTGTAGGCGGGCGGCAGGTCCAGGCAGTTCACGGCGGCGTTGGCGGACATGAGGTTGGCGTACGTGCCGTCCGCCTCACGCTCGTAGTAGCTGTCGGCCAGCGCGAGGAGGCCCGAGCCCTCGCCGCCGATCGCCCGGGTGAGGGCCTCGCGCAGCTGGGGCCAGGCGCCCTCGTCGTACATCGCCGCGATCACGCCGGTGGTGGCGAGCGACTCGCCGAGCGGGCGGCTCTCGCCGGTGGGCACGGGCTCGGCGTCCACGTCGCGGAAGAACTTCTTCAACGCCTCGCCCGCGGCCTCGACCGAGCCGGTGCCCAGGGGGCAGTCCGGCTGCCGCACGCAGTCGGCGGCGAAGGCCCGGAAGGAGGTCTCGAAGCCGGCGGTCTGGTCGCGGTTCAGGTCGATCGCCGGCAGCGAGGGGTCCATCGCCCCGTCGAGGACGAGGCGGCCGACCCGGTCCGGGAAGAGTTCCGCGTAGGTGGCGCCGAGGAAGGTGCCGTACGACGCCCCCACGTAGCTGAGCTTCGCGTCGCCGAGCACCGCCCGCAGGACGTCCATGTCGCGGGCCGTCTCGACGGTGGAGACGTGCGGCAGGATCTTCCCCGAGCGCTTCTCGCAGCCCGCCGCGAACTCCTTGAAGGCGGCGCTCAGCGCGTTGACCTCCGCCCTGTCGTCGGGCGTCTGGTCGACCTGCGTGTACGTGTCCATCCGCGGGCCCGTCAGACACTCGACGGGCTCGCTGCGGGCGACACCGCGCGGGTCCACGGCCACCATGTCGTAGCGGGCGCGGACGGGTGCGGGGTAGCCGATGCCCGCGTACCCCTGGAGGTAGCCGACGGCGGAGCCGCCGGGGCCGCCCGGGTTGACGAGGAGCGAACCGAGCCGCTTGCCGGGGCCGGTCGCCCGGACGCGGGAGACGGCCAGCTCGATCTCGCCCCCGTCCGGCTTCGCGTAGTCGAGCGGGGCGCGCAGGGTGGCGCACTGGAAGCCCGCGACTCCGCAGTCACGCCAGGTCAGCCTCTGGGCGTAGAACTTCTTCAGCGCCCCGGCGTCCGCCGACGCCGAGGGGGCCGACCGGGCCGCCGTGGTGCGGGACGCCGCCGCGTCGCCTCCGCCCGTGCAGCCGGAGAGGATCAGCCCGGCGGCCGCGAGGGCCGTGGCGGACGTACGGAGCAAGCGCCTGGAGTCCATTCCCGGAGCGTATCCGGACCGGCACACATCGTGTCCAATCGTGCCGTGTCCCCTCGTCGCCGGGTCAGCCCCGCAGCGCCAGGGTCATGGCCTCCACGGCGAGCAGCGGTGCCACGTTCCGGTCGAGGGCCTCGCGGCAGGCCAGGGTCGCCTCGATACGGCGGAGGGTCCGCTCCGGGGTGGTGTCGCGGGCGATCCGCTCCAGCGCGTCCCGCACGTCCGCGTTGGCGATGGCCGAGCGCGAGCGCAGCTGGAGGGCGAGTACGTCGCGGTAGAAGCCGGTCAGGTCGCTGAGCGCGAGGTCCAGGCTGTCGATCTGCGTCCGCTTCTTCCGCCGCTTCTGGTCGGCCTCCAGGTCCTTCATCACACCGGCCGTGCCGCGCGGCAGCCGCCCCCCGGGGCCCACACCGAGAGCCGCTTTCAGCTCTTCCGTCTCCTTGGAGTCGGCCTCCTCCGCCACCTGGTTGGCGTCCTCCGTCGCCGTGTCGATCAGCTCCTGGGCCGCCTTCAGACAACCGCCGACGTCGTCGATCCGCAGCGGCACCTTGAGGACGGCGGCTCTGCGCGCGCGGGCCCGCTCGTCGGTGGCGAGCCGCCGGGCCCGGTCGATGTGCCCCTGGGTGGCCCGAGCGGCGGCGTGGGCCGTCTCCGGTTCGATGCCGTCGCGCCGTACGAGCACGTCGGCGACCGCGTCCACCGGGGGCGTCCGGAGGTTCAGGTGGCGGCAGCGGGAGCGGATCGTGGGCAGCACGTCCTCGATCGAGGACGCGCAGAGCAGCCAGACGGTGCGGGGCGCGGGCTCCTCCACGGCCTTCAGGACCGCGTTGGCCGACTTCTCGTTCAGCCGCTCGGCGTCGGCCACGAGGATGACCTGCCAGCGGCCGTTCGCCGGCGCCGTGTAGGACTTGCGGACGGTGTCGCGCATGTCCTCGACCCGGACGACGGCACCGACCGCGGTGACCGTGGTGATGTCGGCGTGGGTGCCGACGAGTGCCGTGTGACAGCCGGTGCAGAACCCACAGCCCGGCGCGCCGCCGTGCGCCCGGTCGGGGCTCACGCACTGCAGCGCGGCGGCGAACGCCCGCGCCGCGGTCTTCACCCCGGATCCCGGCGGACCGGTGAAGAGCCACGCGTGGGTCATCTGCGACGCCTCGGGCTCGGGCTCTCCTGCGGCATGGGCCGTGACGAACGCGTCGGCGTCCCGCGCGGCGGCGGCGAGCTGCTCCTCGACACGCGTCTGTCCGACCAGGTCGTCCCATACGGCCATGTCTGCCCCTCCTCAGGTACGCCCTCCATTGTGGGGCAGTCCTCTGACAAGCCCCGCCGGACGGCGGAGGGGCCCGTCTCCGGAGCGATCAGGGCGCCCGGTGCGGGCCGGCCGGCCCGCACCGGGCGGCGGTCAGCGGCGGCGCCGGGGGCTCTCGCCCTCGTCGTCGTGCGGGCCGAACAGCTCGTCCGCCAGCGTCGGCAGGTCGTCGAGCGGGGTCTCCTCGGCCCAGTCGGAGCGGCTGCGCGGCCGGCCGTTCTCGTCGAGCTGGGGCAGCTCACGGGTCCGGTCGTTGGCCCCGTGCCGATCCTCGCGCGCGTCCCGGAAGATGCCCTGCGGGACCCGGCCGGTGGGGTCGGACGCCGGGGTGTCCCGTACGGGAGGGAGGACGGCGGTCGCCTCGGTGTCCCGTACGGGGGGCAGAACGGCGGTCTCGTCGGCGCCGCGCTCCTCACTGACCTGGGGCAGGACGGCCGTCTCGGCCTCCGGCTCCGGGAGCTTCACGATCGGCGTGGCCACGGTGACCTCGTCGGGCGAGACGGTGGGCGCGTCATCGGCACGAGAGTCCGTACGCGGGTCCGCACGCGGATCCGTACGCGGGTCCGCAGGCGATGCCTTGCGCGGGTCCGGCTTCGAGAAGTCCGGCTTCACGATCGGGGTCGCGACGGTGACCTCGTTCGCGGACTCCTCAGCCGCACGCGCGGCGCGAGCGGCCTGCTCGGCAGCCGCCTTCTCGGCCGCCACCCGCTCGGCCGCGGCCCGCTCGACGGCGGCCTTCTCCGCCACCGCCCGCTCGGCAGCCGCCTTCTCCTCGGCGGCCACCTTCGCCGCGGCCGCCTGCTCCGCCGCCTTCTTCTCGGCCGCGGCCCGCTCCCGGGCAGCCTTCGCCGCCTCGGCCCGCCGCACCGCGGCCTGCTCGGCAGCGGCCCGTTCGGCCGCCGCGCGCTCCGCCGCGGCCTTGGCGGCGGCCTCGGCCGCGACCTTCTCCGCGGCCGCCTTCGCCGCGGCTTCCTCCGCCGCCTTCGCGGCCGCGGCGGCCTCGGCCATCCGGCGGGCCTCCTCGGCCCGGAGCAGGGCCTCTTCCGCCTTGCGCTGCTTCTCCAGGCGACGTTCCTCCGCCTCGGCCCGCAGCCGGGCCTCCTCCTCGGCCTCCTTGCGGAGTCGTTCCTGCTCCTCCGCGCGGGCCTTCTCCTCGGCGGCGAGCCTCCTGCGCTCCTCCTCGGCGGCGGCCTCGGCGGCGAGCCGGGCCTCCTCGGCCTTCCGCCGGGCCTCCTCCGCCTGCCGTTCGGCCTCCAGACGGCGCGCCTCTTCCTCCTCGCGCCGCTTGCGCTCCTCCTCCTCGGCGCGCAGCTTGGCGAGCTGCTCCTGGCGCTCGCGCTCCAGGCGCTCCTCCTCGGCCTTGCGGGCGGCTTCCTCCTCCGCCCGGCGGCGCGCCTCCTCCTCGGCCTTCCTGCGGGCCTCCTCGACGGCCTTCACCTCGGCCTCGGAGAGCGGCAGCATCCGGTCGAGCCGGTGGCGTACGACGGTGGTGACGGCCTCGGGCTCCTGACCGGCGTCGACGACGAGGTAGCGGCTGGGGTCGGCGGCGGCGAGGGCGAGGAATCCGGCCCGTACGCGCGCGTGGAACTCGGGCGGCTCGGACTCCAGGCGGTCGGGCGCCTCGGTGAAGCGTTCCCGCGCGGTCTCCGGGGAGACGTCGAGGACGACGGTCAGGTGCGGTACGAGTCCGTCCGTGGCCCAGCGTGAGATGCGGGAGATCTCGGTCGGGGACAGGTCACGGCCCGCGCCCTGGTAGGCCACCGACGAGTCGATGTACCGGTCGGAGAGGACGATGGCGCCCCGCTCCAGGGCCGGCCGGACCAGGGAGTCGACGTGTTCGGCGCGGTCGGCCGCGTACAGCAGGGCCTCGGCGCGGTTGGAGAGCCCGGCCGACGACACGTCGAGGAGGATCGAGCGGAGCCGCTTGCCGATCGGGGTGGCGCCGGGTTCGCGGGTGACGACGACCTCGTGGCCCTTGGCGCGGATCCACTCGGCGAGCGCCTCGATCTGGGTGGACTTGCCGGCCCCGTCGCCGCCTTCGAGGGCGATGAAGAAGCCGGTCGCGGAGGGCGCCTGCGCCGGGTCGGAGCCGCGCAGCGCGTCGCGCAGGTCGCGGCGGAGCGGGACGCCCGCCCGGTCGTCGGTCTTCGCGAGGACGAGCGCGGCGACGGGCAGCAGCAGGGCGCCGATCAGCGCGAGGGTGAAGGCGGCGCCGCCGTGCGCGAGGACGAGGTCGCCGGAGGCGAGGCGGTGCGGGCCGATCGCGGCGGCGAGCAGCGGGGCGGCGAGCGCGCCGATGCCCATGCCGACGCGGGCGGCGGCCTGGAGGTGCTCGGTGGTCCGGTCCCTGCGGGGCTCCTCGGTCTCCTGGTCGACGAGGGTGTGGCCGGTGTTCGCGGCGACTCCGGCCGCGTATCCGGCGAGGACGGCGAGGAGCAGCACGGTCGCCGTGTCCGGCACCAGGCCCATCGCGATCAGGGCGACGCCGGTGACGGCGGTCGCGAGGGCGAGGAGCCGGCGCCGGGACAGCACGGGCAGGACGGAGCCCGCGGTGCGGATGCCGACGGCGGTGGCACCGCTGAGCGCGAGGATCAGCAGGGCGTACGTGACGGGGCCGCCGCCCAGGTCGAAGGCGTGGAGGACGGCGACGGACGCGGCGGCGGCGATGGCCCCGGCGACGGTGGCGCAGGTCAGGACCAGCGGCTGCAGGGCTCCGGTGCGGCCCTTCTCCGCGGCCGGCCGGCGCAGACCCTCCAGGGGCGAACGGGGCCTGGGCGTCTCCCCGCCGGGCAGCGTCAGCGCGTACAGGACGGTGACGGAGGCGGCGAAGAGTCCGGCGGCGACGTACGAGCCGAGGGCGGCCTGGTGCTGGGAGAACCAGTCGAGTCCGACGCCGAGCAGCTTGCCGACGAGGGTGGCGACGAGCAGCACGGCGGCGGCGGCCGGGGCGGCGAGGAAGCCGGTGCGCTGGGAGAGCCGGCGCAGCGCGCCGAGGTGGTCGGGCAGCGGTCGTACCGCCCCGCCCTCGATCGGCGGCGCGGGCAGCAGCGCGGGGGCGGCGCCTTCACGGCTGATCGTCCAGAGGCGCTCGGCGGCGCCCGCGACGAAGACGGTGCCGAGCAGGTACCAGAGGGCGCTGCCGGGGACCCACTCGATCCACAGGGGTGCGATGACGAGCAGCGCGATCCGGACACCGTCGGCGCCGATCATGGTCCAGCGCCGGTCGAGTGCGCCGCCGGGCCCGGTGAGCGCGGTCAGCGGTCCGAGGAGGACGGCCCCGAAGAGGACCGAGGCCAGCAGGCGCGTGCCGACGACGGCGGCCACGGCGAAGGCCGCGCCCCGCTCACCCCCTCCGAGCGCGCCCTCGGAGACGGCCGCCTGGAGGCCGAGGAGGACGAGGACCAGGAGAGCGAGGGCGTCACCGGTGCTGCCGGCGAGGTGCGCGCTCCACAGCCGGCGCAGCGGCTGATGGCGCAACAGGGCGCGTACGGCACGCTCCCTCGAATCCGCGACGAGTGCGGCGTCGGAATCGCCGAGGCGGTCTGGCTGCTCTGCTCGCGTCATCCGTCCACCCTATCCGGACGGCCCGGGCCGCAGCGGCCTGCGCCCGAACATCCGGACGAGCCTGTGACAGGACGAACGGTGGGGGTGGAGGAACCCGCCTCCACCCCCACCGTTCACGTTCCCGGGAGGACTACTCCGGCTTCGCCGCCGCGGTCTTCTTGGCGGCGGTCGTCTTCGCCGCCGTCTTCTTCGCGGCCGTGGTCTTGGCGGCGGTGGTCTTCTTCGCCGCCGTCTTCGTGGCCGTCTTCTTCGCGGTCGTCTTCTTGGCCGTGGTGGTCTTCTTGGCCGGGGCCTTCTTGGCGGTCTTCTTCGCCGGTCCCTTGGCCCGCTTCTCGGCGAGGAGCTCGTACCCGCGCTCCGGCGTGATCGTCTCCACGCTGTCGTCGGTCCGCAGGGTGGCGTTGGTCTCGCCGTCCGTCACGTACGGGCCGAAGCGCCCGTCCTTGACGACCACGGGCTTCTCGCTGACCGGGTCGGTGCCCAGCTCCTTCAGCGGCGGCTTGGCCGCGGCCCGGCCCCGCTGCTTCGGCTGGGCGTAGATCGCCAGCGCCTCTTCGAGGGTGATGGTGAAGAGCTGTTCCTCGTCGGTGAGCGACCGCGAGTCCGTGCCCTTCTTCAGGTACGGGCCGTAGCGGCCGTTCTGCGCGGTGATCTCGACGCCCTCGGCGTCCGCGCCGACGACCCGGGGCAGGGACATCAGCCGGAGCGCGTCCTCCAGGGTGACGGTGTCGAGGGTCATCGACTTGAAGAGGGAGGCCGTGCGCGGCTTCACCGCGTTCTTGCCGGTCTTCGGGGTGCCCTCGGGCAGGATCTCGGTGACGTACGGGCCGTAGCGACCGTCCTTCGCGACGATCTGGTGCCCGGTGGCCGGGTCGGCGCCCAGCTCGAAGTCACCGCTCGGCTTGGCGAGCAGCTCCTCGGCGAGCTCGACGGTCAGCTCGTCGGGCGCGAGGTCCTCGGGGACGTCGGCCCGCTGGTGGCCCTCGGCCTCCTTCTCGCCGCGCTCGACGTACGGGCCGTAGCGGCCGACGCGCAGCACGATGTCGTTGCCGACGGGGAAGGAGGAGATCTCGCGGGCGTCGATGGCGCCGAGGTCGGTGACGAGTTCCTTGAGGCCACCGAGGTGGTCGCCGTCGCCGTTCCCGGCGTCCGCGGCGCCGCCGGAGGCGGCCTTGCCCTCCTCGGCACCGAAGTAGAAGCGCTTCAGCCACGGCACGGACTGGGCCTCGCCGCGTGCGATGCGGTCGAGGTCGTCCTCCATCCTGGCGGTGAAGTCGTAGTCGACGAGCCGCCCGAAGTGCTTCTCCAGGAGGTTGACGACGGCGAAGCTCAGGAAGGACGGCACGAGCGCCGTGCCCTTCTTGAAGACGTAGCCGCGGTCGAGGATGGTGCCGATGATCGACGCGTACGTCGACGGGCGGCCGATCTCGCGCTCTTCGAGCTCCTTGACCAGGGAGGCCTCGGTGTAGCGGGCCGGCGGCTTGGTCGCGTGGCCGTCCGCGGTGATCTCGTCGGCGGTCAGCGCGTCGCCCTGGGCGACCTGCGGCAGGCGCCGCTCGCGGTCGTCGAGCTCCGCGTTCGGGTCGTCGGCGCCTTCGACGTACGCCTTCATGAAGCCGTGGAAGGTGATCGTCTTGCCGGACGCGCTGAACTCGGCGTCCCGGCCGTCGGCGGCGCGGCCGCCGATCTTCACGGTGACGGAGTTGCCGGTCGCGTCCTTCATCTGGGAAGCGACGGTCCGCTTCCAGATGAGCTCGTAGAGCCGGAACTGGTCGCCGGTCAGGCCGGTCTCCGCCGGGGTGCGGAAACGATCACCCGAAGGCCGGATCGCCTCGTGCGCCTCCTGCGCGTTCTTGACCTTGCCCGCGTAGACGCGCGGCTTCTCCGGCAGGTAGTCGGCGCCGTACAGCTGCGTGACCTGCGCCCGCGCCGCCGCGACGGCGGTGTCGGACAGGATCGTGGAGTCCGTACGCATGTAGGTGATGAAGCCGTTCTCGTACAGCTTCTGCGCCACCTGCATGGTCGCCTTCGCACCGAAGCCCAGCTTGCGGCTCGCCTCCTGCTGGAGGGTGGTGGTCCGGAAGGGGGCGTACGGGGAGCGGCGGTACGGCTTCGACTCGACCGAACGCACGGAGAACGCGGTGTCGGCGAGCGCGGCGGCCAGTGCCCGGGCGTTCGCCTCGTCCAGGTGGAGTACGGCCTCGCTCTTCAGGCGGCCGTCGGCGCCGAAGTCACGGCCCTGCGCCACCCGCTTGCCGTCGACCGCCGCGAGGCGCGCGACCAGCTGGGACGGGTCCGAGGCGTCACCGGAGCGGCCGGTGCCGAAGGTGCCGGTGAGGTCCCAGTACTCGGCGGAACGGAAGGCGATGCGCTCGCGCTCCCGCTCGACGACGAGCCGGGTGGCGACGGACTGCACGCGGCCGGCGGAGAGCCGCGGCATGACCTTCTTCCACAGGACCGGCGAGACCTCGTAGCCGTACAGCCGGTCGAGGATGCGGCGGGTCTCCTGGGCGTCGACCATGCGCTGGTTCAGCTCGCGCGGGTTGGCGACGGCCTCGCGGATCGCGTCCTTGGTGATCTCGTGGAAGACCATCCGGTGGACCGGGACCTTGGGCTTCAGGACTTCCTGGAGGTGCCACGCGATGGCCTCGCCCTCGCGGTCCTCATCGGTGGCGAGGTAGAGCTCGTCGGATTCGGCGAGGAGCTCCTTGAGCTTCCTGACCTGTGCCTTCTTGTCGGCGTTGACGACGTAGATGGGCTGGAAGTCGTGCTCGACGTCGACTCCGAGGCGGCGCACCTCACCGGTGTACTTCTCGGGCACCTCGGCGGCGCCGCTGGGGAGGTCTCGGATGTGCCCGACACTCGCCTCGACGACGTAGCCCGGGCCGAGGTAACCCTTGATCGTCTTCGCCTTGGCAGGCGACTCGACGATGACGAGTCGGCGGCCGCCGTGTGCGGCTTCGCTGGTCGGGGACAACTTCGCTCTTCTCTCCGGATCGACACTCTCTTGGCACGTACGGCGCTGGCACGCACGGCAGCGGCACGGACGGTGACGCTCCCGTCGCTGCGGAGTGTGACGGTACAACCCGCCCCCGTGTCAAACGGCGAAAGCCCGCAACGGCCACTCGAACGGTAACCCGAGTCCTGGCATTCCTGCCGCCCGGAGTCCCGGTCGGGCGGGGCGGGGCGTCCGCGCCGGAGGTTCAGAGCCTGCCGAAGCACCAGACGCCGAGGACGAGAGAGGCGGCGCCGAAGAGACCCGTCAGCGCGACCGCGGTCCCCGGGGCGACCCCGTACGCGACGGGCTCGCGGTGCATCGCCCGCACCGTGGTCCACAGCAGCAGCGCGCCTCCGAACAGCGTGAACGCCGCCCCCGCGAAAATCGCCGGCCCGCTCTCCATGCCCGTACCCCGTTCCGTCCACGTGCGGTGTTCGTCTCCCGGAGCCGAGGCTGACACCTCCGGGCGTCCTCGGCGCGAATTCCGGGTGAACGACGCGGGCAGTCCCGTACGGGTTCACGAAGATGGCCGGTAGTGACCAGCCCCTCACCTTCTCTTTCGTCACATCGTGTCGAGCGTGGCCCGGCGGCGGCTGCCCCGCTCGAAGACGCCGAGCAGGACCACGGCGAGCAGCGCCCAGCCTCCGCCCACCGCGAGCTCCGCCCCGAGCACGGCCCCGTCCAGTCCGTCACCCGCGGTCAGCCCGCGCGCCGCGTCCGCCGCGTGCGTGAGCGGCAGCAGCTCACCGGCGGTACGCATCCACTCCGGCAGCGTCTCCCGGGGCACGGCGGCTCCGGTCAGCAGGAGCAGTCCCGAACTGGCCACGTTCGACACCAGGAACACGTCACGGAAGCGGAGCCCGAGCGCGCCCAGGGCGAGCCCGAAGGCCGAGCAGGCGCCCGCCGCGACGAGCAGCACCAGACCGAGACCGGGCAGCGCCCCGGCGGACACGGGCAGCCCGAGGACGAGGGCGGCGACGGTGAGGACGAAGGCACTGACGAACAGCCCGTTGAGGACGTACGGGACGGCTCGTCCGATCCACAGCGGGACCCGGTGCCGGGGCGAGAGCAGGACGGCGCCGAGCGTGCCGTACCGGCGCTCGTTGGCGACGGCCATCGTGCCGCCGTACACGCAAGAGGCGGAAGCTGCGAGGACGGCGTTCCCCACGAGATGGAAACGGTCGTCGGCGACCCCGAGTTCCCGGCCGAGGTAGACGAAGAAGAAAACCTGGAGCAGCGGCCCGACCAGCAGGGTTCCGACGAACATGGGCGGCGTGGTCCAGTTGAACAGGGCCCGGTAGGAGAGCGCGCCGCCGACGACGACGAGCCGCGCGGTGCCGCGGAAACGGAACATGTCTCTCTGGCCCTTCAACATGTCTCTGTGACCTTTCGGGGGGAGGGTTCTCAGGTGAGGGCGACGGTGGCCGCGGCGCGCGCCCTGCGCTCCACACGGCCGAGGACGAGAACGGCGGCGAGGGCGTATCCGGCCCCGAGCGCGACCGCGGTGAACAGCGGTGTGACCACGTCCCCGCCGGAGGTCGCCGCGTGCACGGCCCGCGCGCCCCAGGTCGTGGGCAGCGCCCAGGAGACCGGGTGGGTCCAGGCCGGCAGCACGGTGACGGGAACGAGCAGCCCGGACAGCAGCCAGACCGGGGTGTCGAGCGGGTTGGCCAGCGCGTTGGCGTTGCGCAGCAGGACGAAGGTGGCGGCGAGCAGCAGCCCCGTCATGCCGAGCGCGAGGACGCAGACCGGGACGGCGACCAGGAAGAGCAGCGGGTGCGCGAAGTCGAGCGGCACGTCGAAGAGCAGCACGCCCCACAGGAGCGTCGCGCCCATCGCGTAGGTGCCGATGACGGCGGTCGCGAGGGTGATCGGCAGCAGGACCAGCGCGAGCGGTGTCGGCGCGACCACCAGGGTCTCCAGGGTGCCGAGCCAGCGCTGGTTCTGCACGGCGCCGCCCGAGCCGAAGAGCACCGAGCCCCAGATGCCCATGAGTCCGGCCCCGACGGAGGCGGTGAGCAGCCGTTCGGGGTCTCCGGCGGCCCGGAACAGATAAACGGCGAGGGTCGCGTAGACGAGCGGGACGAGGACGGCGAAGGTGATCTCGATCGGGGAGCGCGACATGTACGAGACATGGGTCCGCACCCCGACGAGGACGAGTCTCGGAACGCGCTTCAGGACGGCGGTACGGGAGCTCACGCCGGCGCCACCTCCCCGACGGCGCTGCCGGCCGTCGCGGCCTCCTCCACGATCGTGATGTACGCGTCCTCCAGGGACGGTTCGCGGCTGGTGACCCGGCCGATCCGCACGCCGTCGAGCGCGGCCAGGACCGGCCCGTGCAGCTCGGCGGCCCCGCGCCCGGTCTGCACCGTGACGCTCTGGAGCGCGCCCCGGTCCTCGGCGGACACGCCCCGCACGCCCGGTAGCCGCCGCAGCCGGTCGAGCCGCTCCTCGTCCACCCCGTAGGCCTCTATCTCCAGCACGTCCCGTTCCCGCACCCGGGACTTCAGGCTGTCGGGAGTGCCGAGGGCGCGGATCCGGCCGCCCGCGATGACGGCGATCCGGTCGCAGAGCTCGTCCGCCTCTGCCATGTAGTGGGTGGTGAGAAGGACGGTCGTACCGGCCGCCGCCAGGTCGCCGACCGTGCGGCGCAGGTCACGGGCGGCGACGGGGTCGACGCCGATGGACGGCTCGTCGAGGAAGAGGACGTCGGGACGGTGCAGCAGCCCGCGGGCGATGTGGAGGCGTTGCCGCATCCCACGCGAGTACTCCTCGACGCGCTCCCTCTCCCGTCCCACGAGGCCCACCAGTTCCAGCAGTTCGGCGATGCGCCGTTTCTGGTCGCGGGCCTCGACCCCGTACAGCTCGGCGAAGTAGCGCAGGTTGTCGAGCGCGGAGAGCCGGTCGTACAGGCCCCGGTCACCGCCGAAGACGTACCCGATGCGACGGCGTACGGCCACGGGGTCACGGGCCACGTCGTGTCCGAACACCCGTGCCGTGCCGGAGGTCGGCAGGAGCAGGGTGTTCAGCATCTTGATCGTGGTGGTCTTCCCCGCTCCGTTGGGCCCGAGGAGGCCGAAGAGCTCCCCCGGCGCCACCTCGAAGGTGACCCCCCGCACGGCCTGCGTCTCGGTCCGCCGGGACTTCCGCCACCCGGTCCTGCTGGTGAAGGTGCGGCGCAGCGCGTCCGCCTCGATTGCGAGCATGCGCCGGACGGTAGGGACCGCGGGAGGGACCGGGCCATCGATTCGGGCGCCCCCGAATCGTCGGCCCCGGCCCCTCCCGTCAGGCGACCGCCTTGAGGACGTCCTCGCCCGTGAGCAGCGCGAGCAGCGAACGCCCGGTGTCCGTCAGCTGGTAGTACACGGAACGCCCGACGCGGTGCCGGGTGACCACCCCGGCCTCGGAGAGGACCGACAGGTGCTCGGAGACCGTGCTGGGCGCGAGTCCCAGCCGGTCGGCGAGCCCGGCCGTGGTCAGCGGCCCGCCGAGCTCGCGCAGGACCGCCGCCCGGCCCCGGCCCAGCATCAGTCCGAGCCGGTCCTCGGCGACGGGCTCGGGCGGTTCGCGCAGCGCGCCGGCGCCCCGGGCCTGGAAGCTGACCGCGAAGACCTCGGGGTCGTCCGTCGAGTACAGCCGGCAGCCCTCGGCGAAGACCAGCGGCACCAGGACGAGCCGCCGCTCCCCCGGCGCGTACGCGGCGTCGATGTGCTTGGTCAGCTCGAGTACGGGCGGGCGCCACCGGCCCCGGGTCTCCAGGCCGGCGAACAGCGCGTCGACGCCCTCCGTCGCGAACGTCCGTGCCCGGACGAGCACTTCGTCCTCGACGAGCCTCCGCATCGTCGGCCAGTACGGCTCGATCGCGCCCTCCCAGTAGGCCGCGTACGCGTCGGCGAGCGCCGCGCAGGCCGCCTCAGGGTCCTTCAGGTACGGCTGCACGAACGGCGCGTCGGCCATGCCGGGATAGCAGACGGCCACCTGGGCGCGTACGAACTCGGGGTCGGTGGCCCGCAGCGCGGCCAGCTCCTCGTGGACGTGGACCGTGCCGAAGGGCCGGGGCAGCAGGAAGTCGGAGACGTCGAGCCGCCCCTCGGCGAAAAGGTCCCACAGCGGCCGGAGCCGGTCGTCCTCCCGCCACACCTCCCGCGCCTGACCGACCCACTCCTGGTACGGCCAGGAGGGGCGCCGTCGCGGCAGCGCGAGGTGCATGGAGCAGAAGGCGTCCCGCAGCGGACTGATCGCGATCCGGGTCGCCCCGAGCGAGGCCTCGTCCAGCTCGATCCGAATCAAGCGCCGTACTCCTCGGGCGTCTCCTCCCCGGCGGGCAGCAGGAAGCCCTCCTCCACGAGCAGCCGGATCGCCTGCGGCATGCGGTCCCGCAGGACGACCGGGTCCTCACCCATGAGCTGACCGATCGCGTCCAGGATGCGGCCCGCGCTGAGGGTGCCGTCACACACCCCGGCGAACCCGGCGCCGACGTGGTCGACCTTGGTGGCGCGGCGCATGCCCCGGTTCTGCCGGAGCACGACGTGCTCGGGGTCCTCGGCGCCCGGCAGCCCGACCTGCTCCTGCACCACCTCGGGAGCGAGCGTGAACCGGTCGGCGAGCAGGGCGGCGTCGTCGTGGCCGCGCAGATAGTCCTGGCGCTCGAAGTGGGCGCGGACGGTGGGGCCGAGGGGCTGCTCGACGGGGTGCGGCCACTCCTCGATGACGATCGACGGCTCGACGGCCCCGGAGGCCACGGCCTCGTTCCGCCGGATCGTGATCCAGCCGAAGCCCACCGCGCGCGTCTTGAGGGCCTCGAACTCGTCGAGCCAGCGCCCGTACGCCACCCGGTACGCGTCCGGGTCACCGCGGTGGTCGCCGCTGTCCCGCAGCCACAGCTCGGCGTACTGGGTGACGTCCTGGACCTCGCGCTGCACGATCCAGGCGTCGCAGCCCGCGGGCACCCAGGACCGCAGCCGCTCCTGCCACTCCTCGCCCTCGACGTGCTGCCAGTTGGCGAGGAACTGGGCGTATCCGCCGTCGTTGAGCCGCTCGCCCGCCTGCTGGACGAGCGTGCGGCACAGGTCGTCGCCGCCCATCCCGCCGTCCCGGTAGGTGAGCCGGGCGCCGGGGGAGATCACGAACGGCGGGTTGGAGACGATCAGGTCGTACGTGTCGCCGTCGACCGGCTCGAACAGCGAGCCCGCGAGCAGCTCCGCCTCCCGGGCGCCGGAGAGGGCGAGCGTCAGCCGGGTGAAGTCCAGGGCGCGCGGGTTGAGGTCGGTCGCGGTGACCAGGGTGGCGTGCTGGGCGGCGTGCAGTGCCTGGATGCCCGAGCCGGTGCCGAGGTCGAGCGCGGCGGACACCGGCGTACGGACGGTGATGCCGGCGAGCGTGGTGGAGGCGCCGCCGACCCCGAGGACGACGCCCTCGGCCTTCTTCCCGATGCCTCCGGCGCCGCCGACGGCGCAGCCCAGGTCGGAGACGATGAACCAGTCCTCGCCGTCCGGACCGCCGTACGGCCGGACGTCGACCGTCGCGGACACGATGTCGTCCTCGCGGACCACCCAGCCGTCGGCGAGGGCCTCCTCCAGCGGGAGCGCGGCGGCGGCCCGCTCGTACCCGACCGCCTTCTGGAGGAGGAAGAGCCGGACGAGGGTCTCCAGTGGCGAGTCGCCGCGCGTGGCGCGCAGGGCGGGCACGGTCTCGCTGCGGGCGAGCGCCGCGTAGGCCGGGGCGCCGAGCAGGTCGAGCAGGCCGTCGGCGGTGAAGTCGGCGGCGAGCAGGGCCTCGCGCAGACGGGCGGCGTGCGCGGGCACCGGGAGGCGGAGGGGCAGGCTGGTCGTACTCACCACCCCATTGTGACCGCCGCCACCGACATCGGGGCGGGCGACCCGGCGGCGGCCGCCGGATCGACGGCCCGCGCCCCGGTCCTCGCGCCTACTCCGCGCTCTTGCTCGCCGAGGTCTTCTTGCTCGGCTTGGTCGAGGTCTTCCCCGAGGGCTCGGAGTCCGTGCCCTCGTCGGAGCCCGCGTCCGAGCCCGCGTCGGAGCCCTTGTCCGAGTCCGAGGACGTGGAGCCCGGCTTCGGGGAGGCGGAGCCGGACGCCTTCGGCGGGGTCGAGGCCGTGGGCTTCTGGCAGCCGGGCTGCTTGGCCATGGCCTGGCCCAGCTCGCCCTCCTCCAGCTTGGACAGCGCGTTCTGGTCCATCTTCTCGATCCGGGTCAGACCGTCGGCGACGCCCTGGAGGCCGTCCGCGAACTTCTGCTGGTTCGTCGGGTCCAGCGCGTCGACCTGCTTCTTGAGCCCCTCGTACGCCACCGCGGTGGCGTTGAGCTCCTTGATCGCGTCCTGCTGGATCTTCTGGCCGTTCTCGACGGGCGGGGCCCCGGCGCCCTCGACGGCCTTGGCCAGCGCCCGGTCGGCGTTGGCGATGTCCTGGAACGCCTTCGAGTCGGCGGCCTGGATCTCGGCCGGCTTGCTGTCGGCGGCCGTCGAGATGATGATCTGGTGGGCGTCGGCCCGCTTCTGGATCTGAGGCTTCGCCTGGTCGCAGAACGTCTTCGCCCAGTCCCCCACCTTGTCACCCTCGTCGTCGCTGCAACCGGACAGCGCGAGCACCAGTACCGCGCCGCCGGACAGTGCGGCCGCAAGCTTCTTGTTCACCGGATCGGTCCCTTCCAAGGCTCTCGGCCCCGGAACATACACGCCGAACGGGCTACTTCCACCTTTCGTACGACGGATTCACCCCGGATTGCAGTCTTTTGAACCAAGGGAGACACCTCACACCCACCCTCGAAACACATGGGAATGAGACGGACGCCACGTCAGCGGAGCCCCCTTGAGGAAGACCCACAGCAGGCGAGCCTCCGTCAGGAGACCGTCACCGAACGCCTCTTGGAGACCCGTACGGCGGCGATGACCACGAGCAGCGCGATCCCCGCCACCGCCGCACGCAGCCCCGCGCTGGCGTCACCCCCGTAGCTGAACCGCACGACCGCCGGAGCGATCAGCAGCGCCACCAGGTTCATCACCTTCAGGAGCGGGTTGATCGCCGGTCCCGCCGTGTCCTTGAAGGGATCTCCGACCGTGTCCCCGATGACGGTCGCCTCGTGCGCCTCGCTGCCCTTGCCGCCGTGGTTCCCGTCCTCGACCAGCTTCTTCGCGTTGTCCCAGGCACCGCCGGAGTTGGCGAGGAAGACCGCCATCAGCGCGCCCGTCCCGATCGCTCCGGCCAGGTACGAGCCGAGGGCGCCGACACCGAGCGCGAAACCGACCGCGATCGGGGCCAGCACGGCGAGCAGCCCGGGCGTGGCGAGTTCGCGCAGCGCGTCCTTGGTGCAGATGTCGACGACCCGCCCGTACTCGGGCTTCTCGGTGCCGCTCATGATCCCGGGATGCTCACGGAACTGCCGCCGCACCTCGTACACCACGGACCCCGCCGACCGGGACACCGCGTTGATCGCGAGCCCCGAGAAGAGGAAGACGACCGCCGCGCCGAGGATCAGACCGAAGAGGTTGTTGGGCTGTGAGATGTCCATGGAGAGCGTCAGCTCGTCCGCCTTCGCGCCGACCTCGGCGACCGAGGTCGCGATGGCGTCCCGGTACGAGCCGAACAGCGCCGAGGCGGCCAGGACGGCGGTGGCGATGGCGATGCCCTTGGTGATGGCCTTGGTCGTGTTGCCGACGGCGTCCAGGTCGGTGAGGACCTGCGCTCCCGCGCCCCGGACGTCCCCGGACATCTCCGCGATGCCCTGGGCGTTGTCGGCGACCGGGCCGAAGGTGTCCATGGCGACGATCACGCCGACCGTGGTGAGCAGACCGGTACCGGCGAGGGCGACGGCGAAGAGCGCCAGCGTGATCGACGTACCGCCGAGCAGGAACGCCCCGTAGACGGTGAGCCCGATCAGGAGGGCCGTGTAGACGGCGGACTCCATGCCGAGGGCCACGCCCGCGAGGACGACGGTCGCGGGGCCGGTGAGCGAGGACTTGCCGATGTCCTTGACCGGACGCCGGCTCGTCTCCGTGAAATAGCCGGTGAGCTGCTGGATGAGGGCGGCGAGGACGATGCCGAGGGCGACGGCGACCAGGGCGAGGACCCGGGGGTCGCCGGCGTGGTCGTTGATGCCCGGCTCGGTGACGCCCTCGAGCTCGGCGTACGAGGACGGCAGGTACACGAAGGCGGCGACGGCGACGCCGACGAGCGAGATCACCGCCGAGACGAGGAACCCGCGGTTGATCGCGCTCATCCCGCCGCGGTCGGCGCGCCGGGGTGAGACCGCGAAGATTCCGATGACCGCGGTGACCACACCGATCGCGGGCACGATCAGGGGGAACGCGAGGCCGTGATCGCCGAAGGCCGCCTTGCCGAGGATCAGCGCGGCGACCAGGGTCACCGCGTACGACTCGAAGAGGTCGGCGGCCATTCCCGCGCAGTCGCCGACGTTGTCGCCCACGTTGTCGGCGATCGTGGCCGCGTTGCGCGGGTCGTCCTCGGGGATGCCCTGCTCGACCTTGCCGACCAGGTCGGCGCCGACGTCGGCGGCCTTGGTGAAGATGCCGCCGCCGACCCGCATGAACATGGCGATGAGCGCGGCGCCCAGTCCGAATCCCTCGAGGACCTTGGGCGCGTCGGCGGCGTAGACGAGGACGACACAGACCGCGCCGAGCAGTCCGAGGCCGACCGTGCACATCCCGACGACCCCGCCGGTGCGGAAGGCGATCCGCATGGCCCGGTGCGCCACCTCGGTCAGGCTCTTCTCCGGTTCGCCCGCCGCCGGGGTGGCTTCCCTGGCCGCCGCGGTGACCCGCACGTTGGCGCGTACGGCGAGCCGCATGCCGATGTATCCGGTGGCCGCCGAGAAAAGCGCTCCCACCAGGAAGAACAGGGAGCGTCCCGCGCGCTGCGACCAGTTGTCCGCGGGCAGCAGCATCAGCAGGAAGAACACGGCGGCCGCGAAGACGGCGACGGTCCGCAGCTGCCGCGCGAGGTAGGCGTTGGCCCCTTCCTGCACGGCAGCGGCGATCTCCCGCATCCTCTCGGTGCCCTCACCGGCGGCGAGCACCTGGCGGACGAGGAGTCGCGCGACGACCAGCGCGGCGAGGGCGACGGCGCCGACGACGATCACGATCGTCCGGTTCCCGCTCGTGAGCACCGCCGCGGCGAGGGAAGTGGGGTCCATGGGGACGGATCATAGGGAGACGAACCGGAACATATGGGGATGCCGGAGGCCACCCGCGCGGATGCACCCATCGGAACCAGCGCGACGATCGGAACGACCGCGCCATCGGAGCCGGCGCGCGGTCAGAGCCGGCGTGCCATCGGAGCCGGCGAGCGGTCGGAGCCGGCGCAGCGAGAAGAGGCCCTGCCGGAGCAGGGCCTCTTCTCGTGCTGTCTCATGCTCAGCGTGTACGGGTCAGGACAGGACGTCCGCCGAACTCACCGGCCAGGTCATCCGGATCGTGCCGCCGGCCTCACCGGCGCTCACCTCGACATCGTCGACGAGCCCGCGGATCACCGCCAGCCCCATCTCGTCCTCACCGTCGGCGTCGTCGAAGTCCTCGGCCGGGGCCGCGGACCGCGCACCGGGGACACCGGCGGCATCGGCCGCCGCCACCCCCGCACCGGGCACCTCGTCGCCGACCTCGATGGAGAACGTCTTCTCCTCCTCGGTCAGCACCACCCTGATGGGGGTCGTGACGTCGTTGCTGCGGTGCAGCCCGACGGCACGGGAACAGGCTTCACCGACAGCGAGACGCACCTCGTCGAGGACCGCCTCGTCCACACCGGCCCGGCGCGCCACCGCGGCCGCCACCAGGCGGGCCGTACGGACGTGCTCGGGCTGAGCGCTGAAGCGGAGTTCAACGGTGGCCATGCGAACCCCCTGGGCTCAGTCGACGGCGTTGACGGCCTCGTCGACCGAGGTGTGGATCGGGAACACCTTGGTGAGACCCGTGATCCGGAAAATCTTCAGAATGCGCTCCTGGTTGCAGACCAGACGCAGCGAGCCCTCATGCGCGCGAACGCGCTTCAGACCACCGACGAGCACACCGAGGCCCGTGGAGTCGAGGAAGTCCACGCCCTCCATGTCGACGACCAGGTGGTAGCTGCCGTCGTTCACCAACTCGACCAACTGCTCGCGCAGCTTGGGCGCGGTATACACATCAATCTCGCCACCGACCTCGACGACCGTACGGTCACCACCAGCGCCGGACACATTGCGAGTCGACAGGGACAGGTCCACGGATCCTCCAGCACCTTGCTATCGAACGATCGTCCCCCGGGGTCTCCCGGACGGAGTCAGAGAACTGATCGTCAGCCGCGATGGCATTCAATCACTTACCAGCAGCCATGCACGACGCCTTGGAAGCATTGTCCGTCATGGCAGTGACACACTCGGTGCCGATGGCCAAGAAACACCGCCCCAGTCGTCCAGCCGGGGACATGGGCAACCGACCCTCCCCGGGCATGGTCCTCGACCGACTCTCGTCGGGCGAGAGCCGGGCCGCGCGCATCACTCATACGGAGCACATGCCCGCCCGGGAGGGCCGTCATGCCGTCTGGCCGCACCGCATCCGTCCGGAGGTGATCGCGGCGATCGAGGCGGCCGGGATCGAGCACCCCTGGGCCCACCAGGCGGAGGCCGCCGAGCACGCGCTCGACGGCGAGTCCGTGGTGATCGCCACCGGCACCGCCTCGGGCAAGTCGCTGGCCTACCTCGCCCCGGTCCTCAGCACCCTCCTGGACGGCGCGGAGGCCCCCAACGGTCGCGGCGCCACCGCGCTCTACCTCTCGCCCACCAAGGCCCTCGCCGCCGACCAGCGCCGTGCCGTGCGGGAGCTGGCCGCCCCGCTCGGCAACCGGATCCGCCCCGCCGTCTACGACGGCGACACCCCGGTCGAGGAACGCGAATGGGTCCGGCAGTACGCGAACTACGTCCTCACCAACCCCGACATGCTGCACCGGGGCGTGCTCCCCTCCCACCCCAGGTGGGCCTCCTTCCTGCGCTCCCTGCGCTACGTCGTGATCGACGAGTGCCACACCTACCGGGGCGTCTTCGGCTCACACGTCGCCCAGGTGCTGCGGCGACTGCGCCGGCTCTGTGCCCGGTACGGCTCCGAGCCGGTCTTCCTCCTCGCCTCCGCCACCTCCGCCGACCCGGCCGTGGCCGCCGGCCGCCTCACCGGCCTGCCGGTCACCGAGGTCTCCGACGACGCCTCACCGCGCGGCGAGCTGGTCTTCGCCCTCTGGGAACCGCCGCTGACCGAACTGCGCGGCGAGCGCGGCGCGCCCGTGCGCCGTACCGCCACCGCCGAGACAGCGGACCTGCTGACCGACCTGACCCGGCAGGGTGTCCGCTCGGTCGCCTTCGTCCGCTCCCGGCGCGGCGCCGAACTGATCTCGGTGATCGCCCAGGAACGCCTCGCCGAGACCGACCGCGCCCTCGCCCGCCGCGTCGCCGCCTACCGGGGCGGCTACCTGCCCGAGGAGCGCCGGGCCCTGGAGCGGGCCCTGCACTCCGGCGAGCTCCTCGGTCTCGCCGCCACGACCGCCCTGGAGCTGGGCGTCGACGTCTCGGGCCTGGACGCGGTCCTGATCGCCGGCTATCCGGGCACACGGGCCTCCCTCTGGCAGCAGGCGGGCCGCGCCGGCCGATCCGGCGAGGGCGCCCTCGCCATCCTGATCGCGCGCGACGACCCGCTGGACACCTTCCTGGTCCACCACCCGGAGGCGATCTTCGACCAGCCGGTCGAGTCGACCGTCCTCGACCCCGACAACCCCTACGTCCTCGCCCCCCATCTGTGCGCCGCCGCCGCGGAGCTCCCGCTGACCGAACCGGACCTGGCGCTCTTCGGACCTGCCGTCGCCGAGCTGCTGCCCCAGCTGGAGGGCGCCGGTCTGCTGCGCCGCCGCTCCACCGGCTGGTACTGGACCCGCCGCGAGCGGGCCGCCGACCTCACCGACATCCGGGGCGGTGGCGGAAGCCCCGTCCGGATCGTGGAGGCCGGTACCGGCCGGCTGCTCGGCACCGTCGACGAGGCCGCCTCCCACACCGCTGTCCACGAGGGCGCCGTCCACCTCCACCAGGGCCGCACCTATCTGGTGCGGGAGCTCGACCTCAAGGACTCCGTGGCCCTCGTGGAGGAGGCCGCCCCGCCGTACTCCACCACCGCCCGCGACACCACCTCCATCGCCGTACTCGACACCGACACCGAGATCCCCTGGGGAGCCGGCCGCCTCTGTTACGGCTCCGTCGAGGTCACCAACCAGGTCGTCTCCTTCCTGCGCCGCAGGCTGATCACGGGCGAGGTGCTCGGCGAGTCCAAGCTCGACCTGCCGCCCCGCACCCTGCGCACCAGGGCCGTGTGGTGGACGGTCACCGAGGACCAGCTCGACGCCGCCCGGATCACCCCGGAGATCCTCGGGGGCGCCCTGCACGCCGCCGAACACGCCTCCATCGGCATGCTGCCGCTGTTCGCCACCTGCGACCGCTGGGACATCGGCGGCGTCTCCGTACCGCTGCACCCGGACACCCTGCTGCCGACCGTCTTCGTGTACGACGGCCACCCGGGGGGCGCGGGCTTCGCCGAGCGCGCCTTCCACACGGCCCGAGCCTGGCTGACGGCCACCCGGGAGGCCATCGCCTCCTGCGAGTGCGAGGCCGGCTGTCCCTCCTGCATCCAGTCCCCGAAGTGCGGCAACGGCAACGATCCGCTCCACAAGCGGGGCGCGGTACGCCTCCTCACGGAGATCCTCCGGGAAGCGCCGCAGATCCTCCCAGAGGCCCCGGAGACTCCGGCGGCCCCGGGGGTTCAGGGGCCCCCGGAGCCGGCCCCGCAGGCCCCGCCCGCGACCTGACCTCCGGCCGGTAGGGGCCGCGCACGACGCGGGCCGTCACCTCGGCGACCTCACCCCGTACCGCGCACCTCACCAGCTCCGCGCGCTGCGCCGCCGCCACCCGGGAGGCGGCGGCGCACGCCTCGACCTCGCCCCACAGCGCCCGGTCGGCGGCGGCGAGTGCGGCCAGGTCGGCGGCCCCACCGGCCCGGTGCCGGGCCGCCACGGCCTGGCCGAGCGCGAGCACCGCCGCGAACACCACGCACAGCGCACAGGCCGCGAACGCCACCCACACGGTCGCCGCGCCCCGGTCGGACCGGCAGGCGCCCCCGGCCGGGGCCGCCCCGGTCACGGTGGACCCCCGATCTCCGGCCCCCCGATCGCGCCGCCGACCCATGTGTCCTCCGCGAGGGCCGCCGCGTCCGCCCGCAGGGTGAGCCCCAGGCCCCGGGGGCCCGGCGCGGCGGCTTCCACCGTCACCCGCCAGAGCTCCCCCGACCGTGTCACCGCCACCCGGGCGTCCTCGGGCGCGGCGGACCGTGCGGCCGCCTCGGCGGCTGCCACCGGCTCGGAGCGGGCCACTGCCCGTGCCCCGGCGCGGGCCGCGTCCACACACCGGATCTGCGCGGCGGCCGTGGCCAGCGCCCAGAGCAGCGTCACCGTGAACAGTGCGAGGACGGGCAGCACCATCGCCGCCTCCACAGTCACGAACCCCCGGTCAGAACGACGCATCGAGCGCCTTCCCGATCACCGACTCGAGTGCTCCCGAGACCGCCTCACTGGTCACGATCTTGTACAGGACCGCGGCGAAGCCGGCCGCGGCGATCGTCCCGACCGCGTACTCGGACGTGGTCATCCCCGCGTCGCCTCGCGCGGCCTCCCGGCGCCTCCGCCACCCACCGCACACCATCGCCTTGCCTGCCATGCCGACCTCCTCGAATCGTCGTGTCTCGTTGTTTCTCGCCGTGTACTGCTCGGCCTCGTGTCCTGCTCGGCCTGTCGTGTCCTGCCGTGTCCTGCCGTGTCCTGCCGCGCACCGTCGTGCTCGCCGTCATCCGTCGAGAAGTCCCGTCGCGAGGCCGATCACCACCGGGGCCACCCCCACCGCCAGGAAGGCGGGCAGGAAGCAGAGCCCCACGGGCGCGCTGATCAGCACCTGCGCCCGGCGTGCCCGGGCCTCCGCCGCGCGGGCGCGGGCCGACCGCAGCGCTGCCGCGTGCCGGGCGACGCCCTCCGCCGCCGGCGCACCCGAGGAACCGGCCCGCTCCATGCAGCGGGCAAGCCCCGCGGCGCCCGGTATCACGCCGAACCTCCGCCACACCTCGGCCGGTTCGCCACCGAGCCGTAGTTCCGCCGCCGTACGGGTCAGGCGCTCGCCCAGCGGGCCGCCCAGGGACCGGCCGACGGCCTCCGCCGCCTCCGCGGGCCCGGCTCCCGCCGAGGCGCAGGCCGCCAACAGATCGGCGGCGAGCGGTAGATGGCGTGCCGCCTCCTCGCCCTCGGCCGGCGAAGCGGCTCTCCTCCCCGCCGCACGCCTCACCCCGGCCGCCACCAGGACACCGGCGAACAGACCGCCGAACGCCCCGAACAGCACCCAGCCGAGACCGAACGCCCCGACGGGCGCCGCCCACTTCCCCGCCCACCCCCGCAGCCCTCGGCGGGCCTTCTGGGGCCGTGGCGCCGGTGCCGGGAAGAGGCCTCCCAGGCGCCGCCGCATCCCCCGCTCGCGCCGTCCGTACGCCACCGACCGGACAGCCTGCACGCAGCAGAGCAGTGCCAGGACCACAAGGCCCGCCAGTCGCCACGCCTCGGTCACGCCCGCTCCCCTCCTCGTACGATCCGTGCGGCCCACCACAGTCCGGCCGCTTCCAGAGCCCCGCCCACGACGAGGCAGCCCAGGCCGGCCGGGGTGTGCAGCAGCACCCGCAGCGGGTCGGCACCCAGCGCCGCGCCGAGGGCCACCCCGGCCACCGGGAGCACCGCGAGCACCGCCACCGTGGCCCAGGCACCGGCCAGTTCGGCCCGCAGCCGCTCCCGCTGCTCGCGGTGGCCCCGCAGGGCCGCTTCAAGCCTGTCGAGCCCGGCGGCCAGGCCCGCGCCACCGTCGACGGCCACCTGCCAGCAGGCCGCCATGCCCGCGAGTCCCTCGGCACCGTCCTGCCCCGAGGCCCTTCGCAGCGCGTCCGGCACGTCCCCGCCGAACCGGGCCGCCGCGAGCACCGATGCCTCCTCGCCGCCCAGCGCGCCCGTCTCCCTGGCCGCGAAAGCCAAGGCCTGCGCGGGCTGCCAACCGGCTCTCAGCTCCCCCACGACCGCCCCGCACAGGGCCGCCACCCGCTCGGCCAGCGCCTCGCGTTCCTTCCGGCGCTCGGCCGCCCGCAGCCGCCGGCCCACCAGCGGCACCGCGACCGCCCCCGCCACGAGCGGCAACGGCGACTGCCCGAGCAGCGCGAGGACCCCCGCCACCGGCAGACACAGCCACGCGCGCCGTCCGCGCGCCACCGCCCACCACCGCGCGACCGCCTCCGACCACGCCCCGCCCAGACCACCCAGGCCACCGAGACGGCCGAGACCGCCGAGACCGCCGAGACCGCCGACCGCATGAAAGCCGCCGAAGGCGCCACGGGTGCCTGTCGTGCCGCGGGCGCCGCGCTCGCCCCCTACGAACACGGCCCGTGCCCTGCCCGCTCCGCGCCGCCGTTCGACAGCCCACCCCAGCGCCAGACCCGCGCAGAGCGCCGCCGCCCCGTGGGCCACGGCCCGTACCGCCACCGGATCCACCGTCACCACGCTTCCCCTCCGATCAGCGACCGCAGCCGCTCCCAGCCCCGCTCCCGCTCGAACCCGGTCGCACTCCACCGGAGCGCGGGAACCGTCCGTACGAGGCCGTCCCGGTCCCGCTCCAGGACGTGCACCTCGGCGATCCGCCGCCGCCCTTCCCGGTCCCGGGCGACGTGCAGCACGACCGAGAGACCGGCTCCCAGCTGGCTGTGCAGGGCGGCCCGGTCGAGCCCGGCCGCCGTCCCCAGGGCCTCCAGCCGCGCGGGGACGTCCGCCGCCGTGTTGGCGTGGACCGTCCCCGAGCCGCCTTCGTGGCCCGTGTTGAGGGCGGCCAGCAGGTCCACGGCCTCGCCGCCCCGGACCTCGCCGACCACCAGCCGGTCGGGGCGCATCCGCAGCGCCTGGCGGACCAGGTCCCGCAGGGTCACCAGACCGGCGCCCTCCTGGTTCGCGGGCCGTGCCTCGAGGCGCACCACATGAGGGTGGTCGGGCCGCAGTTCCGCCGAGTCCTCGGCGAGGACGATCCGCTCCCGCTCTCCCACCAGGCCGAGCAGGGAGGCGAGCAGGGTGGTCTTCCCCGTCCCCGTGCCACCACTGACCAGGTACGACACCCGGGCGTCGATCAGCGCGCGCAGGATGGGGGCGCCGCCCGGCGGCACCGTGCCCGCCGCCGCGAGCTCGTCCAGGGTGAAGGCGCGGGGCCGCACGACCCGCAGCGACAGGCAGGTCGAGCCGACCGCCACCGGGGGCAGCACGGCATGCATCCGGGTGCCGTCGGGCAGCCGCGCGTCCACCCAGGGCCGCGCGTCGTCGAGCCTGCGTCCGGCCACCGCCGCGAGCCGTTGGGCGAGCCTGCGCACCGCCGCCGTGTCGGGGAAGGACACAGGGGCCCGCTCGAGCCCGGCGCCCCGGTCCACCCACACCCGGTCGGGCGCCGAGACCAGGACGTCGGTGACGGCGGGGTCGGCGAGCAGCGGTTCGAGCGGACCCGTGCCGATCAGCTCGCACC
Source organism: Streptomyces sp. NPDC058326 (assembly GCF_042879855.1). Classification (NCBI taxonomy): domain Bacteria; kingdom Bacillati; phylum Actinomycetota; class Actinomycetes; order Kitasatosporales; family Streptomycetaceae; genus Streptomyces; species Streptomyces sp. NPDC058326. The sequence goes on along the minus strand of NZ_JBHVZO010000003.1, from coordinate 502,000 downwards.
TCAACTCCTCCGCCGCGCCCAGCACTTCCGCGTCGCCGAGCAACCGCCCCTGGGCACGCAGCGCCGCCGCCACCCGCGCCGGGGTGGGGTCGGAGCCGGTGGCCGCGAGGCGCTGCCGCACGGCGTCGAGCAGCCCCGCGCCGCCACCCGCGCTTCCCGCCCCGGTCATGCCGCACCGCCGGGGCCCAGGGCGCACGCCCAGAAGGCGTCGCAGAACCGTCCGAGCGGGCCACGGGGCTCGGCGCCCGGCGGTACGCCCGCGTCCTGGTCGGCCACGATCCCGGGGTCGTAGGGGAGTTCACCGGCCAGCGGCAGCCGCAGCGCGTCGGCGACCCAGCACTCGTCGAGTCCCGCCGCGTACGGTCCGCGGACCACGGCCCGCAGGTCACTTACGCTCAGGGAGAGGGCCGAGGCCACCCGGTGGGCCGCCGCGACGGCCCTCAACTCCCCCGGCACCACGATCAGTCCGAGGTCGAGCTGGGCCAGGGCCTCGGTGGTCGCCGCGTCGCTTCCGCGGGGCAGGTCGACCACCACGACACCGCCACGGCGGCGGGCCGCGGCCAGCACGGACCGGACGGCCTCGGGCGGGACGGGTGCCGTGGGCTCCCGGCCCCAGCTGAGCACCCGGACCCCCCGCAGGAACGGCAGGGACTCCTCAAGCGCTCCGCCGGCCAGACGGCCCTTCGAGGCGGCGAAGTCGGGCCACCGTCTGCCCTCCTCGCGTTCGCCACCGAGCAACACGTCGAGCCCCCCGCCGAGCGGGTCGCCGTCGACAAGCAGGGTGCGCCGCCCGGTCCGCGCGGCGCCGAGCGCGAGGCCGCACGCGAGGGTGGAGGCTCCGGCGCCCCCTCGCCCGCCGACCACCCCGACGGTCAGCGCCTGCCGGCCCACGCCTTCGGCCGCGTCGGCGATGCGGTCGACGAGGAGACCTTCCGCGTCCGGCAGCCGCAGCACGCTCTCCGCGCCGATCTCGACGGCCAGTCGCCATACCTCCGGATCGTCCCGGTCGCGGCTGACGAGGAGGGTCCCCGGGCGGCGCGCCGCTCCCCGGCAGCGGGCCGCGGCGTCGTCGCCGACGAGGACGAGCGGCGGGTCGGTCCAGCTCGCCCGTCGCTCCGGCACCCGGTGGTGCACCTCGGGCTCGACTCCGGCCGCGGCGCACAGCCGCAGCAGGTCGTCGAGCAGGCCGAGGTCCTCCGTGACGATCAGCGGGCCCGTGCGGCGCGGCTCGTCGCAGCCGGGCAGTGCCGCCCGGCTCGGCGGCGAAGTCGGCGCCGTCCCCCTGACCCCGGAAGTCCTGGATGCCTCCATGACACCCACCCCTCTCGTGATTCCTGCCGTTCGCGAACTTCGCGACAGGAATCACCGTGGGGCCGTGCCGGGAATCCTGGAGATCTCACCGAAAAACTGGGGATATCCGAAGCCCTGTGAATATCTTCGTCACTCCCCCTGGGACTGTCCGGAGCGCAGCCCGGCGGTTACCGTGAGTGAGGAATCGAGAGCGCGGCCGGGCATCGGTCGCGGCGCGGCCTCAGGCCGGGAGGAAGGGAGCGGACGATGTCTCACAGCGCCAAAACGGCTCCGGACATGCGACGACCCCCGCCGGGGGGGAGAGCGGGGGTCGTCTTTCCGGCCGACTCGGGGGGGGAGGAGCCGGACCGGGTTAGCACGGTCGCGAACGATCCGTGACTTCCATGGTGTACCCGAGAGCCTTCTCAGGCAAACCCACGCGCCCCAGCGTACGCCGAATGGCGGGCACCTATGCTCTGGCTTGTGGAAAACCACTCCTTGCCGCGCACAGCCGCCTTCTTTGACCTGGACAAGACGGTCATTGCGAAGTCCTCGACGCTGACCTTCAGCAAGTCCTTCTACCGGGGCGGACTGATCAGCCGCCGCGCCGCCCTGCGGACGGCCTACATCCAGTTCGTCTTCCTGGCGGGCGGGGCCGATCACGACCAGATGGAGCGGATGCGCGAATATCTTTCCGCGCTCTGCAAAGGCTGGAACGTCGCCCAGGTGAAGGAGCTCGTCGCCGAGACCCTTCACGACCTCATCGACCCGATCATCTATGACGAGGCGGCCTCCCTCATCGAGGAGCACCACGCCGCCGGCCGTGACGTCGTGATCGTCTCGACCTCCGGCGCCGAGGTCGTCGAGCCGATCGGCGAGATGCTCGGGGCCGACCGCGTCGTCGCCACCCGCATGGTGGTCGGCGAGGACGGCTGCTTCACCGGTGAGGTGGAGTACTACGCCTACGGACCGACCAAGGCCGAGGCGGTCCGGGAGCTGGCGAAGTCGGAGGGCTACGACCTCTCGCGCTGCTACGCCTACAGCGATTCGGCGACCGACGTCCCCATGCTGGAGGCCGTCGGCCACCCGTACGCGGTCAATCCCGACCGGGCGCTGCGCCGCGAGGCCGCGGCCCGGGAATGGCCGGTTCTCGCCTTCGAGAAGCCGGTACGGCTCAAGCAGCGGCTGCCCGGATTCCGGATGCCGCCACGGCCCACGCTCGTCGCTGCGGCGGCCGTCGGTGCGGCGGCCGTCGGGGCCGGACTCGTCTGGTACGTATCCCGTCGCCGTCAGGCCGCTCTCGCCCATCGGATCGCGGATGACTTTGCCCGAATTTGAGCAATGAGCAGAGAAGTGGAGCCAGCACTTTCGCTTCCACGCAGACAGGAGTAGAAAGGAATCAGGCCCGCGAGACCGAGGACATCCGAGAGGATCACCTGTTGAGCATGAAGGCCCCACGGACCTAGCACTGAAACCGGGCACCCACGCGACGTCGACCCGTCGATTACGGGCCAGCCGCACCAGGCCAAGGGCAAAGTTCCCGGCCTGATGGGCACATATCGAGGACGCTTGGTAACTGGGTGGACGTGCCAGCGGCGGTACCAGAACTGGTACCGCCGCAACCCTGTTCCGGGCCATTTCCCGGCCCGGCCCTTCTCAGGCCCCGTCCGTCCCGGGCCCGGCCCTTCTCAGGCCGCGCCGCGCTGAAGCGCCTCACAGACGGCGGTCGACTCGCGGACACCCAGCTCGACCGAGCGCCCGCAGTGCGCGATCCAGCCGCCCACACCCTCAGGGGTCCCCGACAGGTACCCCTCGAACGCGGCGAGATACGCGGCGCGCCCCTGCTCCGCGTGGCCGACCTCCGCCGGGCAGATCGCCTTGGGGTCGAGACCGCTGCCGACCAGCGCGATCCGCTCCGCCGCCCGCGCCACCAGCCCGTTGTACGAGGTGAAAGGGCGCAGCGCGAGCAGTTCGCCGTGCACGACGGCGGCCGTCACGAGCGCTGGGGCGTCGCCCCCCGCGACGATCAGCTCGGCGAGTCCGTCGAGCCGTCCCGCGACCTCGGCGGGGGACGGCGGCGGGGTCTCGATGAGCGGTTCGTCGACCGCCTCGCCTTCCAGCCGGGGCCGGCCCACCGATTCGCCCGGTTCGCCCTCGGCGACCAGGTGGAGCCGGGCGAGCACCCGCAGCGGAGACTGGCGCCAGATGGAGAGCAGCTGCCCGGCCTCGGCGCCGAGCCGCAGGGCGGCGCCGACCGTGCGGGCCTCGGGATCCGCGCCGAAGTCGGTGCGTCGGCGGACCTCTTCCAGGGCCCAGTCGGCACCGGAGAGGGCGGCCGAGCCACGGGCGCCGCGCAGGGCCGCCTCGGATGAGATCTCGTTGCTGCGGCGGCGCATCACACGGTGGCCGTAGACCCGGTCGACGGCCTTGCGTACGGAGTCCACCGCGTCGGCGACGCCCGGCAGGGAGCCGAGGGCGGCCAAGGGGTCAGAGGCGTGCGTACTCATAGGTAGGGAGGCTACGCGCCCCGGGCCTCGGCCCCACGATGGAGTGGTCTTCTTCACGCACCTTGACCACGCGATGCGTTCATGCCACTACCCTAGGTGAACATGAAGATCGCTTTCGTGGGGAAGGGCGGCAGCGGAAAGACCACGCTGTCCTCGCTCTTCATCCGCCACCTCGCCGCCAACGAAGCCCCGGTCGTAGCCGTCGACGCCGACATCAACCAGCACCTCGGCGCCGCACTCGGCCTGCCCGACGCGGAGGCCGCCGCACTGCCCGCGATGGGCGCGCACCTGCCGCTCATCAAGGAGTACCTGCGGGGCACCAACCCGCGGATCGTCTCCGCCGACACGATGATCAAGACAACGCCGCCCGGGGAGGGCTCGCGGCTGCTGCGGGTCCGCGAGGAGAACCCGGTGTACGAGGCCTGCGCCCGGCCGGTCCGGCTCGACGACGGCGATGTCCGCCTGATGGCGACCGGCCCCTTCACTGAGTCGGACCTCGGCGTCTCCTGCTACCACTCGAAGGTCGGCGCGGTGGAGCTCTGTCTCAACCACCTGGTGGACGGCGCCGACGAGTACGTGGTCGTCGACATGACCGCGGGTTCGGACTCCTTCGCCTCCGGCCTCTTCACCCGCTTCGACATGACGTTCCTGGTCGCCGAGCCGACCCGCAAGGGGGTCTCGGTCTACCGCCAGTACAAGGAGTACGCCCGGGACTTCGGCGTCGCGCTCAAGGTCGTCGGCAACAAGGTGCAGGGCGAGGACGACCTCGACTTCCTCCGCGCGGAGGTCGGTGACGACCTGCTCGTGACGGTGGGCCACTCGGACTGGGTCCGCGCGATGGAGAAGGGCCGCCCGCCCCGCTTCGAGCTCCTGGAGGCGGAGAACCGGATGTCGCTCCAGGCCCTCCAGGACGCGGCGGACGACTCGTACGCCCACCGCGACTGGGAGCGCTACACGCGCCAGATGGTCCACTTCCACCTCCGCAACGCGGAGAGCTGGGGCAACGCCAAAACCGGGGTCGACCTGGCAGCGCAGGTCGACCCCGGGTTCGTACTGTCCGAAAGGCTCAGCGCCGTTCAGCCGGTCTGACGCAACGCGGGGCTCAGTGGCGTTCAGCAGGCTCGGCGCCTGCCGCCGGGGCCGCAGGGGCCGCCGGCTGGGGGGCGAGGAAGTTCGCCCAGCCGGCCGGCGGGGCCTCGCCGACCTTCAGGGTGCGCATCTTCGCGATGACGTCGGGATCCTGGGCGTCGAGCCAGTCGGCGAGCTGGCGGAAGGACACGCACTTGACGTCCTTCTGCACGCACACCGTCGCGATGGTCTCCTCGATGGCCCGCATGTACGTGCCGCCGTTCCAGGACTCGAAGTGGTTGCCGATGATGACCGGCGCCCGGTTGCCCCGGTAGGAGCGCTCGAAGGCCTGCACCAGGCCGTCCCGCATCTGGTCGCCCCAGTACCGGTGCTGGGACGGGTCGCCCTGGGTCGTCCCGGGAGACTGGTTGACCAGGAAGTTGTAGTCCATGGCGAGCGTCTGGAAGGAGCGGCCCGGGACGGGCACCAGGTGCATCGACAGGTCCCAGAGACCCAGGTCCTTCTTGGGCCAGATCTGGTCGTTGACGCCGCTCGTGTCGTAGCGGAAGCCCATCTGCGCCGCCGCCCGGACGAAGTTCTTCCGGCCCTCGAGGCAGGGGGTGCGGGCGCCGACGAGTTCCTTGTCGTAGTCGAAGGGCAGCGGCTGCTCGGCGCGCAGGCCCGCGTTGGTCTTCCAGTTCTTGACGAAGGACTTGGCCTGGTTGATCTCGCTCTTCCACTCCTCGACCGACCAGTTGCCGACGCCGCCCTCCTTCCCGCAGAAGTGCCCGTTGAAGTGGGTGCCGATCTCGTTGCCCTCCAGCCAGGCGCCGCGCAGTTCGCGGACGGTGGCGCGGATGCCCTCGGTGTCGTTGAATCCGATGTCGGAACGCCCGGCACTGTGCTGCGGCGGGTCGTAGAGCTTCCGCTTCTCCTCGGGCAGCAGATACACGCCACTGAGGAAGTACGTCATGGTGGCGTCGTACTTCTTGCCCACGGACCGGAAGTGGGAGAAGAGCTTCTGGCTGTCCTCGCCGGCGCCGTCCCAGGAGAAGACGACGAACTGCGGCGGGGTCTCGCCCGGCTTGAGGCGCTGCCAGACGGGCTGGTGGGGCTGGGCGCCGGTGAAGGCCGTGGAGCCGTCGCCGATCAGGCGGACCGCGTTCGGCGGGGCGGCGGCCGGTCCCTTCTTGGCGCCCGTACCACCCCGCGCGCCCTCCGTGGCGGTGCCGTCGGAGCCCGAACAGCCGGCGAGGCCGGTGATCAGGGCGACGGCGAGGGCACCGGCGGCGAGCGCCTTCCTCTGGGCAGTGGTCCTTCTCCCGGCGGCTGTCATCCGCCCACCTCTCCTCGGTTCCGTGCGAGCTTCCGTACGAGCCGCCGTGCGAGCCGCCGTGCGACCGCCGTGCGAGACGTCATGCGACCGCCGTGCGAGACCGCCGTGCGGCTTCGGCGTGACGTCTGTACGGGCGGCGTCAACGTCGCACCACGGCGGCCGAAGAGATGAAACGACAAGCGGCAATCCATGCGTCTATCACCGGAACCGGTGAATCATTGCCCTGTTTGCCCCGAAAATAATGCCAGAGACTTTACTCTCCATTACGATCCATTTACCGAGCGTTGATCCTCGTCCAGGCGGGGACCCCGCTCGGATCCCGCCGCTGCACGCCGTGACCCACGGCCGCGAGCCCCCATGTTCGTCCCGCACGAACCGCGACCGCGCTGCCCCGGAGGAGACGGGAATGACCCTCTGCACCCCCGCCCGCACGACCACCCGGCCCCGCGCCCAGCGGCCTCACAGCCCGCCGGACGGACCCCGCCGCTTCCGAATCGCCGGAGCCGACCTCTCCGCCTCCGTCGCCGTCTTCCTGATCGCTCTGCCCCTCTCGCTCGGCATCGCGCTCGCCACCGGAGCCCCGCTCCAGGCCGGCCTGGTGGCCGCCGCCGTCGGCGGCCTCGTGGCCGGCCGCTTCGGCGGTTCGCCGCTCCAGGTCAGCGGCCCCGCCGCCGGTCTCACCGTCGTGACGGCCGAGCTCATCCAGCTGTACGGCTGGCGCACCACCTGCGCCATCACCGTGCTCGCCGGCCTCACCCAACTGGGCCTCTCGGTCCTCCGGGTGGCCCGCTCGGCGCTCGCCGTCTCGCCCGCGATCGTGCACGGCATGCTCGCCGGCATCGGCGTCACCATCGCCCTCGCCCAGCTCCACATCGTGCTCGGCGGCACCCCGCAGAGCTCCGCCGTCGACAACGTCCTCGGTCTGCCCGCCCAGCTGGCCGACGTCCATCCGGCGGCACTCGCCATCAGCGCCCTCACCGTGGCCGTGCTCCTGGGCTGGCCCCGGCTGCCGGGCCGCGCGGGGCAGTTCGTACGGAAGGTGCCGGCCGCGCTCGTCGCGGTGGCCGGGGCGACGGCGGTGGCGACGATCGCCGGGCTCGCCGTGCCCCGCGTCGACCTGCCGTCCTGGAGCAGCCACGCGCTGCCCGGTCTGCCCGAGGGCCCGGCGCTCGGCATCGCGGCCGGGGTGCTGACGATCACCCTGGTCACCAGCGTGCAGTCGCTGCTCTCGGCCGTGGCGGTCGACAAGCTGGTCGCCGCCCGCGCGGACGGCGGCCGGGGTGTGCCGCGCTCGGTCCTCGACCGCGAACTCGCCGGTCAGGGCGCGGCCAACATGGTCTCGGGAGCGCTCGGCGGACTGCCGGTCGCCGGGGTCGCGGTCCGCAGCGTCGCCAACGTGTCGGCGGGCGCGGTGAGCCGCGCGTCCACGATGCTGCACGGTCTGTGGATCGTGCTCGCGGCCCTGCTGCTCGTTCCCGTGATCGACCTGATCCCGCTGCCCGCGCTCGCCGCTCTCGTGATGGTGGTCGGCATCCAGATGGTCAGCATCACCCACATCCGTACCGTCACCCGGCACCGCGAGGTCGTCGTCTACGTGGTGACGCTGTCCGGTGTCGTCCTCGTCGGCATCCTGGAGGGCGTCGCCCTCGGCATCGCCGTGGCCATCTCGGTCTCCCTGCACCGGCTGGCCCGCACCCGGATCACCCGCGAGGAGCGGGACGGGCGTCACCTGCTGCACGTCCGGGGCCAGTTGACCTTCCTCGCCGTGCCCCGGCTGAGCCGGTCCCTGCATCAGCTGCCCCATGGTTCCGACGTCGTGGTCGAGCTGGACGGATCCTTCATGGACCACGCCGCGTACGAGACGCTGAGCGACTGGACCGCCGGTCACCTCGCCCACGGTGGCACGGTCGAGACGACCGGTCCCTCCGGTGTCCGCATCGCCGATCCCGCCCCCGCCGACGCCTCGGCCGCGCACGGCTGCTGCCGCCCCTGGACGCCCTGGCACAACCACCAGTGCGGCGAGCAGCCGGCCGACCACCCCGACGTGGCCACGGAGCCCGCCGAGCCCCGGCGGACACCGGGGCTGCATCTGGCGAGCGGCATCGGCAAGTTCCAGCGGAACACGGCCCCGCTGGTACGGGAGGAACTGGCGCGGCTCGCCCGGGAGGGCCAGCGGCCCTCGCAGCTCTTCCTGACCTGCGCCGACTCCCGTCTCGTCACCAGCATGATCACGTCGAGCGGCCCGGGTGACCTGTTCACCGTGCGCAACGTCGGCAATCTCGTCCCGCTCCCCGGCGAGGAGAGCGGCGACGACTCGGTGGCGGCGGCGATCGAGTACGCGGTGGAGGTGCTGCGGGTCGAGTCGATCACGGTCTGCGGCCACTCCGGCTGCGGCGCGATGCAGGCCCTGCTGAACGGCGGGCCGGACGACCCGCCGACCCCGCTCCGCCGCTGGCTGCGCCACGGCCGGCCCAGCCTGGAGCGGATGGAGAGCCGGAGACACGCCTGGGCCCGGATCTCCGGGCGGCTTCCGGCCGACGCGGTCGAGCAGCTCTGCCTGACCAACGTGGTCCAGCAGCTGGAGCACCTGCGGGCGTACGAGCCGGTGGCGCGCCGCCTCGCCGACGGCAGCCTCACTCTGCACGGCATGTACTTCCACGTGGGCGAAGCACAGGCGTACCTGCTGGCCGGGGCGGACGAGGTGCACAGCTACGACGACGTGTTCACCCAGGTCATGCCGACGGGCCCGCTGGAGACGGTGCGCGCGTCCTGAGCCTCACCCTCCCGGCTCTCCGCCTGGAGTCCCCGCGCGTCCTGAACCCTCCGGGTCCCCGGCCGGAGTCCGCGCGTCCTGAGCCTCCCGGCTCCCCCGCGCCCTCTGAAGCTCCCCGGCCGGAGTCCGCGTGCCCTGAACCTTCCGGCTCGCCCGTCCGTGAGACTGTGTGGCCCCTTCTCCCACCGCTCGGGAACACCGCCCGGGAAGAAGGGGCCCCCGCACGTCATTTGCCCCACAGGTCTAAACCAATTGTCCGGAGGCTCTTGTCACCCGGGCATCTGACTGATGAGGTATGACGCGGGACACATACGCACAGAGGACGCCCTGGGAAAGGGAGATGTCGTGAGCAACGAAAGCCTGGCCAATCTGCTTCGGGAAGAGCGTCGGTTTCCGCCGCCCGCCGAGCTGGCCGCGCACGCCAACGCGACGGCGGAGGCGTACGAGCAGGCCAAGGCGGACAGGCTGGGCTTCTGGGCCGAGCAGGCCAAGCGCCTGACCTGGGCCACCGAGCCGACCGAGACCCTCGACTGGTCGAACCCGCCGTTCGCCAAGTGGTTCGCCGACGGCGAGCTGAACGTGGCGTACAACTGCGTCGACCGCCACGTCGAGGCCGGTCACGGCGACCGGGTCGCCATCCACTTCGAGGGTGAGCCGGGCGACAGCCGCGCGATCACGTACGCCGAGCTCAAGGACGAGGTCTCCAAGGCGGCCAACGCCCTGACCGAACTGGGCGTCCGCAAGGGCGACCGGGTCGCGGTCTACCTGCCGATGATCCCCGAGGCGGCCATCACGATGCTGGCCTGCGCCCGTGTCGGCGCCGCCCACTCGGTGGTCTTCGGCGGCTTCTCGGCCGACGCCGTCGCCTCCCGTATCCAGGACGCCGACGCCAAGCTGGTCGTCACCGCCGACGGCGGCTACCGCCGGGGCAAGCCGAGCGCCCTCAAGCCGGCCATCGACGAGGCCGTCGCGAAGTGCCCGCAGGTCGAGCACGTCCTGGTGGTCCGCCGTACGGGCCAGGAGACCGCGTTCACCGAGGGCCGTGACGTGTGGTGGGACGACATCGTCGCCCGCCAGTCCGCCGAGCACACCCCGGAGGCCTTCGAGGCGGAGCACCCGCTCTTCATCCTCTACACCTCGGGCACCACGGGGAAGCCGAAGGGCATCCTGCACACCTCCGGCGGCTACCTCACCCAGGCCGCTTACACCCACCACGCCGTCTTCGACCTGAAGCCGGAGACCGACGTCTACTGGTGCACCGCCGACATCGGCTGGGTCACGGGGCACTCGTACATCGTCTACGGCCCGCTGGCCAACGGCGCGACGCAGGTCATGTACGAGGGCACCCCGGACACCCCGCACCAGGGCCGGTTCTGGGAGATCGTGCAGAAGTACGGCGTCACGATCCTCTACACGGCGCCCACCGCGATCCGTACGTTCATGAAGTGGGGAGACGACATCCCCGCCAAGTTCGACCTCTCCAGCCTCCGTGTCCTCGGCTCGGTCGGCGAGCCGATCAACCCCGAGGCCTGGATCTGGTACCGGGAGCACATCGGCGCCGGGAAGACCCCGATCGTGGACACCTGGTGGCAGACCGAGACCGGCGCGATGATGATCTCGCCGCTGCCGGGCGTCACCGAGACCAAGCCGGGCTCCGCGCAGCGCCCGCTGCCGGGCATCGCGGCGACCGTCGTCGACGACGAGGCGAACGAGGTGCCGAACGGCGGCGGTGGCTACCTGGTCCTCACCGAGCCGTGGCCGTCGATGCTCCGCACCATCTGGGGCGACGACCAGCGCTACATCGACACGTACTGGTCCCGCTTCGAGGGCAAATACTTCGCCGGTGACGGCGCCAAGAAGGACGACGACGGCGACATCTGGCTGCTCGGCCGGGTCGACGACGTCATGCTCGTCTCCGGTCACAACATCTCGACCACCGAGGTCGAGTCGGCCCTCGTCTCGCACCCGTCCGTGGCCGAGGCGGCCGTCGTCGGCGCCGCCGACGAGACCACCGGCCAGGCGATCGTCGCGTTCGTGATCCTGCGCGGTACGGCGAGCCAGGACGACACCCTCGTCGCCGAGCTGCGCAACCACGTCGGCGCGACCCTCGGCCCGATCGCCAAGCCGAAGCGGATCCTGCCGGTGGCGGAGCTGCCCAAGACCCGCTCGGGCAAGATCATGCGCCGCCTGCTGCGCGATGTCGCCGAGAACCGGGAGCTGGGTGACGTCACCACGCTGACCGACTCCTCGGTCATGTCGCTCATCCAGACCCAGCTGCCGGCCGCTTCCAGCGAGGACTGAGCCCCGGCCGTACGTCGCGGACGCCCGCCCCGAGCTTCTGGGGGCGGGCTTTTCCGTCGCCGCACCCAGCGGGACGAAAAGGGCAGATCTCCCTAGAGTGAATCCCGCCGGACACGACCCGCGCTCGTTAGGTAAAGTAAAGATCGCGTCAGTGACGCGACAAGAAGAACCTAGGTGCGCCGGGAAGTCTGGTCGGCATGAGCTTTGCCCTGCCCACCGACCGGAGGTTCACCCGTGGCCGCGCCCGCACCCACCGACCGTGACGACCGCAAGCGGGACGACCGCAGATTCCTCGGCCGTCTCTCCCTGCCCGAGCGGCGCTACCTCGCCGACGCCCTGCGCACCGAGACCGTGGGCGGCGTACTGCTCCTCGTCGCCGCCGTCGCCGCCCTCGTCTGGGCCAACACCCCGCTGAGCGACAGCTACGAGTCCGTCAGCGACTTCCACCTGGGCCCCGCCGCCCTCGGCCTCGACCTGTCGATCCAGCACTGGGCGGCCGACGGCCTCCTCGCGGTCTTCTTCTTCGTCGCCGGCATCGAGCTCAAGCGCGAGCTCGTCGCGGGCGAGCTGCGCGACCCCCGGGCCGCCGCGCTCCCCGTCATCGCCGCGCTCTGCGGCATGGCCGCGCCCGCCCTCGTCTACGTCCTGGTCAACGCCGTCGGCGACGGCTCGATGGACGGCTGGGCCGTGCCCACCGCGACCGACATCGCCTTCGCGCTCGCCGTCCTCGCCGTCATCGGCACCTCACTGCCGTCCGCGCTGCGCGCCTTCCTGCTCACCCTCGCCGTCGTCGACGACCTCTTCGCGATCCTGATCATCGCGGTCTTCTTCACCAGCGACCTGAACTTCGCCGCGCTCGGTGGCGCCTTCGCCGGACTGCTCCTCTTCTGGCTGCTGCTCCGCAAGGGCGTCCGCGGCTGGTACGTGTACGTGCCGCTGGCCCTGGTCATCTGGGGCCTGATGTACAACAGCGGCGTCCACGCCACCATCGCCGGCGTGGCCATGGGCCTGATGCTGCGCTGCACCACCCGGGAGGGCGAGGAGCACTCCCCCGGCGAGCACATCGAGCACCTCGTACGCCCGCTCTCGGCCGGCCTCGCCGTGCCGCTGTTCGCGCTCTTCTCCGCCGGCGTGAGCATCTCCGGCAAGGCGATCGGCGACGTCTTCACCCAGCCGGTCACCCTCGGCGTGGTCCTCGGCCTGGTCGTCGGCAAGGCCATCGGCATCTTCGGCGGCACCTGGCTCGCCGCCCGCTTCACCAGGGCCGAACTCAACCCCGACCTGACCTGGCCCGACGTGTTCGCCGTCGCCACCCTCGCCGGCATCGGCTTCACCGTCTCGCTCCTCATCGGCGAACTCGCCTTCGAGGGGGACGCCGCCCTCACCGACGAGGTGAAGGCGGCCGTCCTGATCGGCTCGCTCATCGCCGCCGTCCTCGCCTCCGTCCTGCTGAAGCTGCGCGTCCGCAGGTACCAGGCGATCTGCGCGGCCGAGGAGCGCGACGACGACGAGGACGGCATCCCCGACATCTACGAGGAGGACGACCCGGAGTACCACCTCCGGATGGCCGCGATCCACGAAAGGAAGGCCGCCGAACACCGTCAGCTCGCCCGAGCGGCGGGGGCACCGCGCGACGAGGCCGACCGTCCGGCATGATCTGATGCGGACCGCGTAGAAGAGAACCCGGACCGCAGAAGAGAAGAGGGAGCACCGATGAGCGACCCGTTCTACGGAACCGAGCGCAGCCTCGGCCAGCTGGTCGCCTCGGCGACCGCCGAGATGTCCGCGCTGGTGCACGACGAGATCGCCCTGGCCAAGGCCGAACTGCGGCAGGACGTCAAGCGCGGGGGGATCGGCAGCATCCTGGGGATCGGCGCCCTCGTGGTGCTGCTGTTCTCGCTGCCGATGCTGAGCTTCGCGCTCGCGTACGCCATCAACACCTGGACCGGCGGGCACAACGGCAACGGGGGCTGGAACCTCGTCTGGTGCTTCCTGCTGTCCTTCGCCTTCAACGTGCTGGTCGCGGTCCTCCTCGGGGCGATCGCGTACGCCCAGATCAAGAAGGTGAAGAAGCCGGAGAAGTCCATCGCCTCCGCCAAGGAGACGGCCGCGATCATGCAGAACGCGAAGCCGCACCCGCGTCCGGAGCCGAACAAGGCGCTGGAGAAGGCGCTGGACAGGTCTCCCGCTGTGGCACGCTCGTCCGTATGACCCTTCCCGAGAGCAACGGCAACGGCGGGCCCGTACGGCTCGACGGGCCCTGGACCCATCGCGACGTGGCCGCCAACGGCGCCCGCTTCCACATCGCCGAGATGGGCGACGGCCCGCTGGTGCTGCTGCTGCACGGCTTTCCGCAGTTCTGGTGGACCTGGCGCCATCAGCTGCCCGTCCTCGCGGAGGCCGGGTTCCGGGCCGTCGCGATGGACCTGCGCGGCGTCGGCGGCAGCGACCGCACGCCCCGGGGTTACGACCCCGCCAACCTCGCCCTCGACATCACGGGTGTCATCCGCTCCCTCGGCGAGCCGGACGCGGCGCTCGTCGGGCACGACCTCGGCGGGTACCTCGCCTGGACGGCGGCCGTGATGCGGCCCAAGCTGGTGCGCCGGCTCGTGGTCTCCTCGATGCCGCACCCGCGCCGCTGGCGCTCGGCCATGCTCTCCGACTTCGCCCAGACGCGGGCCGGTTCGCACGTCTGGGGCTTCCAGCGGCCGTGGCTGCCGGAGCGTCAGCTCGTCGCCGACGACGCGGCGCTGGTCGGGGAGCTGATCCGGGACTGGTCGGGTCCCCAGCCCCGTGGCGCGGCGGACGACGAGGCGGTCGAGGTGTACCGGCGGGCGATGCTCGTCCCGTCGACGGCGCACTGCTCGATCGAGCCGTACCGCTGGATGGTGCGCTCGCTCGCCCGCCCGGACGGCGTCCAGTTCAACCGGCGCATGAAGCGGCCGGTGCGGGTGCCGACGCTCCATCTGCACGGCTCCCTCGACCCGGTGATGCGGACGCGGAGCGCGGCGGGGTCGGGCGAGTACGTGGAAGCGCCCTACCGCTGGCGGCTCTTCGACGGTCTCGGTCACTTCCCGCACGAGGAGGACCCGGTGGCCTTCTCCACGGAGCTCGTCAACTGGCTGAAGGACCCCGAGCCCGACCGCTGACGGCCCGTCGCCCCCGGAGGCGTACAGACTTCCTTCGAACGGCCATGTGCCCGGCGCATACTCCAATTGGCGGGCCCCCGGGAGGTTACCGACCTTGGGCCACGGGCAGAGGTCGAAGTATGGGCTGGACGCACGACTACGGTGACACGACAGCACGCAACCGCCGCTCGGCCGCCGCGCCGAGTTCTCGCGAGGGGGGTGGACCGCCGGAGCCCGGCGGCTCGCACACCGTGCCAGAGGTGGGGATCTCGCTCATTCTGCGCCGCCGGGCCCGCTGGGTCTCGGCCCGGCTCCGGCATCCCCGCGACACCCCTTAGCGGGGCCCGTGGCCACAGGACCTGACGGGGCCGGGGCTCCAGAGCTCGGCCGGACCGGGGACTACAGGGCGCAGGCCTGGGTGTCGACCTGCTGGTCGGCGGCCCGGCCACGCTCGATGTCCTCGCGGATCTCGTCGACCGTCAGCGCGTAGCCGGTGTTCGCGTCGTCGAGGGAGCGGGCGAAGATCACCCCGGACACCTTGCCGTCCTCGGTGAGGAGCGGACCGCCGGAGTTGCCCTGGCGGACCGTCGCGTACAGCGAGTACACGTCCCTGCGCACATCGCCACGGCGGTAGATGTCGGGTCCGTCCGCGTGGATACGGCCCCGGACGCGCGCCGAGCGCACGTCGTACGAGCCGTTCTCGGGGAAGCCGGCGATGATCGCGCCGTCGCCGCTCCTGGCGTCGTCGGCGGCGAAGGTGAGCGGGGTGGCCCTGAGGCCCGGCACGTCCAGGACGGCGATGTCGCGCTGCCAGTCGTAGAGGACGACCTTGGCGTCGTAGAGCTTGCCTTCACCGCCTATCTGCACGGTCGGCTCGTCGACGCCTCCGACGACGTGGGCGTTGGTCATGATCCGGCGGTCGGCGAAGACGAAGCCGGTGCCTTCGAGGACCTTGCCGCAGCTCTGCGCGGTGCCGACGACCTTGACGATGGACCGCTGGGCGCGTGCGGCGACCGGGCTCCCGGCGAGCGCCGGGTCGGGCGGCGGGACCGGCGTGATCGGCTCGTCGGCGAACGGGCTGAAGACCGGGGGGAAGCCGCTGCGGGCCAGGGTGGAGCCGAAGTCGTCGAACCAGCGCGACGCCTGATCCGGCATCACCTCTTCCACCCCGAGGAGCACCTTGGAGCTCCGTACCTCCTTGCCGACGGTGGGCATGGAGGTCCCGGCGAGGGCGGAGCCGATCAGCCAGGCCACGAGCAGCATCGCCACGACGTTGACCAGGGCGCCGCCCGTGGCGTCGAGAGCGCGCGCGGGCGACCAGGTGATGTGACGGCGCAGCTTGTTGCCGAGGTGGGTGGTGAAGGCCTGGCCGACCGAGGCGCAGACGATGACGATCATCACGAAGACGACCGTCGCCGTGGTCGAGACCTCGCTGTTGTCGGTCAGCTGGTTCCACAGGACCGGGAGCAGCAGAACGGCGACGAGACCGCCGCCGAGGAAGCCGATCACCGACAGGATGCCGACCACGAATCCCTGGCGGTAGCCGATGATCGCGAACCACACGGCGGCGAGCAGCAGCAGGATGTCCAGCACGTTCACCGTCAATTGCCTCGCAGATTCGTTTCCGGTCGCCGGGGTTCAGCCTGTCATGACCGCCAGTCGAGCGGGACCTGCCGGGACCGGTCCCAGGGCCGCTCCCAGCCGGAGAAGTGCAGCAGCCGGTCGATCACTCCGGCGGTGAAACCCCAGACCAGAGCGGACTCGACCAGGAACGCAGGGCCCCGGTGGCCGCTCGGGTGGACCGCCGTCGCGCGGTTCGCCGGATCCGTGAGATCCGCCACGGGGACGGTGAAGACCCGGGCGGTCTCTCCGGGGTCGACGACCCCGACCGGGCTGGGGGTGCGCCACCAGCCGAGGACCGGGGTGACGACGAAGCCGCTGACCGGGATGTAGAGCCGGGGCAGCACCGCGAAGAGCTGGACACCCGCCGGGTCGAGCCCGGTCTCCTCCTGGGCCTCGCGCAGGGCCGCGCGCAGGAGCCCGCCGTCCGCCGGGTCGCCGTCCTCGGGGTCGAGGGCGCCGCCGGGGAACGAGGGCTGGCCCGCGTGGGAGCGCAGGCTGCCGGCCCGCTCCATGAGCAGCAGCTCGGGGCCGTGCTTCCCCTCGCCGAAGAGGACGAGGACGGCGGACTGCCGCCCGGCGCCGCTGGCGGGCGGCAGGAAGCGGCTCAGCTGCTCGGGCGCGACCGTGCGGGCGGCCCGGTCGACGGGGCCCAGCCAGTCGGGCAGCCCGTCACGGCTGAGCAGTCCGTGGGCGTCGTCGTCCTGGACATGGCCGGCCTGGACGTCGCCGTCGCGGACGTCCTCGCCGTGGATCTCTTCGTCAGTGCGCGTCATAGGCACCCCCGTTTCCACAACGCCGTCGATGGACGGGTTCGTTCCCCGGGCCTGCGGGGCGGCGCGGGCTCACTCGCCCGCGCCCAGCGGGGGCGCCGGACGGCCGGGGTAGCCGGGCGGTGGGCTGAGCCGCTGGCCCGGGAAGCCGCCCTTCTCGTACTTGAGCAGCTTCCGCGCCTTCTCGGGGTCGGTCTCGCCTTCTCCGTACGCGGGGCAGAGGGGGGCGATCGGGCAGGCGCCGCAGGCCGGCTTGCGGGCGTGGCAGATCCGCCGGCCGTGGAAGATCACGCGGTGCGAGAGCATCGTCCACTCGCTCTTCGGGAAGATCTCGGCGACCTCGGCCTCGATCTTCACCGGGTCGTCGGACTCGGTCCACTTCCAGCGCCTGGCCAGCCGCATGAAGTGGGTGTCCACGGTGATGCCGGGGACCCCGAAGGCGTTCCCGAGGACGACGAAGGCGGTCTTGCGGCCGACGCCGGGGAGCTTGACGAGGTCGTCGAGGCGGCCGGGCACCTCGCCCCCGAAGTCGTCCCTGAGGGCCGCGGCGAGGCCCATGATCGACTTGGTCTTGGCGCGGAAGAAGCCGGTGGGGCGGATGAGCTCCTCGACCTCCTCGGGCACGGCGGCGGCGAGGTCCTCGGGTGTGGGGTACTTCGCGAAGAGGGCGGGCGTGGTCTGGTTGACCCGCAGGTCGGTGGTCTGCGCCGAGAGGACCGTGGCCACGAGCAGCTCGAAGGGGCTGCGGAAGTCGAGCTCCGGATGGGCGTACGGGTAGACCTCGGCGAGCTCGCGGTTGATCTTGCGGGCCCTGCGGACCATCGCGAGCCGCGACTCGGGCTTGGCGGGCTTGGCGGCCCTGACGGCCTTGCCCGGATCGGCTGCCTCGGCGGCCTTGACCGACTTGGCGGCATTGGCGGCCTTGACCGGCCTGGAGACCTTGGCGGCCTTGACCGGCTCGGCGGCATTGACCGGCTCGGCCGACTTCACGGATGCGGGGACCTTCGGCGGCTCGGCGGGCTCCACGGGCACGGCCATTCCCGGCTCTGCGGGCTCCACGGGCGCGGCCTTTCCCGGCTCTGCGGACTTCGCGGGCTTCCGATTCGCGGCTTTTGCCCGTTTCGACACGCCGCGTTCGCCCACGGCGGAATTACCTTCGGCGGACACTCTTCCAGCCCCCTTGGCCTGCGCTCTCACCGGCGAGTTGGACACCCGGCCAGCCTAGGGGCCCCCACCGACATCCGCCCCGGTCGTGGCCGATCAGCCCCCAATCGGGCCCCTGGCGTACGGACGGGCGGCTCGGTACGTCAAACTTGTTGTGATTGATCGCACTGTTTTGTACGTCCGGCATCATGGGACGCAGGTCCCTGAGCAGGTCGACAGTATGGAGAGAACTCGTGGACGACGTTCTGCGGCGCGCCCCGCTCTTCGCGGCGCTCGATGACGAGCAGGCTGCCGAGCTGCGCGCCTCGATGAGTGAGGCGACGCTCGCCCGTGGCGACGCGCTCTTCCACGAGGGCGACCCCGGCGACCGCCTGTACGTGGTGACCGAGGGCAAGGTGAAGCTGCACCGCACCTCCCCCGACGGCCGGGAGAACATGCTGGCCGTCCTCGGCCCCGGCGAGCTCATCGGCGAGCTGTCGCTGTTCGACCCGGGCCCGCGCACCGCGACCGCGACCGCGCTGACCGAGGTCAAGCTGCTCGGCCTGGGCCACGGCGACCTCCAGCCCTGGCTGAACGCGCGGCCCGAGGTCGCCACCGCGCTGCTGCGCGCGGTCGCCCGCCGCCTGCGCAAGACCAACGACCAGATGTCCGACCTGGTCTTCTCCGACGTGCCGGGCCGTGTCGCCCGCGCGCTCCTCGACCTGTCGCGCCGCTTCGGCGTGCAGTCGGAGGAGGGCATCCACGTCGTCCACGACCTCACCCAGGAGGAGCTCGCCCAGCTGGTCGGCGCCTCCCGCGAGACGGTCAACAAGGCGCTCGCCGACTTCGCCCAGCGCGGCTGGCTGCGCCTGGAGGCCCGCGCCGTGATCCTCCTCGACGTGGAGCGCCTCGCGAAGCGCTCGCGGTAGAGCCCACCGCATCGCCGTACGTGAAAGGGCCGCCCGGCCATCGGACCGGGCGGCCCTTTCACGTACGGACGAACCGTCGGGTCAGCGCTTGGAACCGTCCACGATCACCGGGGCCGAGGCGCCGTTCGCGCAGGGCACGGTGTAGATCGGGTTCTTCGCCGCGGCCTCCTTGAACGCGTCGATGCACTGGTTCATCAGGACCCTGTCCGTCAGCGAGTCGTTGAGGATCTTGTTGGCGCGGGCGATGCCCTCCGCCTCGATCCGGCGCCGGTCGGACTCGGCCTTGGCGGTACGGGCGGCCTCAAGGGCGCGCTCGGTCGCCTGCTGCTGCTGGATCTTGCGGTCGATCTGGCCCTGAAGGGCCTCCGAGGGCTTCACGTTCCGCAGGTTGACCGTGGTCACGTCGATACCGCGCGGGACCAGGCGCTCCTTGATCAGCACGCCGATCTCGGCGTTGATCTTCTCGCGGTCGGTGGCGTATCCCTGCTCGCTCGTGTAGCGGGCGAAGACGTTACGGACGATCTCCCGGCTGTCGGGGTAGACGAGCCGCTGCTGGATGGCGTCCTCGCTGCCCGCGAGCTTGTACAGCTCGACGGACTTCGAAGGGACGACGGCCCACTTGACCGTGACCTCGACGTCCATGACACCGCCCTGCGAGGAGCGGACCTCGACGACGTCCTTGTCGGAGAGGTTGAGGTCGACGGGGCGGGTCGAGAACGTCGTGACGTCGGTGAAGGGCGACTTCACGTGCATGCCGGAGGTCATGGGCGAGCCGACCTTGCCGAAGGCGACCGGCACACCGACCTCGTAGGCGCTGATCACGTACGTCATGCTGACGACCAGCGAGAAGAGGCCGGCGACCACCGCGCCGACGGCGCCCAGCTTCAGCCCCTTCGAGTCGTTGGAGCGGGCGACGAAGTAGAGCACCACTGCGGCGATGAGCAGCAGGATGGCAATGACGAACACGGGCGTTCCCCCCGAAAGCTACGGCCAGAAGTAAGCGGAGCGTAAAGCACGGGTCAAGAACGCCGAAGGGGAGGGGGCCGCCTCGGGACAGGATCGTGACGTCCCAGGGCCCAGGCCCGGGCCGTCCTACCCGGGCCTGGACCGTCCCGCCCGGGCCCGCCACACCCCCTACGCCAGGCCGCGCTCTCGCAGGTACTCCAGCTGGGCCCGTACGGACAGCTCGGCCGCCGGCCACAGCGAGCGGTCCACATCCGCGTACACATGGGCGACGACCTCCGCCGCCGTCCGGTGACCGTTCTCCACCGCCGTCTCGACCTGGGCGAGCCGGCTCGCCCGGTGCGCGAGATAGAACTCCACGGCCCCCTGTGCGTCCTCCAGGACCGGCCCGTGCCCCGGAAGCACCGTGTGGACCCCGTCGTCGACGGTGAGCGAGCGGAGCCGCCGCAGCGAGTCCAGGTAGTCACCGAGCCGCCCGTCCGGATGGGCCACCATCGTCGTCCCGCGCCCCAGGATCGTGTCCCCCGTGAGCACCGCCCGGTCGGCGGGCAGGTGGAAGGAGAGCGAGTCCGACGTGTGGCCGGGCGTCGGGACGACCCGCAGCTCCAGACCGCCGACCGTCACCACGTCCCCCGCGCCGAGCCCCTCGTCGCCGAGCCGCAGCGCCGGGTCGAGGGCCCGTACGGCCGTCCCTGTCAGTTCGGCGAAGCGGCCCGCGCCCTCCGCGTGGTCCGGGTGGCCGTGGGTCAGCAGGGTGAGCGCGATCCGCTTGCCGAGCTTCTCGGCGGTCGCGATCACGTCGCGCAGATGGGTGTCGTCGAGCGGACCGGGGTCGACGACCACGGCGAGATCGGATCCGGGCTCGGAGAGGAGCCAGGTGTTGGTGCCGTCGAGGGTCATCGCGGACGGGTTCGGCGCGAGGACGTTCACGGCGCGGGCGGTCGCGGGACCGGAGACCACGACTCCGCGCGGCTGGCCGGGCAGGGCGGCGGCGTCGCTCATCGTTCGCCACCCACCGGGATGATCTTGGTGAACTCCTCGTGGCCCGGCCAGCTCAGGACCAGCTCGTCGCCCTCCAGACGCGCCCGCGCGAGCACCGGGGTCAGATCCTGCTCCGAGGCGCCCGCGAGCGCCTCGGCCGCCGTGCCGTACCGCTCCAGGGCACGCAGGGTGGAGATCGTCGGCGGCATCATCGTCAGCTCGCCCCGGTCGTAGCCGGCGGCGGCCTCCGCCGGTCGGATCCAGACGGTCCGGTCGGCCTCCGTGGAGGCGTTCCGGGTGCGCTGCCCAGCCGGAAGGGCGGCAACGAAGAACCAGGTGTCGTAGCGGCGCTGTTCGAATTCCGGCGTGATCCAGCGGGCCCACGCGCCGAGCAGATCGGAGCGGAGCACGAGCCCCCGCCGGTCCAGGAAGTCGGCGAAGGACAGCTCGCGGGCGACGAGCGCCTCCCGGTCCCGCTCCCACTCCTCGCCGGTCGTGTCGCCGACGACGCCCTCCCCGGTCTCCCCTGCGAGCAGAACGCCCGCCTCCTCGTACGTCTCGCGCACGGCGGCGCAGACCACGGCCTGGGCCTGCGCGGGGTCGTCGAGGCCGAGCCGGGCCGCCCAGGCCTCACGGGAGGGCCCCGCCCAGCGCACGGGCTGCTCGTCGCGGGGGTCGACACCGCCGCCGGGGTAGGCGTACGCGCCGCCCGCGAAGGCCATGGAGGTGCGGCGGCGCAGCATGTGGACGTCGGGTCCAGCGGCCCCGTCGCGCAGGAGCAGGACGGTCGCGGCGCGCCGGGGGGTCACCGGGGTGAGTTCGCCGGCGGCGAGGGCGCGGATACGGTCGGGCCACTCGGCCGGGTACCACTGCCCGTTCGCCCGCCTCGGCCCGCCGGACGGCTCGGGCCGCCCCGACGGCTCCGACGGACTCGGCTGCTCGGACGAGGCCGACGGACTCGGCTGCTGCGACGACTCCGAAGGCTCCGACGGACTCGGCTGCCCGGACTGACCGCTCGCCTTGTCCGGCTGACCACTCGCCTGCTTCGGCTGACCATTCGACATGGCCGGATGCTATGCGCAAGCACCGGAATGCACGAGAGCCGATCCCCTCGCGCGGAGGGAACCGGCTCTGCGTCGCGTACGGACGTACGGCAGGCGGTCAGGCGTCGGCCAGTTCCACCTGGACCTCGACCTCGACCGGGGCGTCGAGCGGCAGCACGGCCACACCGACGGCGCTGCGCGCGTGCACGCCCTTGTCGCCGAGGACGGCGCCGAGCAGCTCGCTGGCGCCGTTGATGACGCCCGGCTGCCCGGTGAAGTCGGGGGCGGAGGCGACGAAGCCGACGACCTTCACGACCCGCTTGATCCGGTCCAGGTCACCGGCGACCGACTTCACGGCCGCGAGCGCGTTCAGCGCGCAGGTGGCCGCGAGCTGCTTGGCCTCCTCGGCGGTGACCTCGCCGCCGACCTTGCCGGTCAGCTGGAGCTTGCCGTCCACCATCGGGAGCTGGCCCGAGGTGTAGACGTACACACCGGACTGCACGGCCGGCTGGTAGGCGGCCAGCGGCGGCACGACCGCCGGCAGGGTCAGGCCCAGCTCGGCGAGCTTCGCCTCGACGGCCCCGCTCACGACTTGGCCCGCTTCAGGTAGGCCACGAGCTGCTCGGGGTTGTTCGGCCCGGGCACGACCTGGACGAGCTCCCAGCCGTCCTCGCCCCAGGTGTCCAGAATCTGCTTGGTCGCGTGCACCAGAAGCGGCACCGTGACGTACTCCCACTTGGTCATGGGCCCGACTGTATCCGCTGCCGCGCGGCTGCCCTTCGAGGCGGCCCCCGAAGCGTCCCCTAGGGAGCTTCTCCGGGGCGGCCACCTGATTGGGTATCGCCGCCAGTGGTTAGGCTCGACAACGTGAGCAGGCTCCAGGTCGTCAGCGGCAAGGGCGGTACCGGTAAGACGACGGTCGCCGCCGCCCTCGCCCTCGCCCTCGCGACGGAGGGCAAGCGCACCCTCCTCGTCGAGGTCGAAGGCAGACAGGGCATCGCACAGCTCTTCGAGACGGAAGCCCTTCCGTACGAGGAGCGCAAGATCGCCGTCGCGCCCGGCGGCGGGGAGGTGTACGCGCTGGCGATCGACGCCGAGCGCGCGCTCCTCGACTACCTCCAGATGTTCTACAAACTGGGCGGGGCGGGGCGGGCCCTGAAGAAGCTCGGCGCGATCGACTTCGCGACGACGATAGCGCCGGGCGTACGGGACGTCCTGCTGACCGGCAAGGCCTGTGAGGCGGTCCGGCGGCGCGAGAAGCACGGCGGCCACACGTACGACCACGTGGTCATGGACGCGCCTCCCACCGGCCGCATCACCCGCTTCCTCAACGTCAACGACGAGGTGGCGGGCCTGGCGAGGATCGGTCCGATATACAACCAGGCGCAGGCCGTCATGCGGGTTCTCAAGTCCCCGGAGACGGCGGTGCATCTGGTGACCCTCCTGGAGGAGATGCCGGTCCAGGAGACGGCGGACGGCGTCGCGGAGCTCCGGGGCGCCGAACTGCCCGTGGGCCGCGTCGTGGTGAACATGGTCCGGCCGCACGTCCTCGACAAGGCGGCGGTACGGGCCGCCTCCGGCGACCACCGGGAGGCGATCGCCGGGGCGCTGGCCTCCGCCGGCGTCACGGGCGGCACGACGCTGGTCGAGCCGCTGCTCGACCAGGCGGCCGAGCACGCCCGGCGGGTGGAGCTGGAGCGGGCGCAGCGCGCGGTCCTGGACGGCATCGGCGTCCCGTCGTACGAGCTCCCCTTCCTGGGGGACGGGGCGGACATCGCGGGGCTCTACCGGCTGGCGAAGGAACTGCGGAGGCAAGGGGTGGGCGCGTGACGGAGAAGGCAGCCGGCCCCACCGAGGGCGGTCTCGACACCGTTCCGGTCGTGGACGCCGAAGCGATTCCGGTCCTGGAGACCGACCCGGCTCCGGTCGTGGACTCCGAAGCGATTCCGGTCCGGGGAACCGACTCGGCCCCCGTCTCGCACGGGCCTGACGCCGTGCCCGCCCCCGTGCCCGCCCCCGGGCTCGACGCCGTGCCCGCCCCCGGGCTGGACGCCGTGCCCGTCCTCGAGCTCGATCCGCTGATCGACGACCGGGGCACCCGCATCATCGTCTGCTGCGGCGCCGGCGGGGTCGGCAAGACGACGACGGCCGCGGCCCTCGGCGTACGGGCGGCGGAGCGCGGCCGGCGGGTCGTGGTCCTCACCATCGACCCGGCCCGCCGCCTCGCCCAGTCGATGGGGATCGACTCCCTCGACAACACCCCGCGGAAGGTCGACGGCATCAAGGGCTCGGACGGCGGTGAACTGCACGCCATGATGCTCGACATGAAGCGGACCTTCGACGAGATCGTCGAGGCGCACGCGGAGCCCGACCGGGCGCGGGCGATCCTGGAGAACCCCTTCTACCAGTCCCTGTCCGCCGGATTCGCCGGTACGCAGGAGTACATGGCGATGGAGAAGCTGGGTCAGCTCCGCGCCCGCGACGAGTGGGACCTGATCGTCGTGGACACCCCGCCGTCCCGGTCCGCACTGGACTTCCTTGACGCGCCGAAGCGGCTCGGGTCGTTCCTCGACGGGAAGTTCATCAAGCTGCTCATGGCGCCGGCGAAGGTCGGCGGCCGGGCCGGGATGAAGTTCCTCAACGTCGGCATGTCGATGATGACGGGGACCCTGGGCAAGCTGCTCGGGGGTCAGTTCCTCAAGGACGTCCAGACGTTCGTCGCGGCGATGGACACGATGTTCGGCGGCTTCCGCACCCGCGCCGACGCCACGTACAAGCTGCTCCAGGCCCCGGGCACGGCCTTCCTCGTGGTGGCCACGCCGGAGCGGGACGCGCTGCGCGAGGCCGCGTACTTCGTGGAGCGGCTGGCCGCCGAGGAGATGCCACTGGCCGGTCTCGTCCTCAACCGGGTCCACGGCAGTGGTGCCGCCCGCCTTTCGGCCGAGCGGGCGCGGGCCGCCGCGGAAAATCTTGAGGAGGGGCGCATTGTGGATCAGGGGGGCGGGAAAGCTGATCGCAGTGGCTCCCCGGCCACGGAGCACGAGCCGTTCGACCTCGCCACCGCCGCCGCAACTCCCGTACCCGAGGCTGCCCCCACAGCCGATCCGGCACAGGAAACCGACGTGGACGTACGACATCTCACCGCGGGACTTCTGCGCCTGCATGCCGAGCGCATGCGGGTGCTCGCGCGTGAGCAGCGCACGCGTGACCGCTTCACGGCACTCCACCCCGAGGTGGCGGTGACCGAAGTGGCGGCCCTGCCCGGCGATGTGCACGACCTCGCCGGGCTGCGGGCCATCGGTGACCGGCTCACGGCCGGTCGGAGACCTTCGGCCTGACCGAGGCTCCCGAGCCCGTCCACGACGCGTCGGACACACTCCGGGACTCCGGGGTCTGTTCGACCCTGGTCCCGGTCCGACGGACAGGACAGTTCCTAGCCGACCGCGGCGTACGCCTCGTACGTCGCGTCGTCCTCCATCGCCACGGGCAGCAGGCCCGCTCCCCGCTCGTACTCCGTGCGCGCGGTCTCAAGCAGCCGGCGCCACGAGGTGACGGTCGGCCTGCGGCGCAGCAGAGCACGGCGCTCGCGCTCCGTCATGCCGCCCCACACACCGAACTCCACGCGGTTGTCGAGGGCGTCGGCGAGGCACTCGGTCCGCACCGGGCATCCGGTGCACACCGCCTTTGCCCTGTTCTGTGCCGCTCCCTGCACGAAAAGTTCATCCGGATCGGTAGTGCGGCAGGCCGCCTGCGCACTCCAGTCAGCTACCCAGCCCATACCGGCGCCGTCCTCTCCCGAATCGAGGCTCCCCCACGGCGGCAGCGGCATATTCACCGCTGCCAGTTGGGACGTTACGGAAGGTGGGCACAGCGCAACACCCCCTTCGGGCCCAATCTTGGATGGCCCGAACGGACTATGCGTGCGCGTCAGATCACCCAGGGGAGTGATCGAAGGACATGCGTGTGATAGCGGACATATCGCCTGGATACGCCCTTCCTCGACGGTCCCACATCGGGGCACCGTGTGACGCATGAGCCGGAAACGGACACGAGGTTCCCCTGTTTCGGGGTCAGGGGAATTCATGTCGATGTCACACCCGGGTCTTGATGCCAGACCGCACTGCTGTGACAGTTGGGAGCAGCTTAGGCCAAGGCATATACGTGTGTCCGGTGAATGAGAACGTAGGCTGCCCCCATGGCAAAGAAGCGCTCGGGCGGTGGTCTGACCGGGACCCAGCAGGCCGCCAAGTTCCTTGGTGTCAGTGTGCTCGCGGGAGCCGTGCTGGCAGGGATCGCCCTGCCCGCGGCCGGGGCACTCGGGCTGGCCGCGAAGGGCACGGTCGAAGGGTTCGACGAGATCCCCTCCAACCTGAAGACCCCACCGCTGAGTCAGCGCACCACGATCCTCGACTCCGAGGGTGGTCTCCTCGCCACGGTGTACTCGCGGGACCGGAAGGTCGTGCCGCTGGAGAAGATCTCCCCGTACATGCAGAAGGCGATCGTCGCGATCGAGGACGGCCGCTTCTACGAGCACGGGGCCATCGACCTCAAGGGCGTGCTGCGCGCGATCAACCGCAACGCGCAGGAGGGCGGAGTCGCGCAGGGCGCGTCCACGCTGACCCAGCAGTACGTGAAGAACGTCTTCGTCGAGGAGGCCGGTGACGACCCCGAGAAGGTCGCGCAGGCCACCCAGCAGACCATCGGCCGCAAGGTCCGCGAGCTGAAGTTCGCGATCCAGGTCGAGGAGGAGCTGGGCAAGAAGAAGATCCTGGAGAACTACCTCAACATCACCTTCTTCGGGCAGCAGGCGTACGGCATCGAGGCCGCCTCCCAGCGGTACTTCTCCAAGCACGCCGCCGACCTGAGCCTGGGCGAGGCGGCGATGATGGCCGGCCTGGTCCAGTCGCCGAGCCGTTACGACCCGATCAACGACATCCAGGAAGCCACCAAGCGCCGCAACGTGGTCCTCCAGCGGATGGCCGACGTGAAGGACATCAGCCAGGCCGAGGCGGACAGGGCGAAGGCGGCCCCGCTCGAACTGAAGGTCAAGACCCCGCGGAACGGCTGCATCACCGCCGTCGACGGCGCCGGCTTCTTCTGCGACTACGTCCGCAAGACGATCCTCTCCGACCCGGTCTTCGGGAAGACGGCCGAGGAGCGGCAGAAGCTGTGGAACCTGGGCGGCCTCACCGTCAGGACCACGCTCAGCCCGAAGGCGCAGGCCGCGACCAACGAGGCCGCCGTGGCCAAGGTCAACAAGGACGACGGGGTCGCCACCGCCGTCGTCCAGGTCCAGCCGGGCACCGGCAAGATCCTGTCGATGAGCCAGTCCCGCCCGTACGGCCTGGACCAGAAGCAGCACCAGACAACGCTCAACCTCGCCGTCGGCAGCAAGATGGGCGGCACCACGTACGGCTTCCCGGTCGGCTCGACCTTCAAGCCGATCACGGCGGCCGCCGCCCTGGAGAAGGGGCTGAGCCCGGCGCAGACCTTCGACACGCCGTGGAAGATCACCATGCGGGAGAGCGACTTCACGCGCTGCGACGGCAGGCCGGCGGGCAACCTCGACTGGCCGGTCCAGAACGAGCTCAAGTCCGAGAAGGGGGCGTACGACATGACGAGCGCCCTCGGCAAGTCCATCAACACCTACTTCGCCAAGCTGGAGCAGATGGCCGGCCTCTGCGAGACGCTGACGATGGCGAAGAAGGTCGGCTACGAGCGCGAGCTGGGCAAGCCCATCAGGCAGAGCCCGTCCGCCACGCTCGGCAGCCTGGAGAGCACCCCGCTCGACATGGCCTCCGTCTACGCGACCTTCGCCAACCGCGGCATGTACTGCACCCCGGTCGCGATCGAGTCGGTCAAGGCCGCCAACGGCGACAAGCTGAACGTGCCGCAGACGAAGTGCACGCGGGCGATGAGCGAGCACACCGCCGACGTCATCAACCAGATGCTGAAGGGCGTGGTCGAGGACGGCACCGGTACCCGGGCCGGCCTGAGCGACCGGGACAACGCGGGCAAGACCGGTACCACCGAAGGCCGCAAGGACGCCTGGTTCGTCGGCTACACGCCGAACCTGTCGACCGCCGTCTGGGTCGGCGACGACGTCGGCAAGCGTGACGAGATGTTCGACATCACCATCGGCGGCGTCTACTACGACAAGGTCTGCGGTGGCTGCCTCCCGGGCCCGATCTGGCGGATCGCGATGACGGGCGCGCTGGACGGTGAGAAGCCGACCTTCAACATGGTCTCCGTGCCGAGGGCCGAGAAGCCCAAGGACAAGGAGGGCGACGCGGCCCCGAACAAGCCGGGGAAGCCGGCCGACGGCAAGCCGGGCGACACCAAGCCCCCGGCCAACCCGTTCCCCGGGATCACCATCCCGCCGGACATGCTGGGGGGGGGTACCGGCCCGGCCCGCGGCGCACACCCGTGCCGCACCCAAACGCGTGTGGGCCCCCCACCTGGTGGGGCGCCCTCTCTCGTACTCTCCTCGGCTTCGCCGGTCAGCCCGCGAGCAGCTTCCTCACCGAGGCGGCGACCCGCCCGCCGTCGGCCTGGCCGGCCACCTTCGGGTTCACGATCTTCATGACGGCGCCCATGGCACGCGGCCCCTCGGCGCCCGCCGCCTTCGCCTCCTCGACGGCCGCCGCGACGATCCCGTCGAGCTCCTCGTCGCTGAGCTGCTTCGGCAGGTACGCGTCGAGGAGGACGCCCTCCGCCTTCTCCCGCTCGGCGGACTCGTGACGGCCGCCCTGGGCGAAGGCTTCCGCGGCCTCGCGGCGCTTCTTCGCCTCCTTGGCGATCACCTTCTGCACCTCGTCGTCGGAGAGTTCGCGCTTGGTCTTGCCCGCGACCTCCTCCTTGGTGATCGCGGTGATGGTCAGCCGCAGGGTCGAGGAGCGCAGTTCGTCGCGCTCCCGGATCGCGGCGTTGAGGTCGGCCTGGAGCTTCGCCTTCAGCGTGGTCATGGGGCCAAGTGTGTCAGGTGGTCCGCCCCACCCGCCCGCGCATTTACGCCTCACGGGTCTGCGACGATGGGGGGATGCGCGCACGGTACGGGATCCCCCTGAAGATCACGGCAGGTCTCACGGCGACGGCCGCCGCCGGAATCGTCTACGCGGCCGGCTTCGAGGCCCGCTCGTTCCGGCTCCGCCGTGTGACGGTGCCGGTGCTCCCCCCCGGCATGAGCGACCTACGGGTCCTCCAGGTCTCCGACATCCACATGGTGAGCGGCCAGCGCAAGAAGCGGGCCTGGCTCCACTCCCTCGCGGGGCTCCGCCCGGACCTCGTCGTCAACACCGGCGACAACCTCTCCGACCCGGACGCGGTGCCGGAGGTCCTCGACGCGCTCGGCCCGCTGATGGAGTTCCCCGGGGTGTACGTCTTCGGGTCCAACGACTACTACGGGCCGAAGCTGCGCAACCCCGCCCGCTACCTGATGGAGAAGGCGCAGGGCCGCCACGGCCTCAACGGCAACAAGCCCGTCGTCGGCGCCGTCCACAACCCCTGGGAGGGGATGCGGGACGCCTTCGACGCGGCGGGCTGGGTCAACCTCACCAACACCAGGGGCCGGCTCAAGCTGCCGCAGGCGGACCTCGCGTTCACCGGCCTCGACGACCCGCACATCAAGCGCGACCGGTACGAGCGGGTGGCCGGCGGCCCCGACGAGACGGCCGACTTCACCATGGGCGTCGTCCACGCCCCCTATCTGCGCTCGCTCGACGCCTTCACGGCCGACGGCTACGAGCTGATCCTCGCCGGGCACACCCACGGCGGCCAGCTGTGCGTCCCCTTCTACGGGGCGCTCGTCACCAACTGCGACCTGGACACCGACCGCGTGAAGGGGCTCTCCACCCATATGGCCGCCGGCCGGACCTCGTACCTCCACGTCTCCGCGGGCTGCGGCACCAACCGGTACACGCCGATCCGCTTCGCCTGCCCGCCCGAGGTCACGCTGCTCACCCTGACGGCCCGCGTCTGACCGCGTACGGTGCTCCCACCGCGCCCGCCCCGCCCAACGCCGCCGTCCTCGGCGCCCGCCTTCTCCGCCCTGGGCCTCGCGATCACCGGCCTGGACAGCGTCCGACCTGTGCCGCGCCCCCCGAATACCGGATTTCGTCTCAGCGCGCGCGTGGGCTAAAGTAATCGATGTCGCCGCGACGTGAACCACAGAGCAGCGACATCGGGGTGTAGCGCAGCTTGGCAGCGCGCTTCGTTCGGGACGAAGAGGTCGTGGGTTCAAATCCCGCCACCCCGACGCTGAAGTACCAGATCGGGACCATCTAGTAACGTTACTAGCTGGTCCCGATCTGTTTTGCGTGTCTCTCTGCGTGACTACTGCTCCCCGCGTCTCTTCGGTTGCAGCGGATCGCCGCCGAAGATCCCGTCCTTGACCACGGCACCGGTCTGGATCACGGGCGGCCGGATCCGCTTCCGGTAGACCTCCTCGGTCACGGCCGTCCCCGCACCTCGTTCGGGACGAAGAGTTCGTGGGTTCGCATCCCGCCGCCCCGGCAGCCGTAGGGCCAGGTCAGGGGCCTGATTCGAGAAATCGGGTCAGGCCCCTGACTGGTTTGGTCGCCGGTTCAGGCGTGGTGCAGTGCCGAGCGGCCGGCGAAGTGGGCCCTGGTGCCCAATTCCTCTTCGATTCTGATCAGTTGGTTGTACTTCGCCGTGCGGTCGGAGCGGGACAGTGAGCCGGTCTTGATCTGGCCGCAGCCGGTCGCCACCGCCAGGTCCGCGATGGTGGTGTCCTCCGTCTCGCCCGAGCGGTGTGACATGACAGCCGTCCAGCCCGCCTCGTGGGCCGTGGCCACCGCGGTCAGGGCCTCGGTCAGGGTTCCGATCTGGTTGACCTTGATCAGGACCGAATTGCCGACGCCGGTGCGGATGCCCTCGCGCAGCAGCGTCTCGTTCGTGCAGAACACGTCGTCGCCGGTGAGCTGGCAGCGGTCGCCGACGCGGGCGGTCAGCTCGCGCCAGCCGTCCAGGTCGTTCTCCGCCATCGGGTCCTCGATGGAGACGACCGGGTAGGCGTCGATGAGCCGGGCCAGGTGGTCGGCGTGCTCGGAGGGGGTGCGGCGTACCCCCTCGCCCGCGTAGTCGTACACCCCGTCGCGGAAGAACTCCGACGACGCCGGATCCATGACCAGGCCGATGTCCGCGCCGGGGCGGTAGCCGGTGCGCTCGATGGCGGCCATCACGAAGTCGAGCGCCTCCTCGGCGGTACGGAGTGCGGGCGCGAAGCCGCCCTCGTCGCCGACGCCCGTGGAGTGCCCGGCGGCCAGCAGGTCGCGGCGCAGGGTGTGGAAGACCTCGCTGCCCATGCGGACGGCCTCGGCGAAGGTGTCCGCGCCCACGGGCGCGATCATGAACTCCTGGAAGTCCAGCGGGTTGTCGGCGTGGGCGCCGCCGTTGACGATGTTCATCATCGGCAGCGGCAGGAGGTGGGCGTCGGCGCCGCCGAGGTAGCGGTAGAGGGGCAGGCGGTGGGCCGCCGCGGCGGCCTTGGCGGCGGCGAGGGAGACGCCGAGGATGGCGTTGGCACCGAGCCGGGACTTCGTGGCCGTACCGTCGAGGGCGACGAGCGCGGAGTCGAGACCCGCCTGGTCCGCCGCGTCCCGGCCGCGCACCGACGCGGCGATCTCCCCGTTGACGTGGGCCACCGCGCGGTCGACGCCCTTGCCGTGCCAGCGCGCGGAGTCTCCGTCGCGCAGTTCCACGGCTTCACGGGCACCGGTGGAGGCGCCGGAGGGGACAGCCGCGCGCCCTAGGGATCCGTCCGTCAGGACGACGTCGACCTCGACCGTGGGGTTGCCCCGGCTGTCGATGACGCGGCGGGCGGTGACGGTCTCGATGGTGGCGTCGGTGATTCCGACGGCCTGTGCGGACATGGGAGTTCCTTCCCGTTGTCGTGTGCCGTGCCCTGGCTGCGACAGCGCTGGCGCTGAGCCCGACACCCGAACAGTACAGCAATGCTGTGCAGTTTTGCTGTACAGCATTGCTGTGCAGATTGGGTGCACACCCCGCCGACCAGGGGGTAAGGTGCCCTATGCCCACCTCGGAAGCCGCCGCCATCGCCGCTGAACTGCGCACCGCGATGGGCAAGCTCCTCCGGCGCGTCAAGAACGAGGACCGCATCCCGCTGGGCCAGGCCGCCGTGCTCGGCGCGCTCGACCGCAACGGCGCCATGACCACCAGCGACCTCGCCGCCGATCAGCGCGTACGCCCCCAGTCGATGGCCCGGGCCGTGGGGCTCCTCATGGACCAGGACCTGATCACCCGCCGGGCGCACCCCACGGACGGCCGCAAGTCGCTGGTCGAGCTCTCGGAGGCGGGCCGGGCCGCGCTCGAAGCGGAGCGGGGGCGCAGGGCGGGGTGGCTCGCGCAGGCCATCGAGGCCGAACTCACGGATGAGGAGCAGGCCTTGCTGGCCCGGAGCGCCGCCCTGCTGGAGCGGCTCGCCACCCGCTAGGGCGGGTCCGTTGCTGCCGATATGAGAGGTTTGCTCCGTTCATCCTGATCGGCGAACGGAGAGGTGCGGCACGGCATGGCGTGGTGGGGCGGTACGGAGGCGGCGGCGGGCCCGGAGTGGGGCGCCCGGACGGCGGACGACGAGGCCCGCTGGTTCCAGGTCCTGCTCCATGTGGGCTTCTTCCTGCTGCTCGGCTCCTCGCTGACCCGCTTCCTGATGCGGCACACCGGAGACGGGACCGCCCCCTGGGTGATCACGCTCGCCGCCGTCCTCGCCGTGCTGTACGTGGCCGAGCCCGCGCTCGCCACCGACCGGACCCGCCGGCAGCTCTGGCTGGGCGTCTGCTCGGCGGCCTGGATCGCGATCGTGTTCCTCGCCCCGAGCTTCGCCTGGTGCTCGATCCCCCTCTTCTACCTGGGGCTGCGCCATCTGCGGCCGCCGGTCGCGGCCTGCTACATCGGCATGCTCACGGTGGTCTCGGTCACCGCGCAGCTGCGACTCGCCGGCCGCTTCGAGTTCGACATCGTGCTCGCCCCGCCGGCCGTCGCGGCGATCTGCGTCGCCGTCTTCGTCCGCATGAACCAGCAGACCGAACGGCAGCGCGAACTGATCGCGGACCTGGTCCGCACCCGGAGCGAACTCGCCGCGACCGAGCGCCGCGAGGGCACCCTCGCCGAGCGGCAGCGGCTTTCCATGGAGATCCACGACTCCCTCGCCCAGGGCCTGTCGAGCCAGCAGATGCTGCTCCAGGCCGCCGACCGCACCTGGCGGTCGGACCCCGAGACGGCCCACCGGCACGTGCGCGCGGCCGGTGCGATCGCCGAGCGCAACCTCACGGAGGCCCGCCGCTTCGTCCACGACCTCGCCCCGGCCGACCTCGCCGGGGGCGGCGGCCTGGACGAGGCGCTGCGCACCCTGGCCCGCCGGGAGTCCACCGCCGGGCTGACGGTCCGCTGCCACATCGAGGGCGTCCCGGCCCGCCGGCTGCCCGACCGGGCACAGTCGGCGCTGCTGCGGATCGCGCAGGGCGCGCTGGCGAACGTACGGGAGCACGCGGACGCCAGTACCGCCACGCTCACCCTCACCTACCTCGACGACCAGGTGGTCCTGGACGTCGCCGACGACGGCCGGGGCTTCGATCCGGCTGCCCTCGGCGCGGACGGCGGGGTGCGGGGCCACGGGCTGCCGGCCATCCGCACCCGGGCCTCCCAGCTCGGCGGCACGCTGACCGTGGAGTCGGCGCCCGGCGAGGGCACGGTGCTGTCGGCCGCCGTCCCGCTGGCGGCGACCTGATCGGACCGCCTGAACATGACCCGAAAGATACGGCCCGGACCCCGACGAGACGCCCCCTAGATCACCGGCGGGCGGCCCAGGCGGGTCATGCGGCGGACCGTCGACCAGCTCATGGGGTGACGGGGGCCGCCGGAGCGGCGGACGCCCTCCGCGAAGCCGGCGAACCAGGCCGCGAGGCCCGGCAGGGAGCGGGTGCGGGCCAGGGTGAGCAGGGTCCAGACGGCCAGGTAGACGGGGACCAGGAGGGCGGGCAGGTTGCGCTTGGCGAGCCAGACGCGGTTGCGGGCGGTCATCCGGTGGTAGACGGCGTGCCGGGCCGGGCTGGTCTTCGGGTGCTGGAGGAGGAGAGCCGGCTCGTAGATGACCTTCCAGCCCGCGTCGAGGGCACGCCAGGCCAGGTCGGTCTCCTCGTGGGTGAAGAAGAACTCCTCCGGCCAGCCGCCGATCTCGTCGAGCATCCGCATCGACAGTCCGTGACCACCGCCGAGGAAGGTCGTGACCTCCCCGCCACGCATCGGGTCCTTCGCCCCGAGGCGCGGGACGTGGCGCCGCTGCGTCTCGCCCGTCTCGTCGGCGATACGGAACGACACGACGCCCAGGGCCGGGTCCCCCTCGTACAGGTCGGCCAGGCGGCGGAAGACGTCCGTGTCGACGAGCAGACCGTCGTCGTCCAGGTCCACCAGCACATCGACGTCGCCGAACGCGCGCAGGGTCTCGATGGCGACGTTCCGGCCGCCCGACACACCCCGGTTCTCCGGCAGTTCGACGCCGGTCACACCCTCCGGGAGCTCCGGGAGCGTCCCGGTGCCGTTGCCGACGACGACGATCCGGGCTGCGGGTTCGTCCTGCCGGGCCACGGCGTCGAGCAGCGCCCGCAGCTCGACCGGGCGCGTGCCCATCGTCAGTACCGCCACACCCACACGAGGTCGCGTCACGACCCACTCCGTTCCACGCTCACCGGCGTCCGCCGGCACTCACTCCGGGCCGCGATGCTAACCGGACGACGCCATCTCTCGTTCACCCGGACCACGGTCACCGTCCACCGGACGGGCCCCCGCGCGCGGGTTCGCGGTCACGGGGAGTCCGTGCGCGGCCGTCTCCGGCGGGGTCGGGGCGGGATCTGGGGGGAGCGCGGCGAAGAGCGCGGTCGCACGGCTCTACGCTGGTTCCCTTCCGTCTAGTTGATCGATCGTCGAAAGGGTGGTCTCCAGGTGCTGGTCGCGGACCGATATCGGCTTCACGTGTGTATCGGCCGGGGCGGCATGGGCGAGGTGTGGCAGGCCACCGACGAGGTGCTCGGCCGGTCCGTGGCGGTGAAGCTGATGCTGGCGCAGTCGACCGACCCCTCCGCCGGTGACCGGTTCCGGCTGGAGGCGCAGACCGCCGCCCGGCTGAGCCACCCGCACGTGGTCGGCGTCTTCGACTTCGGCACGTGGGACGGGAAGCTGTTCCTCGTCATGGAGCTGGTGGAGGGCGACAGCCTCGCCGGGAACGCCTCCGATCCGCTGGTACTGCCCGCCGAGCGGGTCGCCGTGGTCGCCGCCCACGCCGCCGCCGGACTCGCCGCCGCGCACCGGCAGGGTGTCGTGCACCGGGACATCAAGCCGGGAAACCTGCTGGTCGACACCGACGGTACGGTGAAACTCGCCGACTTCGGCATCGCCCGGTTCGTCGACGACCCCTCGGCCGCGCTCACCACGACGGGGCAGATCGTGGGCACCGGGCTCTACCTCGCCCCCGAGCGGGCGCTCGGGCAGCCCGCGTCGCCCGCCTCCGACGTGTACTCGCTCGGCTGCGTGCTCTACCAACTCCTCACCGGCCGACCGCCGTTCCGCGCGGACACGGCGACGGCGCTGCTGTACCAGCACATCGACACCGCCCCCGTGCCCCCCGGCCGGCTCGGGGTGGCGCTGCCGCCCGAGTTCGAGGCGTACCTGCTGAGTCTGCTCGCGAAGCAGCCGGAGCAGCGGCCTCCGGCGCAGGCCATCGCGGACTGGTTCTCCTCCGGCGCCTGGCGCGCCTACCCGCAGGCCGCCCCGCCGCAGCCGCGGCCCCACGCCCCGCACCACCAACCCGGGCCGCCCGGCGCCGCCACTCGCCCCACGGCCGTGTCCTCACACATGTCCGGGCCCATGTCCTCACCGGTTTCCGCGCCGATGCCGACGCCCGTGGCCATGCCCGGACACGGCCACAGACCCGCGCCGGCACCCGCGCGCAGACCCGCGCCTGCCGGCCCCTCCGCCTCCCGGCGGCGTGAGCGTCCCGCCGCCGGCGGCGGGGGGCTCGCGGAGCTCTCCCGGCGCCGCCCCCGGAAGACGGCCGCGGTGGCCGGAGCCATCGCCTTCGTGGTCTTCCTGATCATCGGAATGGCCTGGCTCTCCTGACCGCCCGTACGCAGGCCGGAGGCCAGGGCGTCCGAGGCCGGAGCCCAGGCCTCAGTACGGTCTCGGCGCCATCACCAGCGGCTCGCCGTCCGGATCCGTGAGCAGCAGGCAGCGCGGCACACCGGGCCCCGGAGTCGCCCGTACCGTCACCGTCGTCGGCGGGTCGGTCGGCAGCTCGACCGGGACGGTGACCGGCCGGTCCCCGTCGCCCCTGGCGTAGCCGGTCTCCTTGCCGTCGACGAGGACCTCGACGACGGGGCGGTGCCCGGTCTGGACGGTCGCGGACACCGAGTGCCCGCGATGGTCGATGTGGAAGTGGTGCCGTCGGCTCATGGGTCACCTCCGTACCTCAAGAGTAGGTACGGAGCAGCGCTCCCGCCGCTCCCGGAGGCCGAGCGGGCCGGACTCCGTCCTCAGCGGCTCGCCCAGGCGAGCACCCCGAGCAGGACCAGGGTCAGACAGATCCCGAGGTTGACCACCTTGTAGTCGAGGAAGACGGCGACGAACTCGCGGATGGTCGCCGTCGGCCAGAAGTAGGCGGCGGTCGGCGAGCCCACCACCTGCCCGTCGAGCCCCGCCCTGCGGGCCGCGAGGGCGGCCCTGAAGGCGTGGAAGTTGTTGGTGACGATCACGCACGAGGAGCCCGGCCGGTCCCGCTCCATCAGCTCCTTGCTGAAGAGCATGTTCTCCTCGGTGGTCCGTGAGCGGTCCTCGCGCATCACCGCCCCGGCCGGGAAACCCCGCTCGACGAGGTAGTCGGCCATCGCGTGGGACTCGGGGAGCTCCTCGTCGGGGCCCTGCCCGCCGGAGGTGATGAGGACGGGCGCGTCCCCGCCGCGCGCGGCCAGCCGCTCGTACACCTGACGTCCCCGGTCCAGACGGCTGGCGAGGAGCGGCGGCACGCGGCGGCCGCCGATCAGGCCGGACCCGAGGACGACCACGTAGTCGGCGTCGCGGCGGAGCCTCATCCGGCCGTACAGGAACGCGTAGCCGACGAAGCAGACGAAGAGGAAGGAGACGTAGCCCAGGACGAAGAGGGTCGTGACGACGATCATGGTCAGGGTCCACGACCCAGTGGTGCCGGCGAACAGCGCGAGGGTCATCACGCCGAACATGCCGAGCCCGGCGAGGAGCGAGAGCAGGTTGGCCGGGCGTCTGCCCTCCTTGCGGACCATCTTCACGCCGTTGACGCAGAGCAGAGCGGCGAGGACGACCGGGCCGAGGCCGAGCACGAGCAGCGCGACGACCATCACGCTCTCGGCGACCCCGGGCGGGGCGTCGTCGATCCCCGCGAGGAGGGCGATCCCGAGGAAGGTGACGGCGAGACCGAGGTACACGGCGTTGCCGAAGCGGCGGCGGTCGCGCAGCACACCGATCCCGAAGAGCAGCAGGAAGAACACGGCCGCGGCCAGGGCGAACATCTGCTCATCGTAGACAGCGCGACCGACAACGCCCCGGCCGACGGCGGCTCCCCGGGCGGGCAGTCACGCCGTCTCCGCCAGCGCGAACAGGCCGATCCTCGCGCCCTCCTCGTACGCCCGCCGCAGCTCCGGGTCGTCGAGCATGCCCCGCAGGGCCGTCTCGCTGCGGTCCCGTGTCCTCGCCCAGTACTCCGCCGGCCGGTACGAGGAGTCGAAGACCGAGGTCCTCAACAGGTTCACGGCACCCAGGAGATGCGCGGCCGACGCCGGTCGGCCCGTCATGAGACATACCTGGGCGAGGAGTTCGGCCGCGCAGGCCGCCCCGACCGCCGAACCGAGCGCCAGATGGCCCCGCAGCGCCCGCCGGGCGTGGTCGGCGGCCCGCTCCCGCTCCCCGTCCCAGGCGAGGAGCTCGGCACGCGCGTGGTGCGTCCAGGCCTCGGCCCACAGGTCGCGCCCCGCCCAGGTCCGCCACGACGCCGGGTCGAGCACCAGCTGGTCCAGGGCCTCCTGGGCCGCCTCCGGGTCGGTGCGGCTGAGGGAGAGCGCGAGCGCGGCCCAGCACAGTTCCCGGGTCGGCCCGAACTCCGGGCACTCCCCCATCAGGGCCAGCGCGTCCCTGAACTCGAACGCCGCCGCGCGCGTACGCCCCTCGTAGAGGGCGATCGCGCCGCGCAGATGGGCCAGCAGGCCCAGGGTCCGGTCGTCCCCCGCCCGTACGGCCATCGCCCTGGCCCGCACGAGGAGCGGTTCGGCGTCCTCGGGCCGGCCCGACTCCAGTTCCAGGAAGGCGGCGAGCCACAGGGCGCGGGGGGCCGGCTGCCCGGTGTGCAGGGAGAGGGCGTGGCGCAGCCGGGTCCGGCCCTCGGCGACCCGTCCACAGGCGACCCAGAGGAACCACAGGGAGACGGCGATCTCGACGGCCGTCTCGGCCTCGGCACTCGCCGGGAGCGGCGCGGTCGTCGGGTCCATGGCGGCGGCCAGGTCGGGGAGTTCGCGCAGGGCGAGGTCGCGGGCGTCGAGCTGCCGTCCGCTGTGCCACCGGTCGGCGGCCCGTCGGGCGAGCGTCACGCACCACTTCCGGTGGTGCTCGACGACGGTCCGGCGGTCACCGCGCGCGGTGAGCCGGCGGGCGCCGACCGCCCGCATGGGGTGCGGCATCCAGTAGCGGGGGCCGTCGACCTCGCCGCCGAGGAAGTCGTCGACGGGCAGGAGAGCGGCGGGGGCCAGCCGGTCGAGGACCGGCAGGACCGTCTCCTGGGGCAGGGTATCCGAGGCGCACACCTCGCGGACGGCCTCCCTGCCGAAGGCTCCCTC
The DNA here is from genome assembly GCF_042879855.1 of Streptomyces sp. NPDC058326. NCBI lineage: Bacteria > Bacillati > Actinomycetota > Actinomycetes > Kitasatosporales > Streptomycetaceae > Streptomyces > Streptomyces sp. NPDC058326. The sequence continues at coordinate 463,259 of NZ_JBHVZO010000003.1, read as the reverse complement.
GAAGACCGAGAGCCGTTCCCACAGGAGCTGTTCGGCGGGCCGGCAGCGGGCGTATCCGCGTTCCGCGGCGGCGAGCTGCTCGGGGGTCACCGGTTCGCCCCAGAGCAGTTCCGTCTTCGGTGGTTCCCCGGTCGCCATGTGTCCCGCCCCCGCTCGTTCCGTGCCCGCATTCGTGACGCTGTTCCGACGTGTGTCCCGGCGTGTGCTCCGGCGTATGTCCCGGCGTGTGTTCCGGCGTGCGCCCGCTGGGTCCGGGCGTGCGTCCCGGCCGTTCGTACGGGTGTGTGTCCGAGTCGATGGCGAACCGGCGCCGTTGCGGCTTGAATGCAGAGGCCCAGGTCCACATCCTGGGGCGCTCCGGGACCCACACCCACGGATTCCCAGGGATCGGCCAAGGAGGAAAATGCGTACCGGGGAATCCGTCCTGGGAGAGGCGGATCTTTCGCTGATCCACGCACTGCAGATAGCCCCGCGCGCCAGCTGGACCCAGCTGTCGGCCGTGCTGGGGTCGAGCCCCGACACCCTCGCCCGGCGCTGGGAGCACCTGACGGCCGGCGGGTACGCCTGGAGTTCGCTGATCGCCGCCCGACGCGGCACGGACGCCATGCTCTACGCCTGGATCGAGCTGGAGTGCGTCGCCGGGGACGCCGAGGCCACCGCGACCGAGGTCTCGGGCGATCCCTGCACCCTCGGGGTGCACCAGGTGACCGGCGACGCCGATCTGGTGCTGCTCGTGGCCTCCCCCGACCTGTACGCCCTCGACACCTATCTCGCCGGACGGGTGCGGCGGCTGCCCGGGGTGATCCGGGCCCGTACCCATGTCGTCACCCGCCTGCACAACCGGCCCTACCGGTCACGGATCGAGCAGCTCACCCCGGGGCAGGTCCAGCTCCTCACGGGCATGACGGGCGATGACCGGCGGTCACGCGCGCGCGTGCGACCCGGGCCGAACCTCACGGAGCTCGACCGCCGGCTTGTCGCCGAGCTGGCGGGGGACGCCCGCCGCAGCGCCGCCGAGCTGGCCCGGCAGTGCGGTACGAGCGAGTCGACGGTACGGCGGAGGCTGGACGTCCTGGCCGCGGGCGGCGCCCTCCACCACCACTGTCTGCCCGCCCCGAGGTTCTCCGGGCGCCCGGTGTGGGCGATGGTCACGACCGACGTACCGCCCCTCGAGGTGCCGGCGACGGTGGCGGCACTGGCCCGGCTCCGCGAGACCCGGCTCGTCACCTCGGTCACGGGGCCGCACAACCTGGCCGTCGCGCTCTGGCTCCGTACGGTCGACGAACTGCACGACGTGACGGCGGCGCTCGTACGGGCCGCCCCGGCGCTGCGGATCGCGGGCACCGCGCTCTCGCTGCGCACCCACAAGATCGGGGCGCAGGTCCTCGGCCCGGACGGGCGCCGGACGCATCACGTACGTCCTGACACACCGTCCTGACACGCCGTCCTGACGCGTCCGGCGACGGCGACCCGCCGAACCCCTCTCAGGCCGGTGGTCGCAGGCCCCTGCAGTCGCAGGCTCCGCTCAGGCCTGCCTCGACGCCTTGATCGAGTACATCAGGGGGATGCGGGGGCGGTCCGCCGGGAAGCGGTAGTAGCCGTCCTCGTGGCGCTGGAGCGCGCCGTAGCGGGGGAAGAGCGAGGCGTCGTGCTCGTGCAGGAACTCGATCCGCAGGCCCGCCCTCGCGAGCGCGGTGACGACCTCGCCGACCGGGTGCACCCACTCCACGCTGCGGTTGTGGACCGTGGCGGCGTCGAGGTCGGCGTAGGTGCCGGGAGAGGTGTCGACCCACGGGTCGCGGACGAAGTAGTCGTGCACGACCCGGCTGCCGGTCTCGTCGTCGAGCGAGTCGGTCAGCGGATGGAACTCCGCCACGTAGAGGAAGCCGCCCGGGGCGACGAGCGAGGCGGCGGTCTCCGCCCAGCGTTCGATGTCGGGCAGCCAGCACAGCGCCCCGCTGCCGGTGTAGACGATGTCGTACGCGCGGTCCGGCACGGCCTCGGCGGCGTCGTACACGTCGGCGGCGACGAAGGCGGCCCGCTCCGGGGTGAGGCCGAGGTCGGCGGCGAGGGAGCGGGCGGTCTCGACGGCGGGCTCGGAGAAGTCGAGACCGACGACGTGCGAGGCGCCGTGGCGGGCCCAGGAGAGGGTGTCGAGGCCGATGTGGCACTGGAGGTGCAGCAGGGAGCGCCCGGTGACGTCGCCGACCTCCGCGAGCTCGAAGTCCCGCAGGGCGTCCTTGCCCGCGCGGAAGGTGTCGAGGTCGTAGAACCGGCTCGCGGCGTGGATCGGGACGCGCTCGTCCCACCGTGCGCGGTTGGCCTCGCGCCAGTCCTCGGGGGTCGTGGAGTACATGTCGGCGAGGTTATCCACAGGTTCGGGGGGACGCGACCTGATTGTCCGCCGCGCGGAGCATGATGGGTGCCATGACTGAGAGCAAGGCAATCGACACCCCCGTCTGGGAGCAGCGCTTCCGCGCGCCGCGCGTCTCCCTGCCCGAGTGGGCCGAGGAGGCACCGGACCGCTCGCTGTTCGTGTCCAACGCGACGGGGACGTACGAGCTGTACGCCTGGGACCGGGCGAGCGGGCGGCAGCGGCAGGTCACGGACCGGCCGAACGGCACGACGGACGGCACGCTGTCGCCGGACGGCGACTGGATCTGGTGGTTCGCGGACTCGGACGGCGACGAGTTCGGGGTGTGGATGCGCCAGCCGTTCGACGGCGGCGCGGACGAGCCGGCCGTGCCCGGTCTCGGCGCCTCCTACCCGGCGGGCCTCGCCATCGGCCGGGAGGGCACGCTCGTGGTGGGCCGCTCCACGGACGAGGACGGCTCGACGATCCATCTCGTACGGCCCGGGGCCGGCGCCCCGGTCGAGATCTACCGGCACCGGGAGTCGGCCGGGGTCGGGGACCTGTCGCACGACGGCTCGCTGATCGCGATCGAGCACACCGAGCACGGAGACGCGATGCACTCGGCGCTGCGGGTGCTGCGCGCTTCGGACGCGGCGGTGGTCGCCGAGCTCGACGACACCAAGGGCGGTACGAAGGAGCTGGGGCTCGCGGTCCTCGGCTTCGCTCCGGTGGCCGGGGACACCCGGCTGCTCGTCGGGCACCAGCGGCGCGGCCGCTGGGAGCCGATGCTCTGGGACGTGGCGACGGGCACCGAGAAGGACCTGGCGCTCGATCTGCCGGGGGACGTGTCGGCGGAGTGGTATCCGGACGGCTCCGGTCTGCTGATCGTGCACAGCTTCGAGGCCCGCAGCGAGCTGTGGCGGTACGAGATCGCCACCGGCGCCCTGGTGCGGGTGGAGACCCCGGCCGGTTCGGTGTCGAGCGCGACGGCCCGTCCCGACGGCAGTGTGGAGTACCTGTGGTCCTCGGCGGCCGAGCCGCCGGTGGTGCGCTCCACGGACGGCCGGGTGGTCCTCGACCCTCCGGGCCCGAAGGCGCCGCCGTCGGTGCCGGTGGAGGACGTGTGGGTGGAGGGCCCCGGCGGCAGGGTCCACGCACTGGTGCAGCGCCCGGAGGGCGAGGGCCCGTTCCCGACGGTGTTCGAGGTGCACGGCGGTCCGACCTGGCACGACAGCGACGCCTTCGCGTCGGGCCCGGCGGCCTGGGTGGACCACGGGTACGCGGTGGTGCGGGTCAACTACCGGGGCTCGACGGGGTACGGCCGGGAGTGGACGGACGCCCTCAAGCACCGGGTCGGCCTGATCGAGCTGGAGGACATCGACGCGGTCCGCGCGTGGGCGGTGACGAGCGGTCTCGCCGACCCGGCGCGGCTCGTCCTGTCCGGCGGATCCTGGGGCGGCTACCTCACGCTCCTCGGCCTCGGCACCCAGCCGGACGCCTGGGCGGTGGGTCTCGCCGCGGTCCCGGTCGCGGACTACGTCACGGCGTACGAGGACGAGATGGAGGCCCTCAAGGCGCTGGACCGGACGCTGCTCGGCGGTTCGCCCGACGAGGTGCCCGAGCGGTACGCGGCCTCGTCGCCGCTGACGTACGTGGACGCGGTGAAGGCCCCGGTGCACATCTCGGCCGGTGTCAACGACCCGCGCTGCCCGATCCGTCAGATCGACAACTACGTCGACCGGCTCAAGGCCCGGGGCGCGGTCCACGAGGTGTACCGGTACGACGCGGGCCACGGCTCGCTGGTGGTGGAGGAGCGGATCAGACAGGTCGCCCTGGACCTCGCCTTCGCCGCGAAGCACCTGGGCACCCGGCCGACGGGGAGCTGAGGCCGCTTGCGTACCGTGGGGGGCGTGTACCGGTTCCTGAGAACTCCCCGCTGGTGGGGGATCAACGTCTTCGTCCTGCTCGCGATCCCGTTCTGCGTCTTCATGGGGACCTGGCAGCTGGGGAAGTTCGAGGATCGCGTCGACTCCCATGAGGAGGCCGAGAAGCGGCCGGCGGCGAGCTCGCTGCGGACGGAGCCGCTGGACTCCCTGCTTCCGGTGGACAAGGAGACCTCGGGCCGGTCGGCCGAGGCGCGCGGCCGGTTCGGGGAGCAGTTCCTCGTCCCGGACCGTGAGCTGGACGGCCGGACGGGCGCGTACGTCCTGACGCTGCTGCGGACGGACGGCGGCCGGTCCCTGCCGGTGGTCAGGGGCTGGCTCCCCACGGGCGCGAAGGTCCCCGCCCCGCCGTCCGGCGAGGTCACGGTGGTCGGCGCGCTCCAGGCCTCGGAGAACCCGGGCACGAAGGGCGTCCACTCGGCGGGCGGGCTGCCCGAGGGGCAACTCGGCCTGATCAGCGCGGCCGCCCTGGTGAACGTGGTGCCGGACGACGTCTACGACGCCTGGATCACCCTCGCGGACGCCCCCGCCGGCCTCACCCCGGTGCCGGCGGCCGCGGCGGCGGGCACGAGCCTGGACGTGAAGGCCTTCCAGAACCTCGGCTACACCGCGGAGTGGTTCGTCTTCGCGGGCTTCGTCCTCTTCATGTGGTTCCGCCTCGTGCGCCGTGAGGCGGAGGCGTCCCGCGACGAGGCTCTGGGCCTGTAGAAGCTCTAGGAGGCGTCCAGGACCCCGGTCCGGTAGATGGTGCCCGCGCAGGCGTCGGGGATGGTCGCCGACGCCGAGGGGCCGCCGGGCTCCGCGACGTGGCTGACGAGGACGCTGCCGTCCGCCGGGCCGTCCTCGCGGAGCAGCTGGGGTGCCGCTCCGGTGTCCGCGCCCGTGCCCGCCTCTGTGCCGGTGCCCGGTCCCGTGCCGGTGCCGCCGGATCCCGCGCCCTCGCTGGGGTCCGGGTCGGCGGTGCCGCCGGTCGGGGGGGCCGTCGGGGGCGGTGTGGTGGGCGGTTCGGACGGCTGGGTCGGGGTCGGGGTCGGCGTGGTCCCGGTCGTCGGGCAGGTCTCGCTGGGCACCCAGACGAACTTCACCTCGTACGAGCCGCTCGCCTTCAGGACGAGTGGGGAGGACTCCTGCGAGGGGTCGGGAAGCCCGCTCCCGCCGTCCCCCGCGGTGTGCCGGACCACCGAGATCCGTGCGGGGTCGGCCGCGCCGCGGGCCTCGAAACTGACGATTCCGCTGCCGTCCACGACACAGTCCTGGCCGGAGACGTTGGCGATCCGGAAGGCGCCGTGCACCTTGCCCTCGCCGTCGGGCCCGCCGGCCTGCGCGGAGCTGACGCCGAGCTGTTCGGCCCCGCACCGCGGCAGGGAGCCGGTGTCGGCGCCCCGCGTCTCCCCCGGGCCGGTGCCGGAGACGCCGGGGCCGGGTCGCTGCGGCTTGCCCTCGGAGCCTTCCGCCGTGCCCTGGCTGGGGGACACGCTGCTCGCCGGGGGTGACGCGCTCTGGCCGCCCTCGATGCCGGTCTCGGTGCCGGTGCCGCCCTGGGCCTCCTCGCCGTGGCCCGCGTTCACGGGGCTCCCCGCGGCGGAGACGCCGCCCGAGGCGGCGACGTGCACGAAGGCGGGCACGGCCGTCCCGATGAGGACCGCCGCGGCGGCGGCGCCCACGACGGCCTGCCGCTTGCGGGCGCGCCGCGCGGGCACGGCACGGCGCAGGTGGTCCAGGGAGTCCGCGGACGGTTCGAGGCCGGACACGGCGCTCTGGAACAGCCGCCGCAGCGCGAGTTCCTCGTCGCCTTCGCCGTCGCCGGGCTCGATGTTCACCATGCGCTGTCCACTCAGGTCGTCACGTTCTTCTCGGGCGTCACGCGGCACGTGGGCGCCGCCGGCACCCGTGCTCTCGTCGTCCTTGCCGAGCTCCTCGCTCATGACGTCGCTCCCAACGCGACGCGCAGCGCCGCGATTCCCCGCGAACCGTACGCCTTCACCGAGCCCAGGGATATCCCGAGCGCCTCGGCGACCTGCGCCTCGGTCATGTCCGAGAAGTACCGCAGGGCGAGCACCTCGCGCTGGCGCCGCTGGAGCCCGCGCATGGCCTTGATGAGGTCCTCGCGCTCCAGCTGGTCGTACGCGCCCTCCTCGGCGCTCGCCATGTCCGGCATCGGCTTGGACAGCAGCTTGAGACCGAGGATGCGGCGGCGCAGCGCGGACCGGGAGAGGTTCACCACGGTCTGGCGCAGGTAGGCGAGGGTCTTCTCCGGTTCACGGACCCGCTTGCGGGCCGAGTGGACGCGGATGAACGCCTCCTGGACGACGTCCTCGCAGGAGGCCGTGTCGTCGAGGAGCAGCGCGGCGAGACCGAGCAGCGACCGGTAGTGGGCGCGGTAGGTCTCGGTGAGGTGGTCGACGGTGGTGCCGGCGGCGGCCGGGACGCCTTCGGCGCTCGTCCGGGGCGACGGGATGCCTTCCATCGAGCCGGCACGGGCTCCGGTGGGCACGGGGGCGATCACCGGCATCCCTCCGAGAGCACGTGGGCGCCGATACGGGCTGACCGCCGGGCCGCGTACGGGTACGACGGCGACGCTCCGCACGGGGAGCACCGCCGTGCCCGCGCCGCGCAGCGGAGCGATGGTCGCGAGGTCGAGTACGTCTGCCACGCCTGTTGGACACGCTTCCCCCCGGCAGGGTTGTACGCGTACCCCGCCCTTTTCGACGGTGAGTCGTCTGTCCTCATGCGTAACCGTTCTCCCCCGATGCCCCGCTTTCACAGCGTGTCCGCGCGCCACGACTGTGGGTGAACGCAGAGACGCCTCCGCCCAACTACTGGTTGCAGCAAGGGGAAAGAGCATCGTCGGCCACGGCATCACCGCAGTTCAAGGGGTATTTGACGCCGATTTGCTCACAGCTCGTTCACAGATCCTACAAATCTGTGACAACCGATTCCGCGATCTGCAGCGCGTTGAGCGCCGCGCCCTTGCGCAGGTTGTCGGCGCAGACGAAGAAATCGAGCGCCCGCTCGTCGTCCAGGGAGCGCCGTACCCGTCCGACCCAGGCCGGGTCGGTGCCGACGACGTCGGCGGGGGTGGGGAAGTCGCCCGCCGCGGGGTCGTCGTACAGCACGACCCCCGGTGAGGTCGCGAGGATCTCGTGGGCGCGTCCGACCGGCACGGGGTGCTCGAAGCGGGCGTGGACGGAGACGGAGTGTCCGGTGACGACGGGTACGCGCACACAGGTGGCGGCGACCCGCAGGGAGGGCAGTCCGAGGATCCGGCGGGTCTCGTCCCGTATCCGCTCCTCCTCCGAGGAGGCGCCCTCGGCGCCCGCCGTGCCCGACCAGGGCAGCACGTTGGAGGCGAGGGGGCCGGGGAAGGGGCCGGTGTTCTCGCCGACGGCCCGCCGTACGTCCCCGGGCCTGTGGCCCAGGTCGCCGTCGGCGGCCACCAGGCCCAGCTGCGCCCTGAGCGCGTCGACACCGGCCTGTCCTGCGCCGCTCGCGGCCTGCTGGGCGGTGACGACCAGCTCGGTGAGCCCGAACTCGGCGTGCAGGGCGCCCACGGCGACGATCAGCGCGAGGGTGGTGCAGCCGGGGCTCGCGACGATGCCCCGGGGGCGTACGCGGGCCGCGTGGGGGTTGGTCTCGGGGACCACGAGGGGGACGTCGGGGTCCGCGCGGAAGGCGGCGGAGGTGTCCACGACGACGGCGCCCTTGGCGGCGGCGATGGGCGCCCACTGCGCGGCCACCGTCTCGGGCACCAGGAAGAGCGCCAGGTCGACGCCTTCGAGGGCCTCCTCGCTCAGCGCGAGGATCTCGCACTCCACCCCGCGCACGGCGGCCTTCCGGCTGCCGGCCGAGCGCGGGGAGGAGAGCAGGCGTATCTCGCCCCAGACGTCCGCGTGGTGCGTGAGCATCTGGAGCATCACCGAGCCGACGGCTCCGGTCGCACCGACGACCGCGAGCGTCGGCTTCGGCGTCATCGGCCGGTGCCTCCGTAGACGACGGCCTCGTCCGAGTCGCTGTCCAGGCCGAAGGCGCTGTGGACGGCGCGCACGGCCTCGTTGACGTCGTCGGCGCGGGTGACGACCGAGATGCGGATCTCGGAGGTCGAGATGAGCTCGATGTTCACGCCCGCGTCGGAGAGCGCGCGGAAGAAGTCCGCGGTGACGCCCGGGTTGGTCTTCATCCCGGCGCCGACCAGGGAGATCTTGCCGATCTGGTCGTCGTAACGCAGCGAGTCGAAGCCGATCGCGTTCTTCGCCTTCTCCAGGGCGTCGATGGCCTTGCGGCCCTCGGCCTTGGGAAGGGTGAAGGAGATGTCCGTGAGGCCGGTGGAGGCCGCGGACACGTTCTGCACGATCATGTCGATGTTGATCTCGGCGTCCGCGACGGCCCGGAAGATGGCCGCGGCCTCGCCCGGCTTGTCCGGCACGCCGACGACGGTGATCTTCGCCTCGGAGGTGTCGTGGGCGACGCCCGAGATGATGGCCTGCTCCACCTTGGGGCTCTTTTCTACGGAGTGTGGCTCGTTGCTGACCCACGTGCCCTGCAGCCCCGAGAAGGACGAGCGGACGTGGATCGGGATGTTGTAGCGGCGTGCGTACTCGACGCACCGGTGCAGCAGCACCTTGGAGCCGGAGGCCGCGAGCTCCAGCATGTCCTCGAAGGAGATCCAGTCGATCTTCTTCGCCTTCTTCACCACGCGCGGGTCGGCCGTGAACACACCGTCGACGTCGGTGTAGATCTCGCAGACCTCGGCGTCCAGCGCGGCGGCGAGCGCCACGGCGGTGGTGTCGGAGCCGCCGCGGCCCAGCGTGGTGATGTCCTTCTTGTCCTGGGACACACCCTGGAAGCCGGCGACGATGGCGATGTTGCCCTCGTCGAGGGCGGTGCGGATGCGGCCCGGCGTGACATCGATGATGCGCGCTTTGTTGTGGACGGAGTCGGTGATGACACCCGCCTGGCTGCCCGTGAACGACTGGGCCTCGTGGCCCAGGTTCTTGATCGCCATGGCCAGCAGGGCCATGGAGATCCGCTCTCCGGCGGTCAGCAGCATGTCGAACTCTCGACCGGCAGGAATCGGGGATACCTGCTCGGCGAGATCGATCAACTCGTCCGTCGTGTCGCCCATCGCGGAAACCACGACGACCACCTGGTGGCCGTTCTTCTTGGCGTCCACGATCCGCTTGGCGACGCGCTTGATGCCTTCGGCATCGGCAACGGAGGAGCCTCCGTACTTCTGCACGACAAGGCCCACGTGCGCTCCTCGATCAGTGTGTGCCGCAGCCGGCGCTGCGATCGGCTCAGTCTAACGAGCGCCCCGCGAACACCCATGTGATATCGAATACTGAGACAGGGCGCTCACAGTGTGATCAGACGCGGCGATCGGCTACTTGCGGAGCGGGCGCATTCCGAGCGGAGTGCCGATCTCCTCCACCATCACGCGCCCCGCCTCCTCCGCGAGGTCGTCCTCCGTGAGGTCCTCGTCGATGTCGAGACCGTCGAGGGCCGCGAGCGGCTGGTCGAGGCGGACGTGGGCGACGAGGGACTGCAGCGCCCGGAGGGTGGCCGAGGCGGTGGGGCCCCAGTTGGAGAAGTACGAGAACTGCCACCACCACAGGGCCTCGCTGGTCCGGCCGGCCCGGTAGTGGGCGAGGCCGTGCCGCAGGTCGGCGACGATGTCGGCGAGGTTGTCGGAGATCCGGGCCGGGACCGGCGCCTTGCGCGGCTCATAGGGGTCGAAGACCTCGGAGAAGACGTCGACCGGTTCCAGGAGCACGGCGAACCGCTCGCGCAGGTCGTCCATGTCGGGTTCGAGGCCCGTGTCCGTCTCGTAGCGCTCGTCCGGGACGATGTCCTCGTGCGCGCCGAGCCGGCCGCCCGCGAGGAGCAGCTGGGAGATCTCCAGGAGCAGGAAGGGAACCGCGCTGTCCGGCTCGTCGCCCTTGGCGACCTCGGTCGTCGCGACGATGAAGCTTTCGATGGAGTCGGCGATCTGGACGGCGAAGTCGTCGGGGTTCTGCGTGATCGCGTGCAGCGTGGGGTCAGACATCGAGGAGCCTCCCTGAGAGCGCGCCGGCCCGGTCGTCATACATCTAGCAGCCTCCGTCCCTCGAAGGCACGGCCGAGGGTCACCTCGTCGGCGTACTCCAGATCGCCGCCGACCGGAAGGCCGCTGGCAAGCCGGGTCACCTTGAGTCCCATGGGCTTGATCATCCGCGCCAGATAGGTCGCGGTGGCCTCGCCCTCCAGGTTCGGGTCGGTCGCGAGGATCAGCTCGGTGACGGCACCGTCGGCGAGCCGCGCGAGCAGTTCGCGGATGCGCAGGTCGTCAGGGCCGACGCCCTCGATCGGGCTGATCGCGCCGCCGAGGACGTGGTACCGCCCGCGGAACTCGCGGGTCCGCTCGATCGCCACGACGTCCTTCGGCTCCTCGACCACACAGATGACGGTGAGGTCGCGGCGCGGGTCTCGGCAGATGTTGCAGTGCTCCTGCTGGGCCACGTTGCCGCAGACCGCGCAGAACCTGACCTTCTCCTTGACCTCCAGGAGCGCGTGCGCCAGCCGCCGGACGTCCGTGGGCTCCGCCTGGAGGATGTGGAAGGCGATCCGCTGCGCGCTCTTGGGACCGACGCCGGGCAGCCTGCCCAGTTCGTCGATGAGGTCCTGGACCACGCCTTCGTACACGGAACGCCCTTTCAAGGGGGTGCTTGATTCTTACGGTAGTGGCTCGAAGCGAGCCTAAGAAGCCCGCGGGAGGCAGGGCCTCGAAGGCCCCGCGCTCAGCGGTCTCAGAATCCGAGGCCCGGCATGCCGCCCATGCCCTGCGCCAGCGGGCCGAGCTTGGCCTGCTGGAGCTGCTGCGCGTTGTCGTTGGCGGCCTGGACGGCGGCCACGACGAGGTCGGCGAGCGTCTCGGTGTCCTCCGGGTCGACGGCCTTGGGGTCGATCACGAGGCCGCGCAGCTCGCCGGAGCCCGTCACGGTCGCCTTGACCAGGCCGCCGCCCGCCTGCCCGTCGACCTCGGTCGCGGCGAGCTCCGCCTGGGCTCGGGCGAGGTCCTGCTGCATCTTCTGGGCCTGCTGGAGAAGCTGCTGCATGTTGGGCTGACCACCACCGGGAATCACGGTCACTCCTGAGGTTCGGTACGTCCGTATGTCGGTACGCCGAGCCTACGTGGTCCCCGCCCGCCCCGCCTCCATCACTCTTTCGAGTGAGAAACTGCGGGCTCCTCTACCTGATCAAGGCCCCCTTGCGGGCGGAAATCCCGGGATTCCGGGCCCACCGCCCACCATTCGGCGGTAGGAAGGGCGGGCACCACGTGCACCGCACGTCACAGAAGGACACGCGCGTTGAGCTGAACAGAGGAGTCCCCCGGTGAGCCAGCAGCCGGAGATGCAGCCGCCGGGACCCCCCGGGGGAGACGTCCACCGCGATCTGACCGGTACGCCGTTCCCCCTGGGCGACTGGGGCGAGCCCGCCGAGCGGCTCGACGAGCTGTACCGCTGGGTGGAGTCCCACGCCCTGCGCACCGCCGAGTGGTACCTCTCCGACCGCGCCCGCAAGCGCCGCTGCGCCCGGATGCTGCGGATCGGCACGGCCGCCGGGGTGATCGCGGGCGCCGCGCTGCCCCTGCTCGACCTGACCGGGATCGCGGCGGGCGCCGCCGGCTGGGGCTATCTCTCGCTGCTGCTCGGTGCCGCCTGCCTGGCCTGCGACCGGTACTTCGGCCTGACGTCGGGCTGGATGAGGGACGTGGCAACCGCCCAGGCGGTGCAGCGGCGTCTCCAGGCGCTGCAGTTCGACTGGGCGTCGGAGAGCGTCCGGGAGGTGCTCGGCCCCACGGAGGGCACGGCCAGCGAGGCGGCCGAGCGATGCCTGGGCGTGCTGCGCCGCTTCTCGGAGGACGTGACGGAGCTCGTACGGGCCGAGACGGCGGACTGGATGGTCGAGTTCCGCTCGGGCCCGGCGCCCCTCGCGCTCCAGTCGGTCGGCGTGATGCCCGCCCGGGCGGAGAGCTCCCACCCCTCGGGCCGCTTCCCGCTGCCGCCCGGCACCCGCCCGAACATGCCGCGCCAGCGGCCTCCGGAGGCCCGCTAGGGGATGTCTTGTCGATCAGGCCGGGCTCGCGGCGTGATCGACAAGACACCCCCTGGGCCCCCGGAGGGGTGCGCAGGGAACCGACCCCGTCAGCTCAGGATGATCATCGAGCCCTGCGCCAGGCTCCGGGTCGCCGCCGCGTGCAGTCCCAGCCACACATGGCGCTCCCGTGCGAAGGGGCCCCCGTCCAGCGGGACCGGCACGGCCGGTTCCTCCAGGGTGGTCGGCCGCTCCGGCGGTACGGGGGCCGCCGGCGGGTTCGCCGGGTCGATGCCGATCGAGGGCGCCACGAACTCCAGCTCGCGCAGGAGCCCGTACGAGGAGCCGAGCGGCCCGCCGCCCTCCAGGAGCTCGTCGCTGGCGAGCGGCACCGGGAAGTCGACCGGCACGTACGCCCCGGCGTGGTCGTAGTGCCAGACCAGGTGCGACTGCTGGGCGGTCGGCTCGAACATCTCCAGGAGCTGTTCGTAGTCCCCGCCGAGCTCACCGACCGGTTCGACCGGCAGTCCGCACATCTGGAGGAGGTAGGCGCGCCGCAGGAAGTGCAGGGCCTCGTAGTCGAAGCCGGCGATCGGGGCGACGTCGCCGGAGAGCCCTGGCATGTACGCGTAGACGGGCACGGTCGGCAGCCCGGAAGCGCTGAGCACGGCGTCGTACGCGGCGATCTCTTCGGCGAAGGGGTTGTCGGGGCTGTGGCACAGCACGTCGACGAGGGGGACCAGCCACAGGTCACAGGCCAAGGGAGGCTCGCTCTCCGTCAGTTGCGGGGGACGCTCGCGGGCGTTCGCGGGGACGGCCAGGTTAGTCGGCGCCCCGCGGTCACCGCTCACCCCCTGAGGACCTGCCCCCGGAGACCGGGCCTCAACCGCCCCGCCGCTCCAGGCGGTCCGCCCATTCCATCGAGTGCGTGTTGTACGCGCGCACGACCGCGACGGCCGCGTCGGCGTCGCCGCGGGTGATGGCGTCGACCAGATCGACGTGCCCGCTCCAGAGCCAGCCGAGCATGTCCCGTTCGGAGCGCAGGTACGGCACGGAGAAGACCCAGGCCTGGACGCGGAGCTTGTGCAGGAAGTCGGCGATGTAGTCGTTGGCGGAGACCAGGCGGCCCAGTTCGCGCCAGTAGCGGATGTCGTACCCGATGAGGATGTCGAGGTCCCCGGCGCGGGCCGCGCGGGCCGCCGCCTCACCGCGGCGCCGCACGGAGACGAGCGCGACCCCGATGCCGGGGTCGGGCTCGGCGGCCGGAGGCGGGGTCGTCGCGGGCGCGTGGCGGCGGAAGATGCCGTCGACGACGAGCATCCGGGCCTCGACCATCCCCCGGTAGTCGTCGACCGAGTACTGGTGGACGCGGAAGCCGCGGTGCTGGTCGGAGTCGAGGAGGCCCTGCGCGCAGAGGTCGACGAGGGCTTCCCGTACGGGCGTCGCGGACACGCCGTACTGCTCGGCGATCTGCTTGACGGTGAATTCCTCGCCCGGCTGGAGACGGCCCGCGAGCACTTCGTCACGGAGCGCGTCCGCGATCTGCTGTCGCAAGGTGTTGCGGGTGACAGCTCCGCTCGCGGGCATGGGTCGGCCCCCTCCGTCCGGCTTCGGGACACCCTAGTCCAGACGGAGGAAACCTCCCCGGTACTGCGGTTACGCCGTGTGCTCGTCAGCCACCGAGAGGGCCGCGTCGAGGGCCGCGAGGCCTTCCTTGACCTCGGCCTCGGAGACGTTGCAGGCGGGAACGGCGTGGGTGCGGTTCATGTTCACGAAGGGCCACAGGCCGTTCTTCTTCGCCGCGGCACCGAAGGCGGCCATGGGCGCGTTGGCCTCGCCGGCCGCGTTGTACGGGACGAGCGGCTCGCGGGTCTCCTTGTTCTTCACCAGGTCGAGCGCCCAGAAGACGCCCATGCCGCGGACCTCGCCGACGGACGGGTGGCGCTCGGCGAGCTCGCGGAGGCCCGGGCCGAGGACGGTCTCGCCGATGTGGGCGGCGTTCTCGACGACCTTCTCGTCCTCCATCACCTGGATGGTGGCGACGGCGGCGGCGCAGGCGAGCGGGTGACCGGAGTACGTCAGTCCGCCCGGGTAGGGGCGCCTGTCGAAGGTGGCGGCGATCTCGGCGCTGATGGCGACGCCACCGAGCGGCACATAGCCGGAGTTCACGCCCTTGGCGAAGGTCATCAGGTCGGGCACGACGTCGAAGTGGTCTGCGGCGAACCACTTTCCGGTGCGGCCGAAGCCCGACATGACCTCGTCCAGGACGAAGACGATGCCGTACCTGTCGCAGATCTCGCGGACGCCGGCGAGGTAGCCGGGCGGCGGGGTCATGATGCCGGCGGTGCCGGGGACGGTCTCCAGGATGATCGCGGCGATCGTCGCCGGACCCTCGAAGGCGATCGTGTCCTCCAGGTGCTGGAGGGCGCGCGCGCTCTCCTCCGCCTCCGTGGTGGCGTAGAAGGGCGAGCGGTAGAGGAAGGGGGCCCAGAAGCGCACGACGCCGGCGGAGCCGTTGTCGGAGGCCCAGCGGCGCGGGTCACCGGTCAGGTTGATCGCGGTGGAGGTGGCGCCGTGGTACGAGCGGTAGGCGGAGAGCACCTTCGTGCGGCCGGTGTGCAGCCGGGCCATGCGGACGGCGTTCTCGACGGCCTCGGCGCCGCCGTTGGTGAAGAAGATCTTGTCCAGGTCGCCCGGGGTGCGCCCGGCGATGAGGCGTGCGGCCTCGGAGCGGACGTCGATCGCGAAGGCGGGCGCGAAGGTGGCGAGCTTCCCGGCCTGCTCCTGGATCGCGGCGACGACCTTGGGGTGCTGGTAGCCGATGTTGGTGTAGACGAGGCCGCTGGTGAAGTCGAGGTAGCGGTTTCCGTCGTAGTCCCAGAAGTACGAACCCTCGGCGCCGGCGACGGCGAGCGGGTCGATCAGGCCCTGGGCGGACCAGGAATGGAACACGTGCGCGCGGTCGGCTGCCTTGACGGCGGCGCCGGCCTGGGGATCGGGTTCGATGACATGAGGGGTCATGGGGTCGAGGGTAAGGAACCGCAGGTGGGGCGGGCCATGGCCATCTTGTCCACCGAGACCGGGGCGGACGCGACACGTTGTTCTGCCCCGGCTCGATTGACAGCGTACTGTCGTCATGACAGTCTTCTGTCATGGGAACCGAGACTGAGACCATGACCGTCCACCTCGCCGTCTACGACACCCTCGCCGACTGGGAGACCGGCCACGCCACCGCCTGGCTGGCCCGCGCCGGATACACGGTCAGGACCGTCGGCCCGGTCGCCGGAGTGCCCGTCACCACCCTCGCCGGCATCCGGATCGTCCCCGACCTCGCGCTCGCCGACCTCCGCCCCGAGGACAGCGCCCTGCTGATCCTCCCGGGCGCCGAGAAGTACGACGAGGGCGACGAACTCGCCCCCTTCACCGCCAAGGCCCGCGCCTTCCTCGACGCCGGGGTCCCGGTCGCCGCGATCTGCGGTGCCACGGCCGGGCTGGCCAAGGAAGGCCTGCTCGACGACCGCCCGCACACGAGCGCGGTCTCCTTCTACCTCGCCGCCACCGGCTACAAGGGCGGCGAGCACTACGTCGACGCGGACGCCGTGCGGGACGGGGACCTCATCACGGCCGGCCCGACCGAGCCGGTCGCCTTCGCCCGCGAGATCTTCGCCCGGCTCGGCGCGTACGAGGGCAAGCGGGACGCCTGGTACCGGCTCTTCCACGACTCGGACCCGGCGGCCTTCGAGGAACTGAACTCGTGAGCCGCGAGCAGCAGGACGCCCTCTCCCGCACGGCCCTCGGCGTCTTCCGCCTCAACGGCCAGTTCCTCGCCGTCTCGGAGAGGCTGGCCGAACCTGCGGGCCTGACCGCCGCCTGGTGGCAGGTCCTCGGAGCCGTACTCCCCGAGCCCCTCCCCGTCGCGGGGATCGCCCGGGTCATGGGCATCACCCGGCAGAGCGTCCAGCGGATCGCCGACCTGCTCGTACGGGAGGGTCTTGCCGCGTACGAGCCGAATCCGGCACACCGCCGCGCCAAGCTCCTCGCCCCCACGGAGGCGGGCCGGGCGGCGATCCGGCGCATCGGCCCCGGTCACGCCGAGCTGGCCGCCGAGCTCCTGCGGGAGCTGGGCGGCCAGGAGGCCTTCGACGAGACGGTACGGGTCCTGGACCGGCTCTCGGCGGCCCTGGAGAGGGTCAGCGAGCGGCGGGCGGAGCATCGGGACCGCCCCGCAGGGCCCCCGACACGTACTGCATCGCCCGGGTGAACTCCGGGTCGGTCAGCCGCCGCGCCATCTCCTCCTCGGAGACGTCCTCGATGTGGGTCTGGATCCACCAGAGGTTGCCGTACGGGTCGCGGACCCGGCCGACCTTGTCGCCGAAGAACAGGTGGGTCACCTCGGTCACGGAGGTGCCGCCCGCCTCGACCGCCCGCCGGTGCACGGCCTCCGCGTCCTCCACGTACAGCCGTACGAAGGCGGGCGTCGGGTCCCAGCCGGGCGGGCTGTCGAAGGCCATGATCCGCCCGGTCCCGATCTTCAGCTCCGCGTGCCCGACGCTGCCGTCCTCCAGGACGAACCGACCCACCTCCTCGGCCCCGAAGGCCCGCTTCAGATAGTCGATCAGCCCTGCCGTGTCGCGTCCGATGACCCAGGGCGTAACGGTGGTGTAGCCGTCCGGGACGGCTTTGACGTCGCTCATGGGACCGACGTTAGGAGGCAAATAGGTCTGCGCATGACCTATTTGACGGGCTTTTCCCCGAGTCAGCAGTACAGGTTCGCCCCGGTGGGGACGCCCAGGATCTGGGTGAACTGCTGGTACTTGGTGACCCGGCTCTGGACCTGGGCCGGGTTGGCGCCGTTGCACTCCAGGGTGCCGTTGATCGCGCGGATGGTCTGGCCGAAGCCGGCGCCGTTGACCATGGCGTTGTGCGCGGTCATGGTGCCGGGGCCGTTCTGGGTGTTCCAGTACCAGAGGCCGGTCATCATGGCGACGGCCGGCTCGCGCTCGACCCGCCAGGGGTTGTTGAGCAGGTCGATGCCGAGGGCGTCACCGGCGGCCTTGTAGTTGAAGTTCCAGGAGAGCTGGATGGGGCCGCGGCCGTAGTAGGCGGCCTGCCCTGCGGGGCAGCCGTAGGGCTGGTTCCGGTCGCAGTAGTGCGGGTAGTTGGCGGTGTTCTGCTCGACGATGTGGACGAGGCCGCCGGTCTCGTGGGAGACGTTCGCGAGGAAGGCCGCGGCCTCCTGACGCTTGACGGTCTCCCCGCCTGTGGTGGCGAAGGCGGGGTAGGACTTCAGGGCGGCGGTGAGGCCCGCGTACGTGTAGAAGGGGTTCCGGTTCGGGAACATCTGGTTGAACTGGGCCTCGGAGACGACGAATCCGGAGGGGGCCGGGGTACCCCCGCCGCCGTCGGTGCCGCAGACGCCCTCGTCGCGCCAGACGTCGGTGGTGCCGGGGCGCTCGTTCTGCGTCCACCACTTGGCGTACCAGTTATGGCCGTTGTACGAGGCGGTCATGCCGCCGGTGTAGACGCTGCCGGAGCTCCAGGCGCCCACGCAGGCGGGGGCGGCTCCGGCGGAGGCGGCGGGGAGGAGTACGGCGAGCCCGACGGCCGTACAGAGCGCGGCCATCAGGGTGACCAGCTTGCGCAGCATGCGTGCTTCCTTCCGGGTGGGGCCGGGTGGGGAAGCCACAGCGAAGCGCGCTTGGTCTGAACCTGTCAAGGTCTAGACCAAAACCCGGGCTTGGAAGTCGCGTACAACCTTCACGCTCACTTGCCTGTCGAACGCCG
Source organism: Streptomyces sp. NPDC058326 (assembly GCF_042879855.1). Classification (NCBI taxonomy): domain Bacteria; kingdom Bacillati; phylum Actinomycetota; class Actinomycetes; order Kitasatosporales; family Streptomycetaceae; genus Streptomyces; species Streptomyces sp. NPDC058326. The sequence continues at coordinate 445,109 of NZ_JBHVZO010000003.1, read as the reverse complement.
GTACGTTTCAGCGCTCCCCGGCCGGAGGTCGGGGGTTCCGAGGAGTTACGTGAGACCACTCAAGTCAGGGCTGGCCATGCTGGGAAGCCTGGTGTTCCTGCTCGTCGCCGGCGTCACCGGCGCACAGACCGCACGCGCGGCAGACGTGGACTCGAGCACGGCACCGCCGCTCAGGTTCTCGACCTACAACATCTGCGGCAACGACTGCGTCCGCAACGGTCTGACCAATGACGCGTTGCGGGAAGGCAAGGTCGTCGGCGAGACCAGCCCGAGCGGCTGGAAGGCGGATGTCGTCTTCGTTCAGGAGATCTGCGAGTACCAGTACAAAAGCATCTTGGCGCAGCTCGTTCCGCGAGGTTACAGCGGGCACTATGCGCAAACAATCCCGGGTGAGACCGGCCTCTGCAAGGGCAATCTGGGCTACGGGATGGCCGTGTTCACCAAGGGGATCGTCGAGGAGAGGAAAACTCTGGATCTGAACACCTACACGAACCCAAGCACCAAGACGGGCCGCAAGGAGTCCGAGAACATCGCGGCCCCCTGCGTCAAGAGTTACCTGCAGAACCGCATCACGTGGGCGTGTTCCGTCCACCTCTACTGGGCGGCAGAGGGTTCGGACGACGCGGCCCTCCGCAACGCCGAGGCGGTGAAGCTCGGCAACCAGGTCGAGGCATGGCAGTCAGCTGCGACGAATCCGATTCCGGTCATTCTCGGCGGCGACTTCAACACTCAGCCGTGGAACACGGGCACGGATCCGTTCTACAAGTCGACTTCGGTTCCATGGCAGGAGTCGTACGGCCACATGACCGAGGTCGACGAGACCGACGTCAGCTTCTTTCAGGAGGGGAAAGACAAATGTAAGGACGGTGACCTCGTGCTGTTGGCGTGGTGCCGTTCCGGTGAAACCACTCAGCCTCCGAAGCTTGATCTCAACGGTGATCCGATCGGCACCCCGAGGAAGATCGACTACATCTTCGTCACCTCTGGCTTCTTCGATGAGGTGAAGGGCGACGCACTGGAGCAGGATCCGGCCGTGTCCGACCACGCACTCCTGCGTGGCGCCGCCCGCTGGGCGGACTGCGTACCCACCACACCCGCCGATCTCGCCAAGGGAGCGGTTTTCCGCGTCGACGCCTCTGGCGCACTGTTCCGCTATGCCGCCAAGCCCGGCGAAGGCATCGCGGGCGCGTGCAAGGTCGGATTCGGCTGGCGGGACATGCTTCACGTCTCCCGTCAGGGAAGCACCTTGGTCGCTGTGGACCCGGACGGCGGCCTGTGGAGTTACCCGGTCGATCCCGCGACCGGAAGCTATTCCGGCAGTACCCGCGTGAAAGTGGGAAGCGGGTTCGCGGGCGCCGACGGTGTACTCACTCCCGGCGACACCGACGGCGACGGCTACCCCGACCTTCTCGTGCGCGATGACGGCAACCTGTGGCGTCACCCCGGCACGGCCGCCGGTGGCTACGAACCCACCGGAGTACAGGTCGGTCCTCCCGCCTCCGGAAAATCGTGGGGCACCTACGACAAGCTGATCGCCGCCGGCGACTTCGCCCCGGACCAGAACGGCCCTGCCCGCACGGACCTCATCGGCAGGGATGCCGCCGGAGACCTTTGGCTCCACAAGGGCGACACCGCAGGCGGCTACGCGTCACAGACCAACATCGGTAAGGGCTGGCAGATCTACCGCGCCCTCGCCGCCCCCGGCGACCTCAACGGCGACAGCCGTCCCGACCTCGTCGGCCGCGACCTTCTCGTGGACAAGGATTACGGCAACCTCTGGTTCTACCAGGGCGACGGCGCGGGCTACTACGCCCCGCGTGCCCTGATCGGAAACGGCTTCCCGGAGAGCGACAAGCACCTCTTCTGAACAGGTGAGACCGGTCCTCAGGAGGTCCGAGGACCGGTCTCGCCCCGCCGCACACCCAGCGGATGCCCGTCGTTCCGCAGGTCAGATCATCAGCACGATCCGGCCCGGCCGGTGCCCCGCCTCCGCCCTGCGGTGCGCCTCCGCGACCTCCTCGAGCGGCATGACGTCGGCCACCCGGGTGATCAGCTGCCGGGCCGCCACCTTCTCCAGGCTCTCCTTGAGACGGGCCGCGTCCGGCCTGGCCCGGACGGTCTCGACCCGGATGTTCCGCTCCGGGGTCGGGACCCGGTCGGGGGCGAGCGCCACGAAGACGCCTCCGTCCTTCAGGACCGGGAGCAGGCCCTCACCGACGAGCGCCCCGTCGAAGACCGCGTCCACCCGGTACGGGTCGCCCTCGACCACCCGGGCGACCACGTCCTCCGCCGCACCGCGCGTGACGACGTGGTCCGCGCCGAGGACCCTCAGCTCGCTCTCGTCGCCCTCGTGGGCGACGGCCACCACCCGCAGCCCCGCCGCATGGGCGTACTGCACCGCCAGCCGGCCCACCACCGCACTCGCACCCGTCACGAGCAGCGTCGCGCCCTCCTGGAGCGCGAGCCGGTCCAGGCCCTGCTGCGCGGTCGCCGAGGCCAGCGGCACGGACGCGGCCACGGTGAAGTCCACGTCGTCCGGGATCGGGGCCAGCCACTCCGGGGCGACCCGTACGACCTCCGCGTACGTGCCCTCGCCCGTCAGCTCCTCGTACCAGGGCATGAAACCGGCCACGCGAGTGCCGTCCGCCATCCCGGGCACGGGGTCGAGCAGCCTGCCCGCGAAGTCCGTCCCGAGGACGAACGGGGGCTTGAGGTCGCCGACCGCGTCGGCGTACCGGCCGGCCCGGATCCGCAGGTCGGCCTGGTTCACACCGGCCGCCTTGAGCCGGACGCGCACCCGCCCGGGGACGTCCCCGGCCTCGGGCTCGGGCCTGCGGGCCATTCTGAGGACCTCGGGCCCGCCGTAGGCGGTCACTTCGACGACACGCATGGGGTACTCCTCAGACAGAAGGCCCCCTCGTCGCCATTACACCCACGCTCCACACCCCCGGCAACCTCTGCCCGTCCACCTGACGGAACGGAGAAGTCCAGGTGGCCGCCCGCTACGCCGCCCCCGCGCTCGTACAGACGTCCGTACCGTCCCGGCCATGGAGTGGATAACCGCAGAGAACGTCATCGCCCTGGGGACGGCGCTTCTCGGTGTCCTGGTCTCGGTCGCGGTCGTCTGGATCGACCGGATCTCGCCGCAGCGCAAGCGGCTCGGCTACCGCGTACAGCTCAACACCCCGCTCCACCGGGCGGAGGACCGGGACAGCGAGGTCATGACGGTGCGGGAGGGCCAGGTGGTCGGGATGGCCCCGCCCGCCGACGAGTCCACGCTCGTCCTCCTCCGCATCGAGAACGACCGGGACCTCGACATCAGCTCCGAGGACTACGGGCCCGCGGCCCACCCCCACGGGCTCAGGATCACGTTCGGCGAGCGGGAGGTCCAAGGCGTCGTCGCCACCGTCCCGGCCGGCCAGGTCTCGATACGGGACGAGCTGGAGCGCCCGCCCAGGCTGGGCCGGAACGGCAGCGCCGTCCTCGTCCCCAGGGTGGCCCTGGAGCGCGGCCAGTACTTCAAGCTGCTCGTGCAGCTCTCCGGCCGTGTCGCCGACAAGGACATCAAGATCGAGGGAACCCTCCAGGGCGGCTCGATCCGGCGCAACAGGAGCACCACCCCCGACGAGAAGGCGGCCCGGTTCAGCCCGACCGCCCGCAACGTCACGATCATCCTCACCGCCTGCGTGATGGTCCTGGCCTCGATCATCGTCCGGGAGCGGACCCCGCCGCCGATCGGCTGCGCCCGCGGCGCCCTCACCGTCACCGGCTCGACGGCCTTCGCGCCCGCCCTGCGCGAGGTCGCCAGGGCCTACGAGCAGGACTGCGAGGGCGCGACGGTGACCGTGGACGCGCACGGCTCGACCTCCGGGGTACGGGAGCTCGCCGCCGCCGGGGCGAAGAAGGCGAAGGGCTCCCCCGCCGTCATCGCCCTCTCCGACGGACGCAAGCCCGGCGGCTACCCGCAGCTGCGGGAGAGCATGGTCGCCGTCTCCCTCTTCACCCTCGTCCTCAACGACGGAATACCCGTCGACGACCTCACCCTGGACCAGATCCGCCGCATCTACCGGGGCGACATCACCCACTGGAGCGAGCTCGTCCCCGGCCTGGACCAGCCGGTCCTCCTTGTCAGCCGGGATGCCAACTCCGGTACCCGGGAGGTCTTCCAGCGCCGCGTCCTCGGCCGCAACGAACCGGCCAACTCCTCCCGGGACTGCGAGCACCTCGACGACCCCGCGTCGAAGGTCGTCCGCTGTGAACTCGACTCCACCGAACAGGTCCTGTCCACCGTCGCCCGGCTCCCCGGCGCCATCGGCTACACCGAACTCCGCTCCGGCAGTGGCCTCAAGGGCCTGCACCGGGTGGCCGTCGACGGACGCGGGGCCGTCCTCGACGAGATCGGCGAGTCCGGCTACCCGTACCGGGAAATCGAGTACGCCTACACCTGGGGCGAACCCCCGACCGACTCGCTGACCTCCAGCTTCCTCACCTATCTCAGCCGGGGCCGCGGCCAGGACGTCATCCGCACCCACGGCCACCTGCCCTGCGCCACCCCGGAGGGGCTGCGGATCTGCGGGGACGGCTGACGCCCGGTCTGGCATGCTCTGACGACGTGGAGCCATTGAACCCGGAAGACCCGGACGCCATCGGCCCGTTCCGTCTGCTCGGCCGCCTCGGCGTCGGCGGGATGGGCCGGGTGTTCCTGGCGCGATCGCACGGGGGACGGACCGTCGCCGTGAAGGTGGTGCACGCCGAACTGGCCGCCCAGGACGAGTTCCGGCGCCGGTTCGCCCGGGAGGTCTCCGCCCTGGAGCGGGTCGGCGGGACGGGCACGGCACCCGTCCTCGGCTCGGACACCACCGCCGAGTCGCCGTGGGTGGCCATCGGCTACGTGCCGGGGCCTTCCCTGCGGACCGTGGTCGGCGACGAGTTCGGGCCACTGCCGCCCGCGACCGTGAAGGCGCTGGCCGGGGGGCTCGCCCGCGCCCTCGTCCACATCCACGCCGCCGGGCTCGTCCACCGCGACCTCAAGCCGTCCAACGTGCTGCTGACGGTCGACGGCCCCCGGATCATCGACTTCGGCATCGCCCGCGCCGTCGACACGGTCGCCGAGGGCGGCAACCTCACCACCACGGGGGCGGTCGTCGGCTCACCGGGCTTCATGTCGCCGGAACAGGTGCGCGGCGAGCACCTCACCCCGGCCTCGGACATCTTCTGCCTCGGCTCGGTCCTCGCGTACGCGGCGACCGGGCGCTCCCCCTTCGGTACGGCCGACAGCGGCGTCCACGCCACCATGTTCCGCATCGCCCACGACGAGCCCGACCTGACGGATCTGGCGCCCGAGCTCGCCGGACTGATCCGGGCCTGCCTCGCCAAGGACGCGGCGGGCCGCCCCTCGGCCACCGAGATCGCCGAGACCCTGCCGGTCCCCGACCCCTGGCTGCCGGCGGACGTGCTGGCCCGGCTCGGCCGCCACGCGGCCCGGCTCCTGGAGGCGGAGACGGGGAGCGGTTCCGCCACGGGGGCCGGGGACCCGACGCCGCCCACACCCCTGCCGTCCGCCCCGCCCTCGGCCCCGACCCGGCCCTCGGCGCCGGCCCCGGCGCCCCGCCGTCGCCGGACCCCTCTGATCGCCGGTCTCACGGCCCTCGCGGTGGCGGCCGCGGCGGGGATCACGTACACCTTCTGGCCCGACCCGGACATCGGCGGGGACGAGCAGAGGAACAAGGCCCGCGGCGACACGGGCGGCGTCTCCGCCCGCCCCGCCGGAATCGTCCCGGCCGCGTTCCTCGGCGCCTGGGAGGGCGTCCTCCAGGGCTCCCCCGACGATCCCAGGGAGACCGCCCGGATCGAGATCAGCCAGGGCGCGGCCGGCACGAAGAACGCCGTCTACGTCCAGGTCGCCGAGAACCGGCTGTGCATGGGCCGCTCCCGGCTCGTCTCGGCCGACGAGGACAAGGTCGTCTACGGCGAGTCCGACGTGACGACCAGCGTGCCCGCCGAGCGCTGTGTCCCCGCCGCCCACCAGACCCTCACCCTCCGCTCCCCCGACGTCCTGGAGTGGACCTCCGGCACCGCGAAGGCCACCTTCCGCAAGGCCCCCACCGGCACCGAGGTCATCCCCGCCAGGTTCCTCGGCACCTGGTCGCGCATCCCCACACCGGAGATCTACGGCGAGAACGACGACCGCTACACCTCACGGGTGACGATCACCCAGGGCCCCGTCGGCGCTCCCGTGATGAGCACCCTCGACGGCTACCCGCGCACCGTCGACGGCGTGACCACCGACGAGGACTGGTCCTGCGGCACCACGGCCGTCCTCGCGGCCGCGGGCAACCTGCTGGTGGTGGGCCCCGCGACCCGCGACACCAACGCCTGGGACCGCGAATGCCAGGAGGGCCTCTCCCGCTACCTGGTCGTCGACAAGCTCAACGGCAAGGACCGGCTCCTGGTCTACCCGATGCTGGACGGCGAAGCGAACGAGTACTACCGGTCGTAGGGGTGCTATCCGCCGAGCAGCACCAGGATCTGGTGGATCACGGCGAGTGCGGCCGCGCCGGCCGGGCCCGCCGTCTCGGCGATTCCGCCGATCCGTTCCAGGGCGGTGCGGCGGGTCTCCGGCTCGACCGAGGAGGTGACCTCCGCCTCCGCCTGCTCGACGGTCCGTACGGCGAGGGGGCGGGCTTCCTCGCCCAGCTGCCGGCGGAGCTCCTGGAGCAGCGGCAACAGGGTCGCCAGGGCCTGTTCGAGGTCGGGGGACGCGGGAGGAGGCGGGCCGGCGGCCATCGTGCGCTTGTCGATGCCGACGCTGTCCGTGGTCTGGTGCATGTGCACCACGTCGCCGTGGAAGTGGTCCCCCGCCGTCACTTCGCCACCCCCGTGTTGCCGCTGCCGCCGTAGATGTTCACGGAGTCCCCGAAGTAGTAGTTGCTGGGGCTGCTGATCGTGAGCGCTCCCACGGTGACCGTGAGTTCCGCGTCCGGTTCGTCGATCGCGGTCGCGATCCGTCCGACGAGCTCGTTCAGGTAGCCGCGTTCTCCGGAGACCATCGCGGTCGACCGGCCGTTCGTCTCGATCGCCAGCACGTCGTGCGCGGAGGCGGTGACCACGATCAGCATGTCGACCAGGAACCAGATCAGGGCGCCGACGACGGCCAGGAAGGAGAGCTGGTACAGGAAGCTCAGGAAGCCGCCCGGCTCCTCCCCCCGGCGGAAGGCCTCGGCCAGGAACGCGAAGAAGCCGATTCCGAGTGCCGCGAGGAGCGTGAGCCCGGAGCGCTTCGCGAACGTGAGGACGGCCTCGGCCCGTCGGGGCCGGAGGACGAAGGTGTAGACGCGGACGATGTTCTCCAGCGGATAGGCCGCTCCGTTCACCCAGAGCAGTCTCTTGCTGATGACCAGCGGAAGTCTCTGCATCGAGCCGGTTCCGCTGTGGGGCGGGTGGGACGGCGGCGGCGGTGTGGACGGTGTTCCTGGTGTTCCCATGCTTCCCCCCGAGATGGAACAACGCTTGAGTGGAGCCCGAACGGTGGAGACCCATTAGGGGGCCAACTCGCCTTGTGGGCAAGGCGAGTTCAGGCCTCCCGGGAGCCGACTTCGGCCGCCGCGCGGGCGTAGGCGTGAACCAGGGGACGGGTGTCGTCCGCGCGCCAGGCGAGGGCGAGACGGCTGGGGGTGAGGCCGTCGACCGGCCGGGTGACGACGCCGCCGCGCGTGAGCAGCGGCGCGTTGCCGGTCGCGACCAGACAGATGCCGACGCCGCCGACGAGACCCTCGTACGCCTCGTCGGTGCTGCCGATCACGGCGCCGACGACGGGCGCGCGCCCGCCCCTGGCGTCCAGGGCCAGCCAGTGGTCGCGCAGTTCGGGTCCCCGGTCGGGGAGGGCGAGGAACGGCTCGTCGAGGAGGTCCGCGAAGTCCAGGCTCTCACGGGCCGCCAGCGGGTGGGTCTCCGGAAGGGCGACGAGCCGGGGCTCGGTGGCCACGACCACCCAGCGGAAGCGGTCCGCGCCGGCCAGCGGAAGCCAGACGAACGCCACGTCGCTGGTGCCGTCGGCGAGGCCGGCCGTCGGGTCCTCCCAGCCGACGTGGCGCAGCTTCAGCCGGGCCTCCGGGTGGGCCCCGGTGAGACGGGAGCGGATCGCGGGCAGCAGGCCGCCCCGCCCGGGGCTGGTGCTCATCCCGACGACCAGGGTCCCCTCGGCGGCCTCCCTGGCCCGCCGTACCGCCTCCCCGCCCTCCTCCCAGGCGGCGAGCACGGCGCGGGCGTGCGGCAGCAGGGCCGTACCGACGGGGGTGAGGGCCACGCCCTGCCGGTCACGGTCGAAGAGGGGCGCGCCCAGCTGCCTTTCCAGGGCCCGTATCTGCTTGCTGAGCGCGGGCTGCGAGACGTAGAGCCGGTCGGCGGCCCGGGTGAAGTGGAGCTCCTCGGCCACGGCGACGAAGTACCGCAGGTCCCGTCCGTGCACGTCCATGGTCATGCCCATGGGTTATCACGACGGATCTTGGACGGCCAACAGCCGCGCCGGGCAGTCTTGTTGGGACGACGACGGACACGGACGAGGGAGTACGGACATGAGCAAGGTCTGGCTGATCACCGGCGCCAACAGCGGCTTCGGGCGCGCCTTCAGCGAGGCGGCCGTCGCGGCCGGTGACGTGGTCGTCGCCGCGGCCCGCCGGATCGGGACCCTGGACGACCTGGTCGCCGCCCACCCCGACCAGGTCGAGGCCGTCGCCCTCGACGTGACCGACACGGCGGCGATCGACGCGGTCGTGCGGGACGTCGCGGAGCGGCACGGCCGTATCGACGTCCTCGTGAACAACGCGGGCCGCACCCACGTCGGTTCGGTCGAGGAGACCGAAGACGCCGAGCTGCGCTCCCTCTTCGACCTGCACGTCTTCGGCCCCGCCGCCCTCACCCGCGCGGTCCTGCCGCACATGCGGGCCCGCCGTTCGGGCGCGATCGTGCAGCTCAGCAGTGTCGGCGGGCAGGCCTCGATGGCCGGCTTCGGGGCGTACAGCGCGACCAAGTTCGCCCTGGAGGGCATGTCGGAGGCGCTGGCGGCGGAGGTCGGGCCGCTCGGCATCCGCGTCCTGATCGTCGAGCCGGGCGTCTTCCGGACGAACCTCTTCGGCAACCGCAGCCTCAGCGGCGGCGGCATCGCCGACTACGCGGACACGGTGGGCCCGACCCGGACGTTCGTGGAAACGGGTGGTGGCACGCAGCTGGGCGGCGGCACGCAGGCGGGCGGCGGCACGCAGGTCGGGGACCCGGCGAAGGCCGCGGCGGCGGTGCTCGCGGCCCTCGACGCGGAGGAGACCCCGCTGCGGCTCGCCCTCGGCGACGACTCGATCGACACGATCCTGATGCACCTGGAGATGGTCCGCGGCGACCTGGCGGCGTGGGAGAAGGTCGGCCGGGACACGAAGCTGGACTGAGACCGGGCGGTCTGACGTGCGCGAAGGGCCCGCACCCCGGTGAACCGGCGTGCGGGCCCTTCGTCGCGCGTGTCCCTACAGGAAGGAGTTGATCTCGATCGTCTCGGTGCGGCCGGGGCCGACGCCGATCGCGGAGATCGGGGCGCCCGACATCTCCTCCAGGGCCTTCACGTACGCCTGCGCGTTCTTCGGCAGGTCCGCGAAGGTCTTGGCCTTGGTGATGTCCTCGGACCAGCCCGGCAGCATCTCGTAGACCGGCTTCGCGTGGTGGAAGTCGGTCTGCGAGTAGGGCAGCTCCTCGACGCGCTTGCCGTCGATCTCGTACGCGACGCAGACCGGGATCTGCTCCCAGCCCGTCAGTACGTCGAGCTTGGTGAGGAAGAAGTCGGTCAGGCCGTTGACCCGGGTCGCGTACCGCGCGATGACCGCGTCGAACCAGCCGCAGCGGCGGTCACGGCCGGTGGTGACACCGCGCTCGCCGCCGATGCGGCGCAGCGCCTCGCCGTCCTCGTCGAACAGCTCCGTCGGGAACGGGCCGGCGCCGACACGGGTCGTGTACGCCTTGAGGATGCCGATGACCCGGCTGATCTTCGTCGGGCCCACGCCGGCGCCGGTGCAGGCGCCGCCCGCGGTCGGGTTCGACGAGGTCACGAAGGGGTACGTGCCGTGGTCGACGTCCAGGAGCGTGCCCTGGCCGCCCTCGAAGAGCACGACCTTGTCCTCGTCGAGCGCGTTGTTGAGGATCAGCGTGGTGTCCGCGACGAACGGCTTGATCTGCTCCGCGTACTGGAGCATCTCCTCGACGATCTGGGCGGCGTCGATCGCGCGGCGGTTGTAGAGCTTGGCGAGGAGCTGGTTCTTGCCCTCGAGCGCCGCCTCGACCTTCTGGTTCAGGATCGACTCGTCGTACAGGTCCTGGACCCGGATGCCGACGCGGTTGATCTTGTCGGCATAGGTCGGGCCGATGCCACGGCCCGTGGTGCCGATCTTGCGCTTACCGAGGAACCGTTCCGTCACCTTGTCGAGGGTGACGTTGTACGGAGTGATCAGGTGAGCGTTGCCGCTGATCAGGAGCTTGGACGTGTCCACGCCGCGCTCGTTCAGCCCGCTCAGCTCGGAGAGCAGGACCGCCGGGTCGACGACGACACCGTTTCCGATCACCGGGGTACACCCCGGCGAGAGGATTCCGGAAGGGAGGAGGTGGAGCGCATACTTCTGGTCGCCTACGACGACCGTGTGGCCGGCATTGTTGCCGCCCTGGTAGCGCACCACGTAGTCCACGGATCCACCGAGGAGGTCGGTGGCCTTTCCCTTGCCCTCGTCACCCCACTGAGCACCGAGCAGCACAAGTGCGGGCACAGGCGTACACCCCTTCCGGGTGGGGCATGTCCAGGGTCAGGGGCCGAAGCCGCCTCACCGGTGTGCCCCGGAATAGACGAAGCCCCTGGCGCAATAGCGCAAGGGGCTCTTGCACAAAGATGCTACCCGAGGAAGGACCGAGGTGTCGGATCACGACCAGCTGCTGGTCATCGTCGACCCGGTCGCCCGCCGAAGTGACGGCGAGTCCGTACGGATCGCGAAAGATGTCCTGTCCGCGGGCGCGGAAGCGAAGATCTGCCTGCCGGACAGTCCTGAGGAATTCCTCCGAGCCCTGGCCCGGCGCGGCTCCCGCCGCCCCGTGGTGCTCGGCGACGACCGCGCGCTGCTCCGTACGGTGGCCCTGCTGCACCGGGAGCGGGAGCTCGCCGGCAGCGCCCTCGCCCTCGTCCCGATAGGGACTCCGGGCACTCTGGAAGTCGCCCACGCGCTCGGCGTGCCGCACTCCACCCCCGCCGCGGCGCGTGCGGTCCTCGACGGGGCCGTACGACGCCTTGACCTGCTGGTCGACGACAGCGACGGGGTCGTCCTCGGCGGCCTCCGCATCCCCGGCGCGCCGGCCGCCTCCGCCCTGTCCTCGGCCCCGTCCGTCTGGGGCACCTGCCGTTCCCTGGTCCGCACCCTGGTCCGCCCGGCCCCGACGGCGCTCGCGGTCCGCACCCACCGGCTGCGGGTGGAGGCGGACGGGGTGCTGCTCACCGACGTCGACACGCCGCTCGAAAGCCTCACGGTCCGCTCGGTCGCCGGTACGGCCGAGGTGACCGTCCAGCCCTCGGCCGCCCCGCCCCACCACACGACCGCCACCGTCCTCACGGTCTCGGGCCCGGACTTCCGCTACCGCTCGGACGGCCACCTGACGGGGCCGGTGCGGCGGCGGACGTGGACGGTGCGGGCGGGGGCCTGGGGGCTGACGTTGCCGAGGGCCGCGCCTTAGGGTCGTCGCAGACGACGGGGGGGCGTATGAGCGCGTTGGAGCGGGCCGGAACGGCCGAAGCACTGGACCGGTACCGGCGGCGGGCCGCCCTGTGGGTGAAGACCGGCGCGGCCGTCCTCGCCGCGGGCGTGACCCTGGGCGTGCTGTCCCTGAACACCTCCGGCGCCGACTGGGTCACGGAGGTCCTGCCGTACCCGCTGGCCGGCGGCGCCTTCGCGCTGCTGCTCGGCCTCGGCGCGCGGCGTTTCGCCCGCCGGATGCGGCGGGTCCTGGACGCCGGGGACTGGTCGGCGCATGCCGTGGTGGCCCTGCCCAAGGGCGTGGTGGTCCTGGCCGGTGCGGAACCCGGCGTACTGCTGCCCCGGCAGGTGGTCGCCGTCAAGGAGCGGTACGCGCGCGTGGAGCCCGGCCCCGACGGGGTGCTGTGGTGGTGCGGCGACCCGCGCGGCGGCGGGGTGATCGCCCCGCCGGGCGGGGGCGCGCTGGTCTGGACCCGGCCGGTACGCGGGGCCGGGGCCCGCCGCCGGGCCGTGGCCCTCGCGGAACTGCGGGGCCTCGCCGAGCGCCCGGCGATCGGGCTGCCGCTCCCGGCGGCCGCCTCTCCCGTCCTCCCGTACGCGTCCCTCGCCGAGGCCGCCCGGCGGCAGGCGGCCGGGGCGAAGGCCCGTCGGCGCCGCCGTCCCGAGCCGGACGTCCGGGCCGTGGCCTGGTGGCGGGTGCGGGGACTGCGGGAGATCTCGGGGCTCTCGTGGACCGCGGGATCCTGCGCCGTTTCGGCCGCCCTGCTCGGTTTCGCCTGGCTCGGCGGCGAGGACGCGGGGATGCTCGGCGTCTTCGGCCTCTTCATGGCCGCGGGAGCCTGCGTCAACGTGGTCCGGCTGCTGACCTCGGGCGTGTCCGCCGCCCGCCTCCTCGCCCGCACGGCGGGCGCGCCCGTGGCCGTACCGAAGCGGTACGTGGTGCTTGCCGATCCGTACAGCGGGAGCCCGGTCCTCGTCGTCTTCGCGCCGCACGGCGGGCCGGGGGACAAGGCCGAGGGCGCCCTGCCGCTGCTGCGGTCGTCCGCGCCGGGCGAGCCCGCCGGGGAGGTCGAGCTGCACGGCTGGCTCGACCTGGACGAGCGCGGGCGGCCCCTCGTGGTCGCCCGGTCCGGTGGTCGGGTGCTGTGGCCGCGGGAGCCGTACCTGGAGGCGGGTACGGCGGAGTTCGCCGAGGTGGCGCAGTGGCTCGCGCCGCCTCAGGAGGAGGGTGTCCCGGCGGCCTGAGCCGCCCTGTGGGCGGCCCAGCGGTCCATGATTCCCAGCATCTCGCGCTGGAGGAACGCGAAGAACTCGGCCGTCTCCGCCGTGCGCGCGCCCGCCGCCGTGTCCGGGCCGAGCGTCTCGGCGCCCTCGCGGAGGAGCTTCTCCCAGCGGGTGAGAATCTGGTCGCGGCGGGTGAAGGTCTCGTACCAGAGCTCGTTGTGCAGGACGTACCGCTCACGCCGGGTGCCGGGGTCTCGTTCACGGCTGACCATGCTCACCTGGCTGAGGTAGCGGATCGCGCCGGAGACGGCGGCCGGACTGATCCGCAGCTGTTCGGCGAGCTCGGCGGAGGTCATGGAGCCGGTCTCGGACGTGAGGAGGGCCGCGAAGACGCGGGAGGCCATGCGCTGGATGCCGGCCTCCGTGAGTTCGGCGGCGAAGCGCTCCACGAAACGGGAGACGGCCTCGGCGTCCGTCGTGCCGGCCGGCACGCCGTCCGCCCCCCTGCCCTTGCCGGTCCTTGTCATCTCGCTCATTCCCTCACTTTATACGTTTCCTTAACTTCACAAATTTGTGAAATGAGCGTACGTTCCAAAACATGACCAAGGCAATCAGCGTCGCCGGACTCCACAAGTCCTTCGGGCGGACGCACGCGCTCGACGACCTCGACCTCACCGTCGAGACCGGCGAGGTCCACGGCTTCCTCGGCCCCAACGGCGCCGGGAAGTCCACCACCATCCGCGTCCTGCTCGGCCTCCTGCGCCCCGACTCCGGGGCCGCCCAGGTCCTCGGCGGGGACCCCTGGCAGGACGCCGTCGCACTGCACCGCCGGATCGCTTACGTCCCCGGGGACGTGACCCTCTGGCGCAACCTCTCCGGCGGCGAGGTCATCGACCTGTACGGCAGGCTCCGGGGCGGCCTCGACACGGCCAGGCGCGCCGAACTCATCGAACGCTTCGAGCTCGACCCCACCAAGAAGGGCCGCACCTACTCCAAGGGGAACCGGCAGAAGGTCGCCCTCGTCGCCGCCTTCGCCTCCGACGCCGAGCTGTTCGTCCTCGACGAGCCGACCAGCGGCCTCGACCCGCTGATGGAGGAGGTCTTCCAGAACTGCGTCGAGGAGGCCCGCGACCGGGGCCGGACCGTCCTGCTGTCCAGCCACATCCTCAGCGAGGTCGAGAGCCTCTGCGACCGGGTCAGCATCGTCCGCAAGGGCCGGACCGTGGAGTCCGGCTCGCTCGCGGAGCTGCGGCACCTGACCCGTACCAGCGTCACCGCCGAACTCGCCGCCCCACCGAACGGCCTCGCCCATCTCCCCGGCGTCCACGACCTCTCCGTGACCGGCCCGCGGGTCAGGCTCCAGGTCGACACCGACAAGCTCGACGCCGTCCTGCGCGCCCTGACCGCCTCGGGCGTACGGAGCCTGACGAGCACGCCGCCGACCCTGGAGGAGCTGTTCCTCCGCCACTACGCGGAGGAGGTGACCGCGTCATGAGCACGGTCGCCCTCACCGGCACCGGGACGCTCACCCGGCTCGCCCTCCGCCGCGACCGGCTGATGATCCCGCTCTGGGCCCTCTGTACCGGCGGCATGGTCGCGAGCGGCGCGGGTTCCCTGGCAGGCCTGTACGGCACGGCCGCCGAACGGGCCGAGGTCGCCGCGTCCATGACCGCCAACAGCTCCATGCGCGCGCTCTACGGGCCCGTCTTCGACGACTCCGTCGGCGGGCTCGTCGCCTGGCGGTTCACCACCTTCGCCGCCGTCCTCGCCGCCGTCGCCAGCCTGATCGTCGTCGTCCGGCACACCCGCGAGGAAGAGGAGACCGGCCGCCAGGAGATGCTCTCCGCCGGCGCGGTCGGCCGCCGGGCGCCGCTCACCGCCGCCCTCCTCGCCGCGCTCCTCCTCAACACCGCCGTCGCCCTCGTCATCACGGCGGGCCTCGCAGGACAGGGCACGGCGGGGGCGCTCGCCCTCGGCCTCGCGGTCGGCGGCACCGGCATGCTCTTCGCGACGACGGCCGCGCTCGCCGCCCAGCTGACCGAGAGCGCCCGCCTCGCCAAAGGCCTGACGGCCGCCGTCCTCGGCCTCGCGTTCGTCCTGCGGGCGGCGGGCGACGCCGGCACCGCCGACGGCGGCTCCCCGCTGACCTGGCTCTCGCCGATCGGCTGGGCCGAGCACGTCCGCGCCTTCGCCGGTGAACGCTGGACGGTGCTGCTCCTGATCGCCGCGGCCGTCCTGGTCCAGACGGCGGCGGCGTACGCGCTGACCGGCCGCCGGGACGTCGGCGCGAGTTTCCTCGCGACCCGGCCGGGCCCCGCCGAGGGGCGGCTCGGGACGGCGGGTGCGCTCGCCCGGCGGCTCCAGCGCGGCACGCTGCTCGGCTGGTCGGTGGGCTTCCTGCTCGCCGGGCTCGTCTTCGGGGGGATGGTCGAGGGCGCGGCGGACCTCGTCGGCGACAACGAGCAGGCCCGCGAGATCTTCGAGCGGATGGGCGGCCAGAGCGCCCTCACGGACGCCTTCCTCGCCACGATGGTGTCGCTGTTCGGCCTGATCGCGGCGCTCTTCGCGGTCGGTTCGGTGCTGCGGGCGCACGGCGAGGAGACCTCGGGCCGCGCCGAACCACTGCTCGCGAACGCCCTCGGCCGGCTCCGCTGGGCGGCCGGCCACCTGCTGATCGCCTTCGGCGGTCCGGTCCTGATCCTGGCCCTCGGTGCGCTCGGCCTGGCCCTCTCGTACGGCCGGGACCTCGGCCCGATCCTGGGCGCGGCCCTGATCCAGCTCCCCGCCGTCTGGACCCTCGCGGGCCTCGCGGTCCTGCTCTGGGGCGCCTTCCCGAAGGCCGCGACCGCCGCGTGGGGCGTGGCGGGCCTCTGTCTGGCCCTCGGCTGGATCGGCCCGGCCCTCGGTCTGCCGCAGACGGTCCTGGACCTCTCTCCCTTCGCCCACCTCCCGAAGCTCCCGGGCCAGGAGATGACGTGGCCCCCGGTCCTGCTCCTGACGGCCGTGACGGCGGTCCTCGTCGGAACGGGCCTCACGGGGCTGCGGCGACGGGACCTGCTGACCTGAACCGCGGCTCACACCTCCACAAGGAGCTCCTCGAAGCCCCGGATCACGTACCCCGGCTTCCGCACCGGCTCGGCCGCGAGCCTCAGCCCCGGCGCCCGCCTCAGCAACTCGCCGAACACGGCGGCCAGTTCGAGGCGGGCGAGCGGGGCGCCCAGGCAGTAGTGGATGCCGGCGCCGAAGGTGATGTGCGGGTTGTCGGCGCGGGTCAGGTCGAGTTCGCCGGCCGTCGGGCCGAAACGGGCGGGGTCACGGTTGGCCGAGCCGAAGAGCAGCGCGACCTCGGAACCGCGCGGGATGGTCACGCCGCCGACCTCGATGTCGTCGAGGACCCAGCGCTCGAACATCTGCAGCGGGGTGTCGTAGCGCAGAAGTTCATCCACAGCTGTGGACAACTTTGCGGGATCCGGACGGACACCCTCCTTCAGCAGGGTCCACCAGCCGGTGACCGTGGTGTTCACGGTGGCCTCGTGGCCCGCGTTGAGCAGCAGGACACAGGTGGAGATCATCTCCTGTTCGGTCAGCTCCTCCACCGCGATCAGCGACGACACCAGATCGTCCCCCGGCTCCCGTCGCCGCCGGGCGATCAGCTCCCGCAGATAGGCGGAGAACTCGATCGAGGCCTCCACCGCCCGCCGGGCCGTCTCCTCCGACGGATTCAGCTCGAACATCCCGCAGATCGCCGCCGACCAGGGCCGCAGCCGCCCCCGCTCCTCGTCCCCCTCCGGCACGCCCAGCATCTCGGCGATCACCGCGACCGGCAGGGGCTCCGCGACCAGGGCCTGGAGGTCGCCGCCGCCCGCCGCCACCAGGTCACCGACAAGACCGGCGGCGAGCCGCCGTACCGTCGGCACCAGGTTCTCCACCGTCCGCGGCGTGAACGCCTTCGAGACGAGCCGCCGGATCCGGGTGTGGTCGGCCGCCTCCAGATCGAGCAGCCCGTGGTCGTTGAGCGTGTGGAAGGGCTCGTACGCGGCGGCCGGCGGCTCCTGCCCGAACTCCTCGTGCGTGAAGCGATGGGTGTACGTACGGCCCAGGCGCCGGTCCCGGAGCAGCGCCGACACGTCCTCGTGGTGCGGGATCAGCCACTGACGGGTCGGGCCGTGCCAGAGGGCGCGGCCCGCCGCCCGCAGCTCGGCGTACGCGGGATAGGGGTCGGCGACGAAATCGGGCGACCAGGGGTCGTACACGGCGGCGTTCACAGCGTCAGCGGCGTCCATGACCGGACGCTACCCCCACACGGCCGCTCACCCCCCGACCCGCACCAGACCCGCCTCGTACGCGAACACCGCCGCCTGCGTGCGGTCGCGGAGCGCCAGCTTCACCAGGATCCGGCTCACATGCGTCTTGATCGTCGACTCGGCGACGACGAGGTGCTCGGCGATCTCCGCGTTCGACAGGCCCTGCGCGATGAGGACGAGGACCTCCGTCTCCCGCTCCGTCAGCTCCCCGATCTGCGCCATCGCCGGCGGCCGCGGGGAACTCCCCGGCGCCTTCGCGAACTCGGTGATCAGCCGCTTCGTGACGGTCGGCGCGAGCAGCGCCTCGCCCGCCGCGACCACCCGCACGCCGTCCGCGAGCTGCCGGGCCGACGCGTCCTTGAGCAGGAAGCCGGAGGCCCCGGCGCGCAGCGCCTGGTACACGTACTCGTCCAGGTCGAAGGTGGTCAGGACGAGCACCTTCGCGTCCGCGTCCGCGGCGACGATCTCGCGGGTGGCGTCGATGCCGTTCAGCTCAGGCATCCGGATGTCCATGAGAACGACGTCGGGACGGAGGGCGGCGACCTGGGCGACGGCTTCCCGGCCGTTGACCGCCTCCCCGACGACCTCGATGTCCGGCATCGCGCCGAGCAGCACCGAGAAGCCCTCGCGGACCATCATCTGATCGTCGACGATCAGCACCTTGATGCTCATTCCACGCTCTCCTCGCGGCTGACGGTCTCCTCGCGGCTGACGGGGATGAACGCCGCCACCTCGTAGCCGCCGTCCGCGGTCGCCTCGGCCGTCATCTCCCCGCCGAGCATCGTCACACGCTCCCGCATGCCGGTGATGCCGTGCCCGGCCCCGGGCGAGGGCTTGACCAGGCCGCGTGCCGGTCCGTTGGCGATCCGCAGCCCGAGGCCGCCGAGGACATAGCTGACCTCGACCTTCGCCGCCGCGCCCGGCGCGTGCCGCAGCACGTTCGACAGGGCCTCCTGGACGATCCGGTACGCGGAGAGCTCCACGCCGGGCGGCAGCTCCCGTACGGCGCCGGTCACGGTCTTCCCGACGTCGAGCCCGGCCTCGGTGACGTTGCGGACGAGCGCGTCGAGGTCCCCGAGGGTCGGCTGCGGGGCGTCGGGCGCCTCGTAGTCCTCGGCCCGTACGACACCGAGGATGCGGCGCAGCTCGGTCAGCGCGGCGACCGCGTTCTCCCGGATGGTGAGGAAGGCCTGCTCCAGCTCGGGCGGCGGGTTCTCCACCCGGTAGGGGGCGGCCTCCGCCTGGATCGCGACCACCGACATGTGGTGGGCGACGACGTCGTGCAGCTCGCGGGCGATGGTGGTCCGCTCCTCGAGGACGGTCCGCTTGGAGATCTCCTGGGCGGTGACGGTCTGCTGGGCGGTGACCTCACGGGTGGCCTGGCGGCGGACCTGGATCACGGTGACGGTGAGGAGGGCGAGGGCGGAGACGAAGAGCATCGGGACCGAGTCGGAGCCCCGTCCCACCCCGAGGAACATCTCGGCGAAGAGCGCGTAGCCTGCCGTTCCGGCCCACATCCAGCCCGCGGTACGGGGCCCGGTGCGGGCGGCGACCACGGTGAGGACCACGAGATGGGCGGCGAAGACGTTCTCCGTCCAGGGCCAGCCGCCCCAGTAGCCGCCGATGAACGCCAGGAAGGGCGTCGAGCACAGCGAGGCCCAGTAGGCCAGGACCGGCCTGATCAGCGTGGCCAGCACGACGGCGGGCGGCACGAGGGACAACACGAGCGCCGCCGGCCCGAAAGCGCCGTTGATCCGCTCGGCCCCCATCAGGAAGACGACGAAGGCGAGGAAGCCGACGATCGCGTGCGGCAGCAGGCCGAGATAGACGCGTATCCGCTCCGGCAGCCGGCGCGTCGGCCCGCTGTTCACATCCATCCGCGGCAGCGGCCGGTAGGCGAAGGCATCGTGGAAGAGTTCCTGGCGCAGCCCGCCGAGAGCCACCTGCACCAGGCGGAACTCGGGGCTGCGGCTCGTCGTCTCGGAGGACTGTGTCTGGGTCACGCGAACCACGGTACGGGCGGCGGGGGGACCCGGTCGTCCCGCTCGATGCGGATCCTCCCGGGTCCCCCTTGAGAACGATGGCCCCCGTCTCCCGTCCGTCCCCCGGCTCAGAAGAGCGCCGGGCGCAGCTCGCCGAGGGGGTCGCTGTGGGCGCTGCCCCAGTAGGACGGGGCCGGGGGCAGCGCGGTGGTGGCCCCGCCCTCGTACCGGGTCCAGGGGTACGTCCGCTGCTCACCCACGGCGGCCCGGCCAGTGGCGGTGCCGGGGTGCTTGGTTCACCACGCTGCCGCTTCCTATGCGACGTTGGTGAACTTGGTGCCCTCGCCCGCGTACAGGTTCGTCGTCATCCGGGTGAAGGCGTTGGTGGCCGAGCCCGTGGAGCGGTAGACGTACGTGCCGCCCGCCCCGTACGCGATCAGGTCCGGGCGCCCGTCGTTGTCGACGTCGCCGGCGCCGACGAGCTGGGAGAAGGCACCCCAGCCACCGCCGACCCGCACGCGGGTCTCGAAGCCGCCGGCGCCGTTGCCCTGGTAGAGCCAGAGGACGCCGGCGGTGTCGCGGGCGACCAGGTCACCGGCGGCGGTGCCGGCGATGTTCCCGACGGCGGTGAGCTGGTTGTAGATGCCCCAGCCACCGCCCACGCGCACGCGGGTCGCGAACGGGGCCGTGGAGCTGCCCGTGCCCTTGTAGAACCAGAGCACGCCGGCGGTGTCCGTCGCGAGGAGGTCCGCACGGCCGTCGCCGGTCAGGTCCGAGCCGCCGGTCAGCTTGTTGTAGATCCCCCAGCCACCGCCGACCTTCACCCGGGTGGCGAACGTGCCGTCGCCCTTGCCGAGGTAGTGCCAGAGGTAGCCGGAACCGTCGAGAGCGACCAGGTCACCCGCGCCGTTGCCCTCGATGTCACCGACGGCCTCGATCTGCTTGTACGTGTTCCACCCGGCGCCGATCCGGCTGCGCTCGGCGGTCTCGACGCGGCCGTCCGCCGGCCGGTCCCGCAGGTCGTCGCGCCACAGGACGCCGGAGGCGTCACGGGCGAGGACGTCGGTGGAGCCGTTGTTGGTGAAGTCGTGCGGGTTGAACGCGCGGACGACGTCCATGCGCCAGCCCTGGAAGACCGGGTCGCCGGTGCCGTCGAGCAGCATCGCCTCGGCCATCACCGCGTACGAGCCGTTCGGCGCGTCCGCCCCGTCGAGGACGCCGTCCCAGGTGAAGGTGAAGCGGTTGCCCTCGGCGGGGGCGTACACGCGGGTGTGGTACTCCTTCTCCGTGACCATGTGCGTCAGGGTGACGTCCACATAGGCCTCGCGGTGCGACAGCGTCCACCCCAGCGTCACCTCGCCGCCGGTCCGGTCGAGGTTCACCGAGTCGGGGACGTGGACCTCTTGGATCTTCAGGTCGACCAGCGGGGCCTCGTCGGCCACCTTGGTGACCCTCGGGGTGCCGTCCTCCGCGAGCTCGACCCGGAACAGGCCCTTGCCGTCGGCGGCCGTCGCACCGCGCACCACGGCGGTGCCGTCGCCGGGGCTGCCCGCGCTCGAACCGGAGTCCATGAGCTGCCGGACCTCGCCGGTGGCGAGGGAGACGGCCCGGACGGGCGTCGTGGGGTTGCCGTACACCAGCCAGTCGCCGATGAGGGTGGAGTACCACTCGCCGTCGTGGGCGCCCAGGACGGTCCGCTTCTCCTCGCCGGTCGCGCGGTCGACGGACGCGATGTACCCGCCGGTGCCGCTCTCGTAGGCGTACCAGGTCACGTACGAGGCGGAGAACTGCAGGCCGCCGAACCCGTAGCCGGACTCGGGGGAGGCGTACGTCTTGGTGACCGCCCCGGCCGCCAGATCGATCATGGCCCGGCCGCCGGTCCGGGCACCCTCGGGGCCGGTCTCGTACCCGACGAGGACGGAACCGTCGTGGGCCCTCGAGCCGAAGTAGTCGGTGGCGTTCGCGGGCAGGCCGGAGACCTTGCGGTGGGACGTCGTGGCGCCTTCCTTGGTCACGACGTGCAGTTCGGCCTGGCCGACCGCGTTCGTCAGCTGCGCGAGCACGCTCGTCGGGCTCAGCACGGCCACGTAGTTGCCGTCGAGTGCGCCGAGGTCGATGTCGACGCCCGGGGCGGACGGGTCGGCCATGTTCCTCAGGGTGATCGAACGCATCTGGGCGGACCAGTTGTCGTCGCCGAGGACGACCACGTCGTCGGCGCCCATGGTCCAGCCGCCGTCCTCGGGCTCCTGAAGTGACGTCGTGGCGCCGCCGTCGTACGGCGTCCAGAGCAGCTTCCGGGTGCCGTCGTGGGCAAAGGAGTAGGTGAGGAAGCCGGAGGTGCCCAGACCCGCCAGGTCCATGCCCTCCGGGTAGACGGGCAGGACGGCGTCCTCCTGCGCGGCCGGGCCCGAAACCGCGGTCGGGGCGGCCGCGAAGGCCGTCGGCGCGGTGGCCAGGGTGCCGGCGCCGAGGGCCGTGACGGCGAGGACGGCCGTGACGGCCGCGGCGAGGCGGGTGGAACGGGTGCCGGTGGAGCGGAACTGCAAGGTGAACCCCCACAAGAAGAGCGGACACGGGAGAGCCGTGCCCGATCAGACTCGCGACCGGGTCGAGTGGTTGTACGAAAACCTCTGCTTCGCAGCAGAGATTTCGGAATCACCAGGCGAGCTGGGCGATCTCCTCCGCCGCCACCGCGCACGCGTCCGCCGCCGGGTCGATCAGCGGGAAGTGGCCGACCCCCTCCAGGAGCGTGAGGCCGGCTTCCTCGCCCGCCTTCGCCGACGCCTCCGCGAACGCCTCGGCGACGAGGTGCGGCACGTCGACGTCCTCGCGGCCCTGCACGACCGTGGTCGCGATCCCGGTCGGCAGCAGCGCCGACGGGTCGGCGTGCACCGCCCGTTCCTCGTACGAGGAGGCCCCGCCGAGCAGTTCGGTGACCGCGCCGCCGCAGACCCCGAGGGCGACCGCCGTCGCGAAGTGGGCGATGGGGGCGAGGGCGACGACCCCGCGCAGCGGGGGCGGTGCGGGCAGTCGCCAGGGGGAGCCGGCGGGCAGTACGTGCCGGGCGGCGGCCCAGAGGGCGAGCTGGCCGCCCGCCGAGTGCCCGGTGAGCACGATCCGGCCGGTGTCGGCCTGCGGCAGGTGCGCGGCGGCGAGTTCGGGTACGGCGTCGAGGGCGGCGGCCACGTCGTCGAAGGTCTCGGGCCAGCGCCCGGCGACGGGGGCGGCGCCACCCTGCCGGGGGATGTCGCTGCCGCGCCGGTACTCGACGTTCGCCACGGCGAAGCCCCGGCGGGCCAGGAAGTCCACGAAAGGGGTCAGGTGGAGCCGGTCGTACGGTGCCCGCCAGGCGCCGCCGTGCAGGGCGACGACGAGCGGCGCCCTGGTGCGGCCGTCGCGCGGCGCGTAGAAGTCGATCACCTGGTCCGGGTGCTCGCCGTACGCGGCGGAGGCGTCCGGGGCGACGGCCGGGTGCGAGAAGGCGGACGCCTCTTCGGCGGCGGCGCGCGCGGCGGGGTCCGGCATGCTGTTCCAACCTCTCGGATACGCGGCCGAATTGGCCTGACCTGCGGGGACGGTACCAGCACCGGCGCCCCCGCAGATCAGGCGATCATCGGATCAGCCGCCGAGGATGTCCGCCAGGGTCCGCGCCGCCCGCTCGGCGTCCGCGAAGCCGACGTACAGCGGCGTGAAGCCGAACCGCAGCACGTCCGGGCGGCGCAGGTCGCCCACGACCCCGCGCTTGATCAGCTCCGCCATGACGGCGGGGGCGGTCTCGCAGGCCAGGGCGATCTGGCTGCCGCGCTCCTCGCGCGCCTCGGGGGTCACCGACCGGACGCTGCCCTCCGGCACGTACGCGCGCACGCACTCCAGGAAGAAGTCGGTGAGCGCGAGGGACTTGGCCCGCACGTCCTCGATCGCGACCCCGTCCCAGACGTCGAGCGCCGACTCGAGCGCCAGCAGGGAGAGGATGTCGGGCGTGCCCACCCGGCCCCGTACGGCGCCCGCGGCCGCCGCGTACCCGGGGGTCATCGCGAACGGGTCGGCGTGCGAGTTCCAGCCGGGCAGCGGCGAGTCGAAGGCGGCCTGGTGGCGCTCGGCGACGTACAGGTAGGCCGGCGAACCCGGCCCGCCGTTCAGGTACTTGTACGTGCAGCCGACGGCCAGGTCGACCCCGTGGGCGTCCAGGCCGACTGGCAGGGCGCCCGCGCTGTGGCACAGGTCCCAGACGGCGAGGGCGCCCGCCTCGTGGAGCGCCGCCGTGATACCGGGCAGGTCGTGCAGCCGGCCGGAGCGGTAGTCGACGTGGTTGACGAGCGCGGCGGCGGTGCGCGGGCCGGCCGCGCCGGGTATCCCGGCCGGGTCGACGGGCACGATCCGGTGACCCGTCATCCGCGCCGCTGACTCCGCGATGTACCCGTCCGTGGGAAAGGTCGTCGCGTCGACGAGGATCTCGTCCCGGTCGTCGCCGCTCAGGCGGGCCGCCGCGACGACCGCCTTGAAGACGTTCACGCTGGTCGAGTCGCCGACCACGATCTGTCCCCGGGCGGCGCCGACGATCGGCGCGATCCGGTCGCCGATCCGCTCGGGCGCGGTCCACCAGCCGGACTCGTCCCAGGAGCGGATGCGCAGCTCGCCCCACTCGCGGGTGATGACGTCGGCCATGCGGGCGGGCACGTGGGCGGGCAGCGCGCCGAGGGAGTTGCCGTCGAGGTAGACGGTGTCCTCGTCGAGGGCGAACTTCTCGCGGTGCTTCCCGAGTCCGTCGGCCGCGTCGAGGGCGCGGGCCCTGTCCTTGAGGAGGTCAGACATGGCTGCGCGCCGTCCAGAGCTCCGGGAACACGTTCTTCTGGGCCCGCTTCTCCAGCCAGGCGACGCCGGCCGAACCGCCGGTGCCGGTCTTCGCGCCCATCGCCCGGCGGGTCGCCACGAGGTGGTCGTTGCGCCAGCGCCAGACGAGTTCGGCGACGTCGCTCAGGGCCTCGCCGAGCCGGACGAGCTCGCCGTTCTGGTCGGCGTCGGCGTAGATCCCGGCCCAGACCGCCTCGACCTCGGGCGACGGCTCGTACCGCTGCGCCAGGTCGCGGCCGAGGACGGCCTGCGGGACGGGCAGGCCACGCCGGGCGAGCAGTCCGAGGACCTCGTCGTACAGGCTCGGCTCGTGGAGCGCCTTCTCCAGCTCGGCGTGGACGCGGGGCGCGCCCCGGTGCGGGACGAGCATGGACGCGGACTTCTCGCCGAGCAGGAACTCCATCCGCCGGTACATCGCGGACTGGAAGCCGGAGCCCTCGCCGAGCGCGGACCGGTAGGCGTTGAACTGGGCGGGGGTGAGCTGGGCGAGCGGCCGCCAGGAGTGGTTGAGTGCCTCCAGCTCGCGTACGGAGCGCTTGAGCGCGTCCATGGCGACGGGGACGCGGTCCTCGCGCAGGGCGCGGCTCGCGGTCTCCCACTCGTGGACGATCACCGTGAACCACAGCTCCATGACCTGGGTGGTGACCAGGAAGACCATCTCGCCGGGGTCGTCCGAGCGGAGGTGCTGGAGGTGGGTGAGGACGTCCGCCTGGACGTAGTCCTCGTACGGCGTGGTGCCGGCGAAGTCGAGGTTCGGGGCGTCGGCGACCGAACCGGCTCCGGCGTCGGGAGAAGCCGGGAAGGGTGACATTTCTGTCTCCTCGATACGAACTACCGGGTAGCGGTCTGCTCCACCGTGTCCACGTCGTTCCGTGTGGCACGGGAGCCCCGGTCCCCTCGGGAGGCGCGCTTCGTCGCGCGTCGTCCCAACGGCATCATGACACGATCGGCCCGGTGATGTAGGTCCCGTCTTCGTCATACGGAAACGCGTTCGACCGGCAGCCGTTCAGGCCCTTGATCTGCTGCATCATCGCGGGCGCCGGCTTGCCGGGACCGGCACAGCCCATGTGCTGCCGGATGCCGATCTCGTGCCCGACCTCGTGGTTGATGATCAGATGCCGGTATTCCTCGGGCTTGCCGGCGAAGGTGGGCGAGCCGAGCATCCACCGCTTGAGGTTCACCACGACTCCGTCGGTGGTCTCGCAGTTCAGCTCACCGCGGGTGTTCAGGCCCTGCTGGAGGCAGAGCGCGTCGGCCGTGTCCGGGGTGGCGATCCGGATGACGAAGTCGGCGTTCTGCGAGACGAGCTGGAACCGGCCCCGGCCGTGCGCGGCCCAGCCGCGCGGATGCGCCAGGATCCGCTGGATCTCGGCGGCCGTCTCGCTCGCCGAGAGCTCGATGCCGTCCTCGACCTGGACCCGGTAGCGACGCAGGACACCGCTGTCGCCGACCGGCTCGCCCGAGGCCCGCGCGGTGGTGAAGGTCCCGCTGCCCGACTGCGGCACGGTGGTCTTCTTCGGGGTGGGCTTCGGCTTCGCCGAGGGCGTCGGCCTGGGCTTCGGCTTCGCCGTGGTGGGCCGGGGCTTCGGCGCGGCGGTGGTCGTGGCCGGCGGCCCGGTCGCCGGGTCCGGCGCGGTGGCGGTGGCCGGAGCCGCCGTGTCGTCCGTCGCCGGGCCGTTGAAGTGGGCGAGGGCGGCGCCCGCGCCGAGCGCGACCGTCATCAGGACCAGGGTCGGAAGCGCCAGCCGGCGCACGGGGCCGCGTCTGCTTCTGCCCCTCCGCCGGCTCGGCGTTCGTCGCCGTCCTGCGGGTGCGGCACGCTTGCCCACGACAGACTTCCCCCCTGCGTCGGCCGGTGGTGGGGAAGAGGAAGTGGGGCCTCGGGTACCGGCGTCTTCGGTTCTGCGGTCCCCGGGATCGTACCGGCCGCTTCGAACACCCTCGAACGGGTCAGGGACTCTGTCCGGATTTCCCCCTGTCCGTTCGGACAGGGGGAACCACCGGGCGTGGGGGAGGGCTGGTCAGCCGAGCGTCTCCGCCGCGGTCTCCGAGGAGTCCCGCAGGAAGGTCGTGCAGCGCTCGTACTCGTCCTTCTCACCGATCTCGCCGGCGGCACGGGCGAGGGAGTGCAGCGCGCGGAGGAAACCGCGGTTCGGCTCGTGCTCCCACGGCACCGGGCCGTGGCCCTTCCAGCCGTTGCGGCGCAGCGCGTCGAGGCCGCGGTGGTAGCCGGTACGGGCGTAGGCGTACGACTCGACGACCGAGCCGCGCTCGTACGCGTCGTCGGCGAGCTGGGCCCAGGCGAGCGAGGAGGTCGGGTACTTCGCGGCGACGTCCGCCGGCGCCGTTCCGTTCGCGAGCAGCTCGCGCGGACCCGGATCGTCGGGGAGGTGGGTGGGGGCCGGTCCCCCCAGGAGGTTCTCGTGGATGGCCATGGGCCCCAGTCTGCCTCAGTCACGACGCCCGGACGGCCCCGCGCCGAACTCCCACTCCGCCGACTCTCGGCTCGCAGCTTCCGGCTCCCGGCTCCCGGCTCCCGGCTCGCAGCTTCCGGCTCCCGGCTCCCGGCTCCCGGCTCCCGGCTCCCGGCTCGCAGCTTCCGGCTTCCGGCTTCCGGCTTCCGGCTCCCGTCTTCCGGCTCAGGCCGACGCGTCCCGTTCGCCCGGGTCGAGCGGCGGGGACGTCACCCCGCAGTGCATCCGGCACTCCGGGTGGCAGACCGCCCCGGGTGCCGGGGCGCGCATCGTCGTCCAGGCGAGCACCGCGCCCGCCACCAGGACCCCCGCGCACATCGGCATCGCCCGCCGGAACGTCTCCCCGAACTCCTCCGCCGAGCGGTACGACTCCGGTCCCATCCCCGCGAGCATCGGCAGCGCGGCCACCGCGAGGAGCCCCGCCGCCCGCGCCGCCGCGTTGTTGATGCCGCTCGCGAGGCCCGCCCTGGCCACGTCCACGGAGGCGAGCACGGTCGCGGTCAGCGGAGCGACCAGCGCGGTCATACCGAGCCCGAGCACCAGAAGCGCGGGCAGCACGTCCCGTACGTACGAGGCGTCCTCGCCGGCCCGGAGCATCAGGAGCATGCCCGCGGCGCACAGCAGCGGCCCGACCGTGAGCGGGATCCGGGGCCCGATCCGCTCCCCCAGCTCCCCGGACTTCGCCGAGAGCAGCAGCATCAGGACGGTCGTCGGCAGCAGGGCCGTACCGGCGCCGAGGGCCGAGTAGCCGGACACCACCTGGAGCTGGAGGGCGGCCAGGAAGAAGAAACCGCCGAAGGCCGCGTACACACAGAGCGTGACCAGGTTGACGGCCGTGAAGATCCGGGAGGAGAAGACCGACGGAGGCACCATCGCCGAACCGCCGCGCCGCCGCTCCACCCCCACGAACCCGGCCCCGATCACCACGCCGGCCACCCCCGCCCACCACGCCTCGCCGATCAGCGCATACGTCACGAAGGCGAGCGCCGCCGCGCCCAGGACCGCGCCGAGGACGTCGAAGCGGCCGTGCGCGGTCTCGTCCCGCGACTCCGGCACGTGCCGCAGGGCGACCGGCACGCAGAGGGCGGCGAGCGGCACGTTCAGCAGGAACACCCACCGCCAGCCCGGCCCGTCCACCAGCCAGCCGCCGACGAACGGCCCGATCGCCGCGCCCACCCCGCCGAAGCCCGACCAGAGGCCGACCGCCCTGGCCCGGTCGTCCTCGTGGAAACTCGCCTGGATCAGCGCGAGCGACCCGGGTGTGAGCAGTGCCCCGCCCACGCCCTGGAGGGCGCGGGCCGCGATGAGCACTCCGGCGTTCGGGGCGAGCCCGCAGAGCAGTGAGGCGAGCGCGAACCACACCACCCCGATCACAAAGACCCGGCGCCGCCCGTACCGGTCACCGAGCGCCCCGCCGAGCAGGATCAGCCCGGCGAGGGTCAGCATGTAGGCGTTGACCGTCCACTGGAGGGCGCCGAGGTCGGCGTCGAGGTCCGTGCCGATGTGCGGCAGCGCGACATTGACGACGGTGGAGTCGAGCAGCGCCATCCCGGACCCGAGGACGGTCGTGAGCACGATCCACCGGCCGGTCCCGGAGCTCAGCCGGATGTCCATGCCTGCCATGGTCCCCGCGCGGGCGGCCCGGCGCACCCGTTGTGCCGCCGCGCAGCCGTCGCACCGCCGCACACCCGTAGCCGCGCACGGGACGGGGGCGCGTCAGGCCTTGCGCAGCCTGCTCGCCGCGCGGACCAGCGCGTCCACGCCCCGCTCGGCCTTCGCCCGCGGGCAGCCCACGTTCAGCCGGACGAAGCCGGGCGTGCCGTACACCCCGCCCGGCATGATCGCGACCTTCTCCACCGCCACCAGCTCCTCCTGGAGCCGGGCCTCCTCGATGCCGAGCGGCCGCAGGTCGATCCAGGCGAGGTAGCCGGCCGCCGGCGGCGCCCAGTCCGGCCGAAGACCCCGTGGTCGACGCGCTCACGCAGGGCGGCGAGCACCTCCGGCGGTCACCGACAGCCTCCTCGGGAATGACGAGGGCCCGGCGCCCCCACGCCAGGGTGGGGGTGCCGGGCCCGTCGTGCCAGGCCTACTTCAGCTTGGTGCCGGTCGAGCGCAGCGCCGCGCACGCCTCGGTCACCCGGACGGCCATGCCGGCCTCGGCCAGCTTGCCCCAGGTGCGCGGGTCGTAGGTCGACTTGACGCCGACCTCGCCGTCGACCTTCAGGACACCGTCGTAGTTCTTGAACATGTGGTTCGCCACCGGACGCGTGAAGGCGTACTGGGTGTCGGTGTCGAGGTTCATCTTCACGACGCCGTTCTCAAGCGCGGTGGCGATCTCCTCGGCCGTGGAGCCCGAGCCGCCGTGGAAGACGAAGTCGAACGGGGAGGCCTTGCCGTACTTCTCGGCGACGCCCGCCTGGAGGTCCTTGAGGAGCTCGGGGCGGAGGACGACGTTGCCCGGCTTGTAGACGCCGTGCACGTTGCCGAAGGAGGCGGCGAGCAGGTAGCGGCCCTTCTCGCCCAGGCCCAGGGCCTCGGCGGTGCGGAGGGCGTCGTCGACGGTGGTGTACAGCTCGTCGTTGATCTCGTGGCTGACGCCGTCCTCCTCGCCACCGGTCGGGGTGATCTCGACCTCAAGGATGATCTTGGCGGCGGCGGCCTTGGCGAGCAGCTCCTGGCCGATGGCCAGGTTGTCGGCCAGGGTCTCGGCGGAGCCGTCCCACATGTGCGACTGGAACAGCGGGTTACGACCGGCCTGGACGCGCTCGGCGGAGATGTCGAGCAGCGGACGGACGTAGCCGTCCAGCTTGTCCTTCGGGCAGTGGTCGGTGTGCAGCGCGACCGTGATGTCGTACTTCGCGGCGACGATGTGCGCGAACTCGGCCAGGGCGACGGCGCCGGTGACCATGTCCTTGTTGTACTGACCGCCCAGGAACTCGGCTCCGCCGGTCGAGATCTGGATGATGCCGTCGCTCTCGGCCTCCGCGAAGCCGCGCAGAGCAGCGTGCAGGGTCTGGGACGAGGTCACGTTGATGGCCGGGTAGGCGAACTTGCCTGCCTTCGCCCGGTCGAGCATCTCGTTGTAGACCTCGGGGGTTGCGATGGGCATTCGTCCGCTCCTTGTGATGTGCGGGGTGTGTGCTGTTGCTGTCCCTGACCTGGGGGCGACGTCATCGTCGCCCCCATCCTTCCAGACTCTTGTGCCGGCTCCCACGGGCACGGCACGACAAGAGGCGGGGTGTTTCACGTGAAACACCCCGCCTCTTGGCAAAAATGCAGGTCAGGACAGTTCTCTCCCGGCCCGGGCCCTACGTCACGACTTCGCGGCGGTTACGCCAGGCCGAGATCGCCCAGCCGGTAGCCGGTGAGGTACGTCAGTCCCGCCCCGGCGATGGCGTCGGCGGCGCCCCGGTCCACGATCGTGGCCACGGCGACGACCTCGCCGCCGGCCTCCCGGACCGCCTCGACGGCGGTCAGCGGCGAACCACCGGTGGTCGAGGTGTCCTCGACGACGAGGCAGCGACGGCCCTTGACGTCCGTGCCCTCGATCCGGCGCTGCATCCCGTGGGCCTTCTGCGCCTTCCGTACGACGAAGGCGTCGAGGCGCTGTCCGCGCGCGGCGGAGGCGTGCAGCATCGAGGTCGCGACCGGGTCGGCGCCCAGGGTCAGACCGCCGACGCAGTCGAAGTCCAGGTCGGCCGTGAGGTCGAGCATCACCTGACCCACCATCGGGGCGGCCTCACCGTCCAGCGTGATCCGGCGCAGGTCGATGTAGTAGTCGGCTTCCAGACCCGAGGAGAGGGTCACCTTGCCGTGCACCACGGCCTTGTCCTTGATCTGCTGGAGCAGCTCAGCGCGTACGTCAGTCATGGTCAGCAGCTTAAGCGGAGCCCGCTCAAGGTCGCCGCCAGCTCCACGTGCTCTCGACCTCCAGCGGGTCGATCGGGGTGACCAGGCGCGGGTGGGTGTTGAGGCCGTTCGGCGGGCCGGACTGCGGCTCGACGCAGACGGCGTCCTCGGGCTCGTCGTAGATCACGACCCACTCCGCGCGGCTGCTGACCCTCAGCTCCAGCTCCTCCGGCCAGGTGAGGGTGACGTCGACGCCCTCGGGCATGCCGAAGCAGTCGTCCCAGGGGCCGGGCAGGGGGTCGATCCTGCGGCCGGTGGGGAGGTGGTTGTCGCCGCGCTCCTCCTGCCAGGCGGCGGTGAAGTCGATCCGCACGTCCTGGCCGCCCTGGCCGAGGTTGCGCAGGAACCAGGGGTGCCAGCCGGCCTGTGCCGGGAAGGAGGCGTCGTAGGTCTCGACCCCGAAGCGGAGGGTGAGGGCGTCCTCGGTGAGCTCGAAGACCTGCGTCACCGTGCCCTTGTACGGCCAGGGGTCGCCGAGCTCGCAGGTGAAGACGGCCTCGGTCGCGGAGGTCCTGACGGTCTTCCAGGCCAGACCGCGGACGGTGCCGTGGATGGCGTGCGGGGCCGCGTCGACCGGCAGCTGGTGGACGGTCGCGCCGTTGCGGAAGCGGCCGTTCTCGGTCCGCCCGCACCAGGGGACCATCGGGAAGCTCCCGTACCGCTCGCCCTGGCGCAGCACCTCGGTCCCGCCGATGCGCAGGCTCTCGATCCGGCAGCCGTTCTCGGGGCTGATGGTCAACTCGGCGTCGCCCGCCGTCAGTCGCGTCTGCATGCTCACGCACCGACCCTAATCGTGCGAGACCTCGAACGGGGCCGACCCTTCCGGGGCGGGTTTCAGCGGCGCCGGCGCAGTGCCCGGCCGACGACGACAGCGGAGGCGAGCGCGAGGGCCGCGGCCGGTGCGATCCAGCGCAGGGTGGCACCGGCGCTCGACGCCTCGGGCGCGGGAACGGGCGCGTAACGGCCGCGCGGCGGGGCGTGGTCGACCTCCTCGGCGCTCCGTCCGATCATCGTCCGGCGGGCGTGGGCGGCCTCGGCGGCGGGCTGCGGGGCGGGGAACGCGATGGGGGTGTCGCCGAAGTCCTCGTCCAGGAGGGGGTCGAGGGAGGGCGGCGGGACGGGCGCGTCGAAGACGGAACTCCGCCGGGGCTCCTCGACACCGTCGTCTACTCCGTCGTCGTCGGAGTCGGTGACGTCGTCGGCGTCGGCGTCGGCGTCGGCGTCGACACCGTCGTCGGTGTCGGTGTCGGTGTCGGTGTCGGTGACGGTGTCGATGCCGTCGTCGGAGCCGGAACCAGTGTCGGAGCCGGTGCCGGGGACGGTGCCGGTGTCGTCGGAACCGTCCGAACCGGGCTCGGAGGCGGCGGCCGCCGTGGCCGGCGCGGCTGCCTCCTCCGACGGCTCCTCCGCGGGCTCCGGCTCCTCCGCCAGGGCCGCGAGCGCCTCCACGAACCTGTCGAGCAGCCGCGCCCCCGTCGAGGACCGCGCCTCGTCCGTCGCCTCGGCCAGCCGGCCGGTGGCCGTCAGGGCGCCGCT
Source organism: Streptomyces sp. NPDC058326 (assembly GCF_042879855.1). Lineage (NCBI taxonomy): Bacteria > Bacillati > Actinomycetota > Actinomycetes > Kitasatosporales > Streptomycetaceae > Streptomyces > Streptomyces sp. NPDC058326. The sequence goes on along the minus strand of NZ_JBHVZO010000003.1, from coordinate 413,061 downwards.
GAAGCTCAGGCTGGTGCCCTCGGCCACCGGAGTGAGGACGACGGTGAGCGACATCTCCGCCGAACCCTTGCCCCGGGCCTCGGCGCCCTGGCCCTCGTAGGTGATGGCACCGTCGCGCTCGACGACCTTCAGGGCGCCGCGGTAGGTGATGGTGTTGCCGCCGACCCGCACCTTGAGCCGGCCCGTGAGGGGGCCCGCCTCCGCGTCGGCGTCGCGCTGGAGGCCGGGTACGCAGCGCACCACCCGGCTCGGGTCCGTGAGCGTCGTGCGCAGGACCTCGGCCTGGACCGGTACGAACACCTCATGCTCCATGGAAGCCGAGCCTACTCAGGCCGGGCCGCGTCGTCGCCTGTTTGACACCGCGCCCCCGCCCGCGCGCCCCGTCCTCAGCCGCCGTACCGCGGGTGCACCAGGGTCGAGGGCGGCAGCTCGGCTCCGCGGGTGCGCTCGGCGCGCCGGGCCGCGGCCTCCAGGCTGTCCTCGCCGAGCGACCGCAGGCGGGGCGCGTCGGCGCCGAGGCCGAGGGCCGGCGGGCGGTTGCCCAGGACGGCCAGCAGGAAGCCCCAGTCGACCGGGCCCTGTCCCATACCGCTGGACCGGTCGGCGCGGTCGGGCCCCGCCGCGAAGCCGGGCGTGCGGCCGCTCGCGCTGTACGGGCGGGTGGCGAAGGCGGCCGCGCGGAGGGTGGCGTCCACGGTCCAGAAGGTGCGGGGCCGGTCGGTGACGGACCCGGCGTGCACGACGAACCGCCCGGAGCGGGTGAGGACCTGGCCCACGAGCCCGTAGAACTCCTGCGCGTACAACTTGGTGCTGGGGGTGATTCCGGGGTCGGGCAGATCGGAGATCACCACGTCGTACCGTTCCCGCAGATGCGCGACGGCGCCGCGGAGCCAGTGGAAGGCGTCCGCGTGGACCACCCGGACGCGCGGGTCGCGGAACGCCTGCGCGTTGAGCGCGGCGAGCGCCGGGTCCGTACGGGCGAGGCGGACGACGCCCGGATCGAGCTCGACGACCGTCACGGCGCGCACCCCGGGGTAGCGCAGCACCTCGCGGGCGGCCATGCCGTCCCCGCCGCCGACGATCAGCACGCGCCTGTGCGCGCCGTTCATCGCGGGGTGGACGAGCGCCTCGTGGTAGCGGTACTCGTCCCGCCCGGCGACCCGGAGGCGCCCGTCGAGGAACAGGTCGGGCGGACCCTCGCGGCCTCCCGTCACGACCACTTCCTGGAACTCGGTGTGGACGGCGACCCGCACCCGCTCCCCGTACACGGCCCGGCGCGCGGCCTGTTCGAAGTCGTCGACGAGGACGGTCGCCGTGGCGAGGACGGCGAGGACCGACACGTTGACGGCCACCAGGAGGGCTCTGGAGCGGGCGGTGAGGTCGCGGCGGAACACCCAGAGGACGAGGCCGCCGCCCGCCACCGCGTTCACCGCGCCCGTGACGAGCGCTCCGGTGAGCTGACCGAGCCAGGGCAGCAGCAGGAAGGGAAAGGCGAGGCCGCCGACGAGCGCGCCGACGTAGTCCGCGGCGAAGAGGTCGGCGACCGTCCCGGCGGCGTCGTCCTGGTCGCCGAGCGGGGCCTGCCGTCCCGACGGGCCGGACCGGCCCGTGCGCCCAGGGTGCGCGGCGGCCCCGCCCGGCCCGGAGGAGCGCTGTATCAGCGACATCAGGAGGGGGATCTCCGCGCCGATGAGCACCCCGATGGCGAGCGAGAACGCCACGACCACGTACCGCGATTCGCCGAGCCAGGCGAAGGCCGCGTACAGCACCATCGCCGAGCAGCCGCCGATGAGCGCGAGTCCCGCCTCGACCAGGCCGAAGCCGACGGCGGCGCGGCAGCGCAGCCGCTTGGCGAGGAGCGAGCCCACGCCCATGGCGAAGACCATCACGGAGAGCACGACGGAGGCCTGGGTGACCGAGTCGCCGATCAAGTAGGAGGCGAGCGCGACCAGTTCGAGTTCGTAGACCAGACCGCAGGCGGCGCAGACGAAGACCACCGCGAGGACCGGGAACCGCACCGTCTCGCGCGGCGGCTCGGGCCGCCGCACGGGCGCCCGCAGCACCCTCTTGGGTGGCATGGTCACGGTCGGCTCGATCATGGCCGTAACGCTACGTCACGATTCTTCCACTCCTTGTCACCCACACGAGTGCACCTGGGGCTCCGGGAGGGCGTATCAGAGCGTTGCGGGCATACGTGCGCCGATACGGGTCCTGGTCACCACCAACTGCCCTTCCTGCGGGTAGGCGTGCCAGGTGCGCCAGCGCACCTGGCCCTCGTGGCGCTGCGCCAGCATCGCCGTGAAGGCGTGCGGGGAGCCGGGGAAGGTGCCCGCGAGTCCGTTGGGGTGGTCCGCGACGAGGGCGAGCAACTCCTGGGCGCGGCCTGCGAAGGAGCCGTGCGAGAGCGTCTCGACGCGTGCGGCGAATTCGTACTCCCATCCGCCGACACGCTTGGAGACACCGAGCGGGAGCGGGGTACTGCTGCCGGGCATACAGGCGACGGTCTCCGAGCAGCTGCGGCCCTCCTCTTCCAGGAGCACCTGGTGGGAGGCGCCGAGCAGTCTCAACTGGAGGGTCGCGCCGGAGAGTTCGAGGTCGAGCACGGCGAGGGCGGGGAGCGGCTCGCGCCCGAGGGCCCAGGCCAGATCGGCCGCGCGTGTGTCGGTGTAGGAGGTTTTCAGGGTGGTGAGCATGGGTCGGCTCCGCAAACACGGTTTGGCGGGTGGGCCGGGGGCGCCCCGGAGAGGGTTCAACGGGAGTGGGGAATCGCCGGCTCGGGTCCACACACGGTCCGAGGGCTGTCTCTGTCAGGAGCGAGAGAACCACGGACGCCGGGCGACTCGCAGCGTTTTTACCCAACTTGCTGTGTTTTCCAACCCCTTCGGGGACCCCACAGTTCAATTGTTCAATCAGAATCGATCGACAAGGTCCGCCTATTTGCCAACGACACGTGCTTAGGGCGCCGTTACGTGCTCAGCTGCCGCCGCAGCCACCACCGCAGCCGGAGCCGCACGAGCTTCCGCCCGTCCCGCAGCCCCCACTGCCCCCGCCGCCGTCGGCCCAGCTGCGGCCGCTCTTCCGCCGCCCGCCGCGCCGCGCCCCGCCTCCGCCGGTGAGGCGGTGGACGGTGGAGAGCAGGCCGATGAGGATGACCACCCCGATGAAGACGATGAAGAGACTCATCTGTATTACCCCCGTTGTTCTGTGCGAGGGGGATGCCCGGTCCGGCACCCCGTCAAAGCCGACTTGAGCGAGTCCAGAGCTTCAGCTGCACGAGGACGAGGAGCTGGAGCAGGAGGACGAGGACGAGGAACACGAGGAGCTCGAACACGACGAGTTCGAACCGGAGCAGGACGAGGCGGACAACGACGACGTCGAGCACGAGAAGGACGATGAGGACGACGAGGACGAGGACGACCCGGCCCACCAGCTGGCGGCGTCACGGCCGACGCGCGCGGTGCCGCGGAGCGACAGCGCGACGACCCACACCACGATCGCGATCACGACCACGATCCCGAGGACGAAGAGTGCGATGTTCATGCCAGAGCGATCCCCGCCGCGTGCGCGCGCCAAAGCCCACTTGAGCAAGTCCAGAGCTTGGCTCCAGGATGGCTGCCATGACACGACCGCCGCTCAACCGCCGCCTCGCCGAGTTCGGGACGACCATCTTCGCCGAGATGTCCGCGCTCGCCGCCAGGACCGGGGCGATCAACCTCGGCCAGGGCTTCCCCGACACCGACGGCCCCGAGGAGATCCGGGAGGCCGCGGTCCGCGCCCTGCGGGACGGCCGCGGCAACCAGTACCCGCCGGGCCCCGGCGTCCCCGAGCTGCGGTCCGCGATCGCCGACCACCAGCGGGAGCGGTACGGCCTCGCGTACGACCCGGACACCGAGGTCCTCGTCACCGCGGGCGCCACCGAGGCGATCGCGGCGGCCCTGCTCGCCCTGGTCGAGCCGGGTGACGAGGTGATTGCCCTTGAGCCGTACTACGACTCGTACGCCGCCTGTGTCGCGATGGCCGGCGGGACCAGGGTCCCCGTCACCCTCCGCCCCCACGAGGGCTCCTACGTCCTCGATCTGGACGAGCTGCGGGCCGCCGTCACCGACCGGACCCGGCTGATCCTCCTCAACACCCCGCACAACCCCACCGGCACCGTCCTCAGCCGGGCCGAACTGACCGCCGTCGCCGAGCTCGCGATCGAGCGGGACCTGCTCGTCGTCACCGACGAGGTGTACGAGCACCTGGTCTTCGACGCCGCCGAGCACCTGCCGATCGCGTCCCTCCCCGGCATGCGGGAGCGCACGGTGACCGTCGGCTCCGCCGGCAAGACCTTCTCGTTCACCGGCTGGAAGGTCGGCTGGATCACCGCGAGCCCGGCGCTGACCTCCGCCGTCCGCTCGGCCAAGCAGTTCCTCACGTACGTCTCCTCCGGGCCGTTCCAGTACGCGATCGCCGAGGCGCTCCGCCTCCCGGCCTCGTACTTCGACACCCTGCGCGCCGACCTCCAGGCCAAGCGGGACCTGCTGAGCGAGGGCCTCGCCCAGGCGGGCTTCGAGGTCTACCGGCCCGCGGGCACGTACTTCGTCACCACCGACATCCGCCCGCTCGGCGCCGAGGACGGCTTCGCCTTCTGCCGCTCGCTGCCGGAGCGCGCCGGTGTCGTCGCCATCCCCAACGCCGTCTTCTACGACCACCGCGAGGCCGGCGCCCCCTTCGTCCGTTTCGCCTTCTGCAAGAAGACCGAGGTCCTGGAGGAGGCGGTCTCCCGGCTCAAGCGACTGGGCTGAGGCACCGGGGGCGTACGAGAACCCGGGCCGACCGTACGAGAGCCGAGCCCCGGACGTACGAGAGCCCGGCCCCCTGCGACAGGGGGCCGGGCTCTCGTGACGGTGCGGGGAAGGCTCAGGCCTCCTCGTCGCCCGCCTTCTCCTCGGGGGTCTCCAGACCGAACTGCTCGACGATCCACTTGTCGAACTCGATGGAGGCACGGACCCAGCTGACCGTGGAGGACACGAAGTGCTCCAGGGCGACGCCGGTGCCGATCAGCATCTGGGCCTCACCGATGAGGCGGAGGGTGGCGGAGCCGTCCTCCTCCTCGTGCAGGTGCGTGTAGACCTTGGGCCACAGGGTGCGGCGGTTCCAGTCGTCGATCGCGTCGAGGATCCGCGCGCGGTCGTCGGCCGAGTGCGGGCGGTCGTAGAACGTCCGCACCGAGAAGACCTGCTGCTCGGCCTCGCCGCGGAACATGAAGTACGTGCGGAATTCCTCCCACGGCGCCGCGAGGTCACCCTCGTCGTCGACGACGTACTTCAGTTCCATCTGCTCGAGGAGCTGCTTGACGAGGTCCTGGTCGGGGACGACGGGGCCCGCCGGTCCTGCGGCCTGAGGCTGGGGCTGGCCCCCGAAATTCGGAATCGAGGACGGGTCGATGCTCACCGTGTATTTCCCTTCGTACGGATGCTCGCCATCCTCCCCCATCCCGGGCGGGTTGTGGCAACCCCGGGCCCGTCGGATGGCCGAGCCCGGACGTCAGCGTCCCGCCGGCCCCACGATCAGGCCGTCCTCAAAGCGGTCGACCCTGACGGTGTCGCCGTCCTGGACCTCCCCCGCGAGGATCTCCTTGGCGAGCCGGTCGCCGATCGCCGTCTGGATCAGGCGGCGCAGCGGCCGGGCGCCGTACGCGGGGTCGTTGCCCTCCTCGGCGAGCCACTCCAGGGCGTCCGGGGTGACGTCCAGGGTGAGCCGCCGCTCGGCGAGCCGCTTCGCGAGCCGGTCGATCTGGAGCCGCGCGATCCGGCCCAGCTCGGCCCGGTCGAGGGCGGAGAAGACCACCAGGTCGTCGAGCCGGTTGAGGAACTCCGGCTTGAAGCTCGCCCGCACGACTTCGAGTACCTGCTGCTTCTTGACGTCCTCCGAGGTCAGGGGCTCGACCAGGTACTGGCTGCCGAGGTTCGACGTCAGGACCAGGATGGTGTTGCGGAAGTCCACCGTCCGGCCCTGGCCGTCGGTGAGCCGGCCGTCGTCGAGGACCTGGAGCAGGACGTCGAAGACCTCCGGGTGTGCCTTCTCCACCTCGTCGAGCAGGACCACGCTGTACGGGCGGCGGCGGACCGCCTCCGTGAGCTGGCCGCCCTCCTCGTAGCCGACGTAGCCGGGAGGCGCGCCGACCAGGCGGGCGACGCTGTGCTTCTCGCCGTACTCCGACATGTCGATGCGGATCATGGCCCGCTCGTCGTCGAAGAGGAAGTCCGCGAGCGCCTTCGCCAGCTCCGTCTTTCCGACGCCCGTGGGGCCGAGGAAGAGGAAGGAGCCGGTGGGCCGGTCGGGGTCGGCGATGCCGGCGCGCGTGCGGCGCACGGCGTCGGAGACGGCCTGGACGGCCTCCGACTGGCCGATCAGCCGCTTGCCGAGCTCGTCCTCCATCCGGAGCAGCTTCTGCGTCTCGCCCTCCAGGAGGCGCCCGGCGGGGATGCCGGTCCAGGCGCCGACGACGTCCGCGATGTCGTCGGGGCCGACCTCCTCCTTGACCATGGTGTCCTTGGACGACTCCTGCTGGGCCTCGGCCTCGCTCGCCTCCTCCAGCTCCCGCTCCAGGGCCGGGATCTCCCCGTAGAGCAGCTTGGAAGCGGTGTCGAAGTCGCCGTCGCGCTGGGCGCGCTCGGCCCGGCCGCGGGTCTCGTCGAGGCGTTCCTTCAGCTCGCCGACCCGGTTGAGGGACTGCTTCTCCTTCTCCCAGCGGGCGGTGAGGCCGCGCAGCTCCTCCTCGCGGTCGGCGAGGTCGCGCCGCAGCTTCTCCAGGCGCTGCTTGCTCGCCGCGTCCGTCTCGTTCTTGAGGGCGAGCTCCTCCATGCGGAGCCGGTCGACGGCGCGCTGGAGCTCGTCGATCTCGACGGGCGAGGAGTCGATCTCCATGCGGAGCCGGGAGGCCGCCTCGTCGACGAGGTCGATGGCCTTGTCGGGGAGGAAGCGGGAGGTGATGTACCGGTCGGAGAGGGTCGCGGCGGCCACCAGGGCGGAGTCGTTGATCTGCACCTTGTGGTGGGCCTCGTAGCGGCCCTTGAGGCCGCGGAGGATCGCGATGGTGTCCTCGACCGTCGGCTCGGCGACCAGGACCTGCTGGAAGCGGCGCTCCAGAGCGGGGTCCTTCTCGATCCGCTCGCGGTACTCGTCGAGGGTGGTCGCGCCGACCATGCGGAGCTCGCCGCGGGCCAGCATCGGCTTGAGCATGTTGCCCGCGTCCATCGCGGAGTCGCCGCCCGCGCCGGCGCCGACGACGGTGTGCAGCTCGTCGATGAAGGTGATGATCTGGCCGTCGCTCGCCTTGATCTCGGAGAGGACCGTCTTCAGGCGCTCCTCGAACTCGCCGCGGTACTTGGCCCCGGCGACCATCGCGCCGAGGTCGAGCGAGACCAGCCGCTTGTTCCTGAGCGACTCGGGCACGTCGCCCTTCACGATCCGCTGGGCGAGGCCCTCGACGACGGCGGTCTTGCCGACGCCGGGCTCACCGATGAGGACCGGGTTGTTCTTGGTGCGGCGGGACAGCACCTGCACGACGCGCCGGATCTCGTGGTCCCGGCCGATGACCGGGTCCAGCTTGCCCTCGCGTGCGGCGGCCGTGAAGTCCGTGCCGAACTTCTCCAGCGCCTTGTACTGCCCCTCCGGGTCGGGTGTGGTCACCCGGCGTCCTCCCCTGCTCTTCTCGAAGGCGTCGAGCAGCTTCGCCGCGCTCGCGCCCTGCCGGTCGAGGATCTCACCGGCCCGGCCGCCCTTGGCCGCGATCGCGACGAGGAGGTGCTCGGTGGACAGGTAGTCGTCGCCGAGCTCCTTGGCCTGCCGGTCGGCGTCGGCGATGACCGCGAGGAAGTCGCGGCTGGGCTGCGGGGGCGCGACCGTGGATCCCGTGACGCTCGGCAGGGCGGCGGTCAGCCGCTCCGCTTCGGCGCGGACGACGGCCTGGTCGGCGTCGACGGCGGCGAGCAGGTCGGTGATGTTCTCGTTGTCCTGACCCATGAGCAGCGCGAGCAGAAGGTGGGCGGGGGTCAGGTCCGCGTGCCCCTCGGACACGGCGCGGCTGCTCGCCGCGTTGATCGCGTCCCGGCTCCGGTTGGTCAGTTCGGCGTCCACGTGCGGTGCTCCTCCTCGAACGTCGTGGGTCCTCTCCCTTTATGACCTCTCCAGAGTACACAAAGTTGAGTCCGTACGGCTCAAGGTGTCGGGCGGGGCTCCGCCCCGGGTAGTTTCCGGGCATGGCCACAGACCCCAGGAACCCCTCCGACTCGTACCTGAGCTTCTGGCGCGAGTACCACATGTGCACCCTGACCACCCCGCGCCCGGACGGCACCCCGCACGTCGTGGCGGTCGGGGTCACGTACGACCCCGAGCAGGGGTACGCGCGCGTGATCACCAACAAGCACAGCCGGAAGGTCGCCAACGTCCTGGCGGCGGGCGCGGACGGCGCGCGGGTCGCGGTCTGCCAGGTCGACAAGGGCCGCTGGGCCACCCTGGAGGGCGTCGCCCGTGTCCGTACGGAGGCGGAGGCCGTCGCGGACGCCGTCGCCCGCTACGCCGAGCGCTACGGACGCACGCCGAGCCCGAACCCGGACCGGGTCGTCATCGAGATCGCCCTCACACGGGCGATGGGCCGCGCCTGAGAAGCCGCGCGGGACGCAGGACGCGCCGCGCGCGGGCGCGCGGAGACGGCACAGCGGCGCCGTCGCGCCGGCGCGTGGACGCAGCACAGCGGCGCCATCGCGTTTCAGGTCCGCGATGGCGCCGCTGTGTGGGGGAAGTGCCTGAGCGATCTACAACGACGGGGGAACCGCTCAGGCACTGCGGGGGGTGGCGGTGATGGTCTCGGGTTCGATCAGCTGGTGGTCCCGCTGGTCGAGATTGACGAAGATCATGCCGTACCGGATGGCACAGCGGATGGGCTGTGGGGCGCCGCGGGGGCGACGGAGGCAGCGGTAGGCGCGGACGTCCTCGTCCTGCTCCCGTGCCACGACGATCGGCTCTCCGAAGAGGGTGACCTTCAGCGAGTCGCCACGGTGGGGGATGGCCGTGGACAGGTCGACGAAGTGCCATCCGGATCGGTAGGCCGAAGCCATCTCCCGGCGGAACCTGGGGTCGTCCGGCGGCACGGTCACGCGCCCGCGCCCTTGGGAGCGATCTCCCAGGACGGCTCGTAGGGGGCGGCGAGCACGTCCGTGGGTGCGCTCTCCCACGAGGGCTCACCCGGTCCCGCCAGTACGGAGTGCGCCGGGGTGCTCTCCCACGAGGGCTCGCCCGGACCCGCCACGGAATGCGCCGGGGTGCTCTCCCACGAGGGCTCGCCTACGGCGAGTGCGCCGAGAGCAGCCGCCGCAACGGCTATGGCGCTAAGTGCACGAACCATCCTGGTCATGGCCGATCTCCACCTCTTTTGATCACTACCTCCCCCCCGCGAGTAAGACGATGGCTCACGCACGCCCCCTTTCACCAGCCAAGCCGGGCATCATGTTCCTGTAATTCATGACCCTGAGGGGGGTGCAAATGAGGCGAGAATGCGACGAGTCCGGTCATAAGCACAGTCACGGTGAACTATGCGACGTGGGCAAGGAGCTGTACGCGAACGCTCTCCGCACCGGACGCATAGCCCGCTCCGCCACCGAAGACGCCCCTTGCCTGAGGGAACTCTCCCTCCTGCACCCCGACCCGGACGACAGCCAGTGGCTCCGTCCCGTGCCCCCCACGATCGCCCTCAGCCAGCTCGTGCACCCCATCGAGCAGGAGATACAGGCCCGCCGGCAGCACGCCATCGCACTCGCCGACGCTTTCGAGCCGTTCATGGCCATTCACACGCAGGATCGTTCCGGCGCCCAGGCCATCACGGTCCTCGAAGGCCTCAGCGTCATCAACGCCACGCTGGACCGCGTCATCAACGAGTGCACCGAGGAACTCCTCACCATCCAGCCCGGCAGCGGCCGCCGCCCCGAGACCCTCGAAGCCGCCCTGCGCCGCATGGAACCGCTGCTCGACCGCGGGGTCCGGATGCGCACGCTCTACCAGCACACCGCCCGGCACCACCCCGCCACCCTCGCCTACGTGGAACGGGTCGCCCCCTACGGACTCGAACTGCGCACCCTCGAGGAGATCGTCGACCGGCTGATCATCGTCGACCGCAAGGTCGCCTTCGTGCCCGCGCGCAGCGACCGCCAGGTCGCCCTCGAACTGCGCCACGAAGGCCTCGTCCAGTACCTCGTCGGCGTCTTCGACCAGTTCTGGCTGCACGGCGTGCCCTGGGAGGAGGAGATCCCCTACAGCCCGTCCGTGGACGGCGTCGGCGGCGTCCAGCGCTCCATCGCCAAGCTCCTCGTCGAGGGCCACGTCGACGAGGCCATCGCCCGCCGCCTCGGCATGAACGTCCGCACCTGCCGCGCCCACATCGCCAAACTCGCCGCCGCCCTCGGCAGCGGCAGCCGTGCCCAGCTCGGCTACCTCATCGCCCGGTCCGGCATCCTCGAAGGGGACACCCGGCCGGCGACGCACCCGACCGGCCTCGAACGGGACGAATGACCACCGTGTACGTACAGATCGACCTCGACGGGCCCGCGGGGACCCTCCGGGTCTCCGGGCACGAGCTGCCCACCGTGGAGCTCGTACGGGCCCCCGGGACCCGCCCCGACGCCCACACCCCCATCGGCACCCGCAAGGCCGCCCTGCTGGCGCTCACCGTGGACGGGGAGCCGGCCGGGCTCAAGGCCGCGCGCGGACGGCTCCTGCGGCGCTCCTACCGCGTCGACGTACGCACCGGCGGCGCCCGCTACCGGCTTGTGCCCTGCGACCACGACCAGAGCCGGCTCACCCGGAACGGGCGGCGGATCGGCATCCTGCTCTGCTCGGGCGACGGCCGGGTCATCGACACCTGGGAGCCCGGCGCGACTCCCCTCGACATCGCCCTCGGCAACACCCTGGCCGCGGCCTTCGGGACGGGCGCGGCGCCCTGGTACGAGACGGTCGGCGACATCGTGTCCGAGCTGATCCCCTGACACGCGTGAGGCCCCCTCCACTCTCGTGGAGGGGGCCTCGGGCCTCGCGGACGCCGTCCCGCGCGTCTACTCGCCGCGCTTGGGGCGCCACACCACGAGGGCGCTCGCCTGCTGCACGTCCTGGTACGGCACCAGATCGCGCCGGTACGAGGCGTGGACCTGGGCCTCGCGCTGACGCATCGCCGCCGCCGCGCCGTCGACCGCCGCCGACAGCTCGGCGATCCGGCTCTGCAGCGCCGCGACCTGGTTCTCCAGCTCGATGATGCGCTTGATCCCGGCCAGGTTGATGCCCTCGTCCTGCGACAGCTGCTGCACCTGACGGAGCAGCTCGATGTCACGGGCGGAGTAGCGGCGCCCCCGGCCCGCCGTGCGGTCCGGCGAGACCAGACCGAGACGGTCGTACTGCCGCAGGGTCTGCGGGTGCAGACCCGAGAGCTGGGCCGCCACCGAGATGACGTACACCGGCGACTCGTCGGTCAGTTCGTACGGATTGCGTCGGCGCCCGTCCACGGGTCACGCTCCCTTCGCGGCCTGGAACAGCTCCGCCCGGGGGTCCTCGGAGGCGGTCGCCTCACGGTAGGTCTCCAGGGCGTCACGTGCCTTGTCGTCCAGCTCCTTCGGCACCGCGACCTCGACCGTCACGAGGAGGTCGCCGCGGGTGCCGTCCTTGCGGACCGCGCCCTTGCCCCGGGCGCGCATGGTCCGGCCGTTCGGGGTGCCCGCGGGCAGCTTGAGGGTGACCGCGGGGCCGCCGAGGGTCGGCACCTTGATCTCGCCGCCGAGCGCCGCCTCCGTGAAGGAGACCGGCACCGTGACGGTGAGGTTGTCGTCCTTGCGGCCGAAGACCGGGTGGGTGTCGACGTGCACGACGACGTACAGGTCGCCGTTCTGCCCGCCGCGCTCGCCCGGCGCTCCCTTGCCGCGCAGCCGGATCTTCTGGTTGTCGCTCACGCCCGCCGGGATGCGGACCTGCATGGTGCGGGAGGACTTGGCCCGTCCGCTGCCCTTGCAGACCTCGCAGGGGTTCTCCGCGATCAGGCCGCGGCCCTTGCAGTCCACGCACGGGTCGGTGAGCGAGAAACCGCCGCCGCTGCCGCGCGAGACCTGTCCGGTGCCGACACAGGTCGGGCACACCCTGGGGGTGCCGTTCTTGTCGCCGGTGCCCGAGCACGCCGTGCACGGCTGCTGGCTCGACATCCGCAGCGGTACGGTCGCGCCCTCGATGGCCTCGGTGAAGCTGAGCGTCACCTCGGACTCGATGTCCTGACCGCGGCGCGGCTGGGTACGCGCGCCGCCGCCCGCCCCGCGGTTGAACAGGCCGCCGAAGACGTCCCCGATCCCGCCGCCGCCGAAGCCACCGGCTCCGCCGGGGCCGCCCTGCGCGCCGCCGAAGAGGTCGCCCAGGTCGAAGTTGAACGAGCCGGCTCCGGGGCCGCCGGCCCTGAAGCCGCCGTTCCCGAAGAGGGCGCGGGCCTCGTCGTACTCCTTGCGCTTCTTCGGGTCGCCGAGGATGTCGTTCGCCTCGGAGATCTCCTTGAAGCGCGCTTCCGCCTTGTTGTCGCCCTTGTTGGCGTCCGGGTGGTTCTCGCGGGCGAGTTTCCGGTACGCCTTCTTGATCTCGGCGTCGGTGGCGTCCTTGGGGACGCCGAGGACCTTGTAGTAGTCCTTCTCGACGAAGTCCTTCGTGCTCATCGACGTCCCTCCTTCCGGACTGCTCCGGTGTTCGTCACTGCTCCGGTGACCGCCGGCGCTCCGGCGGTCACCCCTGCTCCGACGATCGGCGCGTCACCCCTCGTCGGGGGCACCGCTCTCCTCGTCGGCCGACGTGCCGTCCTCCTTGGCCGGAGCCGCGCCCGGCTGGGGCTCGGCGACGGCCACGCGGGCGGGCCGGATGGTCCGCTCGCCGATCCGATACCCGGGCTGCAGGATCGCCACGCAGGTCGTCTCGGTGACGTCCGGCGCGTACGAGTGCATCAGGGCCTCGTGGATCGTCGGGTCGAAGGGCTCGCCCTCCTTGCCGAACTGCTGCAGACCCAGCTTGGCGACGACGGTCTCCAGCGATTCGGCCACCGACTTGAACCCGCCCACGAGCTCGCCGTGGTCCCGGGCCCTGCCGACGTCGTCGAGCACGGGAAGGAGCTCGGACAGGAGGCTCGCGACGGCGATCTCCTTGACCGTGACCCGGTCCCGCTCCACGCGGCGGCGGTAGTTCTGGTATTCGGCCTGGAGCCGCTGGAGGTCCGCGGTGCGCTCGTCGAGCGCGGAACGGACCTGGTCCAGCTGGGCGGTGAGGCCCGCGGTACCGGCCGACTTCTGGCTGCTTGCGTCCCCGGCCGGGGCCGTCGCGTCCTCCTGGGAGGACTCGACGGCCTCGGCGGCGTCGTCAGGGGTGGCGCCGGAGGGGACGTCGGGCTTCTCCTCGAAGCCCGGGGTCTCCTCGGTCACGCCTGACCACCCTTCTTGGGCTCGTCGTCGATGATCTCGGCGTCGACGACGTCGTCGTCGGCCTGTGCCTGGCCGGCACCGGCGTCACCGGCGGCCTGGGCGCCCTGGGCGTCGGCGTACAGCGCCTGGCCGAGCTTCTGGGAGACGGCCGCGACCTTCTCGGTGGCGGTGCGGATCTCCGCGGTGTCCTCGCCCTTGAGCTTCTCCTTCAGCTCGGAGAGCGCCGTCTCGACCTCGGTCTTGACGTCACCGGGGACCTTGTCCTCGTTGTCCTTGAGGAACTTCTCCGTCTGGTAGACGAGCTGCTCGCCCTGGTTGCGGGACTCGGCGGCCTCGCGGCGACGGTGGTCCTCGTCCGCGTACTGCTCGGCCTCCTGGCGCATCCGGTCGACCTCGTCCTTCGGCAGCGAGGAGCCGCCGGTGACGGTCATCTTCTGCTCCTTGCCCGTGCCCAGGTCCTTCGCGGTCACGTGCATGATGCCGTTGGCGTCGATGTCGAAGGCGACCTCGATCTGCGGGACCCCGCGCGGGGCCGGCGGCAGACCGGTCAGCTCGAACATGCCGAGCTTCTTGTTGTACGCCGCGATCTCGCGCTCGCCCTGGTAGACCTGGATCTGCACGGACGGCTGGTTGTCCTCGGCCGTCGTGAAGATCTCGGACCGCTTGGTCGGGATCGTGGTGTTGCGCTCGATGAGCTTGGTCATGATGCCGCCCTTGGTCTCGATGCCGAGGGACAGCGGGGTCACGTCGAGGAGCAGGACGTCCTTGACCTCACCCTTGAGGACACCGGCCTGGAGCGCGGCGCCGATGGCGACGACCTCGTCCGGGTTGACACCCTTGTTGGCGTCCTGACCGCCGGTCAGCTCCTTGACGAGCTCGGCGACGGCCGGCATACGGGTCGAGCCACCGACGAGGACGACGTGGTCGATCTCGGAGAGCTGGATGCCCGCGTCCTTGATGACGTTGTGGAACGGCACCTTGCAGCGGTCGAGCAGGTCCGAGGTCAGCTGCTGGAACTGGGCGCGCGTGAGCTTCTCGTCCAGGTGCAGCGGGCCCTCGGCGGACGCCGTGATGTAGGGCAGGTTGATCGAGGTCTCGGTCGAGGACGACAGCTCGATCTTCGCCTTCTCCGCGGCCTCGCGGAGACGCTGGAGAGCCATCTTGTCCTTGGCCAGGTCGACGCCGTGGCCGTTCTGGAACTGCGTCACCAGGTAGTCGACGACGCGCTGGTCCCAGTCGTCACCACCGAGGTGGTTGTCACCGTTGGTGGCCTTCACCTCGACGACGCCGTCGCCGATCTCCAGGAGGGACACGTCGAAGGTGCCGCCACCGAGGTCGAAGACGAGGATCGTCTGGTCGTCCTTGTCGAGGCCGTACGCCAGGGCGGCCGCGGTCGGCTCGTTGACGATGCGCAGGACGTTGAGGCCCGCGATCTCACCGGCCTCCTTGGTGGCCTGACGCTCGGAGTCGTTGAAGTACGCCGGGACGGTGATGACCGCGTCGACGACCTTCTCGCCCAGGTACGCCTCGGCGTCGCGCTTCAGCTTCTGCAGGATGAAGGCGCTCATCTGCTGCGGGTTGAAGTTCTTGCCGTCGATCTCGATCTTCCAGTCGGTGCCCATGTGGCGCTTGACCGACCGGATGGTCCTGTCGACGTTGGTGACGGCCTGACGCTTCGCCACCTCGCCGACGAGCACCTCGCCGTTCTTCGCGAAGGCGACGACGGACGGCGTGGTCCTGGCGCCCTCGGCGTTGGTGATGACGGTGGGCTCGCCGCCTTCCAGAACGCTGACGACGGAGTTAGTCGTGCCCAGGTCGATGCCGACCGCACGTGCCATTTCGGTTCCTCCAGCTGACGTACTTGAGTGGATCTGACTCAAGGATGCATGACACCCGTCGACGAGTCAACAGACCTGAGTGAGGTCGACTCAACTCTTCGCCGGACGGCCCGCTCAGCCGAGGCGGGGGAGCGCGTCGATCCCGGACCGGACGGGGCGCGGGTGAGAGAGTCCGCATGCCCCTCGATGGGCAAAGCAGGCATATCCCACGAATATCCCATGATTCTCGTCTCTCATGGTTCTCGGTCGCCGCTCGGAAGGGTGTGGGGAATGACGGCCAAGCGCACGTTCGACGTCCTGGGCGGGCTCGCCCTTCTGATGGCGCTCTCCCCGGTGCTCGCCGCCGTCGCCCTCTCCGTCGCCCTGGGCTCGGCACCCCCGGGGCGCGGGGTCCTGCGCCGTCGCACGGTGGCCGGTCTCGGGGGGCGGCCCTTCACGATGCTGACCTTCCGCACGAGGAGCCCGCTGGCCGCCCTGCCGCTGCTCCTGCACGTCGTCGGCGGCCAGATGTCGCTGGTCGGACCGTGCCCGCTGAGCCCGTCCCACCGGGAGTGCGCGGGCGAGGGGCGCCGCCGGCTCTCCGTACGCCCGGGACTCACCGGCCCATGGCAGATCAGCGGCCGCTCGGACCTCCCGTGGGAGGAGCGCGAGCTGCTCGATCTCCACTATGTGGACCACCACTGGCTGGGAATGGATCTGAGGATCCTGGCGCGTACGCTTCCAGCAGTACGCAGGCGTCGCGCGGCAAGGTTTGCCTGAGCGACACATATCACCGCGAGCGCCGCTACAGCGCGGCGCCGTGACCGGGTAATCTCAGCAGGAACTCGATAAGTTACCGCTTAGTAGGCCCGCCCGAGGAGCCCTTCATGCAACTCGCCGCGATCATCGTGTCGATCGTCATCACGGTGGTGGCCGTCGCGCTGTTCGGCCGCGCCACCGTGCAGATCTACCGCTTCGTGCGGCTCGGTCAGCCGGTCCCCGCCGGCACACGTACCGGTGACCCCAAGCAGCGCACCATCACGCTGGTCAAGGAGTTCCTCGGCCACACGCGGATGAACCGCTGGGGCATCGTCGGCTTCGCGCACTGGTTCGTGGCGGTCGGCTTCTTCTCGCTGCTGCTGACGATCGTCAACGCCTTCGGCCAGCTCTTCCAGGCCGACTGGCTGATCCCGATCATCGGTGACTGGCTGCCGTACGAGATCTTCACCGAGTTCCTCGGCCTGATGACGGTCCTCGGCATCGTCACCCTCATCGTGATCCGGCAGCTCAGCAAGCCGACCAGGGCGGGCCGCAAGTCCCGCTTCGCCGGCTCCAAGACGGGCCAGGCCTACTTCGTCGAAGCGGTCATCCTCATCGTCGGCCTCTGCATCATGACGCTGCGCGCCCTCGAAGGCGTCCAGCACCACGTGACGAGCTGGGAGCCGGGCTTCTTCGCCTCGTACCCGCTGATCGCCCTCCTCGACGGCCTGAGCCTGAGCACGATCCAGTACCTCACGTACTTCTTCGCCGCACTCAAGATCGTCACCTCCTTCACCTGGATGATCACGGTCTCGCTCAACACCAACATGGGCGTCGCCTGGCACCGCTTCCTCGGCTTCCCGAACATCTGGTTCAAGCGCAACGCCGACGGCTCCACCGCCCTCGGCGCGCTCCAGCCGATGAGCACCGGCGGCAAGGAGATCGACTGGGAGGACCCGGCCGAGGACGCCGTCTTCGGTGTCTCCCAGGTCGAGCAGTTCTCCTGGAAGGGCATCCTCGACTTCTCCACCTGCACCGAGTGCGGCCGCTGCCAGTCGCAGTGCCCCGCCTGGAACACCGGCAAGCCCCTCTCCCCCAAGCTCCTCATCATGTCGCTGCGCGACCACGCGCACGCCAAGGCGCCGTACCTGCTCGCGGGCGGCGGCAAGGACATGGAGGGCAACGAGAAGGCCACCCCCGAGCAGCTCAAGGACGTCCCCGCGTCGGCTCTCGCCGAGGCCGAGCGCCCCCTCATCGGCACCGCCGAGGAGAACGGCGTCATCGACCCCGACGTCCTGTGGTCCTGCACCACCTGCGGCGCCTGCGTCGAACAGTGCCCGGTCGACATCGAGCACATCGACCACATCGTCGACATGCGCCGCTACCAGGTGATGATCGAGTCCGCGTTCCCGTCCGAGGCGGGCACGATGCTCAAGAACCTGGAGAAGAAGGGCAACCCCTGGGGTCTGGCGAAGAAGCAGCGCGTCGAGTGGACCAAGGAGGTCGACTTCGACGTCCCGATCATCGGGAAGGACGCGGAGGACCTCTCCGAGTTCGACTACCTCTACTGGGTCGGCTGCGCCGGCGCGCTGGAGGACCGGGCCAAGAAGACCACCAAGGCCTTCGCCGAGCTGCTGCACATGGCGGGCGTCAAGTTCGCGATCATGGGCGGCGACGAGAAGTGCACCGGTGACTCCCCCCGCCGCCTGGGCAACGAGCCGCTGTTCCAGCAGCTCGCCGCCGAGAACGTCGCGATGCTGAACATGGCGTTCGGCGAGGACGACGAGGACGAGTCGACGAAGAAGCCGAAGTCGGCGAAGCGGATCGTCTCGACCTGCCCGCACTGCTTCAACACCATCGCCAACGAGTACCCGCAGCTCGGCGGCGAGTACGAGGTCATCCACCACACCCAGCTGCTCCAGCACCTCATCGACGAGGGCAAGCTGGTCCCGGTGACCCCGGTCGACGGCCTGATCACCTACCACGACCCGTGCTACCTGGGCCGTCACAACAAGGTCTACACGCCGCCGCGCGAGATCATGTCCGCCGTCCCCGGCCTGCGCCAGCAGGAGATGCACCGCCACAAGGAGCGCGGCTTCTGCTGCGGCGCCGGTGGTGCCCGGATGTGGATGGAGGAGCGCATCGGCAAGCGCATCAACAACGAGCGCGTCGAGGAGGCCCTGTCCCTCAACCCGGACATCGTCTCCACCGCCTGCCCGTTCTGCCTCGTCATGCTGACCGACTCGGTCAACGGCAAGAAGAACGACGGCAAGGCCAAGGAACACGTCACGGTCGTCGACGTGGCCCAGCTGCTCCTCGAGTCGGTGAAGACCCCGGTGGACCCGGAGCCGGAGCCGGCCGCCGAGGAGCCGGAGCCCGAGCCGGCCAAGTAACCGGTACGGAAGAAGGGCCGCCCCGCGAGACCGCGGGGCGGCCCTTTCCGTCGTGCCTGCCGTCTCAGGCTCCGTCGTGCCGTCTCAGGGCCACCCCCCGTGTCACGACCCCTCTCCACGCCCGGGTTCGCCCCCTAGGGGATGTCACAGCTCAGTGGCAAGGGGCGGCCTGGGGAGCGCCCGCACGGCGGAAGCGGGTACGTTCGACGACGTGGCTGGATTCAGGAACGGACGCGGCAGGGACAACCGCCCCCCGCAACAACAACCGCAGCAGGCGCCGTACGGGTACAACGCGGCCCCGCCGCCGTACCCGCAGCAGCAGTGGCCCCCGCAGGGTCAGGGCCAGGCCCCGGCCCCGTACGGGCAACAGCAGGGCGGGCAGCAGCCCCACGGGGAGCCGGAGTACTTCGGCGATCCCTACGGACGGCCGCAGCACCCCCACGCGGCCACGGCGAACAACCCGGGCCACACCCAGATGTTCAGCGTCGACGACCCGTACGCCCAGGCAGGGGGCTATCAGGCACCCCCGCCGCCGACGGGTCCCCGGCTCCGCTGGCAGGCGCTCCTGAGCGGCATCGTGCTCCGCCCCGCGGACACGTTCCTGCGGATGCGGGACCACGCCGTCTGGGGCCCGGCGCTGATCGTGACCTTCCTCTACGGACTGCTCGCGATCTTCGGCTTCGACCAGGCGCGCGAAGAGGCGATCAACGCGACCCTGTCGACGGCGATCCCGTACGTCCTGATGACCGCCCTCGGCTTCGTCGTCGGCGGACTCATCCTGGGCGCGGTGACCCACACCCTGGCGCGGCAGCTGGGCGGCGACGGGGCCTGGCAGCCGACCGTGGGCCTCTCGATGCTCATCATGTCGATCACGGACGCGCCCCGGCTGATCTTCGCGCTCTTCCTGGGCGGCGAGAACGGCCTCGTGCAGGTGATCGGCTGGCTGACCTGGCTGGCGGCGGGCGCGCTCTTCACGGTCATGGTGAGCCGCTCGCACGACCTGCCGTGGCCGAAGGCCCTGGGCGCGTCGGCGATCCAGCTGGTGGCGCTGCTGAGCCTGATCAAGCTGGGCACCCTGTAGGAGAACCACGACGAGAGGGCCCCCACCGGCACACGGTGGGGGCCCTTTCGTCGTATCTCCGGGGGTCAGGCGTCGAGGACCTGGCCCTCGCGCTTGACCACGGGCGGCTCCACCGACCAGGGGAAGTTGATCCACTCGTCGGTCTTCTTCCACACGTACTCGCACTTCACGAGGGAGTGCGACTTCTCGTAGATGACGGCCGAACGGACCTCGGCGACGTGGTCGACGCAGAAGTCGTGGACGAGCTTGAGGGTCTTGCCGGTGTCCGCGACGTCGTCGGTGATCAGCACCTTCTTGTCGCTGAAGTCGATCGCGTCGGGCACGGGCGCCAGCATGACCGGCATCTCCAGGGTGGTCCCCACCCCGGTGTAGAACTCCACATTCACGAGGTGGATGTTCTTGCAGTCCAGGGCGTACGCCAGGCCTCCGGCGACGAACACCCCGCCACGTGCGATCGAGAGCACGATGTCGGGCTCGTAACCGTCGTCGGCGATGGTCTGCGCCAGCTCACGGACGGCGCGGCCGAAACCCTCGTACGTCAGGTTCTCGCGTACTTCACTCATGGCTGCGACCGCCTCACACCTGGGTCCGATGGAAGTTCATGAACGAGCGGGAGGCCGTCGGCCCCCGCTGCCCCTGGTAACGGGAGCCGTACCGCTCGCTCCCGTACGGGAACTCAGCGGGCGAGCTCAGCCGGAACATGCAGAGCTGCCCGATCTTCATGCCCGGCCAGAGCTTGATCGGCAGGGTGGCGAGGTTCGACAGCTCCAGGGTCACGTGCCCGGAGAACCCCGGGTCGATGAAGCCGGCGGTCGAATGCGTGACGAGCCCGAGCCGCCCCAGAGAGCTCTTCCCCTCAAGCCGCGACGCGATGTCGTCCGGGAGGGTGATGACCTCGTACGTCGAGGCGAGCACGAACTCGCCGGGGTGGAGGATGAACGCCTCGTCGCCCTCGGGCTCGACCTCACGGGTCAGGTCGAGCTGCTCGACGGCGGGGTCGATGTGGGGGTGACGGTGGTTCTCGAACACCCGGAAGAAGCGGTCAAGCCTCACGTCGATGCTCGAGGGCTGCACCATGGATTCGTCGTACGGGTCGATGCGCACCCGTCCGGCATCGATCTCGGCCCGGATGTCCTTGTCTGAGAGAAGCACGCCCCCCACGATACGCAGAGGGCGCGGACCTGCCGCAATCGGCAGGCGTCCGCGCCCCGGCACCGATCAGCGCCGCCCGATCTCCACCGGCACCGCATGCCGCAGCCGCGCACAGCGCGGACACCGGATGAGCCGCCCAGGCCCGATCCGCCCGGCCCCGAGCTGCTGAAGCGGGAACGAGGCGGTACTGAACACATGCCCTTCGGCACAACGGACGACGGTGCGCTCCATCGAACCCATCAAGTCCCTTCCCCTACACACGTGCTGGACGAGCAGCCACATTAGGGGATGAAGGGGGCGCCCCCCGGACGGCACTCCGTGCGCGAAAAGGCGGGAGCTTCGTCCCAAGTGGCGCATGGGGTACAGTGTGCAACGATGCGGCACGGATCACACGGCCGCTGTGCGGATGTAGTTTAATGGTAGAACATGAGCTTCCCAAGCTTATAGCGCGGGTTCGATTCCCGTCATCCGCTCTTGAGAGAAGGCCCTGGTCAGAGACCAGGGCCTTCTTCGTTGTCTAGACCTCTCGGGGGCTGCCGTGCCCTCCGCGTGCCCCATCTCGCCCGAACTCCCTGTTCGGAGGGCACGTGGCGCACCACCTCGCACCACCTGCGTCAGAGTCCTACCGAGGGGATCGCCGCCGGTCTCGGGAATCTCCTCATACGAGGCCGACGGCGTGGCTAGCGTGTGGCGTCATGACCGACGCCGCATCCTCCAGGGCGGACCTCCTGACGTATCTGAACCGTCTGGAGTTACGTTTCGACTCGTCCGCTTCCTTGGTCGCCTCCGATGCCCACGACGACCCCGCGACACTGGAATGGAGCTGCCGCGCCGTCCTGCCCCTGTGGGAGCCGGACGACGAAGAGGCCGAGGCCGACAACGCGCGGCTCCTGACCCCTGGCGTATCGCTGGCCCAGTCGTCCCGGGGCGAGGACCAGGAGCTGACGATCCTCACCATGTCCGGCCTCACGGTGGACCTGGGGCGAGTCGGGAGTATCTACGTGTCGCTGGACGCGCGCGACGCCGACTATGAGCACTTCACACCGCTCTTCGACAAGTCGGGAGAGCTCGGCCTGCACCCCGATCTGGAGGAGGGCCTGGTGAGCGGCGAACAAGTCGTCATCATCGACCGGGTTCGGATCGCACCGGCGTGGCGCGGGTTGGGCGGGGTCGGCCGGTTGTTGATCGGCCGACTGCTCCGCTGGATGGCCGGCCAAGCAGCGCTCGTGGCCACACATCCGTACCCAATCGACATCCCTGTCGGCGAACGGGAGGACACGGTCCGGGAGGCGCGGGAGAAGGCTGTGGTGCAACGCACGTGGCGGTCTTTGGGGTTCGAGCCCTTCCGTGAGGACGTATGGGTGATGCAGCCGCATCTGAGCGCCCATGGAGACGCCGTCGACCGGCTGGAGACCGCATTCGCTCAGCACCTCTGAGCCCGCCCGTACGGCCACACCAGAAGAGAGGACGAACAGGACCGCAATGCGCGAGTTCACCAACCACAAGGCGCGATCCCAGCTCAACGCTCTTTACCGCTTCTACTTGGAGGCCCAGGACTTCTCAGAAACGCATCCCGGGGCAACACTGGACGACTTCGAGCAGCACCTGCTTCAACAGATCGACGACTTGAAGGCGGAGCTGGAAGCCGGTGAAGAGGCGGCTGAGACAGCCGTCGTCACCAAGCCCCTGTCAGGACCTCTCGCGGACCCCGAACGCCAGCGCGCGTTCCGTCTGCTGCAGGAATCGGAGCCACCTGCAGTGGGCCCTGAGAGGGAAGCCTGGTGGGACCAGCGTCGGGCCGTAATGGCCGAGATCAAGCAGCAAGGGCTGACAGAAGCCCAGGACTGGGAGTGCCGCGCTTGCGGCGCCCCGGCCGGAGTCGCCTGCCGCACGGCCGGTGGTAGGCCCACGAAGGGGCCCCACTTCCTCCGGGCCACCGACGCCGAAGCGCCCTACAACCACGCGTACGGTCTGCGCTGAAGCCGGGTCGGGGGGCCGGGACGAGAAAGCGTCCTGGCCCCCCGACCTCATGCTTCCCGAGCAGCAGGAGGCGACTCGGTGGCCGCCTGCCGTGCAGCGCGGACCTTGGCGTCGATACCTCCGGCGACCTCCTGCTGGCGGGCGTCGTCGGAGTGCTGGTAGATCATCGCGGCCTTCTCCGAGGACTGGCCGGCGCGGACCATCGTGTCCTTGAGCGTGGCGCCGGACTGGGTGGAGAGGGTGTGGCCCGTGTGCCGGAGGTCGTAGAAGCGGAAGTCCTTCGGCAGGCCGACCTTGGCGCGGGCCTTCGCCCACTTTCGGCCGAAGGTGGTCCGCCGGAAGGGTGCTCCCTTCTCGCCCACGAACAGCAGCCCGTCGGGCTCCTTCTGCGCGAACCAGTCCAGGTGCCGCTTGACCTCGATGTGGAGGAAGGCCGGCAGGTGGATGGTCCGGACACCGGCCGCGGACTTGGTGTCGCCCTCGGCGCGACGGCCGGTATTCAGCTCCGGGGCGGCCTCCGTGACCCGGACGGCGAGCGGGTCGAGGGTGACCGAGGTCCGGCGCAGGGCCGCCAGTTCCTCCGGGCGCATCGGGCCGTAGGCGCCGAGGTACACCATCAGGCGCCAGCGGATTCCGATGGCCTCGGCGAGGGCGTCGACCTGCTCGACCGTGGCCGTCGCGCGCTCCTTCGCCCGCTCGCTGCCAGCACCCCTGATGCGGCACGGGTTGCGGCGGATCAACTCGTCGTCCGCCGCCGTCTCCATGATCGCCTTGAGCAGGCGGTAGGACTTGGCGACGGTGGTGGCCCCGGTGGCGGCCAGACGCTCGGCCCGCCACGTCCGCACAGTCGGCGGGGTGATCTCGTCGAGGTCCACCTCGCCGAAGAACGGCAGGAGGTGCAGCCGCAGCAGGCGGCGGTACAGCTCGTCCGTCGTCGCGGACAGCCCGCGCTCCACCACCCACTTCAAGGCGTACTCCTCGAAGTTGACCGCCCCGACCTCGGGGTCCACCCAGACATTGCGCTGGATGTCCGCCTTGGTGAGGGTCAGCCAGTCCTGGGCGTCCGTCTTCGTCTCGAAGGTCTCCGGGGCGGTGTGCCGAGACCCGTCCGGGGCCCAGTAGCGGGCCTGCCAGCGCCCGGAGGGCAGTTGACGCACCGTGCCGAACTCACGCCGTCGCTGCGGCTTGCGGCTCGCCATCAGGCCGCCTTCCCGAAGCGGGAGCGCGCGTCGCGGAGCGTGGGGACCGTGCGCTCCTCGACGTACGCGTTCAGCACGCTGTCGGCGATGCGGACGTGCTTGCCGAGCTTCACGTAGCGGATCCGGCGCTCGGAGATGAGCCGGCGGATGAAGCGGACGCCGGTGCCGAGGCGTTCGGCGGCCTCGTCGACCGTGAGCAGACAGTCGTTGCTGTTCACCTCCTTCGCCGTGCGGGGCTGGGCGGAGGCGTGGGGTATCGCCGTCTGGCGCAAGCAGGGTCCTCTCCTGGCTCGGCTGATGGGGCGGCAACCCCGGCCGGGCCGGTGTCGTTCAGGGGGATGGGATGGGCGTGTGAGGCGGCCGTGGTCTGGGGTTTGTGGTCCAGGGCGGCCGGAAGGGGCGGGCTACGGCTGAGGCGGCAGGCCGAACTCCTCCTGGTTGATCTTCATGGTGCTCTCGGCGATGGCGTTGCTGACCACCGCGTTGGCCTCCTCGCGGATGTCCGGGTGCTCTTCGAGGTAGGCGATGAGCTCGGCGTTGACCCGGCGGTACGCGTGCTGGGCTCTCTGGGCGGCCGCGTTGGCGGCCACGACGGTGTCGATCAGCTCCATGGCGCGGCCGGCGGCGGCCAGGGCCGGCGGGCCGACGAGGTTGGACAACGACACCCCGAACGCCTCGGCGAAGCCGATGGCCTCGTCGAGGTTGATGCGGCGCTTGCCGTTCTCGATCCGCCATACCGCCGACGGGTTCATCTCGTAGCCGGCCTCGTTGAGGCGGTCGGAGAGCGTGGTGGTGCTCCAGCCCCGCTGCTCGCGCTCGGCCTTGATCCGCTTGGCGGCGTTGCCCTCGCCCTTGAGCAGGACGCCCTCGGGCGCGTCCTCGTGGTCGTCGTCAGCCATTCCCCCTCCTTCCTGTCGCAGCATGCCCCTGCAATTCGCAGCACTCTAAACAGTACACCATGCTCTGCCGCTTGCATAGCTGCTCTGCGTATGGCATGGTTATTGTGCTGGACCGCTGCTGTCCGCAGGAGACCGCCAGCACCTAGCCAGACATGCAAAAAGCCCCCCAGTGCTTGCGACACCGAGGGGCTCAAAGCGCAAACCTCACGCCGCCCATCCCTGAACGACTAGCTGCAAGGCCGGGATTGCCGTCCCGTATGGCCCGCAGATTGAGGAGCTCGATGTCCAGTATGGACGAAGCCACCCCGAACACGCCATCGCTTCCCGTCGAGTGGCCGCCGGTCGCGGCACCCGGCCAGCCGACCGCCCCCGCGTCCGCCTCGGATCCCGAGGGGGAGGAGGTCCTGGACCTGCTCCGGGCTGCCATCCGGCGCTATGTCGTGATGCCGAGCGACGAAGCCCTGACTGCGACCACGCTGTGGGCAGCGGCGACCCACCTGCAGACGGTCTGGCAGCACGCGCCCCGCCTGGCGGTGGTCGGACCGGCCAAGCGGTGTGGGAAGTCGCGGCTCCTCGAAGTCCTGATCGAAGCCGTCCACGAGCCGCTGATCACGGTCAACGCCTCCGCTGCGGCGATCTTCCGGTCGATCGGCGAGGGCAACCCGCCCACGCTCCTCGTGGACGAGGTCGACACGATCTTCGGCAGCGCGAAGGTCGCGGAGAAGAACGAGGAGATGCGCGGCCTGCTCAACGCCGGCCACCAGCGCAACCGGCCCACCCTGCGCGTCACCGGCCCCAACCACGAGGTGGTCAAGTTCGACACCTTCGCCATGGCCGCCCTCGCCGGCATCGGAGACCTCCCCGACACGATCATGGACCGGTCGGTCGTCATCCGCATGCGCCGCCGGGCCGCGACCGAGAAGGTCAGCTTCTGGCGCTACGGCCGCGACGACCTGGCGGTCCGCGAGCTCCGGACCCGGCTGGCAGCCTGGCTCGCCTCCGTACGCGAGAAGGCACTCGCCCTGGAGCCGAAGATGCCGGTCGAGGACCGTGCCGCCGACACCTGGGCACCGCTGATCAGCGTCGCCGACCTCGCAGGCGGATCCTGGCCCGTCCTGGCCCGCACCGCGTGCACGGCCATGACCGACTACGAGGCCGGGCGCGACGAGGACGGCGGGCTGAAGATCCGCATCCTCGCCGACATCCGCCGCGCCTTCGCCTCCGAGGGCGACCAGCCGGCGATCCGCACCGGCCGCCTCCTGGAGATCCTCAACGCCGACTCCGAGGCGCCCTGGGCCGAGCACAGCCCCAACGGCCTCACCCCGCGCGGCCTGCAGATCCTGCTCCAGGACTACGGCATCAAGTCGGCTAACCGCCGCTTCCCCGGCGGCTACCAGGCCAAGGGCTTCACCCGCGCCCAGTTCACCGACGCCTGGACCCGCTACTGCCCGCCCGAGGCAGCCGCCGCCCTCCCGTTCGAGCCCGGGGCCTGACCCTCCCCGACTCGTCCCACTCGTCCCCGCGCAGGTCAGCGCGGGGACGAGTCAGCAACCCGCAACGAGTCGACTCGACATCACCGTCCCACCCGTACCTGCCCTGACCAGCGACGGGACGAGTGGGACGAGTCCCAGCACCCATGGCCACCCACGCCCCGGCGGCCGTACCCATCCCCTGGAGCACACCGCTTGACCCCGCCCACCCCCGCCGTCTCCGTGTCGGCACCGCTGGCTCTCGCCATCCGCACCGGCGTAGCCCTCCTGGCCCTGGCAGCCTTCGCGCTCTCCTACGACGCCCTGCGCCAGATGGCCGCCGCCAGCCACATCCACTGGCTGCTCACCTACGCCTTCCCGCTCGTGATCGACGGCTTCATCGCCATCGGCATCGGCGCCCTCCTCGTCCTGCGCAGCGCGCCGCTGCAACCCCGCCTGTACGTCTCGGCCCTGGTCGGCATCGCCACCGTCACCAGCATCTGGGCCAATGTCCTGCACGCCATCCGCCTCAACCAGCAGACCCGCCCGGGCGGACTCGCCCTCGACGACATCACCGTCGGCGCCATCTCCGCCATCGCCCCACTCGCCCTCGCCGGCGCCGTCCACCTCTACCTCCTCGTCCAACGTCGCCCCGGCCACGCAGAGCCTTGCGACGAGGGCCGCCACATCAAGGCGGCCACCGATCCAGAAGGTGGCGCCGCATCAACCACCAAGGAGCCGCCGTCAGACAGCAACGTGGCCGAGGAGCCCAAGGAGGCGCCCGAGCAAGTGGCCCAGCCCGAGAAGCCGGCCGCCAAACGTGGCGATCAGCGACCGATGGCCACGTGGGACCAGTTGGTCGAGATAGGCCGTGCCGCTCCGCTAGGACGTGACGGCCGCGTCTCCCGCCGCCACATGGAAACGGCCATACGCGAGCAGGGCCTGAGGCCCGGCCGCCGTGAACGCCTGGAGAAGGCCAAGTCGCTGCTCCAGGCCGAGCGCGGCCAGTCCTCCACCGAGGCCGCCGCGTAGGCCAGAGCCCCTTGACGCACTGGACGCTCGTCCCGGAATTCCTCCGGGACGAGACCACTTCCGCAGTCACCGTCCCCACGATCAGAGAGTCCGCGCATGCACGAACAGCCCCTCCCCAGCCCCCCGTACGCCGCCCAACAGCCGACCACCCCCTCAGCCCCGGGCGGAGCAAGGTATGGCGTTGGACCGTCCAAAGGCCGGTCCAACGCAGAAGCCTCCGCCCCGGGGGTGGCGGAGGCGGACCCCCGGCGCGAGGGCGCACCGGGGGCAGGGGGTGTGCGTGCCGCCGACGAGGCCGCGCTGCACCGTGTCGCCCGCCGCCGCGCCCGCCAGGACGTGCAGCGCAAGGAGCGGGTCGACGTCCGCTACAGCACCGACGAGAAGACCGAGATCCTTGCCGAAGCCCGCCGACTCGGTCTGGCCGGCGCGCACCTCGTCGGCGCCATCGTCATGGCCCACCTGAACGGCAACCTCGCCCTGCCTGAGCAGCGCACCCCCGTCGATGACCTGATCGACGAGTACGCCGCCCTGCGCAAGCAGGTCTCCAGGGTCGGCACGAACGCGAACCAGATCGCCAAACGCCTCAACGAAGGCGGGACGACACACCCCATGGACGCCGCCGTGCTTGCCGAGGCCAGGCGGCTGGCGGCCTTGGTCCAGGAGGCGGTCACGGCTGTCGACGCCGCCGCCATCGTGGCCGCCACAAACCGCCGGGCGGCCTGATTGATCGCGAACATCGTCAAGCCCGGCCACAAAACCAGGGGCGTCCTCAACTACCTCTACGGGCCCGGCCGCGCCAACGAACACACCGACCCCCACCTCGTCGCCGCCTGGGACGAGTTCGTGCCC
Source organism: Streptomyces sp. NPDC058326 (assembly GCF_042879855.1). Classification (NCBI taxonomy): domain Bacteria; kingdom Bacillati; phylum Actinomycetota; class Actinomycetes; order Kitasatosporales; family Streptomycetaceae; genus Streptomyces; species Streptomyces sp. NPDC058326. The sequence continues at coordinate 384,962 of NZ_JBHVZO010000003.1, read as the reverse complement.
GACCCCGGCCGCAACCCCACCGCCACACTCGCCCAGCTCGCCGACGTCCTCGACCTGCGGGTCAAGCAGGCCGGCCACAAGGCGCCGAAGAACCACGTCTGGCACTGCTCGATCCGCGCCGCACCCGAAGACCGCCACCTGACCGACGACGAGTGGGCCACCATCGCCCGCCGCGTCCTCGACGCCACCGGCATCGCCCCCGCCGACGACCCCGACGCCTGCCGCTGGATCGCCGTCCGCCACGCCGACGACCACATCCACATCGTCGCCACCAAGGTCCGAGGCGACCTCCATCCGCCCCGCAACTGGAACGACTTCCTGCGCGCCGACAAGGAACTCGTCACCATCGAAAAGGAGTACGGGCTCCGCCAGGTCCCACGCGGCGACCGAACCGCCGCCAAGCGCCCCACCCGCGCCGAACAGGAGAAGACCCAGCGGACCGGCCGAGCCACCACCGCCCGCGAACGCCTGCGCACCACCGCCCGCACCCTCCTCGCAGCAGCCACCACACCAGAGGAGTACTTCCGCCTCCTCGAAGGCTCCGGGGCACTCGTGGAGATCCAACGATTCCCCTCCGGAGACATCCGCGGCTACAAGGTCGCCCTCGCCGGCGACACCAACGCCCAGGGCGAGCCCGTCTGGTTCTCCGGCTCCACCCTCGCCCCCGACCTCTCCTACCCCAAGATCAACGAGCGCCTCGCCGCCCCCGACACCAGTCCAGCGGCACCGCCGGAGTCCCGTGCCTGGCGTCGCCTCGCCCAGGCCACCGACCGGGTACCCGAGCTCCTCGACCACAGCGAGGACGAGGCCGGGCAGGCGCACATCACCGTCCTCGCCGAAACCCTCGACATCCTGCCCCTCGCCGCCCCTCCGGCGTTGCGGCCCGGGCTCCTCCAGGCAGCCACCGCTTTCGAGCGGGCCAGCCGCTCCCGCATCCGCGCCCAGCACCAGCAGGCGCTGGCCACACGCCGGGCGGTCAAGGCGATCCTGCGTGAGCCCGCTCCGAAGGACGGAGCCCTCCTCGCAGCCGTCATCGACGCCGTTCTGCTGGCGGTCGTTGCCGCGCAGCACTGGCACCGCACCCGCGGCCACAACCAGCAGGTGGAGGCCGCACGGCAGGCAGCCGAGCACCTCCGGACCACGTACCAGGCCGCGGCAGCCGAGCCGCTGGCCTTGATCCACAAGCGAGGAACCCAGCTGCCCGAGTGGCTTCGTCGCCAGCAGGCGGCCACCGTGCGCCGAGCGCTCCCGGAACAGGCCGAACAGATCCTCGCCGAACCCGGCTGGCCCGCCCTCGCAGCCACCCTCGCCCAAGCCGGCACCGCCGGCCACAACCCCGCCACCCTCCTCACCGAAGCCACCGCCACGCGAGAACTCGACACCGCCACCAGCATCAGCGAAGTCCTCACCTGGCGGCTGCACCGCCTCGCCGACCTGACGCAACGCACCACCAGCCGTGCCCCGGCTCCCCAGTCGGCTCCCCACCGTCCCGTCCACACCGACCAGCAGCGCCGCACGCGCTGAACCCCATCCCGTCATCCGACAAGGAGCACACCCTGAAGATCCACCCCATCGCCGACATCTTCCCGATGCTCAGCGAGGACGAGCTGCTCGACCTCGCCCGTTCCATCAAGGCCGAGGGCCAGCACGAGGACATCGTCCTCGATGCCGACGGCGTCCTCCTCGACGGCCGCAACCGTCTCGCCGCCTGCAAGCTCGCCGGTGTCGAGCCCCGTTTCACCACCTACACGGGCAACGACCCCATCCGTGTGATCTACAGCGGCAACGTGTATCGCCGGCACATCAGCAAAGGCCAGCAGGCGATGATCACCGCGATGGCTATGCGTTCCGTTTCGGGACACTCCCTGCGGGCCCATGCCAAGCTCCACGGGCTCAGTCGCACCCGTCTCTCCGCTGCCAACGTCGTCCTCACGCATGCCCCGGCCCTCGCCGAGAAGGTCCGCACCGGCACCCTCGGCCTCGACTCCGCTTACCAGACCGCCTGCGAGCTGAAGGCCAACGCCGAGGTTCTCCAGGAGCGTTATGACCGACTCCGCCGGCACGACCCCGACCTCGCCGAACAAGTGACTGCAGGCGTTCTCGCCCTCGACGACGCCATCGCCACAGTCGACCGCTGGGAGGAGGCCGTACACCACGCGCAGCAGAGCATCGAACAGATCACGGCGAACTGGCCCGCCGTCCAGGAGCTCGCCGCCCGACGTGACACCCGCTACGCCCAGGAGGTCATCGACGGCCTCACAGCCGAGGCAGGCGCCCTCATCGGCGAGCTGCTGAGCCGAGGCTGACGTTCCCGCGCTCTGGGGGCCGACGCGTACACGTCGGCTCCCAGGACTCCTGCCTTCTCGGTCGTGATGTCAGCCGGCGTCGTGGCGGAGAACGCCCGAGCGGGAATCCTCCACAAGGCTCTCGCGGTCCGCGTCCGTCTGGGTACCGTGCTAGGGACAAATTCTGCACGGACGCCCTGGTGATCAGCCGGGCCGCCCGGCAGCCTGGGAGGTGTCCTGATGCTGGAGGAAGCCGAGGAGATCGGCCGGCGCGTCCGCAGGGCGAGGCTGCGCCTCGGGATGCCGCAGGCGGATCTCGCAACAGCCCTGGGGAAGTCGCAGGGGTGGGTCTCGAAGATGGAGCGGGGCCTGATCGAGCTGGACCGGGTCGGACTGCTCAACCAGATCGCCGCCGAGCTGCACGTCCACCCGAACGACCTGATCGGGCGCCCGTACAGCAGCTCCCCGGAGGACAACCAGTGGCAGGTGGCCGCCTCGTCGATCCTGCGGGAGCTGCGCCGTTACGACCTCTCCCCGGTCTTCGACGGGACGCCGAGGCCGGCCTCGCAGCTGTGGCGTGAGGTGACCCGCCTGCACCGGCTTCGGGACACCGCTTCCAACGTGGCGATCCTCCGCGTCCTCCCGGATCTGTTCCGCGAGGCGCGGGCCCTGGCCGAGGTGTCGGAGGGGCACGAGCGGGAGGAGGCGTACGCGATCTACGCCGTGTGCTGCAAGTTCGCGCACACCGCCGCCCACTCCCTCGGCCACCCCGAGCTCGTGGCGATGGCATGCGAGCGGGCCGCGTGGTCGGCCCGCCTGTCCGGTGACCCGGTGCTGCCGGCGGTCGCGGATTGGATGCGGGTGTGGGACATGTGGGCGACGGCCGACTGGGCGGACGCGCTGGCGCTCTCGGACAAGGCGATCGGTTCGGTGCAGCAGGCGTACGAGCACGGCGAGCCACTGGCCGTACGGGCCTGGGGCACGCTCCAGCTCCGGGCGGCGGTCTCGGCCGCCCGCGCCGGCCGCGCCTCGGAGGCGAAGGACCGGATCGGGTACGCGAAGGACGCCGCCGAGCGGATGGACGCGTACGCCGGGGCGCCGGTGTACGACCGGCACTCGCTGACATTCTCCGCCGGGAACGTGCAGATCCACGCGATCAGCGTGGCCCTGGAGATGGGAGAGCAGGGCAGGGCCCTGGAGATCAACCGCCGCACCAGCCCTGAGCTGGTCGGCGCCCTGCCCAACTCCCGTCAGGGGCACCACCACATGGACATCGCCCGGGCCTGGCTGTGGGACGGCAACCGGGACAAGGCCCTCGGCGAGCTGGAGACAGCAGAGCGGATCGCCCCCCAACTCGTACGGAACCACCCCATCGCCCGCTCCACGCTCCGCAGCATCGTCTACGCCGAACGAGCAGCCACGCGAGAGAAGTTGCGGCGCATGTCCGACCGCTTCCACCTGGACGGATAGGAGTCGTATTCCTCCAGCTCATATTCGGGGTCGTGGCCGTCCCTAACTTCGGGGCATGACCGGACGACGCTCTGCCCATCTCCCCTCCCAGGGATCCGAGTTAGGAACAGCGGCTCCCTTCTTCCCCCAGCTCGGCGACCTCGCCGCCGACACCGCCCGCGAGGGCAGGGTCGGCGTCGTGGTGACCCTCCCCGGCGAGGACTCCGCCACCACCTACCACCTGCGCCCGCCCGGCGGCGGCCCCGCCTGGTCCGCGCCGGCGGACGGCACGACGCTCCGCCCGGTGCCGGTGCAGGCCACCCACGCCACACTGCTGCCCGGCCGGGACGCGGTCTACGACCGGCGCGCCCGCCAGGGCTCCGTGCCTGTGGAGTTCCACTTCGAGGACGGCTCGACCCACGAGGGAGCCCTCGTCCTCACGTCCGCCGAGCTGGAACGGCTGTACGCGCAGACCAGCCGCCTCCTCGACGAGCACGAGAACGCCCTCGGCGAGACCTCGTGACCAGGGCTCGTCACCGTTTCCCCCGCCCCACGCCCCGCGTGCGGGCGGACCGCAGCGGCCGGATAGCCCTGACGTTCCTCGCCTTCGCCGGCCTGGCCGGGCCCGCCTGGACACTGCGTACCCACGCCGGCCAGCTCCTCGATGGCACGGTCCACCGAGCAACCGCGGCCGCGCCGGACACCGTTTCGGACCCCCTCTCCACCAGCCCCTGACCGGCGAAGCGCGCGGATACCGGCCTCGCCGGCCGTACCGCCCTTGAAGTCACACCACCCCGCCCGCCTGCGACCAGGAGGTTCTGATGGGCCTTGCCCCCGCCTGCACGAGAGACATCGATGCCGTCACCGTCCGCCCCGGCCGCCCGCTCGCCGGGACGGTCCAGGTGGACGGCTCGAAGAACGCGGCGCTGCCGCTGCTGGCCGCCGCCGCGTCCCTGGGCCGCGGTGTACGCCTGTCCGGCGTCCCGGCCAGCGCCGACGTCCAGAGGATGCTCTGCCTACTGGAACAGACCGGCTACCGCGTCGCCCGCCCGGTCGCCGAGCCGGGAACCGTGATCGTGGCGCCCAAGGAGCATCCCGCCACCGCGCCCGACCTGACAGACGCCGCCCGAATCCGGGCCTCCTACTACCTGGTGGCACCACTCCTTGCCGCCTACGGGCAGGCGGCCCTTCCCTGGCCCGGCGGCTGCCAGATCGGTGACCGCGGGATGGAGCTCCACTTCACCGTCTACGAGGCGTTCGGCGACACCGTCCTTGTCGACGATTCCGGGTACCGCGTCCTGGCCGCCGATCAGGCCCGCGACATGGTCGTCCTGACGCTGCCGTTCCGCTCGCGGGGAGCGAGCATCGCCGCAATCTGCCGGACGGTCGTGGCCGGCAGCCGCCTGCAACTGGGCAACCCCAACCTGTCCCCGGAGACCACCGGCGTACTCGCCGCCTTACGGTCCGCCGGATGGACGACCCACGCCGACAGCGAGAAGATCACGCTGGCCCCGCCACCGGGCGTCCCGGCCGGAACCGTCGCCTGGACGGTCCCCGGCGACAAGATCGAAGCGGGCACACTGGCCTGCGCGATCGCTGCCACCGGCGGTGAAGGCCGTATCGAAGGCGTCACCGGATCGGACCTCAAGGTGCTGGCCGGCCTGCTGGACTGGGCCGGCATTCCCGTCACCCTCGCCCCCGACGCGATCACCGTCCACCGGGCCCGCAGCGTGAGTGGACGGCCCCTGCGGGCGATCGCATCCCTGACCCCGGACGGCCTGGACGCCGACTTCGAACCCGCGCTGATGGCCATGGCTCTCACCCTGCCCGGCACCCACCTCTTCGCCGACGACATCAACCCCGGCCGCCACGGCAACCTCCTCCCCCAGCTCGCGGGGCTCGGAGCGGTGATCGAGGAGCTCTCGCCCACCCGGTGCCGCCTGACCGGCCCTCAGCGCCTGACCGGCACCACCGTGAAGGCCACCGACATCCGCACCGGCTCCGCCCTCCTGATCGCCGGCCTCAGCGCCCGGGGCGCCACCACCGTCAGCGGCCTCGACCAGCTGCGCCGCGGCCACGCCGACCTGCCCGCCAAGCTCCGCACCCTCGGCGCCGACCTCACCGACGTACCGCGATGAGCAGGATGTACGGCCAGATCGTGGCCACCACCGACCTGCACTCCGCACTCGACCAGGCCAACAGGCTCCTGCCGCACCTGCACGACCTCAAGGCGACCTCGCTCATCGTCGACTGCGGCGACTTCTTCGAGGGCACCGGCTACTACCGGCTGGGCAGGGGAGCCATCGAGCGTGAGATCCTCACGACGCTGTACGACGTGCTGGCGCCCGGCAACCACGGTTGGCCCCACTACTTCGAACCCGGCCTGCGCGAGATGACGGTCTGCGCCAACGCCGTCGACGCCGCCACCGGGCAGCCGTTGTTCGACCGCCTCCGCGTCGTCGATGTGCACGGCCGCCGGGTCGCCGTCACCGCGGTCATCGGCGTGAGCGCGTTTCACACCATCCCGGCCAGCCAGCGATCCGGGCACCGCGTCACCGACCCCGTGACCGCGCTGCGCGAGCTGATGCTGGAGCACCACCACCATGTGGACTCCTGGATCGTGCTGTCGCACTCCGGCTTCGACGAGGACCTCAAGCTCGCCGGGGCCTGCCCGTTCGTGGACGTCGTCTTCGCCGGCCACTGCCACAGCGACACCTATGGGCCGGTGCACGTCGGCGACACCCTCGTGGTCAAGGGCCGCGAGCTGGCCGCCGGATACGCCGTCGCCGAACCCGTCGGCTCCGGCTGGGCCGCCCGCACCGCCACCTTCCCCACCTCTACGACGCTCCCGGACGACCTCTCCGCCCTGGACGAGAAGATCGCCTCCACCTGCCGGATGCTCGCCACCCGCCTCGGCACCATCAACGAGCCCTACCGCGACACCGTCCTCGACCGCCACCAGCTCCTGAAGGACATCGCCTCCCGGCTCCACACCGGCCTCGGCGCCGACGCCGTCATCCTCAACGACACCGCCCTGCGCCCCACCCACCTCGGCGACACCCTGACGCTCGGAGATCTGCTGGTCATCGAGCCGTTCGGCAACCAGCTCGTCCACGCGTTCCTCCCCGATAAGTACGCAGAGGCCCCGAACAGCCTGCTCGCGCACCTGACCGAGCAGGCCGGCGCGCTGGTCACCTCCTCCTTGCCGCTGCCGCAAGGCATCCGGTCCGTCCTGACCACCGACTACCTCGCCGACACCTACCTCGGCGGGCGCACCCACCAGGCCGGCCTCCGGCTCGGCGAGGCCGTCCGCCGCATCATCGCCGCCCCTCTGCCCGAGAAGGAGGACGGTGCCCGATGATCCTCACCGGCCCCGAGATCACCGCCGCCGCCCACGACGGCCGCCTGACGATCAACCCGTTCGAACCCGGGCAGGTCAACCCCAACAGCTACAACGTCCGCCTCGGTCGCACCCTCCTGACCTACACGAACCCGGTCATCGACGCCCACCGGGCGAACCCGACCACCACGGTCGAGATCAGCGAGGACGGATACGTCCTCCAGCCCGGCGAGCTCTACCTCGGCCACACCCTCGAACAGGTCGGCTCCGACACCTTCGTCCCGCTCCTGTTCGGCCGCTCCTCCGTCGGCAGACTCGGCCTCTTCGTCGAGATCACCGCCCCCATCGGCGACATCGGCTTCCACGGCCAGTGGACCCTGATGCTCTCTCCCATCCGCCCCCTACGCGTGTACGCCGGCATGAAGATCGGGCAGATCATGTTCTTCGTCTCCACCGGCGACATCGACCTCTACGCGGGCAAGTACCAAGCCGCCGACGGCCCCCAGCCCTCCCGCTACTGGCGAGACGCCGCCCGTCTCGGGGCGGTCGCCTCGTGATCCTCACCGGCCCCGCGATCAGTGCCGCCGTCCGCTCCGGCGAGATCACCATCGACCCGTACGACCCCGCCCGCGTCTCCCCGAACGCCTACGACTGGCGCCTCGGCAACACCCTCCGGGTCTGCGACGGCGACCTCGACGCCGCCGTCCCCACCACCTACACCGAGCAGACGATCCCCACCACCGGCCTGGTCCTCCAGCCCGGCCTGCTCTACCTCGGCGTCACTCACGAGCGCACCGGCTCGGAGGCGTACGCGCAGATGCTCAACGGCGACCGCACGATCGGCGCCCTCGGCGTCTGGGTCCACGTCTCCGCCCCGCTCGGGCACCAGGGTCATGCCATCCGCTGGACCCTGGAGATCCGCGCCGCCCGTCCCGTCCGCGTCTACGCCGGCATGACGTTCGGCAAGCTGGTCTTCCTCACCGCGCAAGGCACACCGGCCAGCTATCAGCAGCAGCTCGCGAAGTACGCGGCCACCGACGGGATCGATATTTCCCGCCTCTACGAGGAGATCGACGGAGGCCGCCGGTGAGCGCCCTCGACAGCACCACCCCAGGACCGATGCCCGCCACGTTCCTGGACCTGCCCGCCGACAGCCCCGGCGGCAGCGTCGAGCTCTTCCTCGACCTCTACACCGGCGAGAAACCCCTCCTCCCCGCGAGGGCCTTCATGCTCGCCCCCACCGGACCCCGCCCGCGGACGCCGGCCGGCCTCGACCTGCTCAGCGCGAGCGGCAAGTGCCTGGAGGGCCCTGCCTTCCACCGGTACGTCTCCAACCTGAGCCGAGCCCTGACAGCCACGATCTACCCCTCCCAGGTCGACGTCCTGCACCTGCACCACCTCGCCTTCGGCGCCACCCCCGCCCTCATCCGGGCCCTGCCCGCACACCCCCGCATCGCCCTGGTCCACGGCACCGACCTGCTCTTCGCCGAAGCCCACCGCGACCAGCTCCAGGTCCTACGGGCGACCGCCCGGGCCGCCGACGCCATCGTCGTCCCCACCGGCGCCATGGCCGACCACCTCCTCAAGCTCGCCCCGCAGACCGACCGCCGCAAAATCACCCACATCCCTTGGGGCATCCCCGACCGCCTCCTCACCGACCCGCCCGCCCGAACCACCCACACATCCAAGAACCACCTCCGCCTGCTGTACGCGGGCCGACTGACCGCCGAGAAGGGCGTCGAGGCCCTGATCCGGAGCGTGGCCCCGCTCCAAGGCGTCGAACTGTCGATCGCCGCCCCCAGCGCCCAGTTCCGCGCGCTGGCCCCACGGCTCCAACGGGCCGGGGTGAGGGCCCGTTATCTCGGCTGGCTCCGCCGTCCCCAGCTGTGGAAAACGTTCGCCGAGCACGATGCCCTCGTCATGCCCTCCACCACCCTGGAGGCGATGGGTCTGGTCGCCCTGGAAGCCCAAGCCTGCGGCCTGCCCGTCCTCTACCAGCCCGTGCCCGGCCTCAGCGAAGCCCTCGCCCGCTCCGGTGTCGCCACCGACTTCACGCACCCCACCGCCCTCGCCCGGGACGTGGGCCGCCTCCAATCCGAGCCCGGCTTCCTGCCCGCCCTGCGGCAGGCCGGATACGCCAACGCCGCCCGCTACCCGCTCTCGGAGACCGCCCAACAACTGGCGGACCTCGGCCGACAGCTCACCTGACGACCGGCTGGCCGGTACCACCCCCACGGCCACCGGCACGCCAATGCCCGGCCCGCCCGGTCCACGTCACTACGCTGGCCGGCGGGATGCCCACACGAAGAGGGAGACCATGTCGTACCGCACCGACCACATCGAGAACCTGCTGAGCGAAGGCGTCCGCGACAAGGTCTACCCCGGTGCGGTCTGGGCCGTCGGCGATGCCTCCGGCATCCGCGCCCAGGGCGTAACCGGGGTCCTCGACCCGAACGAGCCGGACGTACCGATGCGGCTCGACACAGTCTTCGACGCCGCCAGCCTCACCAAGATCCTCGCCGTGTGGTCCTCCATCGGCGCCCTGTGGGAGGACGGCGTCCTGAACCTGGATGCCCAGCTCGGGAGCTTCTGGCCCGAGGTCCACCACCGCCCGCTCGGTGCCGTCACCGCCCGACAACTGCTGACCCATACGGCCGGCGTCCCGCCCCGTGCCCAGCTGAAGAACCTCTACGGCATCCACGAGAGCGACGTCCGGCGAGGTGTCCTGCACGAAGAGCTCCACCGGTCCCCCAGCGAAGCCGTCGAGTACACCGACCGGGCCGCCCTCATCCTTGGCTACCTTGCCGAACACCTCTCCGGCCAACCCCTGGACCAGTTGGCGACAGCCCGCACCTGGCGCCCGCTGGGCATGACCTCCACCCGCTTCGGTCCCCTGCCCGCCGAGATCGCCGCACGCTGCGCTCCCACCGAGCTCGACCAGGACACCGACACCCACCTCAAGGGTGTCGCGCACGACTTCTCCGCCCGTCTCCTCGGCGGCGTCTGCGGCATCGCCGGTGCCTTCACCACCGCCGACGACCTCGCCGCATTCCTCCGCTACATGCTGGACACCACGACGGCTCCCGCCAAGGCGGGCTTCGCCACCGCGTGGACCACCCATTCCCTCACCACCCAGACCGGCGGCCTCCAGCCCGAGCGCGGCCTGTTCTGGCACCCCTCCCCCGGCACCACAGACGAGCAGGACGTCTGGGTCCACTACGGGTTCACCGGCACCGGCATGTGGATCTCACCCATCCAGGGCCGATGGGCGGCGCTCCTGACCAACAAGGTCTACTACACCCGCGACCGCCAGCCCCTGACCGACGTCCGCAACACCTTCCGCGCGCTCGCGTTCGGCTGAGCCGACGGCCCAGCCCTACCCGGAAGCGTCCTCGGGTTCAGGGCGGGAAGGGGGAGAACGGGACCCCTCGCTTCCCGAGGGCGTCGTCCGCCAACACCGCGGAAACAGAAGCGGGCGGATGCGTGTCGTCTCAGTACGATGAACCGCCTCACATGGGCGGATCGAGTCGACGGGAGGGCGGCGGAATGACGAAGGCCAAGCGGGAGGGCCACGACACGTCTCCCCGGCGGCGGGGCCAGGGCGAGCTCGAAGCGCAGGTGGTGGCCGCTTTGCGCCAGGCGCCGGGCGCACGCACCGCGGGATGGGTGCAGGAGCAGCTCGGCGGCGATCTCGCCTACACGACCGTCATCACGATCCTGACGCGCCTCCACACCAAGGGTGCGGTGAGCAGGGAGCGGGTGGGCCGGTCGTTCGAGTGGACGGCGGTCGCGGACGAGGCCGGGCTCGCGGCGCTGCGGATGCGGAAGGTCCTGGACGGCGAGGCGGACCGGGAGACGGTGCTGGCCAGGTTCGTGACGGGCCTCTCGCCTCATGACGAGCGTCTGCTGCGCGATCTGCTGGCACAGGAGCCCACGGAGGGGGAAGGCTGACGGCATGGGGGTCTTCGTCTTCCTGCCGCTGGTCCTGCCCTTGACGGCATGGCCGGTCGCGCGCCTGGCCGAACACCACTTGCACCCGCGGATGGCCACCTGGCTGCTGACCGGCATCTCCGGCGTTCTCGCCGTGTGCAGCACGCTGTCCCTGGCGCTGCTGATGGTGGTCGGCACCGCGCAGTTGCCCGGCAATCCCCTCCCGGACGGCTGGTCCGACCCCGAGGTCCGCGAGGCAGTCCCCTACGACGAAATCGCGGGGAAGGTCGCCATCCCCACGCTGATCCTCGTTCTCGCCTCCTGCGCCAGGGCCGCGTGGCGACACCATCGCGTACGCCGTCGTGCCGACCGTGCCCTGGAGGGCCTACCCGCGACGTCGGTCGTGGTGCTGCCCGACGCGAACCCGTACGCCTACGCCCTCCCGGGCCGGAAGGACCGCGTCGTGGTCACGACCGCGATGCTTGCCACGCTGGCCGGGCCAGAGCGCCGCGCACTGTTCGCCCATGAGCGTGCCCACCTGGCCGCCCGCCACCACAGGTTCCTGCTGACCGTGCAGCTCGCCGCGCGTGCCAACCCGTTCCTGCGGCCCCTACGCACAGCCGTCATGTACACCACCGAGCGGTGGGCGGACGAGGAGGCGGCCACCCGGATCGGCAGCCGCCGGATCGTGGCCCGGGCGGTCGGCAAGGCCGCGCTGATCTCCCAAGGCACGCCTTCGGTGACGCTCGCGGGATTCGCCTCGGCTGGTCCCGTACCCCGCCGTGTGGCCGCTCTGCTGGGCCCCGCTCCGGCCGCACGCCTGTGGCCGTCCCTGTTCACCAGCGCGGGCCTGGCCGCATGGGCGGCGGCAGCCGGCACCACGATCTCCGCACTGTCCTCGGCGAACTCGGCCGTCACGCTGTTCCTGATCCTGAAGGCAGCGACCCCGCTCTAGTGCTACTCGAACGACCTGATCGACCGCGGACGCCTCCGCGGTCTGCGGTGGTTGAATCCGCGGGTGGACTTCGATGACGAACTACTGGGCCAGGTCAGTCTCGCCAAGGGCGGCCAGGCCCGGATATCCCTCGACAAGAAAGACCGTGGTCTGACGGTCACCGCATCCCTGCAGTGGAACGGCGGCAGCGCGGAGCGCCGTGCGCGGGGCGCGGATCTTGATCTCTACGCGCTGTTCGTGCCGGCTGACGCGGCCGTGCGCAGCGCCGACCATGCACCTGGTCACGTGTTCCCGCAGATTCAGCGCGGTCTGTTCCGCAACAAGAACAGGGAGGAGGCCAAGGCCCTGCAAGCCGAGCTTGCCACCCGTGCCGATGCGGGCCGGGCCCTCTACTACAACAACCTCGGCAGCCTGTGGGAGCCGCCGTACATGCAGCTGAGCGGCGATGCGAAAGCGCCGGGTGAGGAGACGATCAGCATCGTCCGCCCGGACCAGCAGGGGTACGCGTTGATCTGCGCGTACAGCGCGGTGAGCAACGGCGCGGGGAGCTTCCGCAGTTACGGCGCTCAGGTCGTCGTGACGGACGGGCGCGGCTCGGTGGTGACGGTGCCTCTCTACGAGGACACGAGCACGTCGTACTGGGTGGCCATTGCCTTCGTCGACTTCACGGACCCGAGAGGGGTGTCCATCAACCATGTCGAGCGTTACAGCCGACGGTTCACGGAGAAGCGGCCGGTTCTGCACACCGACGGCACGGTACTGATGGATGCCGGGCCGACGGAGTTCAAGCGCCGTTGATCCCTAGCTCCCTACCAGGACCGTCGCCGGCGCAGTCATGGGGCCGCAGCCGTTGTCTCAGGTGTGCGCAGAGGAGCTGACGGACCGGGCCGAGGGAATGCAGGGGCCCGCGACGACGGTACGGGCCCCTCCCTCGGCGAGGGGACTACAGGTCGAACTCGTGCGGGGAGAGGTCGAGGGCGTAGCACGCCTCCCGTACGACCGCCTGCTCGTCCTTGTCGAAATCGCCGTCGGCGCCGCCGATGATGATGCCGATCTGGATGACGGCACGGGCCTCGGCAGGCTTCTTCTTCGCCTTGGCGACCTCCTGCAGGACGCTGACCTTGCCGAAGCTGAAGTCGGCGGTGAGCTTGTCGCAGTTGGCGTCGAAGCGGCGCTGGAGGTCGTCCCCCGGGAAGTTCCGCAGTACGTCGTTGCTCATGATGAGCTGGGCGACCTTCTGGCGCTCGGACGGGTCGATGCTGCCGTCGGCCGCGGCAACGAGCGCGCACATCGCCATGCTGGCGTCACGGAACGCACCGCTCTTCAGGTCGTTCTTCTTCGCCATGAGCTGGGTCTGCATCGTCGATGCCGACTCTTTGAAGCGGTCCCACAGGGCCATCTTCGGGCCTCCGTTACGTGTCGGAGGTGGTCCGGGCCGGATGGGGACGGTCCGAACCACCCACATCTTCTACATTGACGTAGAAGCTATCAGGTGCTGGTGTGGCCGGTGCCGCTCCAGTCAACGCATCCCGGGTCCGCCCATGAGGGAGGTGACTTCCTTGGTGAGCCGCCCATCGAGGTCCGCCCCCCGAACGGCGACCTCGCCGGCCGCATCGAACAGAACGTACGAACCGGGCTTGTCGATCCCGAACCGCTTCCAGATGCTCCTGCCGGGGTCCGTCAGGTGACGCAGGTGCCGCGCGCCCGTGGCGGTGACGAACTCGTCCAGGGAGGCAGGATCTCCCGCTCCCGCGACGCCGATGACGCCGAGATCCCCCTCGAACATGTCCGCTGTCATCATGACCTCGGAGCCCTGGGCGCGGCACTTGGTGCACGACGGCTCCCAGAACCACAGGACCGTGGGCCTGCCCGCGAGTTGTGCGCCGTCGTAGGGACTGCCGTCCAGCGCCGTGCCGGTGAAGCGCAGGATGTCCGGAACGGTCCCGGCGCGCGCCCCGCCTGCCGCGGGTCCGGCCGATGGGCTGTCCGTCAGCGCTGCGCGGTCGGGTCCGCAGGTCGAAGCGGTCAGCAGGGTGACGGCGATCAGCGTGAGGGCAAGAGGGCGAAGGCGGGCTCGCATGGCGGGCTCCTGTGGGAGAGATGGTGTCCCTGGCCCCCCGCTTCCAGAATCTACAGTCACGTAGAGAAAACGCCCGGTGGGCTTTCCCTAGGCGCGCACGTAATGGCCCGTGTGGACGTATGGACGGGCTTCCGGCCGGATGGGTGGAAGAAGGCCCGGCGATCGGGGTGCGGTCGCGGGGCAAGCCGATGACGGCCGGGGTGAGCGCCCGAAGCAGCGGAGCGCCAGGGCAGGTTTGAGGAGAAAGAGCCCGGAAACAGTCTCCGTTCGGCCCTGGACGCCATGGCCAGAGGCTTGATCGTGCAGGCCGGTCGCGCCCTGGAGGCGACTCCGTGCGGCGCAATCTGTGAGTGGGGGAACGGTGGACACCGAATCTGGTTCCTTTACAGTGGGTGTAGAAGTACGGGGAGGGGCGTGACTCTCCCCACGTCGTTCACGAGAAGGAGCCACGGGCCCGCGATGGAGCCTCCGAGTACCGGCCGTGCCGGATCCTGCCTGCTGACTTTCGGTGAGCGAGTGGGGGTGGCACGGTGACCGAAGTCCTCCTGTTGCTGCTCGCCCTCGGACTCACTCTGGCCTGCGCCGTCTTCGTCGCTGCCGAGTTCTCCCTGACGACTGTCGAGCGCGGTGAGCTGGAGCGGGCCGTCGAGGCGAAGGAGCGCGGCGCCGAGGGCGCGCTGCGTGCCGTTCGCCGGCTGACCGTGCAGCTCTCCGGCGCCCAGCTCGGCATCACCGTCACCTCGCTGGTGATCGGCATGCTCGCGGAGCCGTCCCTCGCGGCGCTGCTGCGCGGCCCGCTGGAGGCGATGGGTCTGGGCGGTGCCGCGCCCTCCGTCGCCACCGTTCTCGGTGTGGCGATCTCCACCGTCGTACTCATGGTCGTCGGCGAGCTCGTGCCGAAGAACTGGGCGATCTCGCGCCCGCTGGCCGTCGCCAAGGTCGTGGCCGGCCCCCAGCGGGGCTTCACCGCCGCCTTCGGTCCGTTCATCCGGCACCTCAACGACACCGCCAACCGGTTCGTACGCCGCTTCGGCCTGGAACCGGCCGAGGAGCTGCACTCCGTGCGCACCCCGGACGAGCTGGCCTCCCTGGCCCGGCACTCGGCCGCCGAGGGCGCCATCGAGGCGGACTCCGTCGAGTTGTTCGTCCGTACGCTCCACTTGGGCGAGCTGACAGCGGAGAACGTGATGACCCCGCGCGTCGACGTCCGCGCCCTGGAGGCCCAGGCCACGGCCGCCGACGCCGCGAACCTGACGTACGCCACCGGCCTGTCCCGTTTCCCGGTCTACCGGAACGCGCTCGACGACGTGATCGGCACCGTCCACATCCGTGACGTCCTCGCCCTGGAACCCGCCGCCCGCGCGGCCACCCCGATCACCAAGCTGGTGACCGAGCCCCTCCTCGTGCCCGAGACGCTGCCCGCCGACCGGCTCCTGGAGCGGCTGCGGGCGAGCCGCACCATGGCCGTCGTGATCGACGAGTACGGCGGCATGGCCGGCGTGGCGACGGTGGAGGACATCGTCGAGGAGGTCGTCGGCGAGGTCCGTGACGAGCACGATCCCGTCGAGGTCCCCGACCTGCTGCCCGCGCCGCCCACCGAGGACGGCCGGGCCACCTGGGAGGCCGACGGAGGCGTACGGATCGACGAGCTGGCCCGCATAGGGCTGCGCGCGCCGGAAGGCCCGTACGAGACGGTGGCCGGTCTGATCGCCACCCGCCTCGGCCGCATCCCCGCCCAGGGCGACGCGATCCTGCTCGACGGCTGGCGGCTCGACGTCCTCGACATCGAGCACCACCGGGCGGACCGCATCCACCTCACCGAGCCCGCTCGCCAGGCGGAGCACCAGCATGCCGGAGTGGTCCGATGACCGCCGTCCAGCTCACCATCGGCTTCCTCACCCTGCTGACGAACGCCTTCTTCGTCGGCGGCGAGTTCTCCCTGATCTCCGTCCGACGCAGCCAGATCGAGCCACTGGCCCGGGAAGGCGACCGGCGGGCCCGGATGACCCTGTGGGGCCTGGAGCACATCTCCGCGCTGATGGCCACCGCCCAGCTCGGCATCACCGTCTCCTCACTGGTCCTTGGCGCGGTCGCCGAACCGGCCATAGCCCACCTCCTTGAGCCCGCCTTCGAGGCGGCCCACGTGCCGCACGGCTTCGTACACCCGATCGCGTTCGTCATCGCGCTCACCCTGGCGACGTACGCCCACATGCTGATCGGCGAGATGGTCCCGAAGAACATCGCGCTCGCCGCCCCGGTGAAGACCGCGCTGCTCCTCGGCCCGCCCCTGGTCGCCCTCACCCACGCCCTCAAGCCGGTCATCTTCGGCATCAACGCCTTCGCCAACGCGCTCCTGCGGCTGCTGCGCGTCGAGCCGAAGGACGAGGTCGCGTCCGTCTTCACCGACGACGAACTCGCCCGGATGGTCCACGACACCAGCCAGGCCGGACTGCTCTCCCCCGCCGACGGGGAGCGGCTGCGCGACGCCCTGGAACTGGGCACCCGCCCCGTCGGCGAGATCCTCGTCCCCGCCGCCCGCATGGTGACCGTCGACCACCGCATCACCCCCGCCACACTGGAGCGGACCGCCGCCGAGGCCGGCTACTCGCGCTTCCCGGTCACCGGACCGGCGGGAGCCGTGCTCGGCTACCTGCACATCAAGGACACCCTCGGCGTCACCGACCGCGACCGGCCCTTCCCGCGAACCGCGCTGCACGCGGTGACCCGGGTCCGCGTCGACACCCCGCTCGACGACACGCTCACCGCGCTGCGGGCTGCCGACAGCCACCTGGCCGCCGTCACCGGCGCCGGCGGGGCCGTCCTCGGCTACGTGACCATGGAAGACGTCCTCGACGAGCTGGTAGGACCGGCCGCCACCGTGTGACCGGGTCTTCCGCCTGCGGTCCGGCGGCTCCCTCACCCCCGATACTCCCTTCCAACGCTCTGTCCCTTCTGCAAGGAGCCACTTCTTGTCCGCGTCCGCCAGACCGACGTCCACCCGCACCGCGATGTGGTGCGGTCGATGAACGCCGCTCTCGGCCTGCTGGCCGTCCTCGTCCTGACCGCCGGCACGGGGTACTTCGTCGCCCAGGAGTTCGCCTACGTCGCCGCCGACCGGCTCGCGCTCGCCCGTGAGGCCGAGGCGGGCGACAAGCGGGCCGCCCGCGCGCTGACGGTCCTCGAACGGCTCTCGTTCATGCTCTCCGGCGCCCAGCTCGGCATCACCGTCACCGGTCTGGTCGTCGGCTTCCTCGCCGAGCCGTCCGTCTCAGCGCTGCTCAAGCCAGCGCTGGAAGGGACGGGCCTGTCCGCCGGCGCCGTCTCGGCGATCTCCGTGGTCCTCGCGTTCGTGGTGGCGACGGTCCTGCAGATGGTCCTCGGTGAGCTCGCACCGAAGAACCTGGCCCTCGCCGTCCCCGAACGGCTCGCCAAGTCTCTCGCCTCCTCCACCCTCGTCTATCTCAAGATCGTCGGGCCGGTCGTCCGCGTCTTCGACGGTACGGCCAACAAGTTGCTGCGCAAGGTCGGCATCGAGCCGGTCGAGGAACTGCACCACGGCGCCACCCTCGAAGAGCTCAGCCACCTCATCGGGGAGTCCCACGAACAGGGCGAGCTGCCGCCCGCCACCGCCGAGCTGCTCGACCACGCCATGGAGTTCTCCGAGCGGACCATGGACGAGGTGATGGTGCCGCGCGCGGACGCCGTCTTCGTACGGAAGGACGCCACCCTCACCGAGGCCGTGGAGCTGATCGCCACATACGGCCACTCGAACTACCCGGTCCTGGGCGACCACCCCGACGACGTCGCCGGAGTCCTGGGCGTGAACGAGCTGATGCGCCTGCCCGCGACCGCCTTCGACACCACCACCGCGGGTGAGGCCGCGCGCCGTCCGCTGCTGCTGCCCGACACCCTGCCGCTGCCGCGGGCCGTGGCGCGGATGCGGGAGCGGGACGACGAGTTCGCCGTCGTCCTCGACGAGCACGGCGGCGTCGCCGGCATCGTCACCTACGAGGACATCGCCGAGGAACTCGTCGGCGACATCGCCGACGAGAGCGACACCGTCGTCACCCTCGCCGCCCCGGACGGCGACGGCTGGAAGGTCGACGCCGGCCGCCGCCTCGACGAGATCGAGGACGCCACCGGCATCACGCTGCCCGAGGACGACGACTACGACACCGTCGCCGGCCTGATCATCGACCGCCTCGGCCGCTTCCCCACGATCGGGGACCGCCTCACCGTCGACGACGTCCGCATCGAGGTCCTCAGCCTCGACCGCCACGTCCCCGACCGCGTCCGCCTCGCACGCGTCCGCGACGAACACGTCCCGTCTGACGCCGAGGAGGCCCAGGCATGAGCTTCCCCCTCGCGCTCTTCATCACCGTCCTGCTGCTGATCGGCAGCGGCTTCTTCGTAGCCGCCGAGTTCGCGCTCGTCGCCGCCAAGCGCCACCGCATCGAGAAGGCCGTCGCCGACGGGCAGCGCGGCGCCAAGGCCGCGCTCGCCGGCATGCGCGAGCTGTCGCTGATGCTCGCCGGCGCCCAGCTCGGTATCACCCTGTGCACCCTCGGTCTCGGCGCGATCTCCAAGCCGGCGATCTCGCACGAGCTAGACCCCCTGCTCGTGAAGCTGGGCCTGCCCACGGCCCTCAGTTACGGCATCGCGTTCGCCGTCGCCATGACCGTCGTTGTCTTCCTCCACATGGTTCTCGGCGAGATGGCCCCCAAGTCCTGGGCCATCGCCCACCCCGAACGCTCCGCGATGCTCCTCACCCCGCCCTTCCGCGCCGTGGTCAAGACCGTCCGGCCGCTGATCTGGGTCCTCAACAAGGTCAGCAACGCGCTCGTACGGCTCTGCCGCGTCCAGCCCCGCGACGAACTGGCCGCCGTCCACAACCGCGAGCAGCTCACCCACCTCGTCGAGGAGTCCGAGCGCCTCGGCCTGATCAACAAGACCGACTCCCAGCTCATCACCCGCTCCCTGACCGAGCCCCAGACCCCGGTGGCGCAGTTCCAGACCCCGGCCGCGGACATCGTCACCATCCCAGCCGACGCCAACCTGGACACTCTCCTGGCACGGGCCTCCGAGGCGAACCGCTCCCGCCTCCTGGTCCGCGACGGCGACCACGTCCTCGGCTCCGTCCACGCCCGCGACGCCCTGGTCGCCCGAACCCGCGGCCGGTCCCTCACCGCCCGCGACCTCGCCCGTCCCGTACCCGAACTGGCCATCAGCACCACGGTCTCCGAGGCCGTCGAGCAACTGCGCCGGCGTCGCTCCTCCCTCGCCGTCGTACGAGACGCCGACGGCGCGCTCACCGGCCTGGTCAGCCTCGACGACCTCCTCGTCCGGCTCATGGGGCCGCAGACGGTCTGACATCCGCGTCGTCGGGTTGGCCGAGCCAGACAGGCCGCCCACTCCAGCCTCTGGTCACTCGGGGCGAGGAACGCCCCGGGGAGGCCGAGCGCCGCCTCTGCCGACGTACGCGGTGGCAAGCCGCAGGGCAACGATGGCGGTCCCGGCGGCGGTCGCCGTGCAGAGGGCAATGAAGACGTCGGGCGTCCAGGTCCACAGTGCTCCGGGCCCGATGAGGGTGAGGGCGGCCGCCATGGCGATGCACGGCAGGGCGCCGGTCAGACACCACAGGATGGTGGGGGCGCGGCGGCGGGGCACGGGCCGTCGGCGGAGCAGGCGGGCGGACTGGAAGGTGCCCGCGAGGAGAGCGAGGGCCAGGGTGGTGAGGCCCCAGACGGTGGCGTGGTACGTCGCGGCGGAGGGTGCGTCGGCGGGGGCGGTGCCTCCGGCAAGCATGCGGACGGCGCCGAAGCCGACCTCCATGACGGCACCGTCGTGGAGGAGTCCGTGGAGGTTCTGCTGGAGGACGAGGGCGAGGTTCTGCTCCGGCAGGAGGAAGAGCATCGCGGAGTAGCCAGGGGTGGCACCGGTGTGCCAGATCGCGCTGTCGAGGGGAGCCTCAAGGCCCCCGACGCGCCAGCCGAGTCCGTATCCGGTCGCGGCGCCGGACGGGTGGAGTCGGCCGGAATCTCGCATCAGGCGGACGGACTCGGGCGTCAGGACCGTCGTACCGTTGCCGGTCCTCCCCGACCGGAGCTGAAGGGAGGCGAACGCGGCGAGGTCGTTCAGGTCGCCGCCCGTGTAGCCATAGGCGGCGCCGTTGTCGTCCACGCCGTCGGCGATCGCGGATGGTATGCCCCACAGGAGCTGGTGTCCGGGCGGAAGGTTTCGCTCGCGGGCGGACGCCCGGTCGCCGATCGCCCCGTCCATGCCGACCGGGCGCAGGACGCTGTCCCGCAGGTGCTCGGCGAAGGACCGGCCCGTCACGGACTCGACCACGGCTGCAAGGACGAGATAGTTGGCGCTGCTGTAAGCGTACGTGGTGCCGGGCGGACCGAGCGGGCGTACGCCGTCCAGCGCGGCGACCCGCCCGGTCGCGTCCGGACAGTCGGCGTCGACGCAGTCCGTGACCTCGAAGGTCGCCGACTCCGGGACGCCCGCCGTCTGCTGGAGCAGATGGCGGACCGTGACCCGGGCGGCGTGGCCGGTGCCGCCGAACCGGAAGGTCGGCAGGTGGTCGACAACCCGGTCGTCGAGGTGGAGCCGTCCGTCCTGCACGAGCGTCATGACGGCGCTCGCGGCGATCGGCTTGGCGACCGAGCCCCAGAGAAACGGCGTGTCGTCGGTGACCCGTTCGCCGTGGCCGTCGGTGCCCCAGGCACGTGAGTGGACCGGCCCATCGGGGCCGACCACGGCGTAGGCGAGCCCGGGAGTGCGGGTGGCTTCCATGCGCTCGCGCACGTAGGTGTCCATCGCCGCGAAGCGGTCCGCCGGGTCGGGTGAATGCGCCGCAGCAGGCGCCTCGCCTAAGGGAAGCAGGCCGAGCAGGAGGGCGGCCGCCGTTGCGGCGGCGCGTCGGAGCGGGCTGGACATGAGGGCCTCGTCCTTCCGTGGGGCACGGGCGGATAACCGTATGGAGATACGGTTATAACCGTACGCTGGTACGGTTATCAAGTGCCGCGAACCGCCGACCACGAAGAACGCCGCCGTCAGATCGCCGACACCGTCAGCCGGTTGATCTCCGAGCACGGACTCGACGCCGTGACGGTGGCGCGCACGGCCGCCACCGCGGGCATGTCCGTGGGCCTGGTGCAGCACTACTTCCGCACCAAGGACGAGATGCTGCTCCACACCTTCCGCGAGGTCTCCGCCCGGATCCGCGCACGCGCCGACGAGCGCATCAAGGACGGCGTCCAGCACAAGCGGCCCATCGCACGGGTCATGGCGGAGGTGATGACCGAGTACATCCCCCTGGACGAGGCCCGCCGCGCCGAGTACCGCGTGGCCCGCGCGTTCGCCGGCCGCGCCCTCGACGTCCCCGCCCTCGCCGAGGTGGACACCGAGACCGCCCGGAAGCTGCGCGAGGACATCGCCCGCGCCGTCCACAACGGCAAGGAGTGCGGCGAGGTCGACGAGGACGTGGATCCGTCGGCGGCGGCCGTCCGTCTCACCGCCGTGATGGAGGGCCTCGCACTCCAGGTCTACCGCGAGCCCGAGGGGGGCGCGAGAGTGCTCGTGGCCCGGTTCGTAGCCCCTCTGCTCGACGCCGAACTCTCCACCGTCTTCACCGGCGAATGCCGCCAGTACACGGGCTAGACAGCACATCGACAGGCTCGTTCTGGGGAAGCGCCTCCTGCACACCGGCAACGATGCATCTGCAGTGGTCCGGCGGTGGGAGGCAGCGGAAGCACCGGCAGCCTCCTGGGGAGAAGCCCGGAGACGATCTCCCCCAGCCCCCCTTCCCGGACCAGCGCAGTCCCCTGCGCAGTCGCCAAAACGGCCAGGCCGCGAGCCCTGCCGGGCATCATTCTGGACGAAGAGGAAAGGTTGCCGGGGGTGCGTGGGCCAGAGTCCTCGGAGCCGACGCAACGATTACGTTCGGGAAGGCGGCGCGGGGGCCGCACCAGTATCCGCCCTGTGCCGTCCATCCACACGCACGGGCTTCGCCTCTGCACCCGAGCTGTGGCGCCGTGCCCCAGCCGTGCCCTTCAGAGCGGTGAACAGCGGTCAACGCCGGTACTTCGCGGCCTCCGACAGGCGCCGCATCAGAGGGTGTTTCCGCAGGTCAGATGGCCTGTCCTCTGTCCGAGCGCCGGTGATTCCCAAGCTTATAGCGCGGGTTCGATTCCCGTCATCCGCTCGTGAACGAAGCCCCAGGTCGGTGACCTGGGGCTTCGTCGTCGGTGGCACCGTCACACTGCGCGAACGCAAGACCTGTCGAGAACAGGTACGTCAGAGTCCTGTTACGAAGTCGTGCGAAGGAAACCGCCTTCTCGGAGTCCGGAGGCGGAAGCCGCGGAACGACCTGCGCGTCCCGGAGGAAGACCCGGCCGCCTGCACCTGTCTGGTCGGCGAGGGCCTGATCACCGTCGACCGGGAACCGGGCAGCACACCCGCGACGGCCTCCCTCACCCACCAGGGAATCCGCCGTATGGAGGCCGAAGAAGGACGCGGCTGAACCGGACCGCCCGAAGGCCCGCTTTCCCTCCCGAACTGTCCGGCCCGCAGTCGTACAATGGGACATGGATCGAGCACGCTCACGTGTGACGATCCGGAAGGGCGGCCTCGGCGGAGTGAATGCGCTGAGGCCGTTGTGACGACCGCCGCCATGAGGCCCGCGTCGCCCTACGTCATGTCGCCGCCCGGTGCTGGTGATCCACCTCGCGCGCGAGGTCCAGTCCGAGGACGCGGTCGAGGAAGGCGAACGTCTCGAACTTGGCACCGGACGGGACGTCGGCGCGCGTCACCACGGTGCCAAGTGTGTCCAGGACGGCGGGGACGCCGAGATCATCGCCCAGCACGTCACGGGCGTGCCGCAGCACATCGGCGGGGATCGGCCTGGACGGCGCCTGTGCCCAGTCGGCCACCAGCTGCCGCCAGTGCCCCAGGCGTCCGCCGGGCCTCTTCGAGCGCGGCACCGGTGACCGTGACCGGTGTGCGGTAGGCGTGGCCGAGCATCAGCATCCTCACAGCCAGCGGATCGGTCCCCTCCGGGACGACGGCGTCCAGGGGCCCCGAGGCCAAGAAGTGGGCACGGTCCGGGACGCCCCGTTCCGGGATGCCGGGCCGACCTGGCCCACGTCGACACGGACCCCGCCCACCGCGTCCTGCGCGGCGGTCCCGTGCGCGTGGACGTGTACGTCGGCAGCAGCGCGGAGTGTTCCGTTCGGATAGTGAACACCGCCGATGGCCGGCGGGTGGACGCCAAGAGCGGACATGGCGCGTTCAAGCACCTGGACTTGCTCATGAGGCAGGTCCGGCGTGGTGAGGAACGTGCGGGACTGCAGGCCGTGCAGCTCCGCCGTACGCGCCAGTACGTCACCGACCAGGAGCGCCCGCAGGTCCGTCATACCGATCCCGGCGTCGCTGACCGGCAGGTGGACGCAGACGCTCAGCAGATGGCGGCGTACGGAGGGAACCTCCACGGGGCGGCCGATACGGGTGTCGACGATACGCAGCATGATGCGGAGACCGTCCCCGAGGTCACCGGAGCGGGCGGTGGCGGGCGGAGCGGCGGGTGCGCAGGGCCATGTAGAGGAGGTCTGCCACGAGTACCGCGATGCCGATGAAGAGCAGGAAGAGGAGCCCGTCGGCGACGGCGCCGATGAGGCCCAGGATGATCGCGACGATGATCAGGGCGAGGAAGAGTGTCATGGGGCCGCCTCCCCGGCGGTCGGGGGCTCAGCGTCGGGCGAGTTGCCGTTCGCCGTTCGCACCGGCTTCGTAGGCGAGGCCGTAGTGGCGGAAGACGGCTTCCTCCTCCTCGACGGGCAGGACGTCGTCCGTGCCGATGGAGGGGCTCCGTTTCACCAGTTTCCTGTCGTGGGCGACCCGCACGTACCCCGGCCCCACCGTCGCCCCTTCCAGGGGGACGAACACCAGGTGGTGCCGGGTGGGCAGGCCGACGCGGACCGTGGCCATGGCCGGTTCGTCGGTGCTGGTGTCGACGTAGACGGATTCCAGTTCGCCGATCTTGTGGCCGCCGGGGTCCATCACGGCCTGGTTGCGCCACTCGCGGATGTCCGCCGTCTGGATCATGTCTCTCCTCCCTGTTCGGTCGCCGGTGGGGGAAGCGGGGCGACGAGGAGCTCGGTGGCCTGCGTGATGTTGTCGGCGCGGACCGCGCGGGCCATGGCCGTGCGGGCGGCATCGGGCTCCGTGCCCGGCGGCACCAACATCAGCGCGAAGTGGTCCGTGTCGCCACGGGTGATCAGGACGGTGTCGTCGCCGACGGGGAAGGAGTCGAGATGGACGACCCGGTCGTCGACGACCAGCCGGGTCGGGATCGCGTCCCACGCGGTGGCGTCCAGGCCGACCCGGGTGATGGGTCCGAGGTGTTCCGTCAGGGCTGCCACCAGCGCGGGAACCTCTTGCTCCACGTCGCGTGTGCGCGGCCACCACGCCCCGTCGAGGACGCCCTGCCGGGAGTGCGTCGTCTCCAGCCGGAGCAGAGCCGCACCGGGGCGCACCGCCTGGTGGATCTCGTCCGGCAGGAGCAACGGGGGCGGGGGCGGGATGTCGGAGTCGGCCATGATGGATCCGCTCGTCTACGAGTGAGGTGCCGCAGCCCGCCACGGCCGCGCCCGAGGGGCGACAGGCCGCCGGCGGGGCGACTGTGCCGTCATCTCACAGTAACTCCGGCTCCCGCAGGTCCGCCCGCCGCACACTCGCTCGTACGAACCGGAAGTCCCTCCCCGTATCGGGCCGTAAACGGACTGTTCGGACGTACGCTGGAAGTACCGGAAGTACTTCGAGCACCAGCTTCCACGCAGGTGTCATTTCCGGGGAAAACGAATAACCGGGCTGCCGACGGGCAGCCCGGGGGCAGGTCCGCCATGACCACCAGCCTCGACAGGACAGCGAACCGCGCCCTCACCCCGGGACTTCCGGCCCGCTCGTCGCTCACCCCGAAGACCACCCTCGCCGGTCGGCTCGACGGCGCCTGGTGGCCCCGTTCACGCGACCTGGCAGCCGAGCTGCCGGCGCTGGCCGACGCCCTCGAAGGACACTGGGGCCGCATCACCCGCGTCCTGGTGAATCCCGGCCACTGGCCCGTCGTCCCGCACAAGGTCGCCGTCACCGGCCACGTCCTGCACGTGGGCTGGTTCACCGAGCAGGACCCGGACAAGGTCATCCTGCTGTCCTACACGACCGGGCGTTGCGACCTGCTCGTCATTCCGCCCGAGACCGAACCGGCCTCCGCGGCCCGGCTGATGACCGCCGCCGCCGTCCCCGGCAGCGGCCGCACCGCGGGCGCGCTGATGTCCGGTGAGGCCGCGACCGGCCGCCGTATGCGTGAGGCTCGGAGCAGCGAAGACGCCTGGGAGAGCGAGGGCGGGGCCGCCCCGGCGCACCGGCCGCACCCAGCGGCGCATCCCGTCGTCGGCGCGCGGATGATCGCCCTGCCGGGACGCACGGGGAGGTGAGGACATGGAGACCGTGATCACGCTCTTGGCAGCCGCGCTTCTGATCGCGCTCGGCGCACGCCTGATCCACCGGCTCAACGCCCAGCACGACGCCCGCATAGCGGCCCACCGCTTCGGCGACCCCTACCCCTCCCTCAGCCGTCCCCCCGGCCACGGCAACCCCAGGCCGCCCGAACGAATCGACGATCGTCGGCCTACGGGCACCTGGCCCTGACCTGCCTGACCTCAGACCACTCCTCCAGCCGAAGGCCGCGGGTGGGGCACCCGACACCAGGGACAACCCACCCGCCGGCCTCTCGCTTCTGTCCCGAACGGAGCACGCCGTCTTGGACCTCACCGAGAACGAACCACTACCGCAGGCCGAACACGCCGAGATCCGTATCGTCTCCGCCACCCCCGAGGCCGCCCGCGCGGTCGCCGAAGTGATCCGCCGATGCTTCGCCGGGGCAGAACAGCGCAGCTACCCCGTGCCAGGTGGCGGCACACTGCTCCACCTCACCGTCGACACCGAGACCGCCGCCGGACCCGCCCGCACCTGGCTCGCCACCAGCAGACAGCCCACCGGCCCCGGCGCCCACACCGAGGAACCCTGACCGGCCACGAACGACCACCGCACGACGACAGGACCACGCGGCCATGGCGACACTCCACGAGCGGCAGCGGTACCGCCGACAGATCCTCCAGGCGCTCTACGCGGCCGCCGAAGGAAACCGCCTGCTCGGCATCACCGGAGCCGCGCTCAACCACGACCTGCGCATCCCGGAGCAGGACCTCGCCGCCGCCTGCTCCTACCTCGCGGGTGAGGGACTGGTCACCGTCGACTGGGAACCGGGAAACACACCCGCGATGGTCTCGCTCACCCACCAGGGCATCCGCCTCATGGAAGCGGAGGAGGAAGAGGGCGGCTGAGCCCGGCGGGCTCGGAAGACCCAGGGAGGGCGTCGCCAGCCGCCTGCGGCCAGTGCCCCCGCACGGTGGCCGGGTGGCGTGACCTGCCGCCGAGAAGCATCCTGGAGGCCACATCTCTGGTGCGGGCCGCTCCGCTGCCCGGTCGCCGCGCGGTCGCGGCACCCGGCCCGTACGGCAGGACCGAACGAGGTCATCGCCGCTCGGTTGGAGGCAACGGGATGACCGTCGGACGGCTCGGGGAACCCGATCGCTCGGAGAGCTTCGGGGAGGGACTCCTGGGAACGATCCTGGACCGGGCGCACGAGCTGCCGCCCGACCGGGTCGGGCTGCTCGTCGCTGAGACGGTGGGCCGGTTGGGCGGCAGGAGCCCGCAGATCCTGCTCCAGGACTACGGGCAACAGAGGCTCGTTCCCCTGCTCGCCGAAGGGCTGACGGGCGGCGAGCCGCTGTCCATCGACGGCTCCGACGCCGGCAGGTGTTTCCTCACGTCGCTCCCGGTCGAGCTGGCGATGGCCGACGGAGTACGCGTCCACGTACCGCTGCTCGACGGCGGCGACCAGGCCGGCGTCCTGGCCGTCACCCTGGACGCGGTCGACGACGACGACCGCCGACTCCTGCGCAGGGTCGCGGGCCTGGTCGGCGACCTGCTGCAGACCAAGAACGGCCACACCGACCTCTTCTTCCGCACTCGCCGCGGCGAGCCGATGAGCGTCGCCGCGGAGATCCAGTGGTCGCTCCTACCGCCGCTGACCATGACCATGCCGCGCGTCGCCGTCGCCGGGGTCCTGGAACCCGCCTACGACGTCGCCGGCGACAGCTTCGACTACGCCCTGAACGGCGACACCTTCCACCTCGCCGTGATCGACGCCATGGGCCACGCCCTGAACGCGGCCACCCTGGCCACCGTCGCCATCGGCGCCTACCGGCACGCCCGCCGCATCAGTATCGAGCTGTCCGAGATCTACCTCTTCATGGACCGGGCGGTGGCCGAGCAGTTCGCCCCCGACCACTTCGTCACCGCGCAGATGCTGCGACTGGATACGACCACCGGCCGTCTCCAGTGGGTCAACGCGGGACACCCCGCCCCCGTCCTGATCCGCGAGCACCGTGTCCTGGGTCGCCTGGACAGCCCCACCACCCTCCCCGTCGGATTCGGTGGAGCACAGCCACAGGTCAGCGAGGTGTCCCTGCGGCCCGGGGACCGGGTCCTCTGCTTCACCGACGGCCTGATCGAGGAACACGAGAGCGGACAGGAGCAGTTCGGCGAGGACCAGCTCATCGACTGGGTGAACCAGCTGGAGAAGACGGACCGAGGCGTCCGCGCGGTGGCACGGGACCTCTCCCAGACGCTCAGGCGAGCACGCGGCGAGGCCACCTCCGACGACGCCACTCTCGTCCTGGTCGAGTGGCGCGGCTGATCTGCCGCCGTGCCACGACGTGCCAGTAGGGGCGGTAAACAGCGGATAACAAGGGAGCCGAGGAGACGGCGAAGAAGCGGCGCCAGGCTGACGTTTCCGCAGGTCAGAAGCGCTTCGCGGGCTCAAGTACCGGGTGATTCCCAAGCTTATAGCGCGGGTTCGATTCCCGTCATCCGCTCTAGAACGAAGCCCCAGGTCAGAGACCTGGGGCTTCGTCGTTGTCCAGACCTCCCGGGGCTTTGCATCCGGGGCGTATCGGGTGACGCTCGGGGGCGTATCGATCCCGGAAGGACGAGCCGCAGGCACGGTGGGCTGTCCGCTGTCCGTCGTATCGTTCCGATGGTGGCGTGGTCGCCCGCACGTCGGGAACGTGAATCCGGGCCACCCGCACGTCGCCTTCCGAACAGGAGCCGTCCTCTTGTCCTCGCCCGACTCCCCCGCGTCCACCGCGCGCGTGCTCCTCGTCGAGGACGACGACCTGATGCGACGGGCGTTCGCCGTCGCCCTGGAGCGCTACGGCTACGACGTGCGGGCCGTCACCAACGGCCTCGCCGGGCTCGAAGCCTTCCGTGAGCACGACTTCGACCTGCTGATCCTCGACGTGATGCTGCCCGGCCTCGACGGGATCGGGCTGTGCCGCCGGGTCCGGGAGACCAGCCTGGTGCCGGTCCTGATGATGTCCGCCCGCGGCGACGGGCTGGACGTGGTCGCCGGGCTTGAGGCTGGGGCGGACGACTACGTCGTCAAACCGGTGGAGACGTACGTCCTGGTGGCCCGCATGCGCTCGCTGCTGCGGCGTGCCACGTACGCGCCCGTACCCGCCGAGCGAGGGGCTCAGGCCGGGAGCCCGCCGACCGCTGGGGACGTGCTGGAGTTCGGGGACCTGCGGATCGACACCGCCGGCATGGAGGTCTTGCTCTCCGGCGAGCCGGTGGCGCTGACCCCGACGGAGCTCAAGCTCCTGCTGGAGTTCGCCGCCCACCCCGGCATCGTGCTGGAGCGGCACACGCTCCTGCGGAACGTGTGGGAGTACGGCTGGGACGGGGACAGCCGCGTCGTCGACCTGTGCGTACAGCGGCTACGCCGGAAGGTGGGCCGCGACCGGATCGAGACGGTCCGGGGCTTCGGATACAAGTTCCGGCGGTGACCGTGCGTCCCCTCCGCGGGCCGTGGGCGGGCCGCACCCCACTGCGCCGGAAGATCGCCGCTCTCGCCGCGGCCACGGCCCTCCTCGTCGTGGCGGCGGTCGGTGTCCTGGTGCACCTGTGGACCGCCCAGGACATCCGCAGCCGGGGCGAGGCGCGGGCGATGAACACCCTGTACGCCGCCATGGACGTCTACCGCCGCACCGGCGTCCTCACCGACGGCGCCGCGCTACACCCCGCCGGCCTGCCCGCCGCGCTGCGGGACCCGGCCGACGGCACACGGCACCACGTGTACGACGGGCGCGTCGAGGGCAACGTCGGGCCGAGTGTCTGGGCGGCCCAGCGGACCGGCGGCCCCGGCAGCCCGGTTCTCGCCGTCCAGATCAACCTGGGCCCCGACCGTGCCAACCTGTCCCGCCTCGACGCGGCCATGGCGGTCGCCTCCGTGGTCGCGCTCGCGGGCGCCGCACCCCTGGCCGTCTACGGCGCGGGGCTCCTGTCCCGGAGACTGAGCCGGGTCGCCGAGACCGCCGCACGGATCTCCGCCGGAGACCTGGACGCCCGCACGGGGCCCACGAAGGGCCGTGACGAGGTCGCGGACATCGCCGCGACCGTCGACCGGATGGCCGACAGCCTCGCGCTGCGGCTGCGCACCGAGCGCCGGTTCACCGCGGACGTGGCCCACGAGCTGCGCACCCCCGTCGGAGGACTGCTCGCCGCCGTCGACCTCCTGCCGCCCGGCGAGACCGAGGACCTGCTGCGGGCGAGGGTGCGCGACCTGCGCGACCTCGTCGAGGACCTTCTTGAGATCTCCCGCCTGGACGCGGGCGCCGAGGAGGCGGTCCGTGTCCGGGTGCCGCTCGGCGCCGTGGTCGCCGAGGCCGTCTCCCGTACCGGCCTCGACGCGGAGATCACCGACGACGGCAGCGCGCGGACGGTGGAGACCGACCCGCGCCGCCTGGAGCGGATCGTCGCCAACCTCGTCGTCAACGCCCACCGCCACGGAGCAGGCCCGGTCCGGGTCACCGTCGACGGACCGACGGTCGTCGTCCGTGACCACGGCCCCGGCTTCCCGGACGACCTGCTGCTCCACGGCCCGCGCCGCTTCCACACCGGTGCCCGGGAACGCGGCTCGGGCCACGGCCTGGGGCTCACCATCGCCCTCGGCCAGGCCCGGGTCCTCGGCGCCGAACTGCTGCTGGCCAACGCCCCGGACGGCGGGGCCGTCGCCACCCTGAGGCTGCCCGCGTGACGGAACGGCCGTTGGTGGTCGGTACGTGGTGGAGCGGCCACTGATACACGGCGGCCCACGGGCCGATACGTTGCTCCGTCACCCTTCGAAGGACACCACGTCCCGTACCGAATCCAGCTCGGGACCCGCTTCGAGGAGGCCACCGTGAACCCGTCCTGCCGCACCACCGCCCTGTCCCGCGGCGTCCTGGCCGCCGACGCCCTCACCGCCGTCCTGTCCCTGCTGCTCGTCATCGGAGGGCTCACCGCGAACACCGCGGCGGGCGAGACGGGACAGCCGGCCGGAGTGCTCGGCGTGATCGGGCTGTTCCTCGGCGGGACGCTCCTGGCCGTCGGCGCGCTCGCCCGCAGGGTCGTCACGCTGGGCGAGCGCCGGTAGAGGCGCGCCCCTTCAGGGCCTCCCCGCCGCCCGCGCCCCCCGACGCGCGGACACCGCGGGGAGGCCCTTTCCCGTACCCGGCCCGCTACACGGTTGCCGCATGCCCGAGCGGACACCGATACACGGCGGCCCAGGCCCCGATACGTTCCCCGGACACCCTTCACGTGCGCTTTCCGTACGAGAAGAGGAGCCCCATGACCGCCGACCTCCTGCCGCCGCACCCGACGACCGGCATCGCGGCCGCCACCACCGACCTGTCGAAGGTCTACGGCAGCGGCGACACCCGCGTGGTCGCCCTGGACCGGGTCAGCATCGCCTTCCGGGAGGGCGAGTTCACCGCGATCATGGGCCCGTCGGGTTGCGGCAAGTCCACCCTGATGCACTGCGCCGCCGGGCTCGACTCGCCCACGTCCGGGTCGGTACGCGTCGGCACCACCGAACTCGCCCGGCTCGGGGACCGGCAGCTCACGCAACTGCGCCGGGACCGGATCGGGTTCGTCTTCCAGGCGTTCAACCTGCTGCCGACGCTGACCGCTCTGGAGAACATCACCCTGCCGATGGACATCGCCGGCCGCCGCCCCGACCGCGCGTGGCTGGACCGGGTCGTCTCCATGGTCGGCCTCTCCGACCGCCTGGGACACCGGCCCGCCGAGCTGTCCGGCGGCCAGCAGCAGCGCGTCGCCGTCGCCCGCGCCCTGGCCTCCCGGCCCGCGATCGTCTTCGGCGACGAGCCCACCGGCAACCTCGACTCCCGCTCCGGGGCCGAAGTCCTCGGCTTCCTGCGGGACTCGGTGCGCGAGCTGGGACAGACCGTGGTCATGGTCACCCACGATCCCGTGGCCGCCGGTTACGCCGACCGCGTCGTGTTCCTCTCCGACGGGCGCCTCGTCGAGGAGATGGCCCGGCCCACCCCGGACCGCGTCCTCGACCTGATGAAGAGCCTGGGCTCCCGCTCCCACGACGGCTGAGCCGCGCCCCCGCCGCCCGCCCCGTACCGCCCGGGGAAGCCCCGGCTCCCCCGCCCTCCCTCGGAAAGTCCCCACGCCCCATGCTGAGAACCACCCTGCGCAACCTCCTGGCCCACAAGGCCCGGCTGGCCATGACCGTCCTCGCCGTCTGCCTGGGCGTCGCGTTCGTCAGCGGCACCCTCGTCTTCGCGGACTCCACCGCCGCCGCCCACCGCGCCGCCGCGTCGAAGACCTTCGCCGGTATCGACGTCACCGTGACCGAGAAGGCCCCCGAACCCGGTACGGACTCCGGACCGCGGACCGGTGTGCTCGACGACGCGCTCGTCGCCCAGCTGGCCCAGGTGCCCGGCGTCGCCGCCGTACGACCGTCGGCCGACGGCTCGGCCACCCTGAACGCGGCGGACGGCAGCCCCCTGCGGGCCGGCCGCGCCTGGTCGAACCTGGCCGGCGCCTACGCACCGGACAAGGGCGGCGAGGACAGCCGCCACCCGCTGGCCGAGGGCCGCGCCCCCGCGCACAGCGGCGAGATCGCCGTGGACGGCGGCACCGCCGCCGCGGGCGGTCTCCGGCTCGGCGACACGGTCACCCTGGCCACGGACGGTCCGGTCATGACCGCGCGGCTTGTCGGCATCGTCACCACGGACGACACCCGGGTCACCGCCGGCGGCACCCTCGTCCTCTTCGACAAGGCGACCACGCAGAAGCTGTTCGCCACCCCCGGCCACTACACCGGCATCGACCTGACCGCCACGCCCGGCACCACCGCGTACGAACTCGCGGACCGGGTCACGGCCGTGCTGCCCGCGGACCGTGCCGAGGCCACCACGGGCCAGGCCCAGGCTGCCCAGCAGGCCATCCTCGTCGACACCCTGACCCGCGGCTACGAGAAGGTCCCGATGGTCTTCGCCGGGGTCTCCCTCTTCATCGGCTCGTTCCTCATCGTCAACACCTTCACCATGCTCGTGAAGCGGCGCACCCGCGAGACCGCGCTGCTCCGGGCGATCGGCGCCTCGCGCCGCCAGGTCTCGCGCTCCGTCCTCCTGGAGGCCCTGGTGGTCGGCCTGGCCGCCTCGGTGGCCGGCTTCCTGCTCGGGCTCGCCATCGCGGCCGTTCTGCCCCACGCCCTCGGCGGTGACAGCGCCCTGCCCGGCGGCCCCCTGGTGATCGGCCCGCGCTCGGTCGTGGCGGCGCTCGGCGTGGGCGTCGGCGTCACCGTGCTCGCCGCGTGGCTGCCCTCCCGCGTCGCCGCCAGGACCTCGCCCATGGAGGCGCTGCGCACGGCCGAACAGCCACCTCCGGCACGGCGGTTCCGACTGCGCGGCGCGGTGGGCCTCGTTCTCCTCGCACTCGGCGCCGGCTGGCTGATCTCCCTCGGCGGCGCGAAGGACGCCTCGGAGGAGAACCTGCGCGCCGCGATGGCGGGCTGCGGCCTGTTCGCCGCCGGCCTGATCGTGCTCGCGCCGGTGATCGCCGCCCCGGTGATCCGGCTGACGGGGCGGCTGACCGGGCGCTTCGGCGTCACCGGCCGCCTCGCCCGGGAGAACGCCCTGCGCGATCCGCGCCGCACGGCGGCCACCGCCGCCACCCTGCTGATCAGCACCGGCCTCGTCACCGGCCTCGCCGTCATCGGACACTCCACCGGCCAGGCCCTCGATCGCCAGGCCACGGCCGGGCTCGGCGCCGACTACGTCGTCAGCACCCGCTCCACCATGACGGGCATCGACCCGGCCGCCGTACGACGGCTGGCCGAAACCCCCGGCGTGCGCGCCGCGCACCCGATCACCGACTCCACCCTGTTCACCGGCACCGGCGTCCGGCAGATCTCCGGCGTCGACCCCGCCACCGTCCGCGACACCATGAAGCTCGACTTCGTCTCCGGCTCCGCCGACGACCTGGCACCGGGCCGGATCGCCGTCTCCGCCACCCTCGCCCGGGAGAGCGGAGTGACCACTGGCGGCCTGTTGAACGTCGAGATGGGCCGCGCGGGGAAGCCCACCTCGTACCAGGTCGTGGGCGTCTACAAGGACAACCCCATCGCCCACGACGCACTCGGCAACCGCGGCGAGGTCGCGGCCGACAGCTTCCTGCCCGGCTCCGTCCAGCGCGTACTCCTGCGCACCGACGGCCCGGCGACGGCCGCACTGGAGAACCGGCTGCGCGCCGCCGTCGGCAACAACCCCCTCCTCACCGTGCAGGACCGCGACCAGCTGGTCAGCGAGGCCGCTGGCACCATGGGCGACCTGCTGAACGTGATGTACGGCATGCTCGGCATCGGCGTCGTCATCAGCGCGCTCGGCATCGTGAACACGCTGGCCATGTCGGTCGCCGAACGCACCCGCGAGATCGGCGCCCTGCGCGCGCTCGGCATGGACCGCGCCGGCATCCGCCGCATGATCCGCCTGGAGGCCCTGACGGTCGCCGGTTTCGGCACCCTCCTGGGTCTGGCGGGCGGCCTGTTCGGCGCCTGGGCCGTCGGCTCCCTCGCCAACGGCGCCATCGACCAGTACACCTTGGCCCTGCCCTGGGGCACCCTGCTCCTGGTGTGCCTGCTCTCGCTCGCGGTCGGCGTCCTCGCGGCCGCCGTCCCGGCCCGCCGTGCAGCCGCCCTGAGCCCTCTGGAGGCGGCCGCCCACACCTGACGTCCGGCACGGGCTCGCGGCAGCCGGTGCCAGGGGCGGACCGGATCGCGCCGGCCCCGGCGTGCCCCAGCCGTGCCCTCCGGAGCGGTGAACTACGGTCACCAGCGGTGTCGAGCAGGCCGCCGCACACCCGCATCAGCGAGAGAAATACCAGCTCAGAGGCGGTTTGGTGGTCCGAGCGTCGGTGATTCCCAAGCTTATGGCTCGGGTTCGATTCCCGTCATCCGCTCCACGACACAGCCCCAGGTCAGCGACCTGGGGCTTGTTTGTTGTCCAGACCTCTTCGGGCCGGCGCCCTGTCACCCGGCCGGCGCAACACGATCGTCGCCGACGTCGGCGGAGTGCGGGCGGCGGAGAGCACGTACGCTGCCTATAGGGACTCGTCGTCGACGGGAGCCCGCATGGGCATCATTGATCCACGTACGCAGGGCCGCGAGGCGTACGAGCGACTGGCATGGCGGGACGCGTACGAGCAGCTCTCGGCCGCCGACCGGCAGGCGCCGCTCGGGGCCGATGATCTCGACCGGTTGGCGCGAGCGGCGTACCTGGTCGGATCCGCCGACGCGGCGACCGAGGCCTGGGAGCGGGCCCATCACACGTTTCTCGAACGAGGGGACGCGCCGTCGGCCGTACGGTGTGCGTTCTGGCTCGGGCTCACGCTCCTCTACCGCGGCGAGCACGCCCGCGGCGGCGGATGGCTGGCACGGGCGCAGCACATCCTCGACGACGCGGCGCTGGACTGCGCGGAGCAGGGGTACCTGCGTATCCCCATGGCGCTGCGGGCCGTGGACGGTGGCGACCCCGAGGCGGCGCGCCGCTCGTTCGTCGAGATCACCGAGATCGCCGACCGGTTCGACGACGCCGACCTGCGCGCCCTCGGGCGGCTGGGGCAGGGCCAGGCGCTGGTCGCGCAGGGCCGAGTGACTCAGGGCGTGGCGATACTGGACGAGACGATGGTGGCGGTGACCACGGGAGAGGTGTCGCCGGTCACCGCCGGAATCGTCTACTGCGCCGTGATCCTCGTCTGCCGCGGTGTCTTCGACCTCCGTCGCGTACAGGAGTGGACGGCGGCGCTGAGCCGTTGGTGCGCCGAGCAGCCGGATCTCAAGCCGTTCCGGGGCGAGTGCCTCGTGCACCGTTCGGAAGTCATGCAGCTGCGCGGCGAGTGGGCCGACGCCATGGACGAGGCGCTGCAGGCGTGCGAGCACCAGTCCGACCTGCCCGGTGACCCGGTGATGGGCATGGCGCTGTACCAGCGTGCCGAGCTGTTCCGGCTGCGCGGCGAGTTCTCCCGGGCCGAGAGCTGCTACCGCGAGGCCATCGGCTGCGGGCACTCGGCGCAGCCGGGCCTGGCGCTTTTCCGGCTGGCGCAGGGCCGCCTCGATGACGCCGCCGCCGCGATCCGCCGGACGGTCGGCGAGACCGAGAGGGCGAAGGAGCGGCCCAGCGTGCTGGCCGGCTGTGTGGAGATCGAGCTCGCCGCCGGAGCCGTCGAGGACGCCCAGGTCGCGGTGGACGAGCTCGACAAGATCGCCGCCGGTTTCGACTCGTCGTACCTGCGGGCGGTGGTCGCGTACGCGCACGGGTCCGTGCTCCTCGCCGTCGGTGAACCGGAGTCCGCGTGCGTCGCCCTGCGCCGGGCGTGGGTCGCCTGGCACGAGAGCGGGGCTCCCTACGAGACGGCGCGGGTGCGACTGCAGCTGGCGCGGGCGTACCGCCAGGTCGGCGATCACGACACGGCCGAGATGGAGCTGGAAGCCGCCCGCCGGGTCTTCGAGCAGCTGGGCGCGGTGCCGGCGCTGGAGCAGGTACGTGAGCTCATGGGCCGCGCAGGTCGGGCCGCGAGTGCGAATCCCGGGGGCCTGACCCCTCGCGAAGTCGAGGTGCTCCGCCTGGTCGCGACCGGTGCGTCGAACCGGGAGATCGCGGACAGTCTGGTGATCAGCGACAAGACGGTCGCCCGGCATGTGAGCAACATGTTCACGAAGCTGGGTGTCTCCTCGCGGGCCGCCGCCACCGCGTACGCCTACGAGCACGACCTCGTGTAGGACCCGGACCCGGCTGCCTGCATAGAAATACCCACACGGCGTGCACCGGCGAGTTGGTTGACGCGACCGATGCGGACGCCGCTGCCGGAGGCGGACCCTCGTCTCGTAGGCACTGAGGAAGGAGGCCGTGATGAGCACCAAGGAGAGGGCGACGGAGCGGTCCGCCGGGCAGCAGGCGCGCGACCAGCTGCTGGCCGCGATGCCGCTGACCGAGCGGCGGATTCAGTCGGCGACGGTGTCCACCGCCGTCCTGGAGGGCGGTGACGGCCCACCCGTCGTGCTGCTGCACGGCCAGGGCGAGTTCGCCGCCGTCTGGATCAACGTGATCCCCGACCTGGTCAGGACCCACAGGGTGATCGTTCCCGACCTGCCCGGCCACGGCGCCTCGGAGGTGCGCGAGGGCGGCCGGCTCGACGCCGACACGGTTCTGACCTGGCTGGACGAGCTGATCGACCAGACCTGCCGGGCGAGGCCGCCCGTGCTCGTCGGCCACCTGCTGGGTGGCGCGATCGCCGCGCGGTACGCGGTGCAGCACGGCGACCGCCTGGCCCGCCTGGTCCTGGTCGACACGATGGGGATGGGCTGGTTCCGGCCGGCACCGCGCTTCGCGCTGCCCATGATGGGCTTCGTCGCCCGACCGACTCCGAAGAGCCGGGACCGCTTGTTCAACCAGTGCTTCCTCGACATGGACCGGGTGGGCGAGCAGGCGGGCGAGCAGTGGGAACCGCTGCTGGACTACGCCCTGGACCGGGCCCGCACACCGAGCGTGCAGGCGGCGCTGCGCAGCCTCATCCCACAGGTCGGCATGAAGCCGATCCCGTCCGACGATCTCACGCGTATCGGCGTTCCCACGGACCTGATCCACGGTCGGCACGACCTCCAGGTACGGCTGCGGACGGCGGAGGCGGCGAGCGTTCGGTACGGCTGGCCGTTGCACGTGATCGAGGACTGCCGCGACGACCCCGCCGCGGAACAACCGGAAGCATTCCTCCACGCGCTGCGCACCGCGATCGGGCCATCGGGAGAGACCAAGGCATCGGGAGAGGTGGAGCCATCATGAGTACGCGAATGTTCGAGGTCGCCGG
Source organism: Streptomyces sp. NPDC058326 (assembly GCF_042879855.1). Taxonomy (NCBI): domain Bacteria; kingdom Bacillati; phylum Actinomycetota; class Actinomycetes; order Kitasatosporales; family Streptomycetaceae; genus Streptomyces; species Streptomyces sp. NPDC058326. The sequence goes on along the minus strand of NZ_JBHVZO010000003.1, from coordinate 347,586 downwards.
ACTCGGAGACGAGCGCGTCGGCCTGACCTCCGCTCGGATCGAGCAGCTCAGCACCCGGCTCGAGGGGACGCTGCTCGCGGCCGGGGACGAGGGCTGGGACGAGGCCGTCATGGTCTGGAACGCCATGGTCACCGCGACGCCGACACTGGTCGTCCAGCCGGTCTCGGCCCAGGACGTGGCCACGGTCGTCCGGTTCGCCGCTGACCACGGCCTGCTGCTGAGCATCAAGGGCGGGGGCCACAACATCGCCGGCACGGCACTCGCCGACGGCGGGCTGACCCTCGACATGTCCCGCATGCGCGAGGTCACCGTTGACCCGTCCGCCCGCCTCGCGCATGCCGGTCCGGGGTGCCTGCTGCAGGACGTCGACCGGGCGACCCAGCAGCACGGGCTGGCGACGGTGCTCGGCTTCGTGTCCGAGACGGGAGTCGCCGGCCTGACCCTCGGCGGCGGATTCGGCTACCTGACGCGCCGGTTCGGCTGGGCGGCCGACAACCTGGAGGAGGTCGAGATCGTCACGGCGGACGGAAGGATCAGGACCGCGAGCCGGGCGGAGAACCCGGACCTGTTCTGGGCTCTCCGAGGCGGTGGCGGCAACTTCGGCGTCGTCACCCGCTTCACGTTCCGGCTGCACGACGTCGGCCCCGTCATCACCGGTGGTCTCGCTGCCTGGAGCGCGGACCAGGCGGACGAGGTGCTCGCGACGTACCGGGAGCTCACCGCGTCCGCTCCCCGCGAGCTGACGGCGGTGGCGATCGTCCGGCTCGCGCCGCCGGCGCCGTTCGTCCCGGAGGAGTGGCATCTCAAGCCCGTCGTCGGGCTGCTCGTGTGCCACAGCGGCACCACCGCCGAAGCCGATCTCGCCCCGCTGCGCGCTCTCGGAGAGCCGATCTTCAACCTCATCGGCGCGAAGCCCTACGTGGCCCAGCAGTCGATGCTCGACGCGATGGAACCCAAGGGGCTGAACCAGTACTGGAAGGCGGAGTTCCTCCCCCGCCTGCCGGGCGAATACCTTCCCACCTTCCGGGACGCCGCGCTCGACGTCGCGTCCCCCTTGTCGTTCTCCGTCATCTTCCACCTCGCCGGCGCGCTGAACGAGTCGGACGACGGCGGTGCGGTCGGTAACCGAGACGCCCGGTTCATCAGCGGCTTCTCCGGAGTGTGGCCGCCGCGGGCCGACGGAGACCGCATCGTGGGCGCGGTCCGCGAGGGATGGGAGAAGATCCGGCCGTTCTCGACCGGCGGCAACTACGTCAACTTCCAACTGGCCGAGGACGACACCGACAGAACCGCCGACGCATACCGGGGCACCTACGAGCGCCTCCAGCGGATCAAGGCGCAGTACGACCCCGACAACCTTCTCCGCGTCAACCGCAACATCCGTCCGATGGGGCGGTCCGCTCCTGCGGAACACCGTGCCGGCTGACGTATTCGCAGGTCAGGCGCGACTTCAGCGCTCAAAGCGGCAAACCGCTCGTGAGAGAAGGCCCAGGTCAGCGACCTGGGCCTTTCTCGTCGTCCAAGCCGCCCTGGTGGCTGCGTGGGCTCACGGACCTGCACCGCCAGCTGCTCGCGGACATCCAATCGGAGCTGAGCAGCGCGGATTAGACTTTTTCACGTGGTGATGCGGTCGCCTCTGATCGGCCGGGCAGCCGAGTACGCGGGGCTGCTCGACGCGCTCGCGCGATGCCGGTCGGGCGAGGGGGGCCTGGTCCTGGTGCGCGGGGATTCGGGTGTCGGCAAGAGCCGGCTCGTCTCGGAAGCGCTCGATGGCTGGGACGGGCGCGTACTGCGCGGATCCGCCACCCCCGGGGCGGGCGGGTACGCCCCCGTCGAGGAGATTCTTCGGTCCGTGTCCGACGAGGTCGGCCACGTGCTGCCGTACCGCGAAGATGATCAGTCGGCCCTCGTCGAGGTCATCCGGCGCGTCCTTCGGGACATCGGCCGCCGCCGGCCGACGGTGGTCGTCCTGGAGGACCTGCACTGGGCCGGTGCCGCGGCCGTCGATCTGTTGCCCGCACTCGCGGTGTCGATGGCGCGTGAGCCGGTGCTGCTGCTCGGCACGTACCGCGGTGAAGAGCTCGCGCGTACGCATCCCATCCGGTCCATGCGAACCGCGCTGCGTCGCAGCGGCGGCTTCGTCGAGTTCGCGCTCCGGCCGCTGACCGCTGAGCAGACGGGCGAACTGCTCGCCGGTCTGCTCGACGCGCCCCCCTCGCCGGGGCTCGCCTCGGCGGTACACAAGAGGGCGGAGGGGATCCCGTTCTACGTCGAGGAGCTCACCACCGCCCTCCTCGAAACCGGCGCCCTGCGCGAAGCGGGCGGCGGCTTCGACCTCGTCGAGGACGCGGAGCTGCCCGTGCCCGAGAGTGTGCTGGACGCGGTGCTGGTCCGCACCGCGGAGCCACGACAGTGGCATCGGACCGCGGTGGAACTCGCCGCCGTACTCGGCGTACGGGTCGATCTCCCCGCTCTCGCCGCTCTCGTGGAACCGCCGGCCGTCGACCAGCTGCTCGACAGCGGGCTGCTCACCGAGCGGGAACAGGACCCCGGGTCGGCGGAGTTCCGCCACGCGCTCGTACGAGACGCGCTGTACCGAACCATCCCCTGGGCCCGACGCAGGAGTCACCACAAGCTGATCGCCGAACACCTCACTGTTCGTGGCGCGCCACCCGAGATCGTTGCCGAGCACTGGCTGGCCGCACACGAACACGAGCGCGCGAGGCCGCTGTTGCTCGCCGCGGCGGAGCGGCACCGGACGGTGCACGCGTACCGGGACGCCGCCGCGCTGGTGCGACGGGCGCTCGCCGTCTGGCCGGAGGAGGCCGACACGGAAGGCCGGCTCACCGCGCTGGAGCGCTTGGCGGACTGTGCCGAGCTGTGCGGGGAGCTCGAGTCGGCCGTGGCGGTCTGGTCCGACGTCGCACGGCTTCGGCACGCGCGGGGCGAGATCGCGCTCGCCGGGTCGGCGCATCGGAGACTGGCCAACACCGCCGGGCTGCTGGGCGGCTGGACGCGCGCGGTCACCGCGCGCGAGAGCGCGGCCGACGCGTTCGCGGCGGCGGGCAGGCACGGTGAGGCGGCGGCGGAACGGCTCGCTCTGGCTGATCAGCTGAAGTCCGCGGCACGGCTCTCGGAGGGGCTCGACCAGGCCACCGCCGCGGCCGAGGACGCCGAGGCGGCGGGCCGTACGGATCTGAAGGCCCGGGCGCTCGCGATGCGAGGCTCGCTCTGCTCCGCGCTGGGCGACGGACGGCGAGGAGTCGAACTCGCGCGTTCCGGGCTTGAGCTCGCCCTCACCGTACAGCTGCCCGAAGCGACCGGCGAGGCGTACTACGAACTCCGCAGTGCCCTTCCGACCCTCCGCATCCCCACCCAGGCACAGGCCAACGAGCGCGCTACGGCCTCATCACCTCAGGGTTGTCTCGTACATGGTCTTCGACTCAGGCGGTACGCGGGCGGGGAAACGTGGCGTCATGGCGATGGCGGTTCAGCGCCGATGTCGTCGCTCACGGTGGAGGCCGGGGTGTGCAGGATGCCGTCGAACGCGTCCAGGACGGGGGTGTGCAGGAAGGTGCTCTGCAGCCGGATGCGGTCGGGGGCGGAGGCGGGTTCCGCGGTCCCCGGGCGCGCCTGGTGGAGGCCGGTGACGCTGAGCCCGAGGCCGGCCGCGGCGAAGGCGGCTTCGATGCTGCCCTGTTCGGGCGGCCGCAGCGCGGTGGGCTCGATGGTGAAGCCGAAGCGCGCCCGCTCGTCGCGGACCATCTCCGCGGTTTGTCCGCCGGAGCTGGTCAGGCCGAGGGCGAAGTAGTCGTCGCCGAGGATGTCGCTCAGGTGCTGTCCCATCGGGAAGCCGGTGAGGTGGCCGTCGAAGGAGACCGGCGTTTTCTGGATGTGGGCGTTGTGGGCCGCCAGCACGATGCGGGTTCCGGGCTCGGTGCGCTCCAGGTGCCACAGGACGGACTCGGCCATGTAGGCGTCCCGGGCCGAGGTGTCGGCGGTCAGCCCGTTCCCGGCGAACAGGCCGGCCATGGCACGGAATCCGTGGTCGGCCCGGCAGGCGCCTTCGAGGCGGTGCAGGGCGATGCCATAGCTGTGCCGGTCGCCGCGGGAGACGTACAGCGGTGCGACGGCGCGGAACCGGATGAGCAGGCGTGCGAGGGTCGCGGTGAGGGCGTCCTGGTCGGCTGTGGGCAGGCGGGCCCATGCGGGCGCGGCGGCGGCCGCGGAGGCGCCGGCGAACGATGCGGCGATCCGCATCGCCTCCTGGACGAGCGGGAGAGTGTCGGGGTCGACCTGGCGCAGATAGTCGGCAACGGGGGCCAGGGCGGGCCGCAGGGATCCACCGGCGGCGGGAATGTCGATGCCGGCGAAGCGCACCGGCGCCGGGGCTGTGTGGTTGTGCCGGCGGATCCAGCGCAGCGGTTCGTCGACGCCCACGGGGATCGCCTCGGCGAGGTGAGCCCTCAGTTCGTCTTCCGTTCCCTCACCCTGACCCCAGGCGTCGAGGAGAAAGCCTTCGCTGAAGCCGTACTCGAAGGCCAGGACGGTGAAGCCGCAGCGCTCGACCAGGAACCGCACGAGGCGCCGGCGCAGCCGGATGAACTCGTCGACGAAGTGGGAGTGTTCGCCGATCGCGACGACACGCGCACGGCCGATGAGGTCGCGCAGCGGTTCGAGGTCGTCGAGCGGCGCCTCGGGATCGAGGTGGGTGAGCGGGATCGCGTGGTCGCCGAGCCAGTCGGCGAACGAGTCGGAGCGGGGCTCGGCCGGCATGCTGATGACTCGATTCTCGTATCGGGGAAACGGATCGATGGACGGGGTCCGGAGTGAGGAGCGCCTGGGGGGTGTCTTGTCGATCAGGCCGAATCGGGGGCCGCCTTCTCCAGGTCGTCGACGCTTCCGGACATGAGGGTGCGGATGTGGCCGGTGATGTGCTCGGCGGGCCAGTCCCACCAGGCCACCGCCAGCAGCCGGGCGATGTCCTGCTCGTCGTAGCGGCTGCGGAGGAGACGGGCCGGGTTGCCGCCGACGATCGCGTAGTCGGGCACGTCCGAGGTGACCACGGCGCCCGCGGCGATGATCGCGCCGTGGCCGATGCGTACGCCGGGCATCACCGTGGTCCCGTGGCCGAACCAGACGTCGTTGCCGACGACGGTGTCGCCCCGGCCGGGCAGGCCGGTCAGCAGGTCGAAGTGATCGGCCCACGAACCGCCCATGGTGGGGAAGGGGAAGGTCGAAGGGCCGTCCATGCGGTGGTTGGCGCCGTTCATGAGGAACCTCACCCCCGTGCCCAGCGCGCAGAACTTCCCGATGACCAGCTTCTCCGGCCCGTAGTGGTAGAGCACGTTGCGCGTCTCGAACGCGGTCGCGTCGTCCGGGTCGTCGTAGTACGAGTACTCCCCCACCTCGATCAGCGGCGAGGTGACCAGCGGCTTCAGCTGGACCACCCGCGGCTGGCCGGGCATGGGATGCAGCGCGGTCGGGTCGGCGGGTACGAGTGCCTTCACTGAGGTTTCCTCCTCGAACGTACTGCTGGATGGGCCGCGAGCGCGTCCCGTCTCCCCCGGGCCTGGTACCCGAAGTCCGGTGGGCGCCACGGCCGGACGGAGCCCTTCCCGGCGTGCCCAGCCTGGACGCGGACGGGCACCGGCGACAACGGCGGGTCCGGTAAGGTTCGTTAACCTCTCGCTTAACGACGAAGAGAGCCGGCGTGGAACTGCGCGACATCGAGATCTTCCTGACCTTGGCCGAGGAACTGCACTTCGGCCGGACCGCAGAGCGGTTGCACGTGACGCCCGCCCGCGTCAGTCAGGCGATCAAGAAGCAGGAACGCCGCATCGGCGCCGCCCTGTTCGAGCGCAACAGCCGGGCCGTGGCGATGACGCCGATCGGCCGGCAGCTCTTCACCGACCTGCTGCCGATGTACCGCGGCCTGCACGAAGCCGTGGAGCGCGCCATCCGCTCGGCCGGAGAAAAGACCGAAGTGCTGCGCCTGGGCATGCTCTCCAGCAACGTCCAGGATTTCCGGCCGCTGCTCGACGCCTTCGCCGCCCGGCACCCCGCGTGTGACGTCCGGATCCGCTACGTCGGATTCGGCGACCCGTTCGGGCCGCTGCGCGCCGGCGAGGTCGATGTCCAGATCGCCTGGCTGCCGGTGGAGGAGGCCGACCTCACCGTCGGGCCGGTCGTCAGGATCGAGCCCGTCGTCCTCGCCGTCGGCGCCGGGCACCGGCTGGCCCGGCGGGAGACGGTGTCGTACGAGGACCTGGTCGACGAAGTCGTCATCGGCGGAGCCAAACCCGACTACTGGGGCGAGGCCCTCACACCCAGCCGCACCCCCAGCGGGCGTCCGCTCCGGGTGGGGCCGACCGTCGCCACCGAGACCGCGATGATTCCCATCCTGTCCAATGGCGAAGCCGTCGCGTTCGTGCACTCGCACGCCAGCCGGTACTACGCCCGAGCCGACCTCGTGTACGTCCCCGTCCACGACGCTCCTCCGGCCCACTGGGCGCTGCTGTGGCGTACCGCCACCGAGACCGACCTGATCCGCTCCTTCGCGCACGCCGGGCGCCTGGTCGAACCGAGTGGTTCCTGACGGACCCCGTACGGACGGACCGGCGCACCCCCGCACGGACGGACCGGCGCACCCCGTACGGACGGACCGACGGGCCCCGCACGGACGGACCGACGGGCCCCGCACGGACGGCGGCGCACCCCGTACGGACGGACCGGCGGGCCCCGCACGGACCGACCGGCGCCACCCCGTACGGACGGACCGACGGGCCCCGCACGGACCGACCGGCGCCACCCCGTACGGACACCCGGGGCACCCCGCACGGGCGCCCTGCGGCTGCCGAAGAAGCACGGGACGACTCCTCGGCCAGACACCGGACACCACAAGTCCCCCAGCAGTGAACCGAGTTGAGCTCGGCTCGATACTCACTGCGACAGGTCAGCGCGCGATCTTCGCCAGGGCCCGGATGCCGTCGAGCACCTCAGCAGCCGTGGGGGCGCTGCCGGGGTCGCTGAGGCACTGCAGCATCACACCCGACACGAGCGCGAGCTGCACGGTGCCGAGGGTGCGGACGGAGGGCTCCGCTACTTGCTCTTCGGGGACGCCGTCCAGAATGGCCGCCATGCCGCGCCGCCCCTGAGTGATGCCTCCAGCCAGAGCGGGGCGCAGCTCCGGCCGGCGCTGTGCCTGCATGAACAGTTCGACCGAGGCGAGCCACAGGTCGGGGTGCGCGCCGAACTGCTCGATCAAGCTCTCCCAGACGCGCTCGTAGTGCGCCCGGGCGGAGCCGTCGGCGTCGGGGACCAGCGCCCGGCCCATCGCGTCGCCCCACTCGTCGAGGATCTCGAACAGGGCCTGATTGAGCAGCGCTTCCCGCGAGCCGTAGTGATAGCCGACTGCGGCTGTGCTCACGCCCGCGGCTGTGGCGATGTCACGTACAGAAGTGCGGTCGTAGCCATGTTCCCGCAGGCAGGCCTTGGCGCCGACGAGCAGGGCTTCACGGTTTCCCATATCCGGAGCCTAACGGGCGTGTGGCACGAACGTCTCACACGACCGAGTTAGACAAACGTATTGCACGATCGTGCAAATCTCCGTAGCGTTCGGGCCATGAGACGCACCAGGAACGTTTCCAAGGGGTTCGCCGCCGCTCTGACGCTGGCCACGCTGGGCATCGCTCTGGGCACCGGACCCGCCGGCCCCGCGCGAGCGGCGGCGGGCGGCAGCCCGGTCGTCGGCACCACCGGCGGCGCCGTGCGCGGCACCACCGGCCCCAACGGCCTCCGCAGCTTCCAGGGCATCCCGTACGCCGCCGCACCCACGGGCGACCTGCGCTGGGCCTCGCCGCAGCCCGCCGCGGCCTGGGCCGGGGTGCGGGACGCGACCGCACCGGGATCCGCCTGCGCACAGCCGGCCGGGCTCCCCGTCGGAGTCCCGAGCGAGGCCGAGGACTGCCTCTACCTGAACGTCACCACCCCCGCGAAGCAGAGCGGCAAGCGGCCGGTGATCGTGTGGATCCACGGCGGCAGCCTGATGTTCGGCAGCGGCGACCTCTACGGTCCCGAGCGGCTGGCCGCCGAAGGCGCCGTCGTCGTGTCGGTCAACTACCGGCTCGGCGTCATGGGCTTCCTGGCCCACCCGGCACTGGGGACCTCCGGCGGCCTCGGCCTTGAGGACCAGCAGGCCGCGCTGCGCTGGGTCCGTGCCAACGCGGGTGCCTTCGGCGGCGACCCCGGCAACGTGACGGTCATGGGCGAATCCGGAGGCGGTTACAGCGTCTGCGGCCACCTCGCCTCACCGAAGTCCGCCGGACTGTTCCACCGTGCCGTCGTGCAGAGCGCGCCCTGCGCCACGGGCGGCTCCCGCACCCAGGAGGAAGCCGAGGCCGAGGCCGAGGCGACCGTCAGGAACCTCCGGGAGCTGAAGGCTTGCGGCGACCACCAGGACGCGGAGGCCTGCCTGCGCCACGCGGACGCGGCCACGCTCATGAAGGCGTACGGCACGTGGAACGAGCCCCGCCCGGTCGCCGGTACGGACCTGATGCCGCTGGCTCCCGCCGAAGCCCTGCGCACCGGGAAGTTCAACCGCGTCCCGGTGCTCATCGGGGTCAACCACGACGAGGAGCGCGGCAGGATCCTCGGCCAGGAGCTGGGGGGCGGACCCATGCGGCCCGAGGCGTACGAGCCCGCGATCCGCGCGGAGTTCCGCGAACAGGCCGATGAGGTGCTGGCACGCTATCCGCTGAGCCGCTTCGGCTCGGCCGGTGAGGCCCTGGCGACGGCCCTGACCGACCGCACCTGGTCGGTACCGACGCTGGACACCGCCCGACTGCTGACGCGGTGGACGCCGACCCGGATGTACGAGTTCAGCGAGCGCGAGACGCCCGCGTGGTCAGGCGACCCGAAGCTCAGCTTCGAGCTCCGCGCCTCGCACATGACGGAGCTGTGCTACCTCTTCGACCTCAAGCTGCCCCTGTTCGAGAAGCTCACGGAGAAGCAGCTGCGCCTCGGCGAGCGGATGGCGGACACCTGGGTGGGCTTCGCCGCATCCGGGAGGACGGACTGGCCGGGCTTCCGCAGCGGCGGCTACGTGCAGTCGCTGACCTCAGGGCCGTGGAAGCGCACGGAGTTCGCCGAGGACCATGACTACGCGTTCTGGAAGAACCTCCGCTGACGCCAAGCCCGGAACAGCTCGTGCGACCGGTTTCCTCGGACGCGATGTGGCTGAAGCCGAGCGGTCGGGGCACGGCGCCCTTCCCCGCCGACGGCGCGATGCGCTATGCCTGCCTGACCGCCTAAGGAGGCCCTGGTGACCACGGCTCGGAACTCTCACGCATCGGGTACACCCGCGCAGATGACCCGCTTCGACGACATCTACAGCCGACCGGACCCGCGCTCGTACTTCGCGACCCTGGGGCCATTGGACTACCAGGCACCCCACCACGCCCAGCGTCTCTTCCGCCGCCTCCTGCCTTTCGCCGGCTTTCCCGAGGACCACGCTCGCCCGGTCGGCCAGGACGGCGTGCCGCGGGCCACGGTGCTGGACATCTGTTGCTCGTACGGCATCAACGCGGCCTTGCTCAACCACCACGTGACGCTTCAGGAGCTGTACGACCACTACACCTCGCCGCGGGTCGTCACGCTGACGACCGCCGAACTGATCAAGGAGGACCGCAGGTACTACGCGGCACGTCGCCGCACCGACGCCGTGCCCGTCATCGGCCTCGACATCTCCGCGTCGGCCATCGCCTACGCCCGCGCGGTCGGCCTGCTCGACGACGGATTCGCCGAGAACCTGGAGACCGCCCCGCCCAGCCCGGCGCTGCGCCAGGCCACTCGCGACACCCGCCTGATCACTGTGACCGGCGGGGCGACCTTCCTGTCCGCCCGCACCTTCCGGGCGCTCCTGCAGGGCAGGCAGCGGCCACCGTGGGTGGCCGCCCTCGTCCTGCGGACCGTTCCCTACAAGGACACCTCCGAAGGCCTGGCCGAGTTCGGCCTGACCACGCAGAAGGACACGTCCCGCACGTACCCGCAGAGGCGCTTCACCGACGCCGACGAACAGCGCTACGCCATCGCCGCGGTGTCCGCGGCCGGCGACGACCCCCGCGGCAAGGAGACCGACGGCCACTTCCACACGGCCCTGCACCTGTCACGTCCCCTCGCGCACGCAGCCGCTCATCCGCTGCCCACCCTGCTGCAGGACCCCTGAGCCTCCACCGCTCACTTCGGGTTGGCGGTGCAGGGCCCCTGAGTGGTCGGGCGCGCGCTCCGGCCCGCGCGAACCGTCACGACACACGACAGGGGCGGGGGCCCGGCATCAGGCCGGACCCGGTCGATACCGCGCGTGGCTGCCTCTCGGTCTCGTACGGGCACGAGAGTGAACGGGCGTATCGCCGATTCACGCAGGTCGTTCTCAGGCCATGAAGAAGATCCTTTCTGCCGCTGCGCTGGCCCTCGCCGGCGTGGCCGTCGCAGCACCCGCCCACGCAGACAACGACTCCAACTTCGGCAGCGGCGTCAACGCGGCCGACAACTGGAACTTCTCCGCCGCTGACGTGTGTGTCCAGGAGCTGGCCGTTGTGCCCGCCCTCAGCGACTGGACGGGGAACCACGAGAACAACTGCTCCAACGGCAACGTCATCGACCACTCCGGGAGGTAGCAGGCTCCCTCAGCGCCCTTCCTCGGCGCGGCCTGAACGACGCCCCAGTTCAGCGAACTGGGGCGTCGTCGTTGTTCAGAGCCGCCTGTGCCGTCCGGTCCGGCCGCCGGCCACGCCGGCCGGCGACCCGGCCGGGAGCCGGTCAGAACTCCAGCACCTCGCGGTCGAGGGGATACCGCGCACGGTGCGGGCCCTCGTTCGGCGAGGGCGTGATCGGCAGGACGCCGGTCGGCTGCAGGCCCACGTTGTCGTCCCAGATCCGGGGTTCGACCTGTCCGACGACGCGGAACCTCCGGAAGGTGAACGGCGGGCTGTCGGTCGGAAAGAACTCGGGTGTGGTCATCACCTGGAAGTGCAGGTGCGGCGTGGTCGAGTTGCCGCTGTTGCCGATCAGCCCGAGGACCTGGCCGGATTCGACCTGGTCACCTTCCCGGACCTTGAGCGATCCGGGCTTCAGGTGGGCGTAGAGCAGGTAGCGGCCCGGCGCGACCTCCAGGGTGACGTGGTTGCCGACGGTCTCCTCGATCGGCGGGACCGGCGGCGTGACGGGCGGCGCGTTGTCCGGGATCCCGTCCTGGACCTCCACCACCCTGCCGCCGGCCGCGGCAACGGCCGGCTGCCGGTAGCTCAGGTAGCTGGCGAGCCGAGCGGGGTCGCCTTCCCAGGTCTGTCCCTGCTCGCCGACCTTGTACCAGTCGATCGCGAAGCGCTGCGGTACGTAGAAGCGACCGTTGATCGGGCCGAGGCCGCGCCGGTGGTGGGTGTTGCCGCAGCACGACTCGCTGGAGTACCAGGTGCCGGGGCGGACCGGGGCGTTCAGGTTCATCGGCTCGGTGCGGTCGGTCGGGGTGACCTGGACCGTCTCCTCGAACGCGGAGGAGCCGGAGGCGGTCAGGACGGCGCCCGAGAGATGGTGTTCGAGGACCTTGGGCGCCCGCTGGCCGCGGTCGAGGATCAGGTCGAGCCAGATGATCCACTGCTGGGAGCCCTGGATGACGGTCGGCGTCGGCCCCGGGGGCGCCGGGGTGTACCCGTCCGCGCCCGGCAGGGGGTCGCCCACCGGATTGGCGGCGTCAGCCAGCGCCTGCCCGCTCAGCGAACCGACGACCCGGTGCGTGCGGGCGTCTCGGACGTCGACACGGTCGAGCCGCACCCGCGCGCTGCTGGGCAGTGAGCTCGTGGTGAGCAGTTCGTACGAGAGGTGCGTCTTGCCGTCCGTGGCGCTGAACGGCGCCGGTTCGGTCATCACCGCCGCCGTCAGCGGCGTGAACTGCGGCCCGGGCGTCGGCGTGGCCGCGCCGGTCCCGTATCCGGGTGCCGTTGAAGCCGTCAGCATGCCGGCGGCGAGCACGGCGGCGGCCAGTCCGCGACGTAGCGGGCCGCGGCCGGTGCGGTTGCGAGGGTGGCGCTCAGCCATGGTGCTCTTCCAGTCGTCGGGTCCAGGGCCGTGAAGGGCACCGGCACGCCCCGCGCCGAGGCGCAGGCCCATGTAACCGGCGACGCGCCGCTCCGGGCGGACGGCGCCGGAGTCGCGTGCCGAACTACACCCGTCCAGCCGCATCGACCCCCGAGCCCCGCCTCGCGGCGGCTTCGGGCCGCTGTCGAGCGCCGAGTTCGTCGCGGACCCGGTTCGCCACCCGGGCGGGGAGGCTCTTCGAGGCAGTGGGGAGCTCCACCGGACACACCCGCGCTCGCGTACTGGTCGGTGCCCGGTTTCGCGGGTTCACGGGCAGGCGTGGAAGTCAGCCCAGGGCGAGCCAACGGAGGCCGAGTCGCTCGATCTGCGCGGCCTCCGCTTCGTCCAGCGGCTCCCGGCCGGTGGCCTTGCGCAGGAAGTGGGGGCGGTTCCACTCCAGCTTGTCCGCCGCCGTGGTCTGTTCCGCGCCGAGAAGCAGTTCCGTCACCGCGTCACCGGCCGCCGGGGTGAGCCAGGCTTCGTGTCCGAGTGCGTCGGCCAGGTCGATGCCGTGGACGGCGACTTCCACGACGCGGGTGAGGAGGAACTCCGACAGGAGCATGGCGTCGCCGTGGCGTGTCCGTACGGTCCGGCCGGCCGGCTGGGCCCGGCACAGCCGGTCGACCCGCCGCCACGTCGTGGCGAAGTCCTCGGCGAGGGCGGCGTCGTCGGCCGGTCCCGCCGCACGGTCCTGGGCCAAGGCGATCCGCTTGCCGTTGGTCCGGGGTGAGAAGCGGTCGTCCGGGCGGTAGTACTCCACCGCGGTGATCTCCGCCGCGCCTGGCGCCGGTGCGTCCAGCATGGCCGGGAGCCAGTCGATCACCACGCAAACGTGCCCGAGCAGCTCGCGTACGGTCCAGGGAGCGCAGCGTGTCGGGAGGTTCCACTCGGCCTCGGAGAGTCCGGTCACGGCGTCGCCGAGGGCCCCGCACTCCAGCCGGAACGCTTCGAGCACCCGGTCGTGGTCCGCGCCGCGCCGCCCCCGGTCCGTTCGCCGTTCTCCGCTCACTGCGCCGTCCCGCACTGTGCCGTCCCGCCGGTCCGCTCCGCGGTCCGGCCCGCCGAACTCCCTCGTGATCTCATCCGACATGGAACAGCTCCAGCGTCTTCTCGGCCGGACGGTTCGAACCCTCGTGACGGCCCTACGGACAACGACTTCCCGCTTCACGCATCCCGCTTCGCGCATCCCGCTTTCGCGCATCCCGCTTCGCGCTTCTCGGATCACCTGAGACGGGTGCCGAAGCGGTCCCGGTTGCGGACCGCTGGAAAAGATCGCCAGGCAGGAGCCGAGCTTCTCCGCCGATCGTTCTCACAGGGCGTGCGATAGGTTCCCCGCCATGATCGAACCCGGAACCTCCGCCTGGCCGCCCGCCCCGATATCGACCGAACGGCTCGTGCTCCGCGCGTCCGAGGCCCGGGACCGCGCGGCGTTCGTCGAGCTGTTCGCCTCGCCGGAGGTGGGCATCTACATCGGCGGCGCCCGGCCTCGCGACGAACTCGAACGCACCGTGCCCGAAGTGCCGGGCCGCCGTCCCGGCTGCTTCGTGGTCGAACTCGACGGAACGATGATCGGCATGATCACGCTCGACCCTCGCGACGCCGAGCGCCGGGGGCGTGTCCGCCCCGAGGCCGGGGAGACCGAGCTCGGTTACCTGTTCCTGCCGGGGGCGTGGGGACGCGGTTACGCCTTCGAGGCATGCACGGCGGCACTCGGCTGGTTCTCCGGCGCGCGTCCCGGCGCGCCCGTGGTGCTCTCCACCCAGAGCGCCAACGACCGCGCGATGCGCCTCGCGGCGAAGCTTGGCTTCACCGAGGTCGAGCGGTTCGAGGAGTACGGCGCCGACCACTGGTTCGGCGTACGCCATCCGGCCACGCCGGGCCGGATGAAGGACGGCACCATGAGCGGGATCGTGCTGATGTCGGATCCGAAGGTCGCCGCCGTGCCGGTGATCGAGTCCGGGGAACGGCTCGTGGACGTCCGCCTCGGCGGCCGGCTGCTCGTCGACACCCGCAAGCAGGACCCGGCGGGCGCCTTCGCTCACCTGCGGGAAGGCGTGCTGGAGCGGCTGCTCACGGCACAGACGACGCTCCCGGCGGGCTTGCGGCTGCTGTTCGTCGAGGGGTACCGGCCCCCTTCCCTTCAGCGGGAGTACTTCGAGGAGTACGCCGGTGAGCTACGAGCCGCCCATCCCGAATGGTCCGCCGAGCAGATCCACTCGGCGGCGAGCAGGTACGTGTCACCCCCCGACATCGCGCCGCACAGCGCCGGCGCGGCCGTCGACCTCACCCTCGCCGATGCCGACGGGCACGAACTGGACCTGGGCACACGCATGAACGCGGACCCGGAGGAGAGCGCGGGCGCCTGCTACACCCACGCCGCGAACATCACCGCGGAGGCCCGTGCCAACCGGAAGCTGCTGAGCACCGCGCTCACGGCCGCAGGGATGGTGAACTACCCCACGGAGTGGTGGCACTGGTCCTTCGGCGACCGCTACTGGGCCCTGACCGCAGGAGAGACCGCGGCCCTCTACGGCCCGAAGGAGCTCGACTCGCGCGGCTGACCGGCCAGCCCTTCCCTTCTGGTCCGAGCAGCGCAGGGTGCTCGGTCCGGTCGTGGGTGAGTGGCACGTCGCGGCGGGCGAGTGCGCCCGCGCGGGGTTCAGTTCGACAGCGGCGGTGGTCCGGCCGGGGGGCGCGCGGTGCCGCGTACGGGCTGGGTGCGGGCCAGTTCGCGCACCGTGGCCATGTCGCTGAAGGGGAGCAGTTTCTCGCCGACGATCTGGTGTGGTTCGCTGCCCTTGCCGGCGATCAGGACCGTGTCGTCGGGGCCCGCCGCGGACAGGGCGAAGGCGATGGCCCGGCGGCGGTCGGCGTAGCGCCGGAAGGGGGTACCGGTCGCCGTGAGGCCGGCGGCGACCTGGTCCAGGATGGCCTCGGGGTCCTCGTTGCGGGGGTTGTCCGAGGTCAGGACAGCGAGGTCGGAACGGGTTCCGGCGATCTGGCCCATCTCGGCTCGTTTGGTGGTGTCGCGGTCTCCGCCGCAGCCGAAGACCGTGATCACCCGGCCGGGGGCGAAGCCCCGGATGGTGGCCAGGACCTTGTCCAGGGAGTCCGGCGAGTGGGCGTAGTCCACGATCACCGATGTGCCCAGCGGGGTCCGGAAGCGTTCCATCCGGCCCGGGACGGGCGGCATCCGGTCGAGCGCGTCGACCAGCGGGCGCAGCTCGTGCCCCAGCACGTGGCAGGCCGCCACCGCGGCCAGCGCGTTGGCCACCGAGAACCGGCCGGGGACGGGGATCGAGGCCGGGTAGGCGTGTCCGTCGTGGTGGAGGACGAACCGCGTGCCCGAGGCACTCACCACGAGGTCGGTGGCCCGGTAGTCAGCCGGGCGGTCCAGGGCGTACGTGCTCACGTCACCCGGCATCATCGACACGATGGACGCGCCCACCGGGTCGTCGGCGTTGACCACCGCGCGCCGGCACAGGCCCTGGAAGAGCCGCAGTTTGGCGTCCCGGTAGTCCGCCATCGTCCCGTGGTCGTCCAGATGGTCCTGCGTCAGGTTGGTGAAGACCCCGACGTCGATGAACGTACGGTTCACCCGGTGTGTCAGCAGCGCCATCGACGTGGCCTCCAGCACCACACCGGCCGCCCCGCGGTCGCGCATGCACCCCAGGAGGTACTGCAGGTCGGGGGATTCCGGCGTGGTCAGCACCGAGGGCGGCATGGGGATCGGCTCGTCGCCGATCCTGCTTCCGGCGGTGCCGATCACCCCCACCCGGGAGCCCTCGGCGATCCGCAGGACGGACTCGACCATGTACGAGACGGAGGTCTTCCCGTTGGTGCCGGTGACCGCCACCATCTCCATCTGCCGTCCGGGCTCCCCGAAGTAGCGGGAGGTGACCACCGCGGCGGCCGTCCGCACGTCGGGTACCCGGACGACGCAGGTGCCCGCGGGCCATACCCCGGGCGGCAGGGCGGGTTCGCCGCTGTCGACGAGTACGGCGGCGGCGCCCCGGGCCAGGGCGGGCGAGACGGAGCCGGGGCCGCCCTCCCGGTGTCCGGGGACGGCGATGAAGAGCGAGCCCGGCGTCACCCGGTCGGCGTCGAAGGTGGTTCCCGCGGTGATCGACGTCGTGTCCGGATCACCCTGGAGGACGTGGTGCTCCTGCCCGGCCAGCAATGCGCTCAGCTTCACAATGATCCCTTCGAGGGGGCTCTGGCCCGGGCGTGCGGCCGTAGCCAGGCGGCAGTGCCGGCGGCATGCCGGGAAGCTGCTGTGGTGATGTGGAGCGGAGGAGCCGGAGGCGCGATGCGCTAGCCGTGGCCGTGCAGGGCGGCGGTACGGCGCGTCGTGGGCACTGCGGCGAGGGCCGCGCAGGTCGGGTCGACGGCGGTCGGAACCCCGGAGGCCGGGCGCATCTCGGAGGCGGCCTGCCGCAGGCAGTGCCTCGAGGAACGTGTGCGACCCATGGGCCGAGTGTACGGCTCGCCCGGCGGCCCGAGGACCGCCTCTGCCGACGCGTCAGGGCCACCGGTCCTTCACGGCGGCGGCCCCCCGGAATCCTCCCCGGCCGCGTGTCGCGGAAGGGGGTGTCCGGGCGGGGCCGGCTCCGGTGCCGGTCTGCGGAGCGGGACAGCCCTGGCTCATCGGCAGGGGGTCCGGGCCAGGGGATCCGTCCGGCCGTCGCCGGTCGGGCGCCCAGCAGCCCTCGCCCCTCCGGGCGTCGCGGCCTTCCTTGACCGCGATGGCGGCAAAGGCCTGCCGGGAGCACTTGCGATCGGTACCCGGGTACAGGTCTACCGTCGGAGATGTCACCCATCACCGGGGACGCGATGACGGGAGTGAGCGCGATGAGCGATCTCGCGTGGGTGCCGCGGTCCTGCACCCTGCCCACCGAGGAGCGGCCCCTGCGGGTCGCCGAGTGGGATGCTCTGTTCGCCGAACGGCTGACCTCGCTGTCGAGGCCGCGGCCGCTCCGCCTGCGCCTCGACCTGGTGGGCGGCGAGGACGTGGAGGACCGGATCCGCGACCTGGTGGAGCGCGAGAGCGGGTGCTGCTCGTTCTTCACCTTCACCACCACCCCCGGCCAGGGACTGATCCGGCTGGACATCTCGGTGGACCAGGCCCACGGAGCGGTCCTGGACGCGCTGGCCGCGCGGACGGCGGCTGCTCGGGAGGAGCGGTGAGCACGGGTCTGCGCAGCGGGCAGGTCGCCGAGGCGGCAGGGGTGAACATCCAGACGCTGCGCTACTACGAGCGGCGCGGCCTGCTGGCCGAACCCGAGCGCAGCAACGGCGGGCACCGAATGTACGGGGAGGAGGCGGTGACCGTGCTGCGGGTGATCAAGGCCGCCCAGCGGCTCGGGTTCACCCTGGAGGAGGTCGCCGAGCTGCTGGAGGCCGGACGCCACCGGCACGGCCGCCGTGTAGCGGGGCTCCAGGACCGCGCCGCCGCCAAGCTCGCCGAGATCGACGCGAAGATCGCCGACCTCGCCACCGTCCGCACCGCTCTGGCCGCCGCCGTCGAGGCGGGCTGCGACGACCTGACGGCCTGTGCTTCCAGCGCCTGCTGCCCCGTCCCCTTCACCGGCTCGCGGAGCACCGCGGATGAGGAGGGGTGCGGCTGCGAGAGGCAGGCCGAGCCGCTGAAGATCGGCGGCGTGGGCCGCCGGTAGGGTCCACCCGTATGACCGTCGCTCGCTCCGTCGCCCTGTTCGTCGTCGCCGCCCTGTTCGAGATCGGCGGCGCCTGGCTGGTCTGGCAGGGCATCCGCGAGCACAAGGGCTGGATCTGGGTCGGCGCCGGCGTCATCGCCCTCGGTCTGTACGGCCTGGTGGCGACCTGGCAGCACGATGACAACTTCGGGCGCGTCCTCGCCGCGTACGGTGGGATCTTCGTCGCCGGATCGATCGCCTGGGGCATGGTCGCCGACGGCTACCGGCCCGACCGCTTCGACGTCATCGGCGCCCTGGTCTGCCTCGCCGGGATGGCCGTGATCATGTACGCCCCGCGCAGCCACTGAGCAGCCGCGACACGGCACCTCTATCCTGCTCCCGGACACGAGCGGGAGGCCGATGACCGTGGCGGACGAGCAGGAGCTGGCCGAGATCCAGCGGCGGCACTGGCAGGACACCTACACCGCCCATCCCGGCATGTACGGCGAGCGTCCCTCCGCACCGGCCGCGTGGGCGGCCGAGGTGTTCCGTGCGGCCGGGGCCCGGAACGTGCTGGAGCTCGGCGCCGGGCACGGCAGAGACGCCCTGTACTTCGCCCGCGAGGGGTTCACCGTCCGGGCCACCGACTTCTCCGCCATCGGCCTCGAGCAGTTGCGGGAAGCCGCCCGCGCCCAGGATGTCGGCGACCGGGTCGGCACCGCGGTGCACGACGTACGTGATCCGCTCCCTGTGGCGGACGCCTCCGTGGACGGGGTCTTCGCTCACATGCTGCTGTGCATGGCCCTTTCCACGGAGGAGATCCACGCGGCGGTCGGCGAGATCCGCCGCGTCCTGCAGCCGGGCGGCGTGCTCGTCTACACCGTTCGGCATACCGGCGACGCGCACTACGGCGCCGGCACCGTCCACGGCGACGACATCTATGAGCACGGCGGCTTCGCGGTGCACTTCTTCGACCGCGCCCTGGTCGACGACCTCGCCGACGGCTGGGCCCTGGACGACGTCCACGCCTTCGAGGAGGGCGACCTGCCGCGTCGGCTGTGGCGCGTCACGCAGAGCCTGCCCCGCTGAGCCAGGCACCCCTGACCGCGCGCGGGCTCGTGCGGCGGCGCGTCAGCTCTGTGCGCTGTCGTCGCCCGTCTGCTCGGCGCCCTCGGCCGCGCCCGCCTTCTCGCGCATCTTGCGCACCAGCTCCGCCTTCTGGTCGGCGGCGCCCTTGCGGTCGAGGTTGCGGTGCGGACCGTTGTTCTGCCGCTCTGCGCGGGACAGCCTCTTGCGCTGGCCGCCGCCCTGGCCCACGGGGTTGTTGATGTTCTTGCTCTTGGTCATGGGTTCTCCCGGTGACGAGGTGAAGTGATCTGCGGATTCATGGGTGGGGATCGGGTGCGGCGACGTCGATGGACGTCACCGGGAGCCCCTCACGCTCTCACTCGTGAATCGGCGTCTGGAAGAACATGACAAAGACGTTACCCGGTCCCGCCGGCCCCGCACACCAGGCCTCCGCGCGGCGGCGTCACCGCGAGGCCCACCAGGTCGAGGGCGCCGCGACGGTGTACCCCAGCGACTCGTACAGGGGCCTGCCCAGCTTCGAAGCGGTGAGCGTGACCGGCAGGTCCGCCAGGTGGGCGAGGGAGCCGAGCATGACGGCCCGCCCCACGCCACGCGACCGGAAAGCCGGTGACGTGCCGATCCAGTAATGGCTGCCGACGCCGTCGTCCACGACGCTGACGCCGGCTCCCGCGGCCACGCCGTCGTGCAGGGCGACGAACACGTCCACGCCCGGCTGCTCGATCAGCGCCGCCGGGAACAGTTCGCCGGGGCGGTAGGGCTCGAATCCGGCCAGCTCGAAGCCCTCGATCACGATCCGCTCGGCCGCCTGAAGGTCCTCGGTCCGCCGTACCCGGATCACGTCGAGCGCCGGTTCGCCGACGGGCCCGGGCGGCCGCAGCATGACCGGCATCTGCCAGCTGCGCAGGCCCAGGTGGCTCAGGTCGGTCGAGCTGAAAGGATCCTCGGCGTTCACCGGACCTGCGGCCCGGCGTACCAGCTCGCTCACCTCGGCCAGTTCGCCCGGGTCGAGGACCGGCTCCTGGATCAGGATCCGCAGGCCGGCGCGCGCATCGCCGTCGACCGCGACGAATCCGTGGCGCCGGATGACCTCATGCCCCCGGGAGCGGCCGGTCGCGGTCCACAGGGCGGCGGAGTTACGGGCCTGACGCATCGGCGCCTCGGCCGAGGTCACGGACACGGCCTGGTCGGCCGACGTAGATCGTGTTGTCATTCGGCTTACGCTACCGGGCAATTGGCCTCTCACGGGGGCCACTTCCGCGCGAACCGACTGGGCCACCTGACGGGCCCGGGCGGCTCCATGTGCGGGGCCGAGCCGGACGTGCGTCACCCGGCGGGAATCGCCGGGCGGGCCCGGCCTGCGGGACCGCCGCCTGGCGGACGGCTGACCGGCGACTGGCCGGCCGACCCGCCCCCCGGGGTCAGTGACCGCCCGTCTCCAGGAGGGTCATCAGGGCGCGGGCCGCGGGGCTCGTGACGTCCGGGGGTGGGAGCAGGGCCACCGTCTCGTACGCCGCCTCCGCCGTGCCCTTCAGCGGCGTGGCGATCAGGGACGCGCGCTTGTGGCGGAAGTGCTGGGGAACGGCGGCGACGCCGAGGTTCTCGTCCACCAGGTCGAGCAGGCTGTGGACGTCGTTCACCTCCAGGGCGACCGTGCGGCGTACCCCCGCCGCGGCGAACGCCGTGTCCGTGGCCTGGCGCGGGCCCCAGTCGGGGTGGAAGTCGACGAAGACCTCCCCGGCCACATCGGCGGGCGAGAGGGCGGGCCCGGCCGTGGCGAGCGGGTGGTCGGGGTGGCACAGCAGGGTCATCGGCTCGGCCGCGAGCGAGACCGAGCGCAGCTGGTCGGTGTCCGCCCGCGTGCGGTACGCGAACGCCAGGTCGAGGCGGCCTGCCGCGACCTCCTCGGCCAGGTCGGGCGAGCCGGACTGCCGCAGCCGGATCTCCACGTCCGGGTGCCGCCGCCGGAACGCGGCGAGCAGTCCCGGCGTCCGCACCCCCGCGATGCACTGCTCGGTCCCGAGCGCGAGCGTCCCGCGCAGCACGCCCTGCACGGCGGCGACCGCCTCGTGCGCCGCCCGCACGTGCGCCAGGATCCGTTCCGCCTCGACCAGCAGCGCGCGCCCGGCCTCCGTCAGCGTCACCCGGCGGGTGGTCCGTACGAACAGCGGCGCCCGCAGCTCCCGCTCCAGGGCCCGGATCGACGCCGACAGGCCCGACTGGGAGACCAGCAGCCGTTCGGCGGCCCGGGTGAAGTGCCGGTCCTCGGCGACGGCGACGAAATGCTGGAGATGGCGGAGTTCCATGAGGGAGGAGCCTAGCCACCGATTGAGAAGCCCGAGCGCTGAATCCCATCGGATTCTCCTGTTGGACGCATGGCGGCGGGCCGGATTGAGATGGGACACCGCCCCCTCACTCCTGGAGTCGCGTTGTACACCGCACACCCCGGCCGCTACGCCGACATGCCCTACCGCCGCACCGGACGCAGCGGTCTGAAGCTCCCGGCGCTCTCCCTGGGCCTGTGGCACAACTTCGGCCCCGACCGCCCGGCCGAGACCCAGCGCGCCATCCTGCGCCGCGCCTTCGACCTCGGCATCACCCACTTCGACCTGGCGAACAACTACGGCCCGCCGCCCGGCGCCGCCGAGTCCGCCCTCGGCGACGTCCTGCGGACCGACCTCGCACCCCACCGCGACGAGCTGATCGTCTCCACCAAGGCCGGTTACCTGATGTGGCCCGGCCCGTACGGCGAATGGGGCTCGCGCAAGTACCTGCTGGCCTCGCTCGACCAGAGCCTCAAGCGGCTCGGGCTCGACCACGTCGACGTCTTCTACTCGCACCGCTTCGACCCCGACACCCCGCTGGAGGAGACGATGGGTGCCCTGCACTCCGCCGTCCAGCAGGGCAAGGCCCTCTACGTCGGCGTCTCCAACTACTCGGCCGGGCAGACCCGCGAGGCCGCCCGCATCCTCGACGAGCTCGGCACCCCGCTGCTCATCCACCAGCCGCGCTACTCGATGCTCGACCGCCGCCCGGAGGACGAGGGCCTCCTCGACGCGCTCGACGAGCTCCAGGTCGGTTCCATCGCGTACTCCCCGCTGGAGCAGGGCCTGCTCACCGGGCGCTATCTGGACGGCATCCCCGAGGACTCGCGGGCCGCGAGCGACAGCCCCTTCCTGAACCGGGACGCCGTCACCGGGGACCTGGTGGCCCGGCTGCGGGCCCTGGACGACATCGCCAAGGCACGCGGCCAGAACCTTGCCCAGCTCGCCCTCGCCTGGGTGCTGCGCGGCGGCCGGGTGACCTCCGCCCTCGTCGGCGCGAGCAGCGTGCGTCAGCTGGAGGACAGCGTGGCCGCCATCGGCAACCTCGGCTTCGACGCCGAGGAGCTGGCCCGTATCGACGCGGTGGTCGGGCGGTAGGCGGGGGGCCTCGCTGTTCCCCTCCCGTACGCCTGCCGGGAGCTCTCGCACGGACGCCAGGCCTCCCGTACGGACGCCAGGACCTCCCGTACGGACGCCAGGGCCTCCCGTACGCATGTTGGGAGGGGAACAGGGCACCCGCACCACGCACCTCGGGTTTCCTGACCGATTCCAGGAGGCGGCAGTGCCAGCACCACGGATACAGACCCCCGACGCGCCGGCATCGGCGCCCTCCGTCACGACGGCCGGCGGGCCGGAGCCCCTCGGCTCCCCGGTCTCCTCGCACAACGAGTGGGATCCCCTGGAGGAGATCATCGTCGGGCGCCTCGAAGGCGCGACGATCCCCTCCGCCCATCCGGTCGTGTCCTGCAACGTCCCTCCGTGGGCGGCACGCTGGCAGGGCCTCTCCGCCGGCTTCCGCTATCCGCGCATGCTGGTCGAGCGGGCGCAGCAGGAGCTCGACGGCTTCATCGCCCTCCTGCGGTCGCTCGGCGTCACCGTCAGGCGACCCGACGCGGTCGACCACAAGCAGCGCTTCGCCACCCCCCACTGGTCCTCCCGCGGCTTCTGCAACGCCTGCCCGCGCGACGTCCTGCTCGTGATCGGCGACGAGATCATCGAGACCCCGGGGGCCTGGCCGTGCCGGTACTTCGAGACCGGCACGTACCGTGCGCTGATCAAGGACTACTTCCGGCGCGGCGCGCGCTGGACGGCGGCGCCGAAACCGCAGCTCACCGACGAACTGTTCGACGCGGACTTCCGTACCCCCCGGGACGGGGAGCCCATGCGCTACATCCTCACCGAGTTCGAGCCGGTCTTCGACGCGGCGGACTTCGTCCGCGCGGGCCGCGACCTCTTCGTGACGCGGAGCAACGTCACCAACCGCATGGGCATCGACTGGCTGCGCCGCCACCTCGGCCCCGGCTACCGCATCCACGAGATCGAGAGCCGCTGCCGCACGCCGATGCACATCGACACGACGTTCCTCCCGCTCGCGCCCGGCAAGGTGCTCGTCAACCCCGAGTACGTCGACGTCGACCGTCTGCCCGACGTCCTGAGCTCGTGGGACGTCCTGATCGCCCCCGAGCCCGATCCGATCGACGAGCGGCTGCTGAGGCTCACCTCGATGTGCGGGAGGTGGCTCAGCATGAACATCCTCATGGTCGACGAGAAGCGGGTGATCGCGGAACGGAACCACACCAACACCCTGCGCGCCCTCGAACGGTGGGGGTTCGAGCCGATCCCCTGCGACCTCCAGCACTACGCCCCGTTCGGCGGCTCCTTCCACTGCGCGACGCTCGACGTGCGGCGCCGGGGCACGCTGGAGACCTACGTCGACCGGCCGGCCGGCCGGCACGCGGGCCCATGGGAAAATGGTTCATGATCTACCACGTCGTGACCTCCGGCGAGTGGAACGCCCGCCCCGACGCCCCGTACGCGCCCGCGTCCCTCGCGGAGGACGGTTTCGTCCACTGCTCCCCCGACGTGAGAACGACCCTCGCGGTCGTCAACGCCTTCTACCGGAGCGCACCGAGACCGCTCCTCGCGCTGCTGCTCGACGAGGACCGGCTGACGTCCCGGCTGGAGTTCGAGGCGGCGGCTCCCGCTCCGCCGCCCGGGGCCGACGCGGACGTCCTGTTCCCCCATCTCTTCGGCCCGGTCGACCGCGACGCCGTCGCACGGGTCCTGGAGGTCGAGTGGGACGAGAGCGGCCGGGCCACGGGCCTGAAGGACCTGGGCTGAGGGGGAGCCACAGGCCTGAAGGACCTGGGCTGAGGGGGACCCGGGCCGAACCGGAGCCCCTCAGCGGGCCCGGTCTCCGCCGCCGGGCGGCGGGGGCCCGCTCGCCGGGCGTCTGACCGCGATGCACTCGACGTCGATCTGATCGGCCAGGTCGCTCAGCCGGCGGACCAGGGCGAGGACCGTTTCGGGATCGAGGTCCGTCTCGCCCGCCTCGGTCGACCGCAGCCACCCGGCGCCGATCCGCCGGAGCAGACCGGTCACCTTCGTGGCGGGGATCATCAGCTCACCGCGCGAGGCGTAGATCAGGGGTATCGACGTGTTCATGGCGTACCGACCTCCGCCGCGGGAGTGGAAGTGAACGGGGCGGACGGCCGCGGCCCGACCCTCGGGGTGCGGCTGCCCGGGACCGCGGGTGCTACACGTCCGGTCAGGCGTCTCGTCAGGAATCGAGAAGCGGGGCAGGTCCGGCCCAACTAGCTTGTGGGCATGGACCTCACCATTCACACCACCGTTCTCCCGCACGACGACCCGGACGCCTCCGTCGCCTTCTACCGCGACGCCCTCGGCTTCGAGGTGCGCACCGACGTCGGGCAGGGCAGGACCCGCTGGATCACCGTCGGACCTCCCGGGCAGCCCGGTACGTCCATCCTGCTCGCGCCGCCCGGTGCCGACCCGGGGATCACCGAGGCCGAACGGCGCACGATCGCCGAGATGATGGCCAAGGGCACGTACGGCTGGATCCTGCTCGCCACCCACGACCTCGACGGCACCTTCGAGAAGGTGCAGGCGGCGGACGTCGAGGTCGTCCAGGAGCCGACCGAGCAGCCGTACGGCGTCCGCGACTGCGCCTTCCGCGACCCCGCGGGCAACCTCGTCCGTATCCAGGAGCTCCGCTGACCGGAGCTGCGCATCCAGGAGCTCCGTCTCCCGGAGCTCCGCTGAAAGGATTCTCCTCATGTGTCATCCTGCGTGGATGAGCGCACTGAACGAGGCGCAGCGCCTGAGTGACCTCGCCCGGTTACGCCGTGTCCGCGACCGGATGGACCGGGAGTACGCGCAGCCGCTGGACGTCGAGGCGCTCGCCCGCGGCGTGAACATGTCGGCGGGGCACCTCAGCCGGCAGTTCCGGCAGGCCTACGGCGAGTCGCCGTACTCGTACCTCATGACGCGGCGCATCGAGCGCGCGATGGCCCTGCTGCACCGTGACGACCTCAGCGTCACGGACGTCTGCTTCATGGTCGGCTCCTCCTCGCTCGGCACCTTCAGCACCCGGTTCACCGAGCTCGTCGGCGTACCGCCCAGCGTCTACCGGCGCCAGGTCGCGGACGCCGAGGGCGGGCTGCCGTCCTGCGTGGCGAAGCAGGTCACGCGACCCGTCAGGAATCGAGAAGCACCGGCGGGCACCCCCCGCCTAGCGTGATTCCCATGAACGCCATCGCCTCCGTCACCCTCGAGGTGGCCGATCTCCCGGCCGCCGACCGCTTCTACACCGCCTCCGGTCTGGGGGCCCATGTGCGACTGCGGGCCTCGGACGCGCCGGCCACCGGCTTCCGCGGCTTCACCCTTTCGCTCACGGTGTCCCAGCCGGCCGACGTACGGCTCCTCGTCGACGCCGCCCTGGCCGCCGGCGCCACCGAACTCAAGCCCGTGGCGAAGTCCTTCTGGGGCGTCGGCGGCGTCTTCCGGGCCCCGGACGGGACCCTCTGGAAGGTCGCGACCTCGGCGAAGAAGGACACCGGCCCCGCCACCGGCCGGATCGACCGGTTCGTCCTCCTGCTCGGTGCCGCGGACGTGGCCGAGAGCCGGAAGTTCTACGTCGAGCACGGCTTCACCGTCGGGAAGAGCTTCGGCCGCAAGTACGTCGAGTTCACCGCCGGTGACAGCCCCATCAAGCTCGCCCTGTACGGGCGCCGCGCCCTCGCCAAGGACGCCGGTGTCCCGGTCGACGGCGAGGGATCCCACCGGATCGTGCTCGGTGGCGAGGGCACCGGCGCCCCCTTCACCGACCCGGACGGGTTCGCGTGGGAGGCCGCCGCCGTGGCCTCCACCGCCCACTGACCCCACCGAGTCACCGCCCGACGGCATCTCCCCACCCCAGCCTTGTCAGAGAGGAACCGCGCCATGAGCACCCGGACGTCCACCGAGAGCGGCAGCGCCGGCACAAGCGGCGAGACGTACGACGGTTTCACCGAGGAGGAGCGCGACGCGATGAAGGAGCGCGCCAAGGAGCTGAAGGCGTCCGCGCGCCGCGGTGCGCGGACGGCCAAGGCCAGGGCCGACGGGGAGGCCGAGGTGCGCGCGAAGATCGCCGAGATGCCGGACGCCGACCGGGTCCTCGCCGAGCGGCTCCACGAGATCGTCGCGGCGAGCGCGCCGGACCTGACGCCGAAGCTCTGGTACGGGATGCCCGCGTACGCCAGGGACGGCAAGGTCGTCTGCTTCTTCCAGAGCGCGCAGAAGTTCAAGACGCGGTACGCGACGCTGGGCTTCAGCGACCTGGCGCGGCTCGACGACGGCGCCCTGTGGGCGACCAGCTACGCCCTGACGGAGTTCGGCGCCGCCGAGGAGGCGCGGATCGCGGCGCTCATCGAGAAGGCCGTCGCCTGAGGACCCTCCGGCGGCCCCCGCCCCGACGTCCCTGCCCGGCTTCGGGCAGGGAAATCGCGGAGACGTCACTGTGTGAATTCGAAGCGACGCGGGGCGAAAATTTGTCATGTAAACACACGGGATGGCGCGTGTCGAAATTCTTCACCCGGCACACATCGCGCCATCGTGCTACTGTCGATATCAGTTGCAGTTGTGGGTCCCGAACGACGAGTGCCCCTTCCGGTTCTACCGGCGCTGGGCACCCTTTTTCATTTCCGGGCTTTTTCCGGGCGGGGCGATCATCGCAGCGACGCGGAGCACACAGGGTGTGGGCTCCGAGCACTGCCCCGAAGGAGAAATGACATGGCTACTGGCACCGTGAAGTGGTTCAACTCGGAAAAGGGCTTCGGCTTCATCGAGCAGGACGGTGGCGGCCCCGACGTCTTCGCCCACTACTCGAACATCGCCGCCCAGGGCTTCCGTGAGCTGCAGGAAGGCCAGAAGGTGAGCTTCGACATCGCGCAGGGCCAGAAGGGCCCGACCGCCGAGAACATCGTCCCCGCCTGACGCCAGGCGCTGACGCGTAGCACGAGCTGACGAGCTGAGGCCCGCACCTTTGGGGTGCGGGCCTCAGCTCTTTGCACCTCATCGCCGGCTGCGGGAATTTCTGGCCGGCCCTCTTCTGGAACAACCTCTGGACCGCTTCTCCGCAGGAGTCATCATGCGCTGTGTCATCGCCCGCTTCCCGTTCGAGCTGACCAAAGCCGGCGTGCTCGAATCGATGAAGGGCGTCAAGCCCGAGCCGGCCGTCGGTGACGTCGTCGTCATCGGGCGCCGCCAGTTCCCCGTGAAGCAGGTGGGCGAGGTCGTCACCCGCCAGGACCGCCGTGATTTCAGTGCCGGCGAGGTCGTACGGGCGATGACGAAGCTCGGGTTCACCTGCCTCACCGTCCCCGCCGAGCAGCCCGCGGAGCAGCCCTCCGAACAGCGTTTCGACACGTTCTGAGCCCTGCGTCCGCGTGCGGGGGCCGAGCGGGCGGCGGTGACCGTCCGAGTACGGCTGCCCAGCCGCCGCCCGTCGTCGTACGCGGCTCGCTCAGTGGTCGGAGTAGCGGAAGTCGCCCACCGTCCAGGCGCTGACGTCCGAGAGGGCGACCCGGTACATCCCGCCGGTCTCCGGGATACCGACGGTGCCCTGGAGGATCCGGGCGAGGTGGAAGTGCAGGTGGGTGGGTGGCCCTTCCTTCCGTTCGGAGGGGCTGAAGATCCCGGAGAACTCGGCGAGGCGGGTGGAGTCCGTCAGGACCTCGGACACGCGCTGTCTCCACAGGGCTTCCGGGGCCAGCCGACCGGTGAGGACCACACCCCCCACGACCACCGTCAGGGACATCTGATTGCTCTGCCCGGACTCCACCGTGGCGGCAATGTCAACGAGCAGCTCGTCAGGCTTCGACATGAAAGCCGATTCTAGGGGGTGTCCTGCCCATCGGACCGGTCTCGCGACGTCCGGCCTGATCGGCAGGACACCGGCGCCACCCCCAAGGACACCGGGCGCCGCCCCCACCCTCAGCGGAACGCCCGCGCCCGGACTCCCCTACAGCGGTGCCGTGCCGTCCGCCGGGAAGGCCGGGCCGTGGCCCGGGACGATCACGTCGGCCGTGGCGAGGACGCGGAGGCGTGAGTCCTTCAGGACGGTGTGGTCCGGGGCCACCGGGTCCTCCACCGGGCCGTTCGGGCGCCACCAGAGGTCGCCCACGAAGGCGACGACACCCTCGTCCGTGCCGGCGAGGAGCGTGATGTCCTCGGGGCTGTGGCCGGGCGTGCGGATCAGCCGCAGGGACGGGGCGAGCTCATGGCCCTCGGCGTCGCGGTCGGTCCACTGGTCGTTCTCGTAGATCGCCTTGTGGTCGTGGACGCGGGCCCGGCCGAAGAGGCCGACGTTCATGGTGTTGTCCGGGTGGTGGTGGCTGAGCACCACATCGGTGATGTCGTCGGGGCCGAGACCGAGTTCGGCGAGCGGGCCGAGGATCCGGTCGCGGCTCGCCACCATGCCGGGATCGACGATCACATGCCGGTCGCCGTCGCGTACGTACGAGACGGTGGCGGCGACCCCGGGGCCGGTGGAGAGCGTGTAGCCGGTGGTCAGGATCCTGTAGGCGGCGGTGCGGCCGCGGGGTGCGTCGTCGTGGTGTGTCATGCCCCCAGTCTTCTGCGGCGCCGGGCCCGCCACGAGTGGCCGTACTGCCATCGATCGCGGGAATCGTGCCACGCGGGCCGCGTGGAAGACTCGCCCCCATGCCGCCGCCCTTCGTGACCGTCGCCGCCTACGCCCCGCACCGGGTGGGCATGCTCGGCGCAGGGATCGTCTCCGAGGTGTTCGACGCCCGCGGCGGAGACCTGCCCCGCTTCGACTTCGCGCTCTGCACCGACCGGCCGGGGACCGTCCGCACCGACGTCGGGCTGCCGCTGGTGGTCGAGCACGGCCTCGACCGGCTCGCCGCCGCCGACCTGGTGATCGCGCTGCCCTGGGCGGAGTTCCGCACACCGCCGGGGCCCGCCGTGCTCGACGCGCTGACCGCCGCCCACGCGCGCGGGGCGCTGGTCGCGGCCCACTGCGTCGGCGCGTTCGCGCTCGCCGCGGCCGGGCTGCTCGACGGGCGGCGGGCCACCACCCACTGGCGGTTCGCCGGGCTCCTGGCCGAACGTCACCCGGACATCACCGTCGAACCCGACGCCCTCTACGTCGACCAGGGCCCGATCGTCACGGGCGCGGGCGCCGCCGCGGGCTTCGACCTGTGTCTGCACCTGCTGCGCCGGGAGTACGGGGCCGCCACGGCCAACGCCATCGCCCGGGACCTGGTGCTCCCGTCCCACCGGGACGGCGGCCAGGCCCAGTACCTGGCCACGCCCGTCCCCGAGGACAGCCGGGACGAGCGGCTCACCGACGTCCTCGCCTGGGCCAGGGAGAACCTCCACGAGCCGCTGCCCGTCGCCGAGCTGGCCCGCCGGGCCCTGATGAGCCGCCGTTCCTTCGCTCGCCGTTTCGCCGCGTCCACGGGGACCACCCCGCACGCCTGGCTGCTCTCCCTGCGGCTCGGCCGCGCCGAGGAGCTCCTGGAGACCACGGACCTCCCGGTCGAGGAGGTCGCCCGCGCGGTCGGCTTCGGCAGCGCGGCGGTGCTGCGCGCCCAGTTCGTACGCCGCCGCGGCGTCCCGCCCCGCTCCTACCGCCGCTCCTTCAGCCGTACGCCCTGACCGCGGGCCGTGAACTCGTGGGCCCCGGACGCCCCTTGTCGGTCAGGCGGGGCCCGCGGGGGCAGGGCGCGGTGAGCCTGTGCCCTGGGCACGGCCGGGGAGCCTGCGCGATCATGCCGTCATGAATCTGCGCTGTGCCGTACTCGACGACTACCAGGGCGTCGCCCTCACCCACGCCGACTGGAGCCCGCTCGCCGACCGCGTCGACGTACGCGTCCTGCGCGAGCACCTCACCGACCGGGACGCGCTCGTCGCCGCCGTCGAGGACTGCGAGATCCTCGTCGTGATGCGGGAGCGCACCCCCGTCGACGCCGCGCTCCTCGCCCGGCTGCCCCGGCTCCGGCTCCTGGTCACCTCCGGCATGCGCAACGCCTCCGTCGACGTCGCCGCCGCACGCGCGCGCGGGGTCACCGTCTGCGGGACCGCCAGCAGTCCCGCACCGCCCACCGAGCTCACCTGGGCGCTCCTTCTCGGCCTCGCCCGGCACGTCCCGGCCGAGGCACGGGCGCTGCGGGAGGGCGGGCCCTGGCAGTCCACCGTCGGGGCCGACCTGGCCGGCCGGACCCTCGGGCTCGTCGGCCTCGGCAAGATCGGCGCCAGGATGGCCGCGATCGGCCTCGCCTTCGGCATGGACGTGCGCGCGTGGAGCCCGAACCTGACGGAGGAGCGGGCGGACGAGCACGGCGTGCGGCTCGCGAAGGACAAGCGGGAGCTGTTCGCGGACAGCGACTTCGTCTCGCTCCACATGGTGCTCTCCGAGCGCACCCGGGGCCTGGTCGGAGAGCCCGAACTTCGGGCGATGCGCCCGCACGCGTACCTCGTCAACACCTCACGGGCCGGTCTCGTCGACGGCGGCGCGCTGCTGCGGGCGCTGCGCGAGCGGTGGATCGCGGGGGCGGGCCTCGACGTCTTCGAGACCGAACCGCTGCCCGTGGACGACCCCCTGCGGTCCCTGCCGAACGTCCTCGCGCTGCCCCACCTGGGGTATGTGACGGAGGGGAACTACGGGCGGTACTTCGGCCAGGCGGTCGAGGACATCCAGGCCTACCTGGACGGCGCGCCCGTACGCGAACTCGCCTGACCCCGTACGCCGACCGTCCACGCGCGCGCGTACGCGAGCCGGCCCGGCCCGGCGTGCCCGTACGCGGGCAGGCCCGGCCGGAGCGTCCGCCGACCCGGGCTCAGCCCAGGCTCGTACGGGCCAGGTCGAGGAACTCCTCGTCCGTGAGGCCGAGTCCGCGTGCCTCGGACGCCGCCTCGCGGAGCCGGGAGACCAGGCGGGCGCGGTCGGGCGCGGTGGCGCCGGGGACGATGACGGCGCCCCGGCCGCGGCGGAGTTCGATCAGGCCCTCCTCGCGGAGCCGCTGGTAGCCGCGGAGGACGGTGTGGACGTTGACGCCGAGGGAGTCGGCGAGTTCCCGGGCGGCCGGGAGGCGCTCACCGGGCGCGGCGGAGCCGTTGGCGAGGGCGCCGCGGACACAGGCGGCGATCTGGTCGCCGAGGGGCGCGGTGGAGGCCGGGTCGACACGGAAGAGCACGGTCAGACCTTCCCATGGCGCTCGGCGAGCGTGTTGAGGAGGGCGGCGGCGGTCCGCGCGTCGGGCACGGTGACCACGAACTCGCGCCCGCTGCCCCGCCGTACGACGAGGGCCTCGCCGGTGTGGAGGACGACGCCGGTCCTGTGGGCCCGGACCCGGTAGCCCCAGCCGCCGAAGTCGGTGATCACGGCGGCGGTGTCGAGCTCCCTGACGTCCGCGCCCACGACGTCGTCGAGCGGCACCCGGACCCGGGGCCGGGGCACGAGCGAGGGCCCGACGGTGACGCCGCGCCGGTCGACGGCGACCCTGACGCGGGCGAGGGCGAGGCCCGGCACCCCGATGACGAGGCCGAGCAGGGCGAGCAGGGCGGCGGGCCAGGGCGCGAGGAGCAGACCGGCCGGGACGGCGGCGAGGGCGAGCACCGCGAGAACGGTCAGCGGGCGGGAGACGGTGGCGCGGGACCAGCCGGCGACCTCGCTCGCACCGAGCGTGAGCCGGGGGCCGTCGGCCGCGCCGGTGTGGGCGGGGGGCGCGTCCGCGGGGAGGAGCGAGGCCAGCGCCCATCCGGCGAGGCCGAGGACCGCGGCGGCGGCCGCTCCGACGGCCAGGTCGGTGAGGGGGGCGACGACCTGGGCCGGATCGGTGGCGTCCAGGTTGGCCCGTACGAGAAGGACGAGCAGCGCTCCGAGGAAGCCGGCCGTCGCCCACGCGCCCCAGAGGGCGGTTCGGCGGACGAGGAGCGTCCAGCCGGTGCCGAGTCCGAGGAACAGGACGGCGGTGATGACGGCGAACGCGGTGTGGCCGGTGAAGCCGTCGGCGCGGCCGCCGTCGCCCACGGTGAAGTGGGTGGCGAGGGGGTCGGGGAGCCGGTCCTGCCAGAGGTCGAGCAGCAGCAGGGACGCGGCGGGGGCGAGGGCGAAGGGGAGCGCGGCGAGGGCGCGGAGCAGGGGCGTGGCACGGTGCATGGAATCCTCCGTTGTTCGCACCAGGATAGAACAAGTTGTTCGTACTCCGCTAGAACAACTCGCTTCTCTTCGGGATGCGGACGCCGGCCACCGACGCTTGACCGGCGCGACCGATGCGTGGTCGGCGGTGGAGCATCGGAAACGCCGACGCGGCGGCGGCCTGCAGGCCGCCGCCGCGTCACCGAAGGAGCAGCCGTCAGCTCCGGCTCTCCTCCAGGACGGCACGCAGTGCCTCCGCGAACTCCGCGGGGGCGCCGTGCTGCCCGAACTCCCCGCCCAGGAAGCCGCCGTGGTGGCTCGGGAAGACGGCGAGCGGGGTGCCGAGCCCGTCGGCGACGGCCGCCGCCGCGCGGGCGGCGAACTCGCCTTCGGACTCCTTCCCCGCGGCGACGACGATCCGGGTCGGCGCGGCGCGCAGGGCGGTGAAGTCGGGGCGGTACGAGGTGCAGCCGCGCATGTTCTGGCCCAGCAGCGGATCGTCGCGCCTGCCGTCGTCCTCGGTCGGCAGGCCGAACGCGGCCGGGGAGGGCGCGGGCTCCTCGGCCCAGTTCGCCGGGATCGGGCCCTTACGGCTCGTCAGGGCGAGGAACTTGGCCATCCCGGGCCCCCAGCCCTCCCGCAGATAGGTCGCGTGGACGTCCGCGCAGACCCCGAGGGCCGCCTCCCGGTCCGGGACGACCTGGGCGGTCGGCGGCTCGTGCGCGACGAGGGTGTGCACCAGGTCGCCGCGCCGGGCCACCAGGGCGAGGGCGTTGACGGCGCCGCCGCTGCTCGCGAAGACGTCCACGGGGCCGGTGCCGAGCGCCTCGATCAGCCGGGCCAGGTCGTCGGCGTGCTCCTCGGGGAGCGTCTCCGCCGCGCCGTCGGTGCGCTCGCTGCGGCCCACTCCGCGCGGGTCGTACGTGACGACGGTCCGGTCGGCGAAGTGGGAGGCGAGGGTGGTGAAGCCGGTCGCGTCCATGGGGGAGCCGATGAGCAGCAGGGGGCGGTCGGCGGTGCCGGTGCCGGGCCGCACGTCGTAGCGCACGGCCGCGCCGGTGGTGTCCAGGGTCCGGGTGTCGGTCTCGGCCATCGGTCTCTCCTCGGTGGTGGGACGGTCAAGGGGTAGACCCCGGTCACCACCGGAACTCATCGGCCGTACGGCCGGTGAGCGGACTTCTCCCCGGGATCCCGCCGGTCGGGCGGGCACCGGGCGGAGCCTCTACCCGGCGCCGCAGTCGTGGTCGACGGCGTCCACCACGACCCGGTCGAGCAGCCCGCGCAGCACCGTCCGCTCCGCCTCGGTGAGATCGCCGAAGAGCTCGCTCTCGGCCGCGGTCACCGCCGCGTCGACCCGTTCGAGGGCCGCCGTGCCCGCCTCCGTGATCTCCACGATGTGACGGCGCCGGTCGGCCGGGTCACGCCGGCGCTCCGCGAGCCCCGCCGCCTCCAACTCGTTGAGGACGGCCACGAGTTGGCTGGGATCGATCTCCATCGCGGCGGCCAGGTCGCGCTGACCCATGGCCCCGGACGCGGGCACGGTGAGCGTCCCGGACGGAGCCGGACCGCCGCGTCAGGAGACGGCCCCACCCACCGACCCCCGTACGGTGGGCGAGGCCTTCGGAACGGACCGCACGGACGAACTGCTCGCCCTCGGTCTCTCCTCCGCCGGGGACCTGACGACCCCGGTCCGGCAGCTGTCGACACGACAGCGCCGGAAACGGACAGGGCTTCCGGGGCCGTCGTCTCGAACCGGCCCCGGAACGCCCGGCCCCGCGCTGAAGTGCGCCCTACTCGTCGTCCCCTTCGAGGTCGCCCTCGGTCTCCAGGAACACCTGGCGCAGGGCGGCCAGGGTCTCCGGGTCCGGCTTCTCCCACATGCCGCGCGACTCGGCTTCGAGGAGCCGCTCCGCGATGCCGTGCAGGGCCCAGGGGTTGGCCTCCTTCAGGAAGGCCTGGTTCTCCGGGTCGAGGACGTACTCCTGCGTCAGCTTGTCGTACATCCAGTCGGCGACCACGCCCGTCGTGGCGTCGTACCCGAAGAGGTAGTCGACCGTCGCCGCCAGCTCGAACGCGCCCTTGTAGCCGTGGCGGCGCATCGCCTCGATCCAGCGCGGGTTGACCACGCGGGCGCGGAAGACCCGGGAGGTCTCCTCGACGAGCGTGCGCGTCCGGACGGTCTCGGGGCGGGTGGAGTCGCCGATGTACGCCTCGGGGGCGGTGCCCTTGAGCGCGCGGACGGTCGCCACCATGCCGCCGTGGTACTGGAAGTAGTCGTCGGAGTCGGCGATGTCGTGCTCGCGGGTGTCCGTGTTCTTCGCCGCGACCGCGATCCGCTTGTACGCCGTCTCCATCTCGGCGCGCGCCGGGCGGCCTTCGAGCCCGCGCCCGTACGCGTACCCGCCCCACACCGTGTACACCTCGGCGAGGTCCGCGTCCGTCCGCCAGTCCCGCGAGTCGATCAGCTGGAGGATGCCCGCGCCGTACGTGCCGGGCCGGGAACCGAAGATCCGGGTGGTGGCGCGCCGCTCGTCGCCGTGCTCGGCGAGGTCGGCCTGCGCGTGCGCCCGTACGTAGTTGTCCTCGGCGGACTCGCCCTCAAGGCCCGCGACAAGCCGGACGGCGTCGTCGAGCAGCCCGATGACGTGCGGGAAGGCATCGCGGAAGAAGCCCGAGATGCGCAGCGTGACATCGACGCGCGGGCGGCCGAGCTCCGCCAGGGGGATCGGCTCCATGCCGTTGACCCGGCGCGAGGCCTCGTCCCACAGCGGGCGGACGCCGAGCAGCGCGAGCGCCTCGGCCACGTCGTCGCCGGCGGTGCGCATCGCGCTCGTGCCCCACAGGGAGAGCCCGACGGACGTCGGCCACTCCCCGTTGTCGGTGCGGTAGCGCTCCAGGAGCGAGTCGGCGAGCGCCTGCCCGGTCTCCCAGGCCAGCCGGGACGGCACGGCCTTCGGGTCGACGGAGTAGAAGTTCCGGCCGGTCGGCAGGACGTTGACCAGGCCGCGCAGGGGCGAACCCGACGGTCCCGCCGGAACGAAGCCGCCGTTCAGGGCGTGCACGGCGTGCGTCAGCTCGTCGGTGGTGCCGGCGAGACGCGGCACGACCTGCTCGCAGGCGAAGCGGAGCACGTCCCGCACCTCGGAGCCGTACGCGGCGGCCACGGTCTCGACCGCGGTCACCTCCCAGCCGGCGGCCTCCATCGCCTCGACCAGCTCGCGCGCCTTCGCCTCCGCCTCGTCGGCGGTCGTCCGGGTCGCCGCCGACTCGTCGAGGCCGAGCGCCTCGCGCAGGCCCGGCAGCGCCTGCGTACCGCCCCAGATCTGGCGGGCGCGCAGGATGGAGAGGACCAGGTTGACGCGGGCCTCGCCCTCCGGGGCGCCGCCGAGGACGTGCAGACCGTCGCGGATCTGGGCGTCCTTGACCTCGCACAGCCAGCCGTCGACGTGCAGCAGGAAGTCGTCGAAGCCGTCGTCCTCCGGGCGCTCCTGGAGACCCAGGTCGTGGTCGAGCTTGGCGGCCTGGATCAGCGTCCAGATCTGGGCGCGGATCGCGGGCAGCTTCGCCGGGTCCATGGACGAGATCTGCGCGTACTCGTCGAGCAGCTGCTCCAGGCGGGCGATGTCGCCGTACGAGTCGGCGCGGGCCATCGGCGGCACCAGGTGGTCGACGAGGGTCGCGTGGACGCGCCGCTTGGCCTGCGTGCCCTCGCCCGGGTCGTTGACGAGGAAGGGGTAGACCAGCGGGATGTCGCCGAGTGCCGCGTCGGGGCCGCAGGCGGCGGACAGGCCGGCGTTCTTGCCGGGCAGCCACTCCAGGTTGCCGTGCTTGCCCAGGTGGACCATGGCGTCGGCGCCGAAGCCGCCGTCCTCGGCGCGGGCGGCGATCCAGCGGTAGGCCGCCAGGTAGTGGTGGGACGGCGGGAGATCGGGGTCGTGGTAGATCGCGATCGGGTTCTCACCGAAGCCGCGCGGCGGCTGGATGAGGATCAGCAGGTTCCCGCGCCGCAGGGCCGCGAGGACGATGTCGCCCTCCGGGTTGCGGGAGCGGTCGAGGAACATCTCGCCGGGCGCCGGGCCCCAGTGCTCCTCGACGTGGGTCCGCAGCTCCTCGGGGAG
Source organism: Streptomyces sp. NPDC058326 (assembly GCF_042879855.1). NCBI lineage: Bacteria > Bacillati > Actinomycetota > Actinomycetes > Kitasatosporales > Streptomycetaceae > Streptomyces > Streptomyces sp. NPDC058326. Next base: position 311,108 of record NZ_JBHVZO010000003.1, on the reverse strand, counting down.
CGTCGCGTACCAGCGCTTGTAGTCGGCGGCCGGGATGCGGACCGGGTTCCGGGCGAGCTGTTCCTCCGTCAGCCAGTCCTGGTCGTGGCCGCCGGCCTCGATGAGGGCGTAGATCAGCTCGTCGCCGTCGCCGGAGACCAGGCCGGGAAGCTCCTCGGCCGGCCCGAAGTCGTAGCCCTCGGCGATCAGCCGGCGCAGGAGGGAGACGGCGGAGGCGGGGGTGTCGAGGCCGACGGCGTTGCCGATGCGGGAGTGCTTCGTCGGGTACGCGGAGAGGACGAGCGCCAGCTTCTTCTCGGCGTTCGGGATGTGCCGCAGGCGCGCGTGGCGGACCGCGATCCCGGCGACGCGGGCGGCGCGCTCGGCGTCGGCCACGTACGCGGGCAGACCGTCCTCGTCGATCTCCTTGAAGGAGAACGGGACGGTGATGAGCCGGCCGTCGAACTCGGGGACGGCCACCTGGCTCGCGGCGTCCAGCGGGGAGAGGCCCTCGTCGTTCTCCTCCCAGGCGGACCGCGAGCCGGTCAGGCACAGGGCCTGGAGGATCGGCACGTCGAGCGCGGCGAGCGCCCCCGCGTCCCAGGCCTCCTCGTCGCCGCCGGCCTGCGCCTCGGCGGGCTTGGTGCCGCCGGCGGCGAGGACGGTGGTGACGATGGCGTCGGCTGCCCGCAGCTCCGCGAGGAGTTCGGCCTCGGGGGCGCGCAGGGACGCCACGTACAGCGGGAGCGGCCGCGCGCCGGCGTCCTCGATCGCGTCGCAGAGGGTGCCGACGAAGGCGGTGTTCCCGCTCATGTGGTGGGCGCGGTAGTAGAGCACGGCGACCGTCGGGCCCTCGGTGCTCCTCGGGGTGCGCTCCAGGGGTCCCCAGGTGGGGGCGGCGGCCGGGGCCTCGAAGCCGTGGCCGGTGAGCAGGACGGTGTCGGAGAGGAAGCGGGCCAGCTGCTCCAGGTTCGCGGGGCCGCCGTGCGCGAGGTAGGCGTGCGCCTCGGTGGCGACGCCGACGGGGACGGTGGACGTCTCCATCAGCTGGGCGTCGGGTGCCTGTTCGCCGCTGAGGACGACCACCGGCTTCCCGGCGGCGCGGACCGCGTCCAGGCCGTCCTCCCAGGAGCGGAGACCGCCGAGCAGCCGTACGACGACGAGGTCGGCGCCGTCCAGGAGACCGGGCAGCTCGGCGAGGGGGAGACGGGAGGGGTTGGCGAAGCGGTACTCCACGGGGCCGCCGGCCGCGCGGGCGCTGAGCAGGTCGGTATCGGAGTGCGACAGCAGCAGAAGCATGGCGAGCGCAGGCCTTCCTCGGGGTTGTCCGCGCCCCGGGTGGTCGTGTGGGTTGGGGCCTCCCCTGCTCGGGCGAAGCCGAGAGCCTGGGGAAGGGAGTTCCTGACTCACCCGTTCCGTTTCCGGGACGGGCTCACAGTGGCGGGACCGCGCCGGAGTCTCACCGGGCTTCCTCCCCGGGGTCCTGGGACCCCATGCCGATCTGCATCCTAGATCGTGGTGCCGAGGGGCGGGGCGGGCCGCCGAGTCGGCCTGATCACACCCGGTGGGCGCCCGGTGGCCCGTGGGTATGCTCGCCGCCATGCCGCCCACCCCACCCACGACGCCCGAACCGGGCGAAGCTCGCATACGGGACCGTGGCGACGCCTGCCCCGGGGCGCTGCGTCTGCACCCCGCCGAGGACGGCCGCCTCGCCCGACTCCGCCTGCCCGCAGGGCGCCTGACACTCCATCAGGCCGAGGCGCTCGCGACCGCGGCGGAGACCCTCGGCGACGGGCGGATCAGCATCACCTCGCGCGGCAACGCGGAGCTGCGGGGCCTCGCGGACAACTGCGGCGGCGAGCTCGCGGCGCTCCTCTCGGCGGCGGGCCTGCTGCCCTCCGCCACCCACGAACGCGTCCGCAACATCGTCGCCTCGCCGACCGCGGGCCTCGACGGACTCGGATGCGCGGACGTGCAGTTGTGGGCACGCGAGCTGGACACCGCCCTGTGCGCCGAGCCCCGGGCGGCTGCTCTTTCCGGCCGTTTCCTCTTCGTCCTGGACGACGGGCGAGGGGACGTGGCCACGCTCGGCGGAGATGTGAAGTTGATCGCAGGCGCCGACGGATCCGCCGCCCTGTGGCTCGGCCCTCAGGTCTTCCGGCTCGCCGCGGCCGACGCCGTACGGGCCGCCCTCGTCGCCTCCCTCACGTTCCTCGACGCCGCCGACGCGGCCGGGAACGGGGCCTGGCGGCCCCGGGAACTGCCCGACAGCCATGTGCCGGACTGGGCCGGGGCCCTGGCACGTGCGGGGATCGCGGCCGAGCCCGTACCCGTACCGCCGCTGCCCGCGGCCACGCCACCCGCGCCCGGCGTCCTGCCCGGCGGCGCCCTGCACGTCCTCGCACCGCTCGGCCGGCTGACCTCGGCTCAGCTGCGGGCCCTGCTGCCCGCCCATGAGATCCGGCTGACACCGTGGCGGGGAGCGGTCGTCGTCTCCGGAGCGGCCGTCGCCGAAACGGCCGCCGGGACCGAAGCCGCCACCGCCCGGCTCGCTGCCCTGGAGGCGTACGGGCTGATCACCCGGCCCGACGCCCCCGGAGCCGGAGTCACCGCCTGCACCGGGCGGCCCGGGTGCGCCAAGTCCCTCGCCGACGTCCGGGCGGACGCCCTCACCGCGCCCGCCGGGCCGCTGCCCGTGCACTTCTCCGGGTGCGCACGCGGCTGCGGACACCCGTACGGCCGCTGGATCGAGGTCCTCGCCACCGGCGACGACACCTATCTGGTGGACGGCGTCCCCACCCCCCGCACCTCCCTGTCCGCAGCGGTCGCGGCGGCTCGCGGCCCGTCGACCCACACGACCCCACCGCCCCACACGAGATGAGCGAGAGCGACACCATGTTCGACTACGAGAAGGACGGGACGGAGATCTACCGTCAGTCCTTTGCCACGATCCGCGCCGAAGCGGATCTCGCGGGCCTGCCCGCCGACGTCGCCCAGGTGGCGGTCCGGATGATCCACGCCTGCGGCATGACCGACCTCGTCCAGGACCTCGCGTACTCCCCCGGGGTCGTCGCGAGCGCCCGCGCCGCCCTCCGCGCCGGTGCGCCGGTCCTCTGCGACGCACAGATGGTCGCGAGCGGCGTCACCCGCCGACGGCTGCCCGCCGACAACGAGGTGCTCTGCGCGCTCTCCGACCCGTCCGTGCCCGGGCTCGCCGCAGAACTCGGCACGACCCGCTCCGCCGCCGCCCTCGAACTGTGGCGGGACCGCCTCGAAGGCTCCGTCGTCGCCATCGGCAACGCGCCCACCGCCCTCTTCCATCTCCTGGAGATGGTCGCGAAGGGGGCCGGGAAGCCCGCCGCCGTCCTCGGCATACCGGTCGGCTTCATCGGCGCCGCCGAGTCCAAGGACGCCCTCGCCGCCCAGGAGCTGGGCCTCGAGTACCTCGTCGTACGGGGCCGTCGCGGCGGCAGCGCGATGACGGCCGCCGCGATCAACGCGATCGCTCACGAAGCGGAGATCCAGGCATGAGCACCGTGACCGGCACCGCGAACGACACCACGACCGGGTCCGGGCCCGGCAAGCTGTACGGGGTCGGCCTCGGCCCCGGCGACCCGGACCTGATGACGGTGGCGGCCGTGAAGGCCATCGCCGGCGCCGACGTGATCGCGTACCACTCGGCCCGCCACGGCCGCTCCATCGCCCGCTCGATCGCCGCCGAGCACCTCCGCGAGGACCACATCGAGGAGCGGCTGATGTACCCGCTCACGGTGGAGACCACGGACCACCCCGGCGGCTACCGGGGCGCCCTCGACGACTTCTACGAGGAGGCCTCGGCCCGCCTCGCCGCGCACCTCGACGCGGGCCGCACGGTCGCCGTCCTCGCCGAGGGCGACCCGCTGTTCTACGGCTCGTACCAGCACATGCACAAGCGGCTCGCGCACCGCTACGACACGACCGTCATCCCCGGTGTCACCTCGGTCAGCGCCGCCGCCGCCCGCCTCGGCGAGCCGCTCTGCGAGGCGGAGGAGGTCCTCACGATCATCCCCGGCACCCTGCCGGAGGACGAGCTGACGGCCCGGCTCGCGGGCACCGACTCGGCGGTCGTCATGAAGCTCGGCCGCACGTTCCCCACCGTGCGGCGGGCCCTGGAACGGTCCGGCCGGCTCGACGACGCCCGGTACGTGGAGCGGGCGTTCATGGCGGGCGAGCGGACGGAGAGGCTGGCGGAGGTCGACCCGGCGTCCGTCCCGTACTTCTCGGTCGCCGTGCTCCCCTCCCGTATCGACCAGGAGACTCCCGTACGGGACCGGGGCGAGGTCGTCGTCGTCGGCACCGGTCCGGCCGGCGCCCCCTGGCTGACCCCCGAGTCGCGCGGCGCGCTCGTCAACGCCGACATCCTCGTCGGCTACACCACCTACCTGGACCGGGTGCCGGTCCTGCGCCCCGGGCAGATCCGGCACGGCTCCGACAACAAGGTCGAGTCGGAGCGCGCCGAGTTCGCGCTCGACCTGGCCCGGCGCGGGCACCGGGTGGCGGTCGTCTCCGGCGGCGACCCGGGTGTCTTCGCCATGGCGACGGCCGTCCTGGAGGTCGCCTGTGAACCGGAGTACGCGGACGTTCCCGTACGGGTACTCCCGGGGGTGACCGCCGCCAACGCGGCCGCCGCCGCCGCGGGCGCCCCCCTGGGCCACGACTACGCGACGATCTCGCTCTCCGACCGGCTCAAGCCCTGGGAGGTCATCGAGACCCGGCTGCGCGCCGCCGCCTCGGCCGACCTGGTCCTCGCCCTCTACAACCCCGGCTCGAAGTCCCGCACGCACCAGGTGGCCGCCGCCCGGGACCTCCTCCTCACCCTCCGCTCCCCCGACACCCCGGTGGTCGTCGCCCGTGACGTGGGCGGCCCCGAGCAGTCGGTCCGGGTCCTGACGCTGAAGACCCTGGAGCCGTCGGAGGTCGACATGCGGACCCTGCTCCTCATCGGCTCGTCGCAGACCCGCGCGGCCGAACGCGCCGACGGCCGCACGATCACCTGGACGCCGCGCCGGTACGGGTGACCGAGGAGCCCGAGGGGACCGGGCCCCCGCACGGAGCGGCGCCCGGCACCAGCGCCGTGAGCCCCGCCGTGGCAGGCCATCGGACGGTACCCATCACTCCGTTGAACGCCGGTGGGCCCCTCCCTCACACCTGGGGCGCCCGGCGCACCCGCAGCGCCCAGGCGGCGGCCTCCTCCGGGGTCGCCGCCACCGGGACACCCTCCGGGACCGGGGGGCGGCGGACCACCACGACCGGGACGCCGGCCTCGCGGGCCGCGGTCAGTTTCGGGGCGGTCGCCGTGCCGCCGCTGTCCTTCGTGACCAGGACGTCGATGCGGTGGCGGTCGAGGAGCTCCCGCTCGCCGTCCAGGGTGAAGGGCCCCCGGTCCAGGAGGATCTCCGTGCGGGGCGGCATCGGGGGCTCCGGGGCGTCCACCGAGCGGACCAGGAACCACTGCGGGCGGTCCGCGAAGGCCGCGAGGCCCATGCGGCCGGTCGTCAGGAACACCCGGTCGCCGAGGCCGTCCAGGGCCCTGGCCGCCTCCTCCAGGGACGCCACGGAACGCCAGTCGTCGCCCTGCTGCGGGACCCAGCCGGGGCGGCGGAGTGCCAGCAGGGGAACATGGGCGGTGGCGGCCGCCCGGGCCGCGTTGAAGCTGATCCGCTCGGCGAAGGGATGCGTGGCGTCGATGACCGCGTCCACGGCGTGTCCACCGATCCACTCCACCAGGCCGGCGACGCCGCCGAAGCCGCCGATCCGGACCTCCCCGGACGGCAGCCTGGGGCTCGCCACCCGTCCCGCGAGGGAGCTGGTGACCCGTACCCCGCCGTGCAGCAGGCCCGCGAGGGCGCGGGCCTCGGTGGTCCCCCCGAGAATGAGTATGTGCACCACAGGAGCCCTTTCGTGACGTCAGGCGGCGGGCGTGAGGCCCAACTCAAGCACACCGGTCTCCGCCCGGGCTGGACGACCGGTGCCTGCGCGACGGCGGCGACGACGGCCGCGTACACGGCCCTCCTGACCGGCGATTTCCCGGACCCGGTGACGATCACGCTGCCGAAGGGGCAGACGCCGTCGTTCGCGCTCACCGCGGAATCCCTGTCCGGCGGGTCCGCCATGGCCGCCGTGGTCAAGGACGCGGGTGACGACCCGGACGTCACCCACGGCGCGGTGATCCGCTCGACGGTACGGCTCCTGCCGCCGGGCTCGGGCGTGGTCTTCCGGGCGGGCGAGGGCGTCGGCACCGTCACCCTGCCGGGTCTGCCCCTTGAGGTCGGCGAGCCGGCGATCAACCCGGTGCCCCGGCAGCTGATGCGTGAGCACGTCGCCGAGGTCGCGGCCCGGCACGGCGCGCCCGGCGACGTCGAGATCACCGTCTCCGTCGACCACGGCGCCGAGATCGCCCGCTCCACCTGGAACCCCCGGATCGGCATCCTCGGGGGCCTGTCGATCCTCGGCACGACCGGGGTCGTCGTCCCGTACTCCTGCTCGGCCTGGATCGACTCCATCCGGCGGGGCGTGGACGTGGCCCGCGCGGGCGGTCTGACGCATGTGGCGGGCTGCACGGGCTCGACGTCGGAGCGGACCGTCTCCACCCTCTACGACCTGCCGGAGATCGCGCTTCTCGACATGGGCGACTTCGCGGGTGCGGTCCTCAAGTACATCCGTCGCCACCCGGTCGACCGTCTCACGCTCTGCGGCGGCTTCGCGAAGCTGTCGAAGCTGGCGGCGGGCCATCTGGACCTCCACTCGGCCCGCTCCCAGGTCGACAAGGCCTTCCTCGCGGACCTGGCCCGCGCGGGAGGCGCCTCGGAGTCCCTGGCGGCGGAGATCACCGGGGCGAACACGGGCCTCGCGGCCCTCCGCCTCTGCGAGGCCGCCGCCGTCCCGCTGGGCGACCTGGTGGCCGCCCGGGCCCGTGACGAGGCCCTGGCGGTCCTGCGGGGCGCCCCGGTGGCGGTGGACGTGGTGTGCGTCGACCGGGCGGGGACGGTGGTGGGACGGTCGGAGGCGGCGGGACCGGGGGCGTGAACCGGAGGACGGAACCGGGCGCGTGGACCGGCGTGGACCGGAAGGCTGGACTGGGCGCGTAGACCGGCGTGAACCGGAGGGCGGAACCGGGCGCGTGGACCGGCGTGAACCGGAAGGCGGGGCCCGGGACCTAATCCGGGCGACAGCCGCCACGGACTCCCACAGAATGCCCGGATGCCCGACTTCCTGCACAAGCCCACCCTCACCGGCGACCTGGTCGTCCTCCGTCCCGTCACGGAGGAGGACGTGCCCGCGCTGCTCCCGCTGTTCGAGGACGCGGAGACGAACCGGCTGACCGGCAACCACACCCGCTTCGAGGAGGCGGCGCTGCGCACGTGGTACGGCTCCCGGGGCGCCCAGGACGACCGTCTCGACCTGGCCGTCGTGGAGCGGGCGACGGGCCGGGTCGTCGGCGAGGCCGTCCTCAACCTGTGGGACGAACCGAACGAGAGCTGCTCCTTCCGCATCGGGCTCGTCCCCGACGCCGCCGGCCGCGGCCTGGGCACGGAGGCGACCCGCCTGATCGTCGGGTACGGCTTCGCGTCACTGGGCCTGTACCGGATCTCCCTGGAGGTCTACGCCTTCAACCCGCGCGCCCACCGCGCCTACGAGAAGGCGGGCTTCCGCACGGAGGGCGTGCTGCGGGGGGCGCTGCTGTGGGAGGGCGAGCGGGTGGACGCGACGGTGATGTCGGTGCTCGCGCCGGAGTGGGAGGCGGGCGGGGCGGCGACCGTCGGACCTTGACGACGACGGGCCCGGATGCGACCCCCTCCCCCCGAACCTAAGCTTGCGAAGGCACACCCCCGAGCGAGAGGGAGTCCCATGGCGAAGCGTGGCAACAAGCGGCGGGCCCGCAAGAAGAAGAAGGCCAATCACGGCAAGCGGCCGAACGCCTGACCGGTCGGCGTGAACGCGGCGGGGCCCCGGGGATCAGACGTCCCGGGGCCCCGCCGCGTGCCGGTGCGCGGTTCAGCAGACGTGGCGGTCGCGTGCCGGGTCGTACAGGTGGCTGTCGCGGAACTCCGAGGCCGCGAGGGTGCGGCCGACGAGGATGACGGCCGTCTTCGTGATCCCGGCCGTCCTGGTCTGCGCGGCGATGTCGTCGAGGGTGCCCCGCAGGACCAGCTCGTCCGGGCGGCTGGCCATCGCCACCACCGCGGCCGGGCAGTCCGCGCCGTAGTGGGGGACGAGTTCGGCGACGACCCGGTCGACGTAGCGGGCGGCGAGGTGGAGGACGAGCAGGGCGCCGCTGCGGCCCAGGGTGGCGAGGTCCTCGCCCTCCGGCATGGGCGTGGCCTGCTGGGAGACGCGGGTGAGGATGACGGTCTGGCCGACCGTGGGGACGGTCAGTTCCCGCTTGAGCGCGGCCGCCGCCGCCGCGAACGCGGGGACGCCGGGGACGACCTCGTACGGGATGCCCAGCGCGTCGAGCCGCCGCATCTGCTCAGCCATCGCGCTGAAGACGGACGGGTCGCCGGAGTGGAGGCGGGCCACGTCCTCGCCGGCCTCGTGGGCGGCGGCGATCTCGGCGACGATCCGGTCGAGGTCGAGGTCGGCCGTGTCGACCAGGCGGGTGCCGGGCCCGCATTCGGCGAGCAGCTCGGTGGGGACGAGCGAGCCCGCGTACAGGCAGACCCCGCAGGACGCGAGGGTCCGCGCGCCACGCAGGGTGATCAGGTCGGCCGCGCCCGGGCCCGCGCCGATGAAGTAGACGGTCATGCTCGTTCTCCTGGTGTGGTGACGGACCACTGCGTGACCGGCATCGCCTGGCGCCAGCCGGTGAAGCCGCCGACGGGGACGGCGGTGGCGACGGCGAGCCGGATCAGTTCGCCGCCGTGACGGCGGTGGCGTTCGGCGAGGAGCGCCTCGGACTCCAGCGTCACGGTGTTCGCGACGAGCCGGCCGCCGGCGGGGAGCGCGTCCCAGCAGGCGTCGAGGAGGCCGGGGGCGGTGAGGCCGCCGCCGATGAAGATGGCGTGGGGGGCGGGAAGGCCGGTGAGGGCCGCGGGCGCGGGGCCCGTCACGACCCGCAGGCCGGGGACGCCGAGGGCGTCGGCGTTCCGCTCGATCCGCGCCGCCCGCTCCGGCGACTTCTCGACCGTGATCGCCCGGCAGGAGCGGTGGGTCCGCATCCATTCGACGCCGATGGAGCCGGAGCCGCCGCCGATGTCCCAGAGGAGTTCGCCGGGGGCGGGGGCGAGGGCGGCGAGCGTGGCGGCGCGCACGTACCGCTTGGTGAGCTGCCCGTCGTGCTCGTACGCCTCGTCGGGCAGGCCGGGTACGGCGCCGAGCCGGAGGGTGTCCGGGTCGCGCACGCAGTCGAGGGCGAGGACATGGAGGGCGTCGGTCCGCTCGTGGGGCCAGTCGGCGGCGGTCGCGTCGAGGAGCCGCTCGCGGTCTCCGCCGAGCTGTTCGAGGACCCGGATCCGGGTGCCGCCCCAGCCGGTGTCGCGGAGGAGCGCCGCGACGCGGGCGGGGGTCTCGGGGCCTTCGCCGAGGACGAGGAGCCGGCGGCCGGGGTGGAGCGCGGCGGAGAGCGCGGCGAGGGGCCGGGCGACGAGGGAGACGGTCTCGGTGTCCTCCAGGGGCCAGCCGAGCCGGGCGCAGGCGTACGAGACGGAGGACGGGTGGGGGTGGATGCGGAGGCGGTCGGCGCCGACGGTCTCGGCGAGGGTGCGGCCGATGCCGTAGAAGGACGGGTCGCCGCTGGCGAGGACGGCGATCGTCCGGCCCTGGTGGGCGGCGAGCAGTCCGGGGACGGCGGGGCGGAGCGGCGTCGGCCAGGTGATCCGCTCGCCGGGGCAGGTGTCGCCGGGGAGCAGGCCGAGCTGGCGGGGGGCGCCGATGAGGACCTCGGCGGCGCCGAGGACGCGGCGGGAGGTCTCGGGGAGTCCGTCCCAGCCGTCCGCGCCGATTCCGACGACCGCTATCGCATCGTTCACGTCGGCGACTCTACGTGACGGCCGTTTTCCGGCGGTACGTGGCGGGCCCCACTCGGGCGGCGCTCACTTCTGGGCGTTCTGTCCGACGTAGAAGAGGATCCAGACGAAGCCGGCGAAGGCGTGCGTCGCGAAGACGTACACGAAGACGCGGAGCATCACCCCGCGTTCTTTCCAGCGTTCCGTGTCGGTCTCGGGTGCGGCCATGTCGTCCAGCGTAAGGGCCGGCCTGCCTCGGGCCGGCCCTTACTCACCCGGCGGCGGGCACCACGTCCGCCACCACACACGCCACGTTGTCCGGGCCGCCCAGGTCCCGCGCCAGCGCGACCAGCGCCCCGGCGGCGTCGTCGGGGGCGCTTCCCCGGGCCAGTGCCCGCCTGATCTCCTCGGCCGGCGCGACCGCCGAGAGCCCGTCCGTGCACAGCAGATACCGGTCCCCCGGCCGCGCCTCGTGCACCCCGAGCTCCGGCTCGGGCGGCACGTCCCCGCCGTCCAGGGCCTTGAGGAGCAGCGCCCGGTCGGGCCGGTCCGCCGCCTCGGCCGGGTCGAGTTCGCCCGCGTCGACCAGCGCCTGGACGACGGTGTGGTCGCGGCTGAGCCGGACGAGCACGCCGTCCCGCAGCAGATACGCCCGCGAGTCACCCAGGTGGGCGAGCACGAGACGGCTCCCGGTCCACAGGGCGGCGGTCAGCGTCGTACCCGAATCGGCCAGGCCGGTCACCGCGCCGTCGGCGCCGCGCACCGCGTCCTCCAGGGCGTTGAGCACGTCGCCGGTGCGCGCCGTCGGCTCCGGGGCCGGTACGGAGGCCAGCGCGCCGACCGCCGCGCGCGCGGCCCGCTCCCCCTCGGGCCCGTACCCGTCGGCGACGGCCAGCAGGTGCGGGCCCGCGTGGGCCGCGTCCTGCTGGGAGGGGCGGACCAGGCCGGGGTCGAGACGCACGGCGGTGCGCAACGTCCAGGGCGGTGAGGCGGGCGAGGCGCGTGGCACGTCCGGGTTCTTCTCGGGGTTCGTCGCCGCTGCCGGTACGGAGGTCATCTCGGTGGTTCCCTTCAGCCGTTCCACCAGGGAGGCCGCCAGGCCCCTGCGCGCAGCCGTCTCCGCCTCGATCCGCGCCCAGTGACCGCGGATCGCGCGGGCCGCGCCCGCCGGGTCCTTCCCGTGCAGCGCGCAGACCCGTCCGACCTCGGCGAGCGGCATGTCGATCCGCCGCAGCCAGGCGATCAGGCGGGCCCGTTCGACCTGCTCCTCGGCGTAGTACCGGTAGCCGGTGAACGGGTCGACGCGGGCGGGCGGCAGCAGGCCGAGCTCGTCGTATCGGCGCAGCGCCTTGGCGGAGAGCCGGGTGGCGCGGGCGAAGTCCCCGATGGTCAGCATGGGTGTGGGCATCGGCATGGGTTCCGCGTCGCGCACGGCTCTCTCCTCCCCGTGCCGGGCTCCCTGCCCGGCACGGCCGATGCTGGACCTTCCCGGCAGGGGAAGGTCAACACGGGGATCCGGCACGTGCGGAGGACCGATCCGGCACTACTTGCGGTTGTAGAGCCTCATGGTGACCGCTCCGAAGACGACGACGAGCACCGCGGACCAGCCGAGCGACCAGGCGATGTCGGCGGCCGGCCAGTTGCCCGCCATCAACTCCCTCACAGAGGTCGCCAGATGGGTCACGGGGCTGTTGTTGACGAAGGCCTGGAGCCAGCCCGGCATCGTCCTCGGGTCGACGAAGACGTTGGACAGGAACGTCAGCGGGAAGATCACCATCATGCTGACGCCCATGACGGACTTCTCGCTGCGGAGCAGCAGTCCGAACATGGTCCAGATCCACGAGAAGGAGAACGAGAACACGAGCAGCAGCGCCACCCCGAGCAGCACGCCCACGACACCGCCGTCCGGCCGGTAGCCGATGATCATGCCGACCGTCAGCATCACGGCCGAGGCGATCAGATACCGCACGACATCGCCGAGGAGGTAGCCGACCATCGGCGCCGGCCGCCAGATCGGCAGCGTACGGAAGCGGTCGAAGACACCCTTCTCGATGTCGGTGTTGACCGAGACCCCCGTGTACATCGTGATCATCACGACGCTCATCACCAGGATGCCCGGCAGCAGGAACTGGACGTACGAGGAGACGGAACCGGCGAGCGCGCCTCCGAAGAGGTACGTGTACATCAGCACCATCATGATCGGGAACGCCGTCACGTCGAACAGCTGCTCCGGCACGTGCTTGATCTTCAGCATGGCCCGCCAGCCGAACGTCAGCGACGCGGACAGCGCGCTGGGCCGCGGTGGACGCTCGTGGCCGACGAGGAGCGCGGCCAGGTCCTCCGCCCTGGGCGCCTCGAAGGCGAGGGCGTCGGTCTGCCGGGGATCCTTGCCGGTGGTGACGGTGGTCATGCCGCCGTTCCCTTCCCGTCGTGGTCCGGGGGCGGGCTGCCGTCCGCGGGCCTGTCCGTCAGTGCCAGGAACACCTCGTCGAGGCTGGGCTGGCCGAGCCCGAAGCTGTCGACCGTGACCCCGGCCCGCGCCAGCTCCGCCAGGGCCCGCGCCGCCTGCTCGGCGGCGCCGAGGTCCGTCCCGTGGCCGTTGACGGTGGCGGTGAGCGCGACCGGGTCGGGTTCGAGCGTGACGGCCGCCTTCAGCGCGGCCCGGAGGACCCGCTCGGCCTCCGGGCGCTGCTCCGGGTCCCTGAGCCGTACGTGCACGGAACCCGAGCCGACGGAGGCCTTCAGCTCGCCCTTCGTGCCCTCCGCGATCACCTTCCCGTGGTCGATGACGGCGATGCGGGAGGCCAGCTGGTCCGCCTCGTCGAGGTACTGGGTGGTGAGCAGCACGGTGGTGCCCTGGGCGACGACGGCGCGGACGATGTCCCAGACCTGGTTGCGGCTGCGCGGGTCGAGGCCGGTGGTCGGTTCGTCGAGGAAGAGCAGGTCGGGGGTGTTGAGGATGGACGCGGCGATGTCGATACGGCGCCGCATACCGCCCGAGTAGTTCTTGATCTGCCGGTCGGCGGCCTCACCGAGCCCGAACGCGGCGAGCAGCTGCGCGGAGCGCTCGCGGGCGGCGGGCCGGGTATGGCCGAGCAGCCGGCCGAGCAGGACCAGGTTCTCCGTGCCGGTCAGGTCCTCGTCGACGGAGGCGTACTGGCCGGTGAGGCTCACGCGGCCGCGCACGGTGTCGGCGTCCTTGACGACGTCCTTCCCGAAGACGCGGGCCCGGCCGCCGTCGGGGCGGAGAAGGGTGGCGAGCATCTTGACGGCGGTGGTCTTGCCCGCGCCGTTGGGGCCGAGGACGCCGTAGACGGTACCGGCGGGGACGCGCAGATCGACGCCGTCGACGGCTCGGTTCGTGCCGAAGACCTTGACCAGGCCCTCGGTCTCGATGGCGAGGTCGGTCATACCGTCGCTCCCCCTCCGGGTCGGGATCGAGCACTCCTGCCAGTCTCCGACACCCTCCGGTGGATCGCCAGGCCGGAGGGCGCCCGCTCGCCCGCCCCGGCGCCCGGACGCGTATCGCCGTCTCGCCGTACCGCTCTCCTCTCTCGCCGTCTCGCCCTCTCGCCGTCTCGGAGGATCCCGGCTCCCCCGGCAGACGGAGGAGGACCGGCCGCCGGGGCGACGTCCGGGCGGGGGAGGCGGCGGGACGCTGAATCCATGATGAGAGTCAAAGCGCTTCCCGATGTGCCCCGCTGGGCCGTTCTCGCCGCTCACGCGGTTCCGCTCGTCACCCTCCCGTCCGGCCTGTGGCGGCTCGCGCTCGTCGCCGGGCTCCCGGTCACGCAGGACGCCGGGCTCGGGCCGCTGGGCGTGGGGGAGTCCGTGTACGTGGTCTCCCTCAGCGTCGTGTCCGAGCTGCTCGCCCTCCTCACCCTGGGGCTCGTCCGCTCCTGGGGCGAGGTCTTCCCCCGCTGGATGCCGTTCCTCGGCGGGCGACGGGTGAACCCGGCCGCCGCGACGGGCGCCGCACTCGCCGGAGTCGCGGGGCTGTGTGCCATCGCCGGATGGGGCGTCTACGCCTCGTACGCGGACCTCGGCCCCGGCATCCCGGCCACTCCGGCCCAGGACGCGCTGCTCATCGCCTGCTACACGCCCCTCGCGGCCTGGCCCGTGCTGCTCGCCGCCGTGGCGGTCGCCTACTACCGGCGGCGCCGCCACGGCGAGGGGCGTCGTCAGTACGGCGCGGGGCGGCCCGCGGCGTCCTCGTGGGTGTAGAAGAGGTAGAAGGCACCGGCCGCGTTCACCCCGGCGAAGGCCAGTCCGAGCCCGGCCGACGACAGGACGCTGGCGCCGGACAGGCTGAACAGGAAGCCGACCGCGATGCCGGCCAGGCTGCCCCAGGCGACGGCCCGCAGCTCTCGGGGGAGGGCGCGGCCGTAGCGCCGGAGCGCGTAGATCGCGCCGGCGAGGACCACGGCCGAGACGAGGCCGAGCCACAGCTGCCCGAGGGTGGCGGCGCCGCCGTGGCGGGCGACGGTCGACGCGTAGAGGCCGTACAGGACGCCGAGGGTGAGGGGCACGCCCCAGCCGTGCGTGCGGCCGTGCGTCCGGCCCTGCGTGCTGGTCCGGCGCCGGACGGGTACCGCTGCGTGTGCGGCCATGGCAGGAGCTCCTTCTTCTCTCGCCCCCCTGCTGCTTCCCGCACCCTCCAGGGCACACCCCCGCCCGGCGCCCCGCAAGTGGATCAGCCGCCGGGTCAGCCGCCGGGCCGTACGGCGACGGCGTCGATCTCGAAGAGCATGCCCGGCAGGGCGAGCGCCGCGACCCCGCTGAGGGTCTGCGCGGGCAGCCGCTCGCCGAAGTGGGCGTGCAGGGCCTTGCCGAGGACCTCCAGCTTGGCGAGGTCGTGATCGACGACGTACGAGCCGAGGCGGACGACGTTCCACAGGCCGAGGCCGACGCCTTCCACGGCGAGCCTCAGGTTCGTCAGGGAGAGCTCGACCTGGGCGGCGAAGTCGCCGGGAACGGGGGCGCCGGTGGCGTCGGAGGCGTACTGGCCCGCGATGAAGACGAGCTCTCCGGGGGCGGAGACGGCGTGGCTGTAACCGAAGGGGGCGGGGTCGTGGAGGGTTCCGGGGTTGGTGATGCGCCGCGGGTCGGCGGATCCCTCGGTGACGGCGGCGGTCGGAGTCGTCCGGGCGGTCATGGCTGATCGTTCCTTCCGTTCAAGTGGATGTGAGATGTCCAGAATTGAGCTCTTCGGAAGCTCCGCCCCCACGCGGGAGGGCGGCCCCCACGGGGGGAGGCAGCCGTGTCAGACGCCGGCGAACCAGCTGCGGAGCCGGTCGGCCGCGGCCGGCGCCTGGCGTTCCGCCCGCTCCCGTACGTCGTCCAGGGTCTGGGCCATGAGCTCTCGCCGCCAGGCCAGCTCGGCCCGTCCCATGGCCCCGGCGATGGCGCACTCGGCGGCGTACGTCCCCGGCGCTCCCGCGCCGGGTCCCTGCTGCCGGATCTCCGTGCAGCGGAAGGCCTCGTCGGGCCCTTCGATGGCGGTGACGACGTCCATCAGGGTGATCCTGTCCAGGTCGCGGGCGAGCCGGAAGCCGCCCTTGGGACCGGAGGCCGAGGTGACGATCCCGGCGCGGGCGAGCGCCTGGAGCTGCTTGTTGAGGTACGCGGGGGGCAGTTCGTGATAGGCCGCGAGGCGTGCGGCGGTGACCGCCCGCCCGGGTCCGATCCAGGCCAGGTTCAGGCAGCTGTGCAGCGCCCACTCCACACCCTCGTTCATTCTCATGATTCTGGATCTTATATATCCAGGATGAGTGGGCCAAGGGGATTTCCGGAACCGCGCTCAGGGCGTGTCCGCCGCGAGTGCCGCCAGGCGGCCGAGGGCGTCGTCGAGGACGGCGTGGGGCGGCGAGGCGAGGCCGACCCTGATCGCGTCCGGGGCCGTACCGGCCCCCACCGCGAAGGCGCTGCCCTGGGTGACCGCCACGCCCGCGCGTGCGGCGGCGGCCGTGAAGGTCTCCGCCCGCCAGGGCGCGGGCAGTTCCCACCAGCAGTAGTAGGCGTACGGGGAGGTCCGCAGGGCGTGTCCCTCGAGCCGCCGCAGGACCAGGGCGTGCCGGGCCTCCGCGTCCGCCCGCTTGGCCGCGACCGCCTCGGTGACCGTGCCGTCCGCTGCCCAGCGGGTGGCGGCGGCGAGCGCCAGTCCGCCCGCCGTCCAGGCGCCGGAGCGCAGGGCCTCGGCCACGGCGGTGCGCAGCCGCCCCGGCACCACCAGATAGCCGACGGTCAGGCCGGGGGCGAGCCGCTTGGAGAGGCTGTCGACGAGGACGACCCGCTCGGGCGCGTGCGCGGCGAGCGGGGCGGGCGCGTCGGGCACGAGGAAGGCCCAGGTGGTGTCCTCGACGGCCGTGAGGTCCAGGCTCCGCAGCAGCTCGGCGAGGGCGGCGCGGCGGTCGTCGCCGGTGGTCGAGGAGAGCGGGTTGTGCAGGGTCGGCTGGAGGTAGACGGCGGCGAGCGGCGCCGCCCGGTGGGCCGCCGCGAGGGCCTCGGGCCGTACCCCGTCGGCATCGAGGGCGAGCGGCACGAGCCGGATGCCGAGCCGCTCGGCCACCGCCTTGACCAGGGGGTACGTGAGTGCCTCGACGCCCAGCCGGCCTCCGGGCGGGACGAGCGCGGAGAGCGCGGCGGCGATGGCCTGCCGTCCGTTCCCGGCGAAGAGCACGCTCGCGGGGTCGGGCGCCCAGCCGGGCCGGCCGAGGACGGCCGCCGCCGCGTCGCGGGCCTCCGGGGTGCCGGTGGCGGCGGCCGGCCGGGAGACGGCCTCGGCCAGGACGTCGGGCCGGCCGAGGGCAGCGAGCGCGCGGGCCATCAGCTCGGACTGGCCGTCGAAGCCGGGGTAGTTGAGCTGGAGGTCGACGGGGGCGGCCCCGGTGGCCTCGGCGAGGGCGGGCCCCGGCAGCGGCGGCGCGGCCCGGACGAAGGTGCCGCGTCCGACCTCGCCGACGACCAGGCCCCGGCGCGCGAGCTCCCCGTACACGCGGATCGCGGTGGAGTTCGCGATCCCGTGGCGCCGGGCGAAGACCCGCTGCGGCGGGAGGCGGTCGCCGGGGCTCAGCCGCCCCTCGCGTACGGCCGCCTCGACCCGGTCGGCGATCCTCCGGTACTCCTCCACGGCCACCCTCCCGTATCGCACCCGCACCGCACCCGCCTCGCTCGGGCGCGGCCCACATTGCACCGAGAGCAAAGATCTTATTGCACCGAGCAGTTGTGGCTGCCTAGCCTGCGGACATGCCCTTCGCCACCACCGCCAAGGCCGGGACCTTCTACGAGGACCAGGGCACCGGCCCCGCCCTCCTCCTCGTCCACGGCCACCCCTTCGACCACACGATGTGGCGGCCGCAGATCGACCGCTTCTCCCGTACACACCGGGTGATCGCCCCGGACCTGCGGGGCTACGGCGCCACACCCCTGGGCGCGAACCCCGGCTCCACCGACCTCGGCGTCTTCGCGGAGGACCTCGTCGCCCTCCTCGACGACCTGGGGATCGGCGCGTGCGTCCTCGCCGGCCTCTCCATGGGCGGCCAGATCGCCATGGAGCTCTACCGCCGCCACCCCGAACGCGTCCGGGGCCTCGTCCTCGCCGACACCTTCCCGGCCGCCGAGACCGAGGACGGCAAGGCCGCGCGGAACGCCATGGCCGACCGTCTCCTGCGCGAGGGCATGCGGGGGTACGCCGACGAGGTCCTCGACCGGATGGTCGCCCCGTACAACACCCATGCCGCACCCCACGTCCACCGCATGATGTGCGCCACCGACCCGGTCGCCGCGGCCGCCGCCCTCCGCGGCCGGGCCGAACGCCCCGACTACCGGAAGACCCTCACCACGGTCCCGTTCCCCGCGCTCGTGATCGTCGGCCGGGACGACACGTACACCCCGGTCACCGACGCCGAGGAGATGCGCGCCCTGCTCCCGCACGCCACGCTCGCCGTGATCGAGCGGGCCGCGCACCTGCCCAACCTGGAGCGGCCCGAGGAGTTCGACGCCGTCCTCGAGACCTATCTCCGCTCACTCGTCCGGCCCAGCTGAAGATTCGGAACCGCGCGCACGCGCCGACGATGGGGCCATGAGCCAGAACACGGCACCACCCCGCAGGCAGCACTCCTCCTCCGGCGCCTGGGCAGCCGGCGGCACGCTCTTCGCGGGCGTCCTCATGCTGGTCACCGGCCTCATGGACGTCTTCCAGGGCATCGCCGGCATCGCCAAGGACGACATCTACACCCGCGTCGGCGACTACGTCTTCAAGTTCAACCTCACCACCTGGGGCTGGATCCACCTGATCCTCGGCGTCATCATCGCCATCGCCGGCTACGGCATCCTCAAGGGAGCGGAATGGGGCCGGGTCGCGGGTATCGCGCTCGTCTCCCTCAACATCCTGTTCCAGTTCCTCTTCCTGCCGTACCACCCGTGGTGGGCGCTCTTCTCCATGGCCATCTCGGTCTTCGTCATCTGGGCCCTGGCCACGGACGACGCGTACGGCCGCGACGAGAGACTCTGAGGAACGGCCACCCATGCCGAGACTGCCGGGACCACCCCTGAAGCAGCCATCCACGCGGCGGCCGTCCATGAGGCGCACGACGGCGGTCCTGTCCCTCACGGCGGCACTCGCCCTCACCGGCTGCGACACCATCGCGGACAAGGCGGGCGAGGTCGTCTCCTCCGCCACCGCGGCCGTCGCCTCGGCCGCCCAGGACAAGATGAACGAGGTCAAGGACGGGGTGAACGCCCGCGGCGACGTGAAAGCCGGGCCGACGAGCACCGACGGCGACCGCACGGTCGCCGAGATCACCGCGACCAACCCCAAGGACAAGGACGCCGACTACACGGTCATGGTGACCTTCCGTGACGGCGAGGGAAACTTCCTCGACTCGGTCGTGGTCACCATCGACGGCGTCGGCCCCGGGGCGTCCAAGTCCGGTACCGCGCGCAGCAATCGGACGCTCTCGGGCGACACCAGGGCGGAGATCGCACAGGCGCTGCGACACTGAGGGCGTGGACCGAGCCCTTGCCGCCGTGCCGGAACCCCCGCCCGTGACGAGCGCCGCTCCGGCGGCCCCCGAACCGCCGCCTCTCCGGCCCAGGCACCGCCTCACCGCCTGGGCCGCGGGGCTGCTCCTCGTGGTGCCCGCCCTCCTCGCCGGCTGCCGTCTCCTCGACACCGACGCGATCACCCCCGTACCGCAGCTGCTCTCGCTCCTGCCCTGGTTCACCGTGCCCGCCGGGCTCGCGGTGCTCCTCGCCGCCGTCGCCCGCCGCCGCGTCCTCACCTTCACGGCCGTCGTCGTCCTCACCGCCACCGGTTGGGCCGCCCTGCCCTACCAGCCGCAGCTCGTCACCGCGTACGGCGCGCCCCTCACCCAGGTCCGGGTGCTCGCCGCCAACGTCGAGTACGGCCAGGCCACCGGGGCGCTGACCGAGACGATCCGGCGCGAGCGGCCCCAGCTGGTGTTCGTCTCCGAATGCGACCAGGTCTGCGGACACGCCCTCACCACCGCCTTCGCGGCCGAACTGCCCCATCACGCCTCGGTCGACGCCGGCGGATCCGTCGGCTCCGTCCTGCTGAGCGCGTACCCGCTGACCGACGAGCGGGTGATCCCGGCGGTCATGGGCATGCCGGGCGCCACGGCGGTGATCGCCGGCGTGCCCGTACGTCTGCAACTCGCCCACCCGCTGCCGCCGATGCCCGGCCAGGTCGACCTGTGGAAGCGGGAGCTCGGCCGCATCGAGAGCACCGCCCGGCAGCACACCGGCCCCCTCCTGGTCGCCGGAGACTTCAACGCCTCCCAGGACCACGCCGCCTTCCGCTCGGTCCTGCGCGCGGGCCGCCTCCAGGACGCCGCCCGCCTCGCGGACGCGAGCCGCACCCCGACCTGGCCCATGGAGGGCCCCCTGCCACCGTTCGTGCAGATCGACCACGTCCTGGTCAGCCGGGACTTCACCGTCCGGGGCATCCGCTTCCCCGACCTCGCGGGCTCCGACCACCGTGCCGTCCTCACCGATCTCGACCTGCGCGGCGGCCGCTGATCGGCCACGCTGGAAGACATGGAGAACGAGGAGATCCTGGACGACATCGGTGCCCTCGTCGAGGAGGAACGCGCCCTGCGGCAACGCACCGGCGGTCTCCTCCCCGAGGAACTCACCCGCCTCGCCGAACTCGAGGTGCGTCTCGACCAGTGCTGGGACCTGCTGCGGCAGCGGCGGGCCAAGGCGGAGTTCGGTGAGGACCCGGACACGGCGACGATCCGCCCGGCCACCGAGGTCGAGTCCTACCGCAACTGAGCCGCGGTCCGGAGGACGGGCCGCCCGGCGCGGCCTGGGGCGTGTCGGGCTCGCCCTAGGGCCAAAGGACCAGGGCGATGACCACACGGGGGCCGATGACCGCCCCCGCCCCCGCTGCGTAGGGTCGGAGCGTGACGATCAACGACGAAACGCTTCAGGAGCCCACTCCCCGCACGGACGACGAGTCCGCCCCCCGCCTGGACCTCGACGCCTACCTCGCCCGCGTCGGCTGGACCGGGGAGCGGCGCGCGGACGCCGCGACACTGCGGTCGCTGCACCGTGCGCACATGCACGGCATCCCGTTCGAGAACCTCGAGCCGCTCGGCGGCTCCGCCCCCTCCCTCGCCCTGCCCGACCTGGAGGCGAAGCTGGTCAGCGGGGGCAGGGGCGGGTACTGCTACGAGCACAACACCCTGCTGGCCGCCGTCCTCGACGCCTTCGGCTTCGGCGTCACACGCCTGTGCGCCCGTGTCGTCCTCGGCGCCCGCGGCGCGATCCGGCCGCGCACCCACATGCTGCTCCTCGTCGACGTACCGGGCGAGCCGGTCCCGTACGTGGCCGACGTCGGCTTCGGTGCCGGCGGAGCGCTGCTCGAAGCGATCCCGCTGACCGCGGACACCGAGTTCCGGGACGCGCCCCGCCGGCACCGCCTGGTCCACGAGCCGCACCGCGGACCGCTGGAACTGTGGGTGCTCCAGGCGTACGAGGACGACGCGTGGACCGATCAGTACGCCTTCACCGTCGAACCGTACGAGGCCCCGGACTTCGAGGTCATCAACTGGCACATCGCCACCAACCCCCGCTCCCCCTTCTCCCACCTGCTCTACGTCCAGCGCACCACGCCCGAGGCCCATCTCGCGCTCAGCGGCCGCCGGCTCGTCGAGACCCGCGCGGACGGCACCCGTAAGGAACGGGACCTGTCGGGGCACGACGAGATCAGGCGCGTACTGACCACCGACTTCGGCATCGCGGTGCCGGACGGCCTGCCACTGGACCGCCAGGAGCCGTAGGCGACGGCGCGACGACCGCCCGTCCGCGGCCGTCCCCGCACGCCGGGCAGCCCCCGTAAGTTGGTCGTATGGCTCGTCCCGCACGGCCCGCACGGGTCGCTCCGCCCGTCTGGCTCACCGCCGGGCTCAAGCCCGCCCCCGCGCCGGTCCCCTGGGCCGCCGTCCTCCGCGCCGCCGTCGCCCTCGCCGCACCGCTCGCCGTGGGGCTTGCCGCCGGGCAGCCGGCGTACGGGGCGCTCGTGTCGATGGGCGCCCTGTCCGGTGTCATCGGCGACACGGCCGACGCCTACCGGATGCGGGTCTTCAACATCGCCGTGCCGCAGCTCTTCGGGGCCGTCGGCGTCACTCTCGGCACCCTCGTCTTCGGTCACGGCTGGCTCGCGGTCGCCGCGCTGACCCTCGTCGCGCTCGTCTCCGGGATGATCTCCTCGATCGGGGCCGTCGCCTCCGTGTCCGGGCTGCTCCTGCTCCTCAACGCCGTCGTCGGCGCCGGCCTGCCCATGCCCGACCCGTGGTGGAAGGCGCCCGTCCTCCTCGGCCTCGGCGGCCTCTTCGTCCTCGCGCTCACCCTGCTCGGCTGGCCGCTGCGCCGGGCCGTGCCCGAACGTTCCGCCGTCGCCGCCACCTACCGCGCCGTCGCCGACCTCTACGAGGCCACCGGCACATCGGCGTACGACGAGAAGCGGCAGGCGGTCACCGCCTCGCTCAACCAGGCGTACGACCTGATCCTGGCGCACCGGGCCCGGCAGCACGGCCGCGCGCCCTCCCTGGTCCGGCTGCTCGCCCAGCTGAACGTCGTCATCCCGCTCGCCGAGGCCGCGCCCGCCGCGCATCTGCGCGCCCGGCTCCACGGCCCGCTGCCCGCCGAGATCCCGGCGGCGGTACGGGAGCTCGCCGACGCCGTCGAGGAGGGCCGCACCGGGACCCCCGTACTCGATCTGCCGCCCCCGGAACGCCCCTCGGAGAAGGCCGTCGACCACGCCCTGCGGTACGCGGCGACCGTCGTCCACAAGGCGGACCCCGACCCGTACAACGTGGACGACCGGCTCGGCCGGCCCGCGGCGCTCCGGGTCCGCGTCCGCCGGACCACCCGCGCCGTGCTGTTCTCCGGGGCGTCCTGGCGGTACGGGCTGCGGCTCGCGCTCTGCATCGGGCTCGCGCAGGCCCTGGTCTCGCTGATCGCCGTGCCCCGCTCGTACTGGGTCGCCCTGACCGTCACCTTCGTCCTGAAGCCGGACTTCGGCTCGGTCTTCTCCCGGGCGGTGCTCCGCGCCTTCGGCACCGCCCTCGGCCTCCTCCTCGCCGCCCTCGTGCTCGCCGAGGTCCCCCGCGGCTGGTGGGACGTCCCCGTGATGTGCGTGCTCGCGGCCCTCATCCCGGCCTTCTCCGCGAAGGGGTACGCCTTCCAGACGGCGGCCATCACCCCGGTGATCCTGCTGCTCTCCGACACCCTCAACCAGCAGGGCTTCGGCCTGGTCATGCCCCGCCTGTACGACTCGCTCATCGGCTGCGGCATCGCCCTGATCGCCGGCTACCTGCTGTGGCCCGAGTCCTGGCACACCCGGATCGGGGACCGGCTCGCCGACGCCGTCGCCGACACCGCCGCGTACGTGTCCCTCGCCTTCACCGGGGACGCCTTCTCTGGGGACGGCGCGGACCAGGGCGCGCGGCTGCGGGCCCGGCGGAAGCTCTACCGGGACCTGTCGACGGTCCGTTCCGAGTTCCAGCGCGCCCTGACGGAACCGCCTCCCACCGGGACCCGGGCCGCCGCCTGGTGGCCGCTCGTCGTCGCCGCCGAGCGGATCGTGGACGCGACGACGGCCGCCCGCATCAGGACCGACCACGGCGCCCCCGCCCCCGACCCGGACGAGGTCGCCGCCGTCGAGCGGGAGCTGCGCGAACTCGCCCACGGACTGCGCGAGTCCGAGACCCTCGTGGAGGTCCGCGCGGAACTCCCCGGCGACGAGAACGGAGTCCTCGCGCCGCTCCGCCAGGAGGTCCGCGCGGCCCGCGCCATCGCCGGTCCCGACCTGCGGTAAACCTCCCCGCGGGGGCGTACGGGAGGACTTACCGGCGGTCACCGAACGGAACCCTCCCCACCGCCGTTACCGGAATCCACCCGGGCGACTACGATGCGCTCGATTCACCGTGATCCGCGCCCGCCGCCGTCGGCAACCGGCACGGCGGACGGGCCACTTCGCCCTGCCCCCGCCCCGCCACCGCCCCGCCACCCACCTCGCCACCGCCCCCCTCACCCCCCGCGCCCCGAGGACCCCGCCATGCGCACCACCACGAGCAGAGGGCTCCAGCCCAATGTCCTCGGCACCTTCGACACGATCGTGATGGCCGTCGCCGGCAGCGCCCCCGCCTATTCGCTGGCCGCGACCACCGCCGTGCTCTTCGGCGCCGTCGGCTTCGCGGGTCCCGCGGCCCTGCTGTACTGCGCGATACCGATGTTCGGCATCGTCCTCGCGTACGCCCGACTCGGCCGCATCGACGTCAACGCGGGAGCCGGCTACTCCTGGGTGGGCCGCACCCTCCACCCCTTCCTCGGTTTCCTCTCCGGCTGGGCCCTGGTCTTCGCCGCCACCGTCTTCATGGTGGCGGGCTCCCTGCCCGCCGGCGCCCTCACGCTCTCCCTGATCGACCCGGACCTCGCCGACAGCACCCCGCTCGCCGCCGCCGTCGGCGCCGGCTGGTTCCTGATCATGCTGCTCGTCGTCCTGGGCGGCGCCCGGCTCACCGTACGGGCCCAACTGATCATGTCGGGCGTCGAAATGCTGATCCTGGTCGGATTCGTCCTCGCCGCCGTCGCCCACCGGGGGCGGGCCGCCGCCTTCGACTGGTCCTGGTTCGGCCTCGGCCAGTTCGAGGGCCCGCAGGGCTTCGCCGCGGGCGCCCTGATCGCCGCCTTCTACTACTGGGGCTGGGACGTCACCAGCAACCTCAGCGAGGAGACCCGGAACAGCCGCCGCACCGCCGGGCTCGCCGCGCTCGTCGGCGTCGGATTCGTCTTCGTCCTCTTCGAGGCCTTCACCGTCGCCGTGAACGTGCTGCTGACCGCCGAGGAGATCCGCACCGCAGGACCCAACGTCCTCGCCGTCCTCGGCCAGGAGATCTGGCCGGGCGTCGGCGGCAAACTCCTCGTCGTGGCCGTCGTCCTGTCGACCGTCGCCACCCTGGAGACCACCCTCCTCCAGGTCACCCGCTCGCTCTTCGCGATGGGCCGCGACCGGACCCTGCCCGCCGCGCTCGGCACCGTCCACCACCGCTGGAACACGCCGTGGGTCGCCATCGCCGCCGTCGGAGGCGCGGCGCTCCTGATGTTCTGCGCCGCCGCGGCCGCCGGCTCCGTCCAGCGGATCCTCAGCGACGCCGTCGCCGCGATCGGACTCCAGATCGCGTTCTACTACGGCCTCGCGGGCATCGCCGCGATCGTCGCGTACAAGTCGGTCCTGTTCCGCTCCGTGAAGAACCTCGTCCTCGGCGGCCTGTGGCCCCTCCTCGGCTCCGCGTTCATGCTCTGGGCCTTCGTCGAATCGCTCGGCGAACTCTCCACGACCGCCCTCACCATCGGCCTCGGCGGCCTGCTCGTCGGCCTGCTCCCCCTGGTCGTGTACTGGCGGAAGGGCAGCGACTACTACCGCCCGGCCCGCCTGGACGCCGTCCGCGCGATGGCCGCGACCGAGGGCTCGGGCCCGGCCACGCGCACGCGTACCGGCACCGCGGACAAGAGCTACGCGACGGACTTCTGACCGGCGCGAAGCCCCGCACACCCGGACGACGAGCCCTCCACGACTTCTGACGGCTGCCGCATCGAAGGAGGCCCCCATGGCCGTACGCCGACGCCCCGCGCGTCCTGAGCGCTTCGTGCCCGACTTCGACCCGGACTTCGGGGACCGCGCGCTGACCGAGGCACGCCACGACATCGTCATCGGCCGCTGGCAGGGCGTACGGGACCTGCTCGCCGCCACCGGGGACAACTGGGCCCGCCGCACCCACCGGCTGCGGCTCCTCTCGCACGCCGCCGCCGGAAGCTCCACCGTGGAGACCTGGCGGGCCGCCGAACCGGGCAACCCCGACGCGGCCGTGCTGCGGGCGGCGACCGAGGTGGTACGGGTCTTCGACGCCGCCATCGCGGCGGGCCGGGGCGCCGCCGTCGAACGCGGCCGGGTCGACGCCGCCGTCGACGCCTGCCGGGGCGCGGCCGAGGCGGCACCCGCCGACCCGATGCCGTGGGTGTCACTGCTCTCGGTGGCGAGGCTGTACGAGGGCGGGGTGCCGCGCCGCGAACTGCGCCACTGGTTCGACGAGCTGCGGCGCCGCGACCCGTACAACACGGAGGGCCACATCCAGGTGCTGCGCTACTGGTCGGCCCGGTGGCACGGGACGCACGGCAGCATGTACGACTTCGCCCGCGACGCGGCGGGCGTGGCACCGCCCGGCTCGCCGCTGCCGGTCCTGGTGCAGGTGGCGCGGGTCGAGGAGTACCGGTACATCGTGGACGGGGCGCTCGGGCGCGGCCCGGTGCGCGGCTTCGACCAGCACTGGAAGCACGAACTCGCGGTCACGGAGCTGCGCCGTACGCACGCGCGGTGGATCGGCGGCCGCGACCGGGGCGCGCCGGTGGCTCCGGAGGAGGCCGGGGACCTCAACTTCCTGGCGCACGCCGCCTGCTACGCGGGCCAGGTGGAGATCGCGCGGGAGCTGCTCGGGATGCTGGGCAGACGGGCGGCGTGGGTGCCGTGGTCGTACACGGGGGACCCGGCGGAGCAGTTCACGCGGTTCAGGGAGGGCCTGGGGGCGGAGTAGGAACCCCGCCCCCGGCCCGTCCTGACTCAGACGCCGATGTCGCGGCCGTCCGTACGCCACACGGCGACGACCGACGGGCGGACGATCCTGCCGGGTCCGTCGGGCCAGGCCGAGGCGGGCCTCTCGACGGAGGCGCCGTCGACCTCGCCCGGGTGCTGCACGGCCACCAGGACACGGCGGTCCTGGATGATCGGGCCGCAGGTCTCGGCACCCTTCGGCACGGTCAGGAACTGCTTGAGCTCACCGCGCCGCTCGCCGCGGGTGGCGACGCCGAACAGGCCGTCGTGCGAGCCGAGCTGGTTGCCGTCGGTGGAGATCCACAGGTTGCCGTGCGGGTCGAAGGCCAGGTTGTCGGGGCAGGAGATCGGGGAGACCTTCTCCTTGGGGTAGCCGGCGAAGTAGGTGGCCGGGTCGTCCGGGTCGCCGGCGACGAGGAAGAGCCGCCAGGCGAAGCCGTCGGAGGACGGGTCGTCCCAGTGCTCGGCCAGTTCGAGGACCTGACCGTGCTTGTTGAGGTTGCGCGGGTTGGCCTCGTCGGCGCCCGGGTTGGTGCCCTTGCCGCGGTTGGAGTTGTTGGTGAGGGCGACGTAGACCCGGCCGGAGCGCGGGGACGGCTCGACGTCCTCGGGGCGGTCCATCTTCGTCGCGCCGACCTTGTCGCCGGCGAGGCGGGTGAAGACGTACACCTCTTCGGCGGTCATGCCGGGCACGTGCGAGACGTCGCCGGTGGCGAGCGGGATCCACACACCGGAGCCGTCGAACTCGCCGTCGTTCGGCAGCTTGCCGGTGCCGTCGATCTCGGCGGCCGGGGAGTCGCCGGTCAGCTTGGCGACGTACAGGGTGCCCTCGTCGAGCAGGGTGAGGTTGTGCTCACGGGCGGCCCGCGAGTTCCCCTTCTTCATCCGCTTGCTGGACACGAACTTGTAGAAGTAGTCGAACCGCTCGTCGTCACCCATGTAGACGACCGGGCGGCCGTCCTCGGTGAGGCGGGGCTGCGCGGCCTCGTGCTTGAAGCGGCCGAGCGCGGTGCGCTTGCGGGGCGTGGAGTCGGGGTCGTACGGGTCGAGCTCGACGACCCAGCCCTGGCGGTGCACCTCGTTGGGCTCCTGGCGCAGGTCGAAGCGCTTGTCGAACCGCTCCCACTTGCGCTCGGACGCACCGGTGCCGACGCCGTACCGCTTGTCGGTCGGCGTCGAGCCGTACGCGAAGTACTGGTTGAAGTTCTCCTCGCCGTGGAGGGTGGTGCCCCACGGGGTGGTGCCGCCGGCGCAGTTGTTGAGCGTGCCGAGGACGGTACGCCCCTCGGGGTCGGCGGACGTCCTGAGCAGGGCGCCACCGGCGGCGGGCCCGGTCAGCTCGAACTCGCTCGTCGTGTGCAGCCGCCGGTTGAGGTGGTGGCGGGTGACCGGCGTCAGCTTGCCGGAGCGGTGCTCCTCCTGGACGACGACGACCGAGAGGCCGTGCGCGGCCCAGGCGATCTCGACCTGCTCGCGGGTCGGGTTCTCGGAGTCGTACCCCCGGAACATCAGGACTTCGTCGGTGTACTCGTGGTTGGCGACGAGGACCTGACGGTGGTGCTCCCCGCGCAGCGGCAGCAGGGAGAGGAAGTCGTTGTTGTAACCGAACTGGCCGGCCTGGGCCTTCGCCGACTGCTTCTCGGAGTCGAAGGCGGGGGCACCGCGGAGGATGGGCTCGCCCCAGCGGATGACGATGTTCTGCGCGTGACCGGCGGGAACGGTCACCTGGTCGGCGGTGTTGGGCGCGACGGGCGTGAAGCGGAGACCGCGGGCGCCGTCGGTCCTGCCGCCGCCCGGCTTCGCTGGGTGCGCGACCGCCTCGGGGGCGCTGCCGAGGACGACGGCGCCGCCGGCGGCGGAGGCGACGGTCACGACGGCGGCGGCGCGGAGGGCGGAACGGCGCGAGAGCGCACCGGCTATGACATCACCGACGTACTCGTTGTCGCTGGTGTTGGGCACCTCGTGGAAGCAGGCGTCACCGCACCGGAAACGGCAGGTGAGAGCGGAACGGCCGCCTCCGTGGGGGTTCATGCTCAGCAGCGGCAGCAGTTTGCGCACTTCGTCCTCCTACGGCGCACCACTGCGCCGACATGGTGTCGGGTTTCCTTCGGCGGCGACGCTATGTGCGTAGATCTGCACAGGAACGGCGACGGAGTGAACGCCGAATGAATGCACGGCAACCGGGGGCGACCGGGTCACGGAGGAGGGAGGGGGTGGCCGCTAACCTTACGTGTCCGCCCTGGCCAGGGATGAACGTCCCGAAACACCCAGTACGGACATTCCCACTGCACCCCACTCATGCGAAAGGGTTCGCCCATGGGTATTCGGAGCATGCTGCGCAAGGTATTCGGCCGGGACCGCGAGGAGTCCACGGCAACCTCCGTCCCGCCCCAGACGCGTGAGACCACGTCGACGTCCGCGTCGACGTCCACGTCCTCGGACACCCCGGAGGCCGCGGCCCGCCGCGCGGCGGACGACCTGGTGGCGGCGTCGTTCGACAATCCGCAGATCCCCCGCGCGCGAGCGAATTCGCAGGCACCTGCGGCGGAGACGGAGGCGGAGGCGGAGGCTGCGGGGGCGGTGACCGAGGCGGCGGACGCTGGGGCCGGGGCGGTGGCTGAGGCGGATGCCGTGGCCGATTCGACGGCTGAGGCTGAGGCGGACGCTGGGGCCGGGGCGGCGGCTGAGGCTACGGAGCCGGAGGCGGCGTCTACGGAGTCTGCGGCTTCGGAGGCGGAGGCGGCGTCTTCGGAGCCGGAGGCGTCTGCTGTCGAGGCGGACGCGGAGGCGTCGGAGGCGTCGGAGACCGAGGGATCAGATTCGGCCACGGTGACAGCTGACGCGGCGACGGCGACGGCGACGGCGACGGACGAGGCTGCCGAGCTGGATAAGGCTGCCGAGCTGGATAAGGCTGCCGAGCCGGCAACAGCAGCAGACGAAGCTGTGGAGCCGGTCGCGGAGAAGGCCGACGCGCCGGAAGCCGAGAAGCCGGCTGACGCCGACGCGGTGGCGACGACAGAGGCCGCGACGGACGCGCCCGCGGAGGCGGCCGAGACCGCCCCGGCGGAGGCGACCGCCGACACGGCGGAGCCTGCTGCGGAGCAGCAGGAGGCGGCGGAGGCCACCGCCCCCGCACCGGCCGACGAGCCCGAGGCGGAGCCCGAGGCCGAGGCGCAGGCCGAGGCCGCCGGCCCGGCCGCCGGCGAGCCGCGGGCTCAGACCGCTGCCCCTGCGGAGCCCGAGGCGGCCCCCGAAGCCGAGCCGCAGGCCGAGGCGGCCGTTCCGGCCGAGGCCGAAGCGGAAGCGAAAGCGGAAGCGTCCGAACCCGCTGAGGAACCGCAGGTGACGGCCGCGACCGTCACCGAGGCGGAGCCGGTCGTGGAGCCGGTGGCGGCCAAGGCCACGACCACGGCGGAGCCGGAGGCCGAGGCCGCCGAGCCGGAGGCAGACGTCCGGACCGCCGAGCCGGAGGTCACCGCCCCCCAGGGCCCCGCGCTCCCCCTCTCCAAGGTCAAGGCCGCCGCCCCGCACCTCGCCGACGCCTACAGCGCCGCCGGCGCGCAGCTCAAGAAGCAGGGGCTCGCCGGGGCCCGGGCCGCCGTGTATCTCGTGGTGGACCGGTCCGGTTCGATGCGCGGGTACTTCAAGGACGGCTCCGTGCAGCGGCTCGCCGAGCAGGTCACCGCGCTCGCGGCGCACCTGGACGGGAACGCCACCGTCACGACCGTGTTCTTCTCGACGGACATCGACGGCACCGTCGACCTGACGCCCGCCGATCTCACCCCCGCCCGCGTGGAGGAGATCAACGGCACCCTGGGCCGCCTGGGCCGTACGAACTACCACCGCGCCGTGGAGGAGGTCCTGGCCCACCACGAGAAGGCGGACCCGACGCGTCCCGCTCTGGTCGTGTTCCAGACGGACGGCGCCCCGGAGTCGAAGACGGCCGCCACGCAGGCGCTGGCCGAGGCGGCAGACCGTCCGCTGCACTGGCGGTTCGTGGCCTGGGGCGAGGAGGACAACAAGGCCTTCGACTTCCTCCGGAAGCTCGACGGCACGCCCCGTACCGCCGCGTACTTCCCCGGCGCCACCCCGGTCGAGACCGCGCACGCCGCCTTCTACCGCGGGCTGCTCGCAGGCCTGGAGCTCTAGGCAGAAGGGCTGGTGGCGGTGACCGGCAGGGTCACCGCCACCACGAGCCCGCCGCCCTCGGCGGCACTCCGCGCGACCGCCGTCGCGGACCCGCCGTGCGCAACGGCGATGGACCGCACGATGGACAGTCCGAGCCCGGCGCCGGGCCCCGTCCGGTCCCGCCCCTCGCCGCGCCGGAAGGGTTCGAAGAGGCCGGGGACCTCGTCGGCGGGGACGACGGGCCCGGTGTTGACCACGGTCAGGACACCGCCCTCGACCCGCACGTCCACCATGCCGCCCTCCGGCAGGTTGTACGCGAAGGCGTTCGCGACGAGGTTCCGTACGAGCTGTCCGAGCAGCACCCGGCTGCCCCGTACGACACCTCCGTCGGCCACGACGTACGCGCCCGCGTGTTCGGCCTCGACGACCTCGCCGAGCGGCACGTCCTCCCGTTCGGCGAGCCCGCGCTCGCTGCGGGCGAGGAGCAGCAGACCGTCGATGAGGCGCTCGCTGCGCCGGTTGGCGTCGAGCAGCACCTGCCGGACGTCGCAGTCGTCGTCGAGCCCGACCTGGATGGCGGCGCGCTGGGTGGCGAGCGGGGTGCGGAGTTCGTGGGAGGCGTTGGCGATGAACCGGCGCTGGCTGTCGAAGGCGGTCTCCAGGCGTCCGAGCAGCGCGTCGATCGTGTCGCCGAGTTCCTTGAGCTCGTCGTCGGGACCGCTGACCGCGATCCGGTCGTGCAGGTTGCGTTCGGAGAGGCGCCGCGCGCGGGCGGTCATCTCGTGCACGGGCCGCAGGACGCGCCCGGCGGTCCACCATCCGACGGCCACGGCGCAGCAGGCGATCACGAGCAGGGCCATGCCCGACCACATCAGCATCTGCTCGCCCGCCGCGCGGCTGATGTCGTCGCCGAGCTGGTACGCCTCGACGACGGCGATGTCGTCGGCGCGCGCCACGATCGCCTCGGCTTCACCGTCCGTACCGGCTCTGACCAGCAGGTTCACGATGAGCAGCAGGGCGGCGCCGAGAACCAGGAAGACACCGCCGTAGACGAGGGCGATCCGGGCCCGGATGGTGGACCCGGCACCGAGGTAGGCGTCGCCGGGCGGGCTCACAGCATGTACCCCACGCCCTGCACGGTCCGGATGAGTCCGGGTTCCCCCACCTTCGCGCGCAGCTTGCTCATGCAGACGCGTACGGCTCCGGTGAAGGGGTCGGCGTGGGCGTCCCAGGCGCGTTCGAGGAGCTCTTCGGCGGAGACGGCGGCGCCGTCGGCCTCCAGGAGGATCTGGAGCACGGAGAACTCCTTGGGCGAGAGGTCGAGGTCCCGCCCGTCGCGGGTGGCGGTACGCCGGACGGTGTCCACGCGGAGCCCGTACCGCTCAAGGAGAGGCGGGAGGGCGGGCCGGGCGGATCGCCGCCGCAGCGCCCGGACGCGGGAGACGAGCTCGGGGAACTCGAAGGGCTTGCCGAGGTAGTCGTCGGCGCCGAGGTCGAGGCCCTGGACGCGGTCGTCGATGGCGGTGGCGGCGGTCAGCATGAGGATCCGGGTGGGCGAGCCGGCAGCGACGAGCCGCCGGGCCACGTCGTCGCCGTGGACACGGGGCAGGTCGCGATCGAGAACGAGAACGTCGTACGGGCTGAGTCCGGGCGGCCCGGCGGGCACGGAGGGCCAGGGGAGCCCGGGAAGCCCGGCGGGCGCGGAGGGCCAGGGGAGCCCGGGAAGCCCGGCGGGCACGGAGGGCCCGGGAAGCCCAGCGGGCCCGGCGGGCGCGGAGGGCCCAGGAACCCCGGAGGGCACGGAGACGCCCCCGTACAGCCCGAGCAGCTCCAGGGCCCCGCCCCCGTCGTGCACGGTGTCGACGGCGAATCCGGCCCGTCGCAGACCGGTGGCGACGAGCGCGGCGAGGTCCCGCTCGTCCTCGGCTACGAGTACACGCATGGGTGCCATCCTCCCCACCCCGCCGACGGCACCGGCCCCGGGGGTTTATCGATGTGAGTGGATCTTCGTCCGACGGTTAGGATTTCGACCATGGCGGCCACTGGATCCGAGAAGCAGGGGGCGAAGGCGTTTTACGTCACGACCCCCATTTACTACGTCAACGACGCTCCTCACCTGGGCCACGCCTACACGACCGTCGCAGGCGACGTGCTCACGCGCTGGCACCGTCAGCGCGGCGAGAAGGTGTGGTACCTCACCGGCACGGACGAGCACGGTCAGAAGATCATGCGCACGGCCGAGGCGAACGACGTCACGCCCCAGGCCTGGTGCGACAAGCTCGTGGAGGAGGCGTGGAAGCCCCTCTGGGAGCACCTGAACATCGCGAACGACGACTTCATCCGCACCACGCAGAAGCGTCACACCGACCGCGTGCAGGAGTTCGTGCAGGACCTGTACGACAAGGGCGAGATCTACAAGGGCGGGTACGAAGGCCCGTACTGCGTGGGCTGTGAGGAGTACAAGCTCCCCGGTGATCTCATCGAGGCTGAGGACGGCACGAAGCTGTGCGCCGTCCACAAGAAGCCGGTGGAGATCCTCAAGGAGGAGAACTACTTCTTCAAGCTGAGCGAGTACGGCCCGAAGCTCCTGGAGTTCTACGAGTCGAACCCGGGCTTCATCCAGCCGGAGTCGGCCCGCAACGAGGTCCTGAACTTCGTCAAGCAGGGCCTGGAGGACCTCTCCATCTCGCGGTCGACGTTCGACTGGGGCATCCCGGTCCCGTGGGACGAGAAGCACGTCATCTACGTGTGGGTCGACGCGCTCCTGAACTACGCGACGGCCGTCGGCTACGGCGCCGACCAGGCGAAGTTCGACGAGACCTTCCCGGCGAACGTGCACCTCATCGGCAAGGACATCCTCCGCTTCCACGCGATCATCTGGCCGGCGATGCTGATGGCGCAGGGCCTGCCGGTGCCGGGCCGCGTGGCCGCGAACGGCTGGCTGATGGTCGGCGGCGAGAAGATGTCGAAGTCGAACCTGACGGGCATCAAGCCGCAGGACCTGACCTCGCACTTCGGCGTGGACGCGTACCGCTGGTACTTCCTGCGGGCGATCGCGTTCGGCCAGGACGGCTCGTTCTCGTGGGAGGACTTCACCGCCCGCTACACGTCCGAGCTGGCGAACGACTACGGCAACCTGGCGTCCCGCGTCGCGGCGATGGTCGGCAAGTACTTCGACGGCGCGCTGCCGGCCTCGGCGGCCGACGGCGACGCGGAGAAGGCGATCCAGGACGGCCTGGCCAAGGCCGTCGCGACCGCCGACGCCAAGATCGGCGAGGAGCTGGACTTCCAGTCCGGCATCCTGGCGATCTTCGACTTCGTGAAGCAGGTCAACGGCTACATCACGGAGCAGGAGCCGTGGAAGGTCGCCAAGGACGACTCTCCGGAGGGCCAGGCCCGCCTGGCGACGATCCTCTACACGGCCGCCGAGTCACTCCGCGCGGTCGCGGTCCTGCTGAACCCGATCATGCCGGAGACCTCGCAGGCCCTGTGGGAGTCCCTGGGCGCGGAGGCGTCCCTGGGCGCCCTGGCGGACCAGCCGGTGCAGACCTCCGCCACGTGGGGCCGGCTCCCGGCGGGCGCGACGGTGACGAAGGGCGCGGTGCTGTTCCCGCGCCTGGAGGAGCCGAAGAAGGACTGACGGCTCTGCCGTACGACGAAGGCCGCCGCCCTGTGGACAGGGACGGCGGCCTTCGCCATGGTCAGACGAGCGCGAGAACGGCGACGGCGGGGGCCATGTAGACGAGCGGGAAGGCGACGTGCCCGTAGGAGCGGGCCCGGAGGACGGTGATCACGGCCCCGGTGAAGTACAGGACGAGCCCGACGGCGGCGAGGGTCCCGATCACGGGCACGAAGAACCCGACGAGAAGCCCGAGGGCCCCGGCGACCTTGGCGGCCCCGAGCCGGTTCCACCACGTCCGGGGCACCCCGTACTGGGCAAGCGGCTCGACGACGAACGCGGCCCTGACGAAGATCGCGCCCCCGGAGAACCCGGCCATGAACGCGGCGACGGCGGTGACGACGACAGCGGCGGTGGACATCTCGGCGAACATGTCGGCTCCTTCAGCCTTCCGGGCGCCCGCCTCGACCGAGCCGGAC
The DNA here is from genome assembly GCF_042879855.1 of Streptomyces sp. NPDC058326. Lineage (NCBI taxonomy): Bacteria > Bacillati > Actinomycetota > Actinomycetes > Kitasatosporales > Streptomycetaceae > Streptomyces > Streptomyces sp. NPDC058326. The sequence goes on along the minus strand of NZ_JBHVZO010000003.1, from coordinate 276,788 downwards.
ACTCCACTGACGGAGCGCGCGAGGGATGTGTGACAGCCCGCGCTCAGAAGCCCTTCTGGAAGTCGTAGGTGTACGGGCCTCGTACGAACTTGTCCGTCGAGATCAGATCCACAGTGACCGTGCGCCCCGGCGGCACCTCGTTGGCCGACCCCAGAAGGCTGGCTACGTCTTTCCCGCCCTTGAACACAGTGACCGTGAACGTGTTGGTTCCGCCGTCCGGGCTGTCGCCCGTGTACGTGACGCGCGCGCGTCCGCCGAAGTCACCGAGTCCATTGTCACGTACCGTAACCGAGACCAGCCGCCAGTCCCCGCTCTGGATCGGAGGCTGGCCACCCCCGTTCTCGGGAGGGGCTGTACTCCTGGCGCTGTCTGACGGAGTGGCGGCAGGCGGGCTGGTCGTGGGTGGACTGGTCGTCACGGGGCTGGCTGCCGGCGGAGTCGCGGTCGTCTCCTCGCCACCGTCGCCATCCGTACCGCACGCAGTGAGCACGACGGCCAGCAGGCCGAAGCAAACCACTCGTCTCTTCACAGAACCCTCCGCTCTCGGTCAATCGCACACGACCGTACGGCGAGGCGGCACGCAGCGCGCTCTAAGACGTCCGAGCGGGTGGCTTCCGGACTGGCGCACGGACGGCCTGGGCTCAGACGGACGCGTACGACACGAAGCCTGCCCACGCTCCCGGCGTGAGCGCGAGCTGCGGGCCGTCGACGACCTTGGAGTCACGGACGTGGACCGTGCCGGGGGCAGCCGCGACCTCGATGCAGGACTCGCCGTCGTTGCCGCCGCTGTAGCTGCTCTTGAACCACGCCAGTTCGGAGGCGTCCCCACTGGAGGCTGTGCGGATCATGTTTCTCCCAGCAGTTGCTCGATGAGGGCCAGTGACTCCCGTGGAGGGAGCGCCTGCGCTCGGATGGTGCCATATCGCAGCTCCAGGATGCGGAGCTGCCTCAGGTCGGAGACAGGACGACCGCCGAACGCTCCGTCGGAGCGCCCCACCGCCGTGCCGTCCGTGAACTTCAGCAGCTCGATCCTGCCGTCCAGACCGGAGTGGACCTCGCAGCTCATCGGCATCACCTGGAGCGTGACGTTACGCAACCGGCCCACCTCCAGCAGATGTTCGAGCTGCCGTTGCCACACCATTGTGCCCCCGAGAGGACGCCTCAGCGGAGCCTCTTCCAGTACGAAGCTGAGTGCGGGAGCAGGGTCCCGATCGAAGATGATCTGACGGGCCACCCGCGCAGCCACCATCCGCTCCACATCGCCCTGCGAGTACGGAGGCTGGGCCGCTTCGATCACGGCCCTGGCATGCTCTGGCGTCTGCAGCAGACCGGCGATGATGTTGCACTCGTACACCCCAAGTTCCACCGCCTTCGCCTCCATCTTCGCCAAGGCCCGGACCTTCTTCGGGTAGCGGACCTTCGCCACGTCCTCCTTCATCGCCGAGAGCAAGCCCCCCGCCCCCAACACCTCGTCCGCCTTGTCCAGGAACTCGGGTCGTGGGATCCGCTTCCCGCTCTCGATCTTGTAGATGAGGTCCTCGCCGTACCCGGTGGCCGTCCCCAGCTCGACGGCCCGCATGCCCACCGCCTCCCTCCGCAGCCTCAACTGCCGCCCCACGGTGGCGACTACGGCCACACCCCAGTCATCATCGGGATCGACCTCCCACCCCGGCTCGTCCGCCTCGGTCTTGAGCCGCTGCGCCCCACCGTCCACCGACATACCCGCACCCTTCCCTCGCCCCTTCGTGGCGCGACACCTCCCCCGGGAGGGCTCCGGACAGCCCGGACAGCAGTGGACAAGGCCCGGACAGTCACCCTACGCATCGGCGTCGTCACTGTTCACGGTAAGCGGGGGCGGCCACGCTCGGTGATGTGAATCTGCAGAACACCACTCAAGTCCTTTCGCTCGCACGCCACTTCACGGTGCTCCTGTCACCCACGCCACGCGGGGCCCGGCTCGCCCGACTGCTCGCCGTCGAGTGGCTGCGGGACCAAGAGGTGCCGTACGAGGCGACCGAGGCCGCCACCCACGTCGTCGCCGAACTCGCCGCGAACGCCGCCACGCACGGCCGGGTCGCCGGCCGCAGCTTCCGGCTCGGGCTCCTCAGCCACGAGGGCGTCCTACGGATCGAGGTGACGGACACCCGGGGCGAGGACCTCCCGCGCGTCCAACCGAGCGTCCCCGAGGGCGACTCGGGGCGCGGGCTGGTCCTGGTCGAGGCGCTGGCCGACCGGTGGGGCGTGAGGCCCGGACCCGCACCCCGGAAGACCGTATGGGCCGAACTCGATCTTCCGCACCCCTGACCTGCGCAAACGACTCAGGCACCGGAATCCAGAAACGTGGTCTTCGGTGAGGTGGACGGTCTCCCAAGACAACAACCGGAGAGAAAGAAACCCACCAAGCCCCACCCCTCCCCCCGCTCAAGCAGGCACTCACTCACTCGGGTGAAAAACACCAACACAGCTGGATTTGGGGTGGGTTGCCTTTCTTACGCTCTGCCCAACTGGCATATGACCGCCACCTTCAGACATGCGTCGGCCCCCGCCGGGACTAGGGATCCAAGGCGAGGGCCTGACCACCAAGGAAGTAAGAGGCTTCCCGATGGGTACCCAGCACACTAGCGCGCGCCCCCACGCCGAGTCCCGTAACGCCGGGAAAAACCGCTCTTCCCGGCGAGCCGGAACGGCCGAGCGCCGTGGCGTCGTCCACGACAACGCCCGCCACACCACCCGCTTCACGGTGATCGGCAACCACCTCGCCCAGCACGCCGAGCTGTCGCTGACGGCCATCGGCCTGGCCGCGCACATCCAGTCGCTGCCCAGCGGCGCGGCCATCGACATCAGGAGCCTGGCCGCCCGCTTCCCGGAGGGGACGACCCGGATCGCCGGCGCCCTGCGCGAGCTGGAGGCCCACGGCTACCTGCGCCGTACCCGCGAGCGTACGAAGGACGGACTCATCGTCACCCGGACGGTGTCCTGCAACCAGCCGGGCCGGACCGCCGCGAAGGACGAGCCGAAGCCCAAGCGCCCCGCGCAGCGGGAGAAGAAGCCCAAGCGCCGCGCCCTGCCCGCCGTACCGCAGCCCGCGTACCCCGCCCCCGCCCTGCTGGCGACCGCCCTCGGGGTCCTCTCGGGGCTGCGCCGTACGGACCCCCGGCTCCTGATCTCCGCGACGGACGCCGAACACCTCGTCCCGGGCGTCGCAGCCTGGCTGGAGCGGGACCTCACCCCCGAGGCCGTCCACAACGCCCTGACCACCGGCCTCCCGGCGGAACCCCTCCACCGCCCGGCCGCCCTCCTGGCCCACCGCCTCGCCGCCCAGCTCCCGCCCCTGCCGCCGTACCGCGCCCCGGAGAACCCGGCCGCCCACCACCCCCTCCAGAACTGCGACATGTGCGACCGCGCCTACCGCGCCCCGGAACCGGGAACCTGCGGCAGCTGCAGTGCAGCCTGAGCGGCCACATCCCTCCGGGTCTCTTGGCGCGCCGACCGGGCCGGATCGTCGTGCGCACCGACGACCGGCAGGTGACCAGGAGGTCCGTCGACCTGGAGAAGATGCCGCGACCGACATGACGAGTTCGTACTTTGGTTCGTTGCTCGTGTGAACGGGCAGTGGCAGCATGCGTGAGTGACTGACAACGGGGACGGCACACGAGACCCTCACCGGGTCGCCAGCCTGGCCGAGTTGGCAAGCGGGATGGTTCCGGTGACGGTTCCGGAAGCGGAGGCGGACCCTGCCGATCCGCCCGCCAGGACCGTGTCGGCGTCGAAACCCCCCGACGAAGTGGCCTCGGCCCGGCGGGAGTTTGCGCGTTTGCTCGGGGAGTTCCGGCGTACCGCCGTCCTCGTGCCGTTCGACGAGCGGGAGAGCCTCTGGACCGCCGACTTCAACGGCGTCCGGTGGATCTGCGCGTTCTCGGACGAGGAGGCGCTGGCGCGGTTCGCGGTCGCGCGCGGAGAGGCGGGGCGCGAGTGGTCGTACCGGACGATCCTGGGCGCTCGGCTGCTTGACGTGATGGTGCCGATGCTGCCCGGGCCCGGCGGGGTCGCGCTGGACGCGGGCAGTGCGGACGGGGCGTTGTTTCCGCCGGTGGCGGGGATCGTCCCGGATGAGGTGGCGGTGGATCTCGGGGGAACGGGGACCGAGGCCGGGGCCGGGGCGGGGACGGAAACGGGGGCGGGGGCACGATGAGCGGGAACGAGCCTGATCTAGCGGCGCCGGCGGCGGCGCTCGCGGAGATAGCGAAGGGCATCGACCTGGCCCATGCCGAGCTGAAGGAGCTTGGCATGATCGGCGAGGCGTCGGCCGGCCGGGGGTTCTCCGACCTCGTCCTGTCAGGGCTGGAGTTGGGCCATGGAGGTCTGGCCTCGGAGTTCGGGACGTTCTGCGACCGGTGGGAGTGGGGCGTACGGGCGCTTGCGAATCGGGGGAACGGGTTCGCGCAGGCGGTCGGCCTGTCGGCGGGGTCGTTCGCGGAGCAGGAGCGGTACATCAAGGACTCGATCAAGATCGGGGTGAACTCCCTCAACGGGAACCCGCACCTGTCCGAGGACGACGTCAAGAAGATGAGCTGGGAGACCGTCCGCGACCAGCACACCTATGACAACGCCGACCACAGCCTGGAGTCGTTCACCGACGCGCACCAAGAGGTGAAGCAGACCTGGCAGAACACCGGCTACGACGTCATGGACGCGAAGCTGGACTCGATGGAGCGCTCCGGAATGATCGACCCGGCCATGCGCGACCGCATGGACGAGCAGCTCAAGGACGGCCTCGACCCTGACCGGGCGACCGTCGAACAGGCCGAGCAGCCGCGGTGGGGGGAGAGCCGCTGATGATGGACTGGGGTGGCCTGGCCGACAAGGTCGGTGACGGCATCGACAAAGGCATCGACAAGATCGGTGACGGGATCGACAAGGGCAAGGCGATCGTCGGTGAGGGCATCGACCACGCGACCGACAAGGTCGGCCAGGGCCTGGACAAGGTGGGCGCGCACGACTGGGCGGACTCGGTCGAGGACTGGGGCGACGAGACCGCCTCTTCCCTCGGCGCGCAGGTCGGGGAGCAGCAGCTCGGGCAGACCGAGGAGGCGAACGAGCTCGTCCACGGCAAACCGGAGAAGATCGCCGCGACCGTGAAGAACCTGCGGGACTTCCAGCGGGCCTTCGACCTGGTCGGCAGCGGGATGAGGAAGCTGGACTCCGGCCACTGGAAGGGTGAGGCGGCCGACGCGTTCCGGGAGAGGTTCCAGACCCTGCCGACGGACTGGCTGCGCGCGGCGGACGCGATGGAGAGCGCGGCCAAGGCCCTGGAGACGTACTCGCAGGCGGTCGTGAGCGCGCAGGGCAAGGCGCGTGAGGCGATCGCCCTTTACAGGGAGGGCGACAGCGACTCCAAGGCGGCCGTCGACTCGTACAACAAGAAGGTCGACGCCTACAACGCGGCTCGGAACGGGGACAGTCCGCTGCCGGATCCGGGGGCGTTCTCCGACCCCGGCAAGGCCAAGCGGCAGCGCGCGCGGGAGATCCTGAACGACGCCCGGAAGGCGCGTAACGAAGCAGGGGAGACGGCGAGGACGGCGGTCCGCGCGGCGCTCGCGCACGCGCCCGCCGAGCCCACGGGCCGCGAGCGCCTCAAGCTGGAGCTGATCGACCACGGCATGAGCCAGGGCTTCGAGCTGGCTCATTTCGGCGGTGGCATCGTCAAGGGATCGGCCGGACTCATCAACTTCGTCCGGTCGGTGAACCCCACGGACCCGTACAACCTGATGCACCCGGCGGAGTACTACAAGGGCGTCAACATGACGCTCGCCGGCCTGGTCTCCACGGTGGCGAACCCGGACCGGGCACTGAAGAACGCCTGGGACGCGGCGAAGGGCGACCCGGCGGAGTTCTTCGGCCGGCTGGTGCCTGAAGTGCTCGGGACGAAGGGCGCGGGACTCGCGCGCAGTGGGGTGCGCCTCGGGCTGGACAGCGCCAAGCGGGCGCCGGACGGGAGGGGGACGATAAGCGACGGTCCTCTGGAGAAACCGAACCGCAGCCGCGAGGACCAGGAGAAGGACCCGTCCACCACCTGCAAGAAGGAGAGCGAGACGGCGTGCAAGCAGGACCCCGTCGACATCGCCGCGGGCCGGGTGCTGCTGCCGCAGACCGACATCTCCCTGCCCGGTTCGCTTCCGCTCGTCTTCCGGCGCACCTACGACTCCTCGCGCCGCTCGGGGCACTGGTTCGGCCCGACGTGGTCGTCGACGGTGGACCAGCGCCTGGAGATCGACTCCGAGGGCGTGGTCTTCAGCTGTGACGAGGGCAGCCTCCTCGCCTACCCCCACCCGGCTCCCGGCGTCCCCGTCATGCCCACCCACGGCCGGCAGTGGCCACTGGACCGGGTCGAGGACGGCTACACCGTCACCGATCCCGCCACCGGCACGGTCCGGCACTTCGTCGACCACGGCGACGAGCTCGCGCTCCTGGCCCAGATCGACGACCGCAACGGCCGCTGGATCACCTTCGAGCACGACGAGACAGGCGCGCCGGCGGCAATCGTCCACCACGGCGGCTACCACCTGAAGCTCACGACGAGCGAAGGGCGAATAACCGCCCTCCATCTGGCGGGAGCGGCCGCGGACGGATCCGACCAGGAGATCCTGCGCTACGGCTACACCGACGGCCACCTGACCGAGGTCACCAACTCCTCCGGCCGTCCCCTGCGTTTCGGCTGCGACGAGCACGGCCGCATCACCTCGTGGACCGACACCAACGGCAGCCGCTTCGACTACGTCTACGACGACCAGGACCGCTGCGCCTACCAGTCGGGCACGAACGGCCATCTCGAAACCACCTTCACCTGGGACGGCATCGACCCGGCGACCGGCCTCCGCGTGACCACCCTCACCGACGGCCTGGGGCACACCCAGCGGCACCTGATCAACGATCGCGCCCAGGTCGTCGCCGAGATCGACGCGGTGGGCGCGGTCACCCGCTTCACGTACGACCGCCACAACCGGCTGCTGTCCCGGACGGACCCGATGGGCCACGTCAGCCGCACCACCTACGACGACCAGGGCCGCCCGACGGTCCTTGAACGCCCGGACGGCCGGCAGGCGCGCGCCGAGTACGACGAACTCGGTCTGCCGATACGCATCGTCGGCACGGACGGCAATGTCACCCACCAGACCTTCGACGAACGCGGCAACCGCACGTCGGTGACGGGCCCCTCGGGCGCCCGGACGGAATTCGCGTACGACGAGGCGGGCAGGCTCACCTCGGTGACGGACCCGCTCGGCGCGGTCACCCGGCTGGTCATGGACGACCGGGGCCTTCCCGTCGAGGTCACGGATCCACTGGGGGCCACGACCCGGTACGCGTACGACGCCTTCGGCCGTACGGTCCACATCATCGACCCCCTCGGCGCGGTGACCCGGATGGAGTGGACGGTCGAGGGCCGCCCGTCCCGGCGCACCGCGCACGACGGGACGGTGGAGACCTGGACGTACGACGGCGAGGGCAACTGCCTCAGCCACACCGACGCGCTGGGCGGCACGACCCGCTTCACGTACACCGACTTCGACCTCCTGACGTCCCGCACGGGCCCGGACGGGGTCCGGTACGAGTTCTCCCACGACGCGAACCTGCGACTGACGCGGGTGACCGACCCGCAGGGCCTGACCTGGGAGTACGACTACGACCCGGCGGGCCGACCGGTCGCCGAGACGGACTTCGACAACCGGACGCTGGGCTACGACTACGACGCGGCAGGCCGGTTGACCTCCCGCGTGAACGGGCTCGGTCAGACGATCCGCTTCGAGCGTGACAGCCTCGGCCGGATCGTCCGCAAGGACGCCGAGGGGGCGGTCAGCGCCTACGAGTACGACGTCTTCGACCAGCTGGCGGCGGCGACCGGCCCCGACGCGACGCTGCAGCGCTTCCGGGACCGGTACGGCCGCCTTGTCGCCGAGACGGTGAACGGCCGGACGCTCTCGTTCACGCACGACGCCGTGGGGCGGCGGACGGGCCGGACCACTCCGGGTGGATCGACGAGCACGTGGTCGTACGACGCGGCGGGCCGGCGTACGGAACTCGCGTCCTCGGGCCGGACGCTGACCTTCGCCCACGACGCCCTCGGCCGCGAAACCGCCCGCCACATCGGGGATTTCGCCGTTCTGAACTCGTCGTTCGACGCGATGGGCCGGCTCACCGACCAGGAGGTCACGGGAGGTTCGGGGAGCCGCCTCCAGCACCGGGCGTACACGTACCGCGCGGACGGCGGCCTCGTCGGCATCACCGACGCGCTCGCCGGCCCCCGCCGCTTCGACCTGGACGCGGCGGGACGGGTGACGGCCGTCCACGCGAAGGACTGGACGGAGCGATACGCGTACGACGAGGCGGGCAACCAGACGGAGGCGTCCTGGCCGTCCACGCACCCGTCCCACTCCGCGACGGGCGGCCGCGCCTACCAGGGCACCCGTATCACCGGCGCGGGCGCCGTCCGCTACGAACACGACGACCAGGGCCGGATCGTCCTGCGCCAGAAGACCCGCCTCTCCCGCAAGCCGGACACCTGGCGCTACGCGTGGGACGCGGAGGACCGCCTGACCTCGGTGACGACCCCGGACGGCACGGTCTGGCGGTACGCGTACGACCCTCTGGGCCGCCGCATATCGAAGCAGTCCACTTTCGAGACGGTCCGCTTCACCTGGGACGGGTCCACGCTCTGCGAGCAGACGACCGAGGACATCACCCTCACCTGGGACCACGCGGGCCTGCGCCCCCTGGCCCAGACGGAACGCCGCACGGACTCCACGGACGAGCGTTTCTTCGCCATCGTCACCGACCTGATCGGCACCCCGACGGAACTGGTCGACGAGTCGGGCGAACTGGCGTGGCGCACCCGCACGACCCTCTGGGGCACGACGACATGGAACAGGTCGGCCACCGCCTACACCCCACTCCGCTTCCCGGGCCAGTACTTCGACCCCGAATCGGGCCTCCACTACAACTACTTCCGCTACTACGACCCGGAAAACGCCCGCTATCTGTCCCAGGACCCGTTGGGGCTCGCCCCGGACCCGAACCCGGCGACGTACATCCACAACCCGCACACGTGGAGCGACCCACTGGGGCTCGCACCCGATGGTTGTCCTCCGAAGGGAGAGCACTCCAACCCGTTCGAGAAGAGATCCGACGCGGAACGAGCGGCCTTCGAAGCCGCCGGCGTTCCGTACGGTGAAACTCCACTGGCTGAATGGACCGTCGTTGGAGACAAGAACCTCAAGCACGCGCCTGGATACACCTACTCGAGCGACCCCGCACACTGGGGGCATTTCAGACAGTACGAGACCGAGCACGGATCGCGTGTGGTCGTGGAACACACACACGACCCCAAGGGAACCCACTTCCACGCAGGAATGCCAAAGAGTCCTTCCGAAAGGTCATTCGTGAACTTCGGGTGGGATAATGCACGGGTCATGCGACCGGACGGCACGAGCGGTTACCCGGAAAGCATGGAGAGATACCTCAAAATAAACAAGGAAGGCGGTGATCACCATTTCTTCTACAAGGGAGAATAGCGGATCGCTCACACCCGAATGGCATCAGAAGCTCGAAATGAGCGGTCTCACCGTTCTAGACAGATCGGTTCCAGCAGGCTTCCCCGACGTGATGTCGGCCATCTATTCTGTAAATGGGGTAGAGGTGGAACCTAGCGTGGTGATCAGCGACGAACTGCCGGACGCTGCAAGAGAACTGGATCTCCGCTGGGAAGCCCAAGCGGCGGCCGTTCGACTCGTCTCGAGTGACGGAGAATTCTACATCCTGGCTCCAGACGCGCGCGGGCACGAAATCGGCTGGATTCGAGTCAAGGACACCACGGGAAAAAATCTGCCGTCGCGCATCGCATCCGGAACGGGAAATATCGAATTCCTGACGGTGTCGACTGACGGTCGAGTCATGTGCGCCGTATCCACCGAAGAATCTGAAAAATGGATCGTTGTGCATCGATTCCCAGCAGAGGCCCGAGAATCCTGAAGGCGCTATCAGATGGGCGGAGTTCGTCGCTGCTCGCGTGACGGGGGACGCCCACGGGGTAGACAGCTGTGGCCTGAGGTCATGGCCATGGAGCCCACTTCGCCGCGCTCGATAGTCACCCGGATTCTTCACAGGCCAGGGCAAACGCCCTGTTCGCGGTGGGGGGCGGGGCTCCGCGTCCTCGCTTCCCGTTCTCCTCGTACGGTCGGTGTCGACTTCTTTCTGATCAAGTCCGCGCATGCGGCACGCGTCACCGGCTGCCCGACCGTGCGCGAGTCCCGGGCGTTCGAGGGTGATCGCGGTTCTCCCGGGGAAGGCAGAGGGGGCCCGGAACCGTTCATACGATTCCGGGCCCCTCAGCCGTCAGTGCTGCTTACCGCGCCGCGTCCGGGTGGACCGCGTCCGTGACGTCGACCGTCTTCTTCTCCACCGGCTTGCGGAGCTGGATGTTGAGCTCGCGCAGGCGGGACTCGTCCAGTTCCGTCGGGGCGCCCATCAGGAGGTCCTGGGCGTTGCCGTTCAGCGGGAAGGCGATCGTCTCGCGGATGTTCGGCTCGTCGGCGAGGAGCATCACGATGCGGTCGACGCCCGGGGCGATGCCGCCGTGCGGCGGGGCGCCGTACTCGAAGGCGCGGAGCATGCCCGCGAACTCGTGCTCGACGGTCTCGCGGGAGTAGCCCGCGATCTCGAAGGCCTTGAACATGATCTCGGGCTCGTGGTTCCGGATGGCGCCGGAGGAGAGCTCGATGCCGTTGCAGACGATGTCGTACTGCCAGCCGAGGACGTCCAGCGGGTCCTGGGTCTCCAGGGCCTCAAGGCCGCCCTGCGGCATCGAGAAGGGGTTGTGCGAGAAGTCGATCTTGCCGGTCTCCTCGTCCTTCTCGTACATCGGGAAGTCGACGATCCACGCGAAGCGGAAGACGTTCTCCTCGAACTGGCCGGCGCGCTTGGCGGCCTCGACCCGGACCGGGCCCATGATCTTGGAGACCTCGTCGAAGTCGCCGGCGCCGAAGAAGATCGCGTGGCCCGGCTCCAGGCCGAGGCGCTCGGTGAGGACCTTGACGTTCTCCTCGGTGAGGAACTTGGCGATGGGGCCGGTCAGGGCGTTGCCCTCGCCGACGCGGACCCAGGCCAGGCCCTTCGCGCCGAGGGAGACCGCGAAGTCGCCGAGCTGGTCGAAGAACTTGCGCGGCTGGTCGCCCGTGTTCGGGACGGCCAGGGCGCGGACGTGCTTGCCCGCGAAGGCCTTGAACTCCGACGCCTCGAAGACGTCGGAGATGTCGACGAGTTCGAGGGACGTGCGCAGGTCGGGCTTGTCGTTGCCGTACTTCAGCATCGACTCGCGGAACGGGATCCGCGGGAACGGCGAGGTGACGTGGCGGCCGCCGCCGAACTCCTCGAAGAGCTCCGTCATGAGCTTCTCGATCGGCTGGAAGACGTCCTCCTGCTCGACGAAGCTCATCTCGACGTCGAGCTGGTAGAACTCGCCCGGCGAGCGGTCCGCGCGGGCGTCCTCGTCGCGGAAGCAGGGCGCGATCTGGAAGTAGCGGTCGAAGCCCGAGATCATGAGCAGCTGCTTGAACTGCTGCGGGGCCTGCGGCAGCGCGTAGAACTTGCCGGGGTTCAGGCGGGACGGGACGACGAAGTCGCGGGCGCCCTCGGGGGAGGTCGCGGCGAGGATCGGGGTCGCCATCTCGTTGAAGCCGAGGGCCACCATCTTGGAGCGGATGGAGGCGATGACGGCGGAGCGCAGCATGATGTTGCGGTGCATGCGCTCGCGGCGCAGGTCGAGGAAGCGGTACTCCAGGCGCCGCTCCTCGTTGACGCCGTCGTCGGCGTTGATGGTGAAGGGGATCTGCTTCGCGGCGCCCAGGACCTCGACCTCGGCGGCCTCGATCTCGATCTCGCCGGTGGCGAGCTCCGGGTTGACGTTGTCCGCGCCACGCGAGACGACCTTGCCGTCCACGCGGACGACGGTCTCCTTCGTCAGCTTGTCGAGGACCTCGGCGGCGGCGGTGCCGGGCCGGGCGACGAGCTGCGTGATGCCGTAGTGGTCGCGCAGATCGATGAAGAGGATGCCGCCCAGGTCGCGCCGATTGTGCAGCCAGCCGCTCAGCCGGACGTCGGTGCCGACGTCAGAGGCGCGGAGCTCGCCGCAGGTGTGGGACCTGTACCGATGCATCGTCGTTCATCCAGTCTTCGGGATTCGTGGGTCGTGGGCCGCCGCCCTGTGCCCCCTGTCACGGATGTCACAGGACACGCGGGCAGACCCACCCAGAGTACCGGCCGGGCCGCCATCGCTTTTCGAATACTCTCAGTGGCGACTTGGAGTCCGATATTCATAAAGTAGGGCAATGCGCACCGAGGACGTCCTGGCCGCGATCGCGACCGGCCTGTGGCGCTGGGACAACGCCTCCGGGATCGTCTCGCTCGACGCCGAGGCCGCCCGGCTGCTCGGGCTGCCCGCCGAGCCCGCACGGCTCAGCGAGGCGGCCGTACGCTCCCGTTTTCATCCCGTCGACTGGAACGAGATCGACGGCGTCGTCAACCTCGCCGTCGCCGAGGGCACCCTCGCCGAGGCCCGGCTGCGGATCATGGACGCGCACGGGCGGGTGATCCGTACCGTACGGAGCAGGTCGAAGCCGCTCATCAAGGGCAACGACTACCAGCTGGTCGGCACCCTCCAGGAGGTCGCCGAACAGCTGCCGGGGACCGCCGCCCGTACCCCTGTCACCGGCGACTGGCGCCGTTCCCGCGAGGCGTTCCTGCTCGACGCCGGGCGGGCGCTCGCCGAGGCGCGGTCGACGGCCGAGGTGCTGCGCGTGGCCGCCTCGCTCTCGATGCCCGGCTTCTCGCCCGACGGGCTCGCCGTCTTCGGGGTGGCGGGCGAGCGGCTGACCGTCATCGGCCACCACGGGCACAGCGAGGGCGACGAGGGGCCGTTCACGTCGATGTCGCTCGACACCGACTATCCGGCGGCGGAGGTCGTACGCACCGGCCGGGCGATCTATCTGCCGACCCCGGACGAGTACCTGCGCCGCTTCCCCATGACCTGGCCGCTCGCGCAGCGCTTCGGGCGCCGCTCCTGGGCCTTCGTGCCGCTGGTCGTCGCCGGGCGCACGATGGGGGCCTGGATGGCGGCCTTCAAGCATCCGGTGGCGTTCACGCCCGACGAGCGTTCGGTGCTCACGACGGTGGCGCGGATGCTGGCGCAGGCCCTCGCACGCGCGGGCGTGGCGGAGTCGGAGCGCGAGCTGTCGCTCGGACTGCAGCGGACGATGATGCCGTTCCTCGGGCCGGGGATCCCCGGCATCCAGGTCGCCGCCCGGTACGTGCCGACCGGCGGCGGTCTCCAGGTCGGCGGCGACTGGTACGACATGATCCGGCTGCCCGGCGGCACCTCCCGCTCCGGCGGGCGCGGCCCCGGCCGTATCGCCCTCGTCATCGGCGACGTGCAGGGCCATGACGTGCGGGCGGCGGGGCTGATGGGGCAGCTGCGGATCGCCCTGCGCGCGTACGCCTCCGAGGGCCACCGGCCCGACGCGGTCCTCTCCCGCGCCTCGCGCTTCCTGTACGGGATCACCGACGGGGACGACGGGGAGCACGCGGGCGGTCCGCGCTTCGCGACCTGTCTCTATCTGGAGGTCGACCTGGAGACCGGGACGGTCGACATCGCGCGGGCGGGACATCCGGATCCGGCGGTACGGATGAACGACGGAACGGTTCTGCTGAGGCCCACGGCCGGCGGCCTCCCGCTCGGCATCGACCCCGACACCGACTACCCCACCACCCGGCTCACCCTGGACCCCGGCGAGACCCTGATGATCTGCACCGACGGTCTCCTGGAGACCGGCGGACACGACCTTGACAGCGGCTGGGAGCGGGTCAGGAAGCTCCTGGAGTCCCACGACGGCCAGGACCTGGAGCAGCTCGCCGACACGCTCGTGGAGGCCGTCCACGGCCCCGGCTCCCACCACACGACCGGGCCGCTCGCCGACCGCCGCGAAGACGACATCGCGGTCCTGCTGCTGTCGCGCCGGCCCGCTGGACCGGTCGTGGAGGCCCCGCGCCGCACCCTGATGACCATCGCCCAGGCGGAACCGGAGCGGATCGCGGAGGCGCGGGAACAGGTGCGGCAGCTGCTGCACGACTGGGCGGACGAGGACCAGCTCGACTCCGCGGTCCTGATGGTCTCCGAGATGGTCACCAACGTCCTCGTCCACACGGACGGCGACGCCCTCCTGGTCGCCGAGGTCGCCTGCGCCGACCGGTCCCGGCGACTGCGCGTCGAGGTCTCCGACACGAGCGACGAACTCCCGCACCGACGCCACCCGGGCGAGATGGCCTCCAGCGGCCGCGGCCTGGTCCTGATGGAGATGCTCGCGGACGCGTGGGGCGTCGACCCGCGCGGTGAGGGCAAGGCGATCTGGTTCGAACTGAACGAGAACGGGGCGGGCGAGGTCTGCTGCGGATAGGGCGGGGCCCTCAGCACCTGACCGCCGGCCCCGCCGGACCCGCCCCGCCGCGCGGGCGTCCCCGCATCGGAGCAGACTGAGGACGTACGGCCGCCGCCGGGGGGAGCACGGAGCTTGCCATGGACACCCACAAGGTCGGTAGCGACACCACCGTCCTGGCCGACAGTCTCGAAGCGCCCGGGATGGGGCACATTCCCGTCAACGCGTACGTCCTCACCGCCGCCGAACCCGTCGTCGTCGACACCGGGCTCTCGCTGGCCGACCGGAACTTCGTCAACACGCTCGGCTCGGTCGTCGACCCCGCCGACATCCTCTGGATCTGGCTCACCCACCCCGACCGTGACCACACGGGAGGTCTCTTCGACCTGCTCGTGGCCGCGCCCCGGGCGAAGGTCGTCACCAGCTTCATCGGCGCCGGGATCATGACGACGGAACGCCCGCTGCCGATGGACCGCTTGTACTTCCTCAACCCCGGCCAGTCCCTCGACGTCGGCGACCGCGTGCTCCGCGCCTTCCGGCCGCCGCTCTTCGACAGCCCCGCCACCGTCGGCTTCTACGACGAGAAGACCCGGATCTGCTTCAGCTCCGACTGCTTCGGCGGGCCCATGCCGACGGCCGAGCTCGCGGAGAGCGGGCACGCGAACGACCTCAAGCCCGAGGAGCTGCGGCAGACGCAGCTGATGTGGGCGACGCTGGACAGTCCGTGGGTGCACATCGTGGATCCGGTGAAGTACCGGGCGACGATCGACCCGCTGCGGGACATGGCCCCGGAGATCGTGCTGTCCACGCATCTGCCGCCCGCGGTCAGGATGACGGCGTCGATGATCGACACGATCACGATGGCTCCGGACTCGGATCCGTTCGTCGGTCCCGACCAGGCGGCCCTGGTGCAGATGCTGGCCTCCTTCGAGCCGGGCGGCCAGCCGGCGGCGACCTGAGAGGCCGCTGGAGCGCAGGCCCACGCCGATCGGAGCAAAACTCCTCAGGCGCCCGGCGAACCGAGCGGCGCACCTCAGGCTCCCGGCGCGACCGGCTTTCCGTATCGCGTGCGCAGTTCGCCGAGGATCCCCGTCGCGGCGGCCGTCAACGGTACGGCGAGCAGCATGCCGAGGATGCCGGCGACGGACGCCCCGGCCGTGATCGCCAGCATGACCGCGGCCGGGTGCATCTGTACGGTCCGGCTCTGCACCATCGGCTGGAGCACGTTCCCCTCGATGACCTGGACGGCCAGGACGACGGCGAGCACCCACAGGGCGATGACCGCCCCCCGGTCGGCGAGGGCGACGAGGACGGCGACGGCGCCGGAGAGGAAGGCGCCGAGGTACGGGATGTACGCGGTGACGAAGACGAGCGCGGCGAGCCCGACCGCGCCGGGCACGTCGAGGACGAGGAGTCCGACGCCGATGAGGACGGCGTCGACGAGGGCGACGAGGGTCGTCCCGCGCATGAAGCCCTCGACGGCCTCGAAGGCGCGGCGGGCCATGGCCTCGACGGTGTCGCCGGTGGCGGCCGGCACGAGGGAGCGCAGGGCGCCGGCGGCCCGGTCGGAGTCGCGCAGGAAGAAGAAGATGAGCAGCAGGGCGAGGACGGCGGTGGCGATCATCTCGCCGACGACGCTGATGCCGCTGATGACCCCGGAGGCGGCGGTTCCGCCGAATTTCTCCAGGAGCGTCTTGGCGTTCTTCGCGAGGTCGTCGAGGGAGGTCCCGGCGGCGCCGAGGTGCTCGGCGATGTCGCTCGCGGCCTGCCGGAGCGAGTCGATGATCTGGTCGCCCGTCTCGACGAGCGCGACGACGACGATGTACGTGGCCCCACCGACGACCGTGAGGACGGCGACGACGGTGAGCGCGGCGGCGAGGGACTTGCGGACCTTCATCCGGAGCAGGCGCCGGTAGAGCGGCCCGAGGAGCGCGGTGCCGAGGATCGCCAGGAGGACGGGGGTGACGGCCGTCTTGAAGACGACGCACAGCCAGACGAAGACGGCGGCGACCCCGGCGACGAGCAGGAAGACGGCGCACCAGGCGGCGACCCGCCTGGCACCTTCGGGAATCAGCGCTGTACTCGTCTGCACCCGACCACCGGACCACGCGGCCCGGCGTGTCGTCGCGCGCTGACGGGCCGTACGGGTGACGGCCCGTCAACAACGGCAACAGCCGGGTACTGCCCGCCCGCTCCTCCTCGCCCGGTCCTCCCCGACCGGTCCTCTCCGCCCTCTCCTCCCCGACCGGTCCTCCCCGACCGGTCCTCCCCGACCGCTCCTTACGCGCCCGTTCCTACTCGCCCATCCCGTGGACCGCCGGGATCGTCCCCAGCCGGCCCGCCTGGAAGTCCTCGAAGGCCTGGCGCAGTTCGGCCTGGGTGTTCATGACGAACGGGCCGTAGTGGGCCATGGGCTCGCGGATCGGGCGGCCGCCGAGGAGGACGACCTCCAGGTCCGGGGTGTTCCCGTCCTGCTTCTCGTCGGCGCGGACGGTGAGCGCGCCGCCCTTGCCGAAGACGGCGGTCTGGCCCATGTGGACCGGTCGCCGTTCGGCGCCGACGGTGCCGCGTCCGGCCATGACGTACGCGAGGCCGTTGAAGTCCTCGCGCCACGGCAGGGTGATCTCGGCGCCGGGGCGCAGGGTCGCGTGGATCATCGTGATCGGGGTGTGGGTGATGCCCGGCCCGTCGTGGCCGTCGAGCTCGCCGGCGATGACGCGGAGCAGCGCGCCGCCGTCGGGCGAGGTGAGGAGCTGGACCTGGCCGCCGCGGATGTCCTGGTAGCGGGGGGCCATCATCTTGTCGGCGGCGGGCAGGTTCACCCACAGCTGGAGGCCGTGGAAGAGGCCGCCGCTGACGACGAGGGACTCCGGCGGGGCCTCGATGTGGAGGAGGCCGGCGCCGGCGGTCATCCACTGGGTGTCGCCGTTGGTGATGGTGCCGCCGCCACCGTTGGAGTCCTGGTGGTCGAAGACGCCGTCGATGATGTAGGTGACGGTCTCGAAGCCGCGGTGGGGGTGCCAGGGGGTGCCCTTGGGCTCTCCGGGCGCGTACTCCACCTCACCCATCTGGTCCATCATGATGAACGGGTCGAGGTACTGGTAGTTGATCCCGGCGAACGCGCGGCGCACCGGGAAGCCCTCGCCCTCGAAGCCCGTGGGCGCCGTGGTCACGGCGAGGACGGGGCGGGCGACGGCGTCGGCGGTGGCGGCGACGCGCGGCAGGGTGAGCGGGTTCTCGACAGTCACGGCGGGCATGACGGACCTCCTAGGTGCGGCCTTGGCGGCCTTGTACGTCCACTTTAGTTGAACGCTGAACTTCTTGCCACCAGGAACGCGGAACGCCCGGGAGGAATTCCTCCCGGGCGCCCCCGTGCGTATCAGGATCGGTCAGCCGTACATCCGCCGCATCGCGAAGTCGACCATCTGCTCCACGGCCTTCGCGTCGAAGACCATCCGGTGGTCGCCCTCCATGTCGAGGACGAAGCCGTAGCCGGTCGGCAGCAGGTCGATCACCTCGGCCCCGGTGATCACGAAGTACTTCGACTCCTTGCCCGCGTACCGCCGCAGCTCCTTGAGCGAGGTGAACATCGGGATGACCGGCTGCTGGGTGTTGTGCAGGGCCAGGAAGCCCGGGTTGTCACCGCGCGGGCAGTAGACCTTGGAGGTCGCGAAGATCTGCTGGAAGTCCTCGGGCGCGAGCGTGCCCGTGGTGAAGGCGCGCACCGCGTCGGCGAGGGAGGGCGGCGAAGGCTCGGGATAGAGCGGAGCCTGCTGCTGCCCGTATCCGCCGCCCTGCATGTCGGCCTGCGGCGGGGCGTACTGCTGCTGCGGAGGCGGCGCGTACTGCTGCTGGGCACCCGGATTCTGCTCGTAGCCGTACATGGGCCCCAGACTATCGAGCGCGCCGCCCCGCCAGGGACCCCTGCTCGGACGCCGAGGGCTCGCGGGTCAGCCGCGAGGTCCAGGGGCGCGAGTGCCCGCCGGGCAGGAAGTGGCCGCCCGCGTCGTCGAGGCGGTCCTCGGCGCAGGGGACCGACGGGCGCTTTCGTCACTGGCAGTAGTTGATCGGGTACACACCCCGCTCACCCTTCCGCAGACGACTCCCCCCGGACCCTTGACGGCGGCGATTGACGTCACAGTCGCCCGCAAGGGGTTGCTCTTATTACCGGCGGGTAGCATCATCGGAGAGAGCGTTTTGCTACTCGCTGGTACGTGTACGAGGAACCTCCCTCCCCGAGCCTTACGGAGCCGTCGCCATGGGGCACTACAAGTCGAATCTCCGCGACATCGAGTTCAACCTCTTCGAGGTCCTCGGCCGCGACAAGGTGTACGGCACCGGGCCGTTCGAGGAGATGGACGTCGAGACCGCCAAGAGCATCCTCGACGAGATCCGCCGTCTCGCCGAGAACGAGCTCGCGGAGTCCTTCGCCGACGCCGACCGCAACCCGCCGGTCTTCGACCCCGAGACCAACACCGCCCCGGTCCCGGCCACCTTCAAGAAGTCGTACAACGCCTTCATGGAGTCCGAGTACTGGCGCCTCGGCATCCCGGAGGAGATCGGCGGCACCGTCTCCCCGCGCTCCCTGATCTGGGCCTACGCGGAACTGCTCCTCGGCTCGAACCCGGCCATCTGGATGTACTCCTCCGGCCCGGCCTTCGCCGGCATCCTCTACACCGAGGGCAACGAGCAGCAGAAGAAGGCCGCGCAGATCGCCGTCGAGAAGCGCTGGGGCTCCACCATGGTCCTCACCGAGCCCGACGCCGGTTCGGACGTCGGCGCCGGCCGCACGAAGGCCGTGCAGCAGGAGGACGGCTCCTGGCACATCGAGGGCGTCAAGCGCTTCATCACCTCCGGCGAGCACGACATGGAGGAGAACATCCTCCACTACGTCCTCGCCCGCCCCGAGGGCGCCGGCCCCGGCACCAAGGGCCTCTCCCTCTTCCTCGTGCCGAAGTACGAGTTCGACTGGGAGACCGGCGAGCTGGGCGAGCGCAACGGCGTCTACGCCACCAACGTCGAACACAAGATGGGCCTCAAGGCCTCCAACACGTGCGAGATGACCTTCGGCGACCAGCACCCCGCCAAGGGCTGGCTCATCGGCGACAAGCACGACGGCATCCGCCAGATGTTCCTCATCATCGAGTTCGCCCGCATGATGGTCGGCACGAAGGCGATCTCCACCCTCTCCACGGGCTACCTCAACGCCCTGGAGTACGCCAAGGAGCGCGTGCAGGGCACCGACCTGGCGAACTTCATGGACAAGGCCGCGCCGAAGGTCACCATCACGCACCACCCCGACGTCCGCCGCTCGCTGATGACGCAGAAGGCGTACGCCGAGGGCATGCGCTCCCTCGTCCTCTACACGGCCTCCGTGCAGGACGAGATCGCGATCAAGGAAGCGGCCGGCGAGGACACCAAGGCCCTCCACGGCCTGAACGACCTGCTGCTCCCGATCGTCAAGGGATACGGCTCCGAGAAGGGCTACGAGCAGCTCGCGCAGTCGCTCCAGACCTTCGGCGGCTCCGGCTTCCTCCAGGAGTACCCGATCGAGCAGTACATCCGGGACGCCAAGATCGACACCCTGTACGAGGGCACCACCGCCATCCAGGGCCAGGACTTCTTCTTCCGGAAGATCGTCCGCGACCAGGGCGCGGCCCTGAACACGCTGTCCGAGGAGATCAAGAAGTTCCTCGCGGTCGGCACCGGCGGCGACGACCTGGCCGGCGCCCGCGACGCGCTCGCCAAGGCCGCCGTCGACCTCGAAGGCATCGTCGGCACGATGATCACCGACCTCACCGCCACCGGCGAGGACGTCAAGAACATCTACAAGGTCGGCCTCAACACCACCCGCCTGCTGCTCGCCTCCGGCGACGTCGTCGTCGGCTACCTGCTGCTGCGCGGTGCCGCCGTCGCCGCCGAGAAGCTGGCCGCCGGCGCGGCGGACAAGTCCGCCAAGGAAGCGGCCTTCTACCAGGGCAAGATCGCGGCCGCGAAGTTCTTCGCCGCCAACGTCCTGCCCGGCGTCACCGCCGAGCGCGCCCTCGCCGAGGCCGTCGACGGCTCGCTGATGGACCTGGACGAGGCCGCGTTCTAAGACGCGCCCACGTCCTGCAGGACACGGCCCGTCCCCGGGGAGGGGGGCGGGCCGTTCTGCCTTTTTCGAGGCTCGGTTCGCCTCCGGGGCGCTCAAGCCGGGCTCACAGGGCCGACCGTGCTCGCCTCCCTCGTTCCTCGCGAGGCTCCGCGCGCTCGGCCCTGTTCCCCCGGCCGCGCCCCTTCGGCTCACTCGCCAGGTCCTACGGGGGGAGGCGACCGGCCCCTTCCTCCGGCACACCGGTCCGCCCCCGGCCCCTTCCCCAGCCCACCGGCCCGCTCGCGGGTGCGCGGGAGTGGTCATCCCGCCACATCCGGCGGAGCCCCGCTGCGTAAGGTTGATCCATGAGCAGCGCAGCTTCCCGTCCCACCGCCGGCCCCTTCGACCGCGGACACACCGACGACCTCATGGCCTTCCTGACGGCGTCGCCCTCGCCGTACCACGCGGTCGCGAGCGCCGCCGAGCGGCTTGAGAAGGCCGGCTTCCGCCAGGTCGAGGAGACCGCCGCCTGGGACGGGACGAGCGGCGGGAAGTACGTCGTCCGCGGCGGTGCGATCATCGCCTGGTACGTGCCGGAGGGCGCCGCCGCCCACACCCCGTACCGCATCGTCGGCGCCCACACCGACTCCCCCAACCTGCGCGTGAAGCCGCAGCCCGACCTGGGCGCGCAGGGCTGGCGGCAGGTCGCCGTCGAGATCTACGGCGGCACCCTCCTCAACACCTGGCTCGACCGCGACCTCGGCCTCGCCGGGCGCCTCACCCTCCGTGACGGCAGCACCCGCCTCGTCAACGTGGACCGGCCGCTGCTGCGCGTCCCGCAGCTCGCCATCCACCTCGACCGGGGCGCCAACGACGGTCTGAAGCTGGAGCGCCAGCGGCACATGCAGCCCGTCTGGGGCATTGGCGACGTGCACGAGGGCGACCTGATCTCCTTCGTCGCCGCGGAGGCCGGCGTCGACGCCGAGGACGTCAGCGGCTGGGACCTGATGGTCCACGCCGTGGAGGCCCCCGCCTACCTGGGCCGGGACCGCGAGCTCCTGGCCGGCCCGCGCATGGACAACCTGCTCTCCGTCCACGCCGCCACCGCCGCGCTCGCCTCCCTCGCGGGCCGCGACGACCTCCCGTACATCCCGGTCCTCGCCGCCTTCGACCACGAGGAGAACGGCTCCGAGGCCGACACCGGCGCCCAGGGCCCCCTGCTCGGCAACGTCCTGGAGCGCTCGGTGTACGCGCGGGGCGGCTCCTACGAGGACCGGGCGCGGGCCTTCGCCGGCACCGTCTGCCTCTCCTCCGACACCGGTCACGCCGTCCACCCGAACTACGCGGAGCGCCACGACCCGACGCACCACCCGCGCGTCAACGGCGGCCCCATCCTCAAGGTGAACGTCAACCAGCGGTACGCCACCGACGGCAGCGGCCGGGCGGTCTTCGCCGCCGCCTGCGAGAAGGCGGGCGTGCCCTGGCAGTCGTTCGTCTCCAACAACGACATGCCCTGCGGCACGACGATCGGCCCGATCACCGCCGCCCGCCACGGCATCAGGACCGTCGACATCGGCGTCGCGATCCTCTCCATGCACAGCGCCCGCGAACTCTGCGGCGCGGAGGACCCGTACCTCCTCGCCAACGCCCTGGTCGCCTTCCTGGAGGGCTGAGCCCGCAGGGCCGGTCCCGGAAGGCGTGACCGGCGAAACATCCGGGAAAGGTCCCGCCTGACACCGTCGCCCCATGCACCGTCATGAGGGCCCGCCCCGGAAGCAGTTCGTCCTGTTCCTGACCGCCGCCGTGCTGTTCGGCGCGGCGGTGGCATGGGGGCTGATCGACCGGTACACCGACCGGCCCCCGTGGGGCACCGACATCGCGTACGAGGGCGGTTACGTGCAGGCATCCCGGATTCGCGGGTACGACGTGGACGGCTCGCGGACGAAGGCGCTGCTCGACGGGGAGTGTGCGCTCATGGAGCGGCAGGGGCTGGGCGGCGAGCGGGCCGTCCACGATCCGGCGGCCTGGGTGGCGGGGTGCCTGGACGGGGCCGCGGGGCGCCCGTCCAGGAACCAGGGGATCGTCAGGTGATCAGGCGTCCATGCCCGCCAGGATCAGGGGCAGTCGGGCCGCGCCCGTCGCCGTGACCTTCACCGGGACGCCCCAGTCCTGCTGGTGGACGTGGCAGGCCGGATACTCGTTCGACGGGTCGTCGTCGCAGGACGCCGCCATCGCCGAGACGTGCAGGACGCCCTCCGTGACCTCCGGGTTCAGGTCGAGGTCCCGGAAGAGGTCCGTGCCGGTGCCCTCGCCGCCGAGCAGCAGCTCCGGCGGGGTCGCGGAGACCAGCAGCCGGGTCGAGGGGCCGTAGCGGTCGTCGAGCTTCTGGCCCGTCGGGGCCTGGAAGACGACGTCCAGACGGAGGCGGCCGGGGGCGACCTCGGTGGCCTCGCGCCGGGTGCGGTGGGCCACGGCCTCGACCCGGACGGCCTCCTCGGGGAGCCGCAGCCGGGTCAGCCGGTGCCGGGCGGACTCGACGACCACGATGTCGCCGTCGACGAGGACCGCCCCGCTCGGCTCGCGCAGGTCGGTGGCGAGGGTGGTGACCTCGCCGGTGGCGGGGTCGTAGCGCCGCAGGGCGTGGTTGTACGTGTCGCTGACGGCGACCGAGCCGTCGGGCAGGGCCGTGACGCCCAGCGGGTGCTGGAGCAGTGCCTGGGCGGCGTCGCCGTCGCGGTGCCCGAAGTCGAAGAGGCCGGTGCCGACGGCGGTGTGGACGCTGCCGTCCGGGTCGATCCAGCGCAGGGCGCTGGTCTCGGCGTCGGCGATCCACAGCCGGTCCTCGGTGGCCGAGAGCCCCGACGGCTGCGCGAACCAGGCCTCGGCGGCGGGCCCGTCGACCAGCCCCTCGTTGGTGGTGCCGGCCGCGACCTCGACGGTCCCGGTCCCCGGGTCGTACGTCCACAGCTGGTGGACGCCGGCCATCGCGATCCACACCTTGCCCTGCCACCAGGCCACGTCCCACGGCGAGGACAGGTCGACCTCGAGGGCGGGCCCGGAGGTGGCGGACCCCTGCCACCACTGCCTCCCGGTGCCGGCGACCCGCTCGATCGCGCCGGTCCCAAGGTCGAGGACGCGCAGGGAGTGGTTCACCGTGTCGGCGACGACGACCTTCCCGTCGGGAAGCATGGCGAGGCCCTGCGGCTCCCGGAAGACACCCTCGCCGATGCGCCGCACGACGGTCTCGCCGTCGGCGGCGAGCTCGACGAGCTGGTGCCGGGTGGTGTCGGAGACCAGGAGGTTCCCGGAGGGCAGCAGGATCGCCTTGCCGGGGAACCGCAGATCGGTGGCGACGGGCTCGGGCGCCACGTACGGCCCGTCCCCGCGCCGCAGCGTCCCCTTGGCCTCGTGCTCGGCCTCCAGCTCCTCGACGAGCGTCCGGATCGCGTTGGCGTGCCCCTCACCTGCGTGCTGGGCGACGACGTACCCCTCGGGGTCGATCACGACGAGCGTCGGCCAGGCCCGCACGGCGTACTGCTTCCAGGTCGCGAGCTCGGGGTCGTCCAGTACGGGGTGGTGCACCTCGTACCGCTCGACGGCGTCGACGACGGCCTGGTGCTCGGCCTCGTGCACGAACTTCGGCGAGTGCACGCCGACGATCACGAGCGTGTCGCGGTGTTTCTCCTCCAGCTCGCGGAGCTCGTCGAGGACGTGCAGGCAGTTCACACAGCAGAAGGTCCAGAAATCGAGCAGAACGATCTTCCCTCGCAGGTCGGCGAGGGTCAGGTCGTCTCCTCCCGTGTTCAGCCAGCCACCCTTGCCGATCAGCTCGGGGGCGCGGACACGGGCACGGCGGGGTGCGGTCGCGGGCGCGGAGTCGTTCATGAGTCAAGGGTGCCGTACGGGTGGAAAGAGGGGGCCGGGTGGGGCGGGGGCGCGTGTCCGGGGGCGGGGTGGGGGCGGGGGCTGGTGAGCATGGGCGGCATGGTGGAGCACTTGATCAGATCATCAGATTATTTCCGCCATCGGGTGAGCGGGGGCCTCCTGGTGGTGCTGCTCGTCCTGCCCTGTCTGGTCCTGGCCTGCCTGGTCCTCCCCGTGGCCCTCGCGCGGGCCGGTGGGGCCGGGGACGGGTCCTTGCGGCTCACCGTGACCGTGAACGGGCGCGGCGACAGCGGGCCGCGTCCGCCCGACATCCGGGTCGGCGGACAGGTCGTGAAGCGGTACCGCCTCGTGAACCACGGCGAGGCGGACCTGTACCGGGTCCGGGTCGTCGACCACGAGGTCCCCTCCGGGTCCGTGCGCTGCCCCGCGGGGCCGCTGCCCGCGGCGGAGGAGCTGGAGTGCGTCGCCAGGTTCCCCGCGGCGCCCGGGCTGCACTGGGGCACCGTCCGCGCGGAGGGCACCGTCCCGTCGCTCCGGCGGCGGCTCACCGCGACCGCCCGCGCGGGGTACAACGGGGTCGGGCTCGACCCCGGGGCGGGCGGGGCGGGCGGGCCGGCCGCGGGGAGTGCTGGAGCGGGTTCGGGACCGGGTGCGGGACCGGGCTCCGGAGCGGGTCCTGGAGGGGCCGCCGTGGGCGGTTCCACAGGGGGCCCTGGAGCAAGTTCCGGAGGAGCCTCCGTGGGGGGTTCCGTAGGGGGCTCCGTAGGGGGCTCCGTCGGCGGGACGGGTGCGGCGGCGCCGCGGGCGCCCGGCGTGCCGGCTCCCGGGGCCGCGGGGATTCCCGCAGACCCCGCCGTGCCAGGACCCGCGCCTGGGGCCGGGGCTGCGGGGGCTGCGGTACCTGGGGCTGCCGCGCCCGGGGCCGCCGCCCCGCCGGGAGACGCCGCCCCGCCCGGGGCCGCCGCCCCGCCCGGAGCCCTCGCACCCCCGGGCGCCTTGCCTCCGGCGGCCGCACCCGCACCCCCCGGAGCCGTACTCCCGGAAGCGGTACCGCCGGCGGCCCTGCCCGTCGGCCCTCCCGGAGCCGGGGACGACGCCAGGACCGGGACCGGGACCGGGACCGGCACCAGTGCCGGATCCGGAGTCGGCGGCGTCGACGCCGCCGTCACTCCTCCCACCGCCCGCCGCGCCGCCGCCCTCGACTCCGAGGGGTTCCTGGGACGGCTGCGACGGCGAGGCCGGGAGGCGAGTGAGCTCGGCGTCGTACCGATGCTGCTGCTGCTCCTGATCCCGGCGGCCATCGCGGCCGCCCTCCTCGGCAACCGGAGAAGCTGACCGTGGCCCTGCTCGAAACGCTCGTCGTCGTCCTCGGCGTCGCGCTCCTCGCCGCCCTCGCCGTCGTCGCCAAGACCCGGCTCTTCCCGCTCGGCGAGGACGAGGAGCCCCGCGAGGACGTCGCCGAGTACATCGCGATGATGGTGTCGGTCCTCTACGCCGTCGTGCTCGGCCTCTGTCTCGTCTCCGTCTGGGACACCCGCTCCGCCGCCGCCGACCACGTACAGGACGAGGCGAGCGCCCTCCACCAGATGTATCTGCTCGCGGACGCGCTCCCCGCCGACCGGCGGCAGCCGCTGCGCGAGGCGGCCCGGACCTACGCCGGTCATGTCGTCGACGTCGAGTGGCCGGTCATGGCGGCGCGCGAGCCGCTCGACATGTCCGGCTGGCGGCTCCTCGAACAGCTGCGGCGGGCCGGTGAGGTGGAGGAAACCGCGAAGGTGCCCCACCAGATCGCCGCCCAGGAGGTCCTCGCCCAGCTCGGCTACGTCGACGACGCCCGGCGCGGCCGGGAGGCGGCGGCGCAGGAGCGGCTCTCCCCCGTGCTGTGGGCGGGGCTGATCATCGGGGGTGCGCTGACGCTCGCGTTCATGTTCCTCTTCGGGATCAGGAGGAGCGCGACCCATGTGGTGATGGTGATGGGTCTGGCGGGCTTCATCGCCTTCACCGTGCTGCTCATCCACCAGCTCGACTCGCCGTTCGGCCCGGTGCTCGGCGCGACCCCGGACGCGTTCACCCGCTACTTCGAGTGAGAAGCGCCGGTCACCCGGGCAGGCATACCGCCATGAAATATCTCGTACGGGACAAGATCTTCGCGATCGGCGACGACTACTGGATCGAGGACGAGCAGGGCCGCCACGCCTTCCTCGTCGACGGCAAGGCGCTCCGGCTGCGCGACACCCTGGAGCTGAAGGACCCCCACGGGCATGTCCTGATCACGCTCCGGCAGAAGATGTTCAGCCTTCGGGACGCCATGACCATCGAGCGCGACGAACGGCCGCTCGCGACCGTCCGCCGCAAGCGGCTCTCGCTGCTGCGCAACCACTACCGGGTGACGCTCGTCGAGGGCACCGGCCTTGACGTCAGCGGCCGGATCCTGGACCGGGAGTTCATCGTCGAGTACGAGGGTGAACTCCTGGCCCACATCTCCCGGCAGTGGTTCCACGTCCGCGAGACGTACGCGGTGAACGTGGTCCGCGAGGACGCGGACACCGCCCTGCTCGTCGCCGTGGCGGTGTGCGTGATCCGGATGGCCGAGCGCGAGCGGGGGGACGACTAGGCGGCCTTCCGCAGCGCCTGCTCCATGTCCGTCCACAGGTCCTCGACATGCTCGATGCCGACCGAGATCCTGACCGTGCCCGGGCCGATCCCCGCCGCCGCCAGGGCCGTCGCGTCGAGCTGGTGGTGGGAGGTGGAGGCCGGGTGCATCACCAGGGTCTTCACGTCGCCGAGGGAGACGCTGAGCGAGGCGAGCCGTACCCCCTCGACGAAGGTACGGCCCGCCTCCCGGCCGCCCGCGAGGTCGACCGAGATCACCCCGCCGCCCCCGCCGGGCAGCAGACGCGCGGCGATCTCCCGGTCCGGGTGGCTCGCGAGCGCCGGGTGGCGTACGGCCTCGACGGCCGGGTGCGCGGCCAGCCGGGCCGC
Organism: Streptomyces sp. NPDC058326; assembly: GCF_042879855.1. NCBI lineage: Bacteria > Bacillati > Actinomycetota > Actinomycetes > Kitasatosporales > Streptomycetaceae > Streptomyces > Streptomyces sp. NPDC058326. The sequence goes on along the minus strand of NZ_JBHVZO010000003.1, from coordinate 249,368 downwards.
CAGGTCGGCGGCGCTCGCGCACTGGCGCTCCATGCGCAGCGACAGGGTCTGCATGCCGCGCAGGGTCAGCCAGGCGGCGAACGGGTCGGTGGACGCGCCCTGTTCGACGGCGTGGTGGCGGACCCGGCCGTACACCTCGGTGTCCTTGAAGACGGCGACGCCGCCGAGGACGTCCGCGTGCCCGGACAGGTACTTGGTGGCGGAGTGGACGACGATGTCGGCGCCGTGGTCGAGGGGCCGGCAGAGGAGCGGTGACGCGAACGTGTTGTCGACGGCGACGGGAACCCCGGCCCCGGCGGCGACGGCAGCGAGCGCGGGCAGGTCGGAGACGCGGGTGGTCGGGTTGGCGATGGTCTCCAGGTAGAGGAGCCGGGTCTCGGGGCGCAGGGCCGCCCGTACCTCCGCCGGGTCGGTGCCGGAGACGTACGTGACGTCGACGCCCCAGCGGGTGGCGAGGTCGGTGAGGACCGCGTACGTGCCGCCGTAGAGGCAGCTCTGGGCGATGACGTGGTCGCCGCTGGAGAGCAGCCCGAGGAGGACGGCGTTGACGGCGCCCATGCCGGAGGCGAAGGAGAGGGCGGCGGCGCCGCCCTCCAGGCGGGCGACGGCGTCCTCGAGGGTGCGGACGGTGGGGTTGCCGAGGCGGCTGTAGAGGAAGGCGTCGCCGGAGGTGAAGGCGGTGGCGAGGGCGTCGGCGGAGTCGAAGGCGAAGACATGGCCCTGGTGCAGGGGGACACCCAGGGGCCTGCTGCCCGTGATCTCGACGTGCGGCGGGTGGACGGCGAGGGTCTCGGGGCGGACCGTGCCGGAACCGGGCGATGCGGAACGGAGAGGGGTGGCGGCGGAGTCGTCGGCGTGGCTCATGCGTTCAGTCTCTGGACTCGCCGTTTGCCTTCCCAGGTCCAATCCCGGCAGATTGGTCCGTCGATGGAGCCAATCGACGCGTCTCTGGATCTGGACCACCTGGTCGCCCGGCTCGGCCGCTGGTCGGCCGGGCGCGGGCCGCTGTACCTGCTGCTCGCGACCCGGCTGCGCGGCCTGATGGACGAGGCCGCGCTGCCTCCGGGCGCGCTCCTCCCGCCGGACCGCCGGCTCGCGAAGGCCCTGGCCGTGGGCCGTACGACGGTGGTCGCCGCCTACGACACGCTGCGCCAGGAGGGGCGGCTCGTACGACGGCAGGGCAGCGGTACGCGGGTCGCGCGGGCGGCGCTCGCGCGGGCGGCGCCCACGTCGCCGGAGGCGCCCCGGGGCGGGTCCCCGGGGACGAAGACCCCTCGGGTGACCGAGACGTCGAATCCGCTGTTCCTGCACCTCCTGGAGGCGCCGGACGACGTGATCCTGCTGAGCTGCGCCGCCCCGGCGCAGCCGCCGCCCGAGCTGGCGGAGGCGTACCGCTCGCTGGTCCTGCCGGACCGGGACCTCGGCTATCACCCGGCCGGCCTCGGCGTGCTGCGGGCGGCGGTGGCGGAGCGGTACGCGGTGCGGGGCGTGCCGACCGGGCCGGCGCAGATCCTGGTCACCACCGGCGCGCAGCAGGCGCTTTCGCTGCTCACCCGGCTGTTGCTCGCACCAGGGGACGGGGTGCTGGTGGAGGCGCCGACGTATCCGGGGGCGCTCGATCTGTTCCGGGAGGCGGCCGCCGTACCGCTGCCGGTGGCCGTGGGCCCCGACGGGATGGACGTGGCGGAGGCGGTGCGCGTGATCGAACGTCACCGCCCGGCCCTGGCCTATGTCGTGGCGCGCTTCCAGAACCCGACGGGGGCGGTGCTCCCGCCGCTCGCCGGGCGCCGGCTCGTGGAGGCGGCGAACGCGCTGGGCGTGCCGATCGTGGACGACGAGGTCCTCTCGGACCTGGCGTTCGACAGCGCGTCGGCACCGGCGCCGACGCTCTCCGCGTACGGCGAGGTGATCGCGGTCGGTTCGCTGAGCAAGGTCGTATGGGGCGGGCTGCGCATCGGGTGGGTGCGCGGGCCGGCTCCACTGATCGCCCGGCTCGCCCGGCTCAAGGCCCTTCACGACCTGGGCAGCGACCTGCCGTCCCAACTGGCCGCGACCCGGCTCCTGGACGACTTCGCGCCGGTGCTGGAGGCCCGGCTGGCGTCGGTGCGCGCGGGCCACGACCACCTCAGGGCCGAGCTGGCCCGTCTCCTGCCGTCCTGGTCGGCGGCGCCGGCGACGGGCGGCCAGACGATGTGGGTACGGCTCCCCCACGGCGACGGCGTCTCCTTCGCCCAGCTCGCCCTCCGCCACGGGGTGGCCGTCCTCCCGGGTGCGACGGCCGACGCGCTCGGCGGCAGCGTCCGCCATCTCCGGCTCCACTTCCTCGCGGCGCCCGACGTCCTGACGGAGGCCGTACGGAGACTGGCGGCGGCCTGGGCGGAGTACACCCCGGGCCCGGCTCCGGAACGGGCGTCCCTGCATGCGATCGTCGTCTGACGCGTCATCGGGGAGGTCACCATGCACAGCACCGTCACACCGTTCGCCCTGCGCCCGTGGCGGGAGGGCAAGGGGTACGAACGGCGGGCCGGTTGGCGGGGCGCGTCGGCCGAGTTCGGCGAGATCACCGTGGAGGCCCCGCTGCGGCAGACCACGCCCGAGGTGGTGATCTCGGAGCTGCGGGGCGGTCTCGTGCCGGGCGCCTCGTACGAGGCGCGGGGAATCCACACGGACCTGCTCCGGCTGCCGAGCCTGAACCGGGCGACCCTCCGCGTCGGCGACGCGGTGGTCCACATGACCCGCAACCGTTTCGGCGCCACCGCCCGGCAGCGCGGCCTGAGCATGCGGTACGGCGGCGACCGCTACCGGCTGTGGGCCGTGAACCGGCGCTCGTGGGTACTGGTCCGCGAGGCGGACGCAGAGGACCCGGGGGTCACGGTGTCGGTGAGCGGGAAGCGGCGGCGGCTCGACGTCACGGTGAAGGGCCGGGCGGGCGCGGCCGACCTGTCCCTTGCGCTGATCTTCGCGGGCGTGGACCGCGCGGCACTCACCCGGGGCGGAGCGGTACGCGCGGGCCTCTCTCGCGTGACGGAACTGTGGGCGGAGGCGCAGGCCTAGGCCTGTCCGGCGTGACGGTCTCCCCTAGGCCTGTCCGGCGTGACGGTCTGCCCTAGGCGGAGTCCGGCGTGACGGTCTAGGCGGAGCCCGGCGTGACGGTGCGGGGCTCGAAGCCGATGACGTCCAGCGGGTCCTCGTGCGGATTCACGACGCGTGGCAGCCCCTCCTCGTCCAGTTCGCCGCGCAACCAGGCCAGCAGGACGTCGGTGAGAGTGCCGGTGAGCGGCGGGCCCTGGGCGGCGTGGCGGGGGACGACGATCAGCGGCCAGTCGTCGGGGTCGTCGCCCTCGGTGAGCCAGCACAGCTGGTCGCCGTCGATGGAGGTGGCGAAGGTGAGGAAGCCGCCGGGCTCCGGCCAGGCGGCCAGCGGGTTGAACCGGGGGTGGTCTGCGCGGTGTCCCCGGTAGGTGTCGCCGTACCACTCGGCCCAGGGCGCGAGGTCGTACTGCCCGGTGCCCAGCGGGAGACCGAACCGCAGCCAGTCGCACCAGCAGCCGGCCCCGTACGTCTCCATCAGACGTACGTACGCCGTGGGCAGGCGGGTGCCGAGGCGTTCGTACAGCCACTCCCAGCTGCGGGGGCCGAGGACGGGGGTGGCCGGTGGCGAGATCAGCGCGGTGAGGGTGCCGAGGCCGCCGCCGGCGGCGAGCGCCGCCCGCTGTTCCGGGGTGGGTTCCGGCCGGCGGGGCGGTGGGGTCCACGCGGCCGCCCCGGCGCCGGCGCGACCGCTGCGGGCCAGGACCGGGCGCAGGCCGTCGGCGACGAAACCGGCGAGGGTGGGCAGGAGCGGGGTGCCGAGCCGGAGCCAGGGGTCGCGGCCCGCGCTCTCCTCGGCCTGCCGGTGGATGACGACGGGCCAGAGGTCCGGGTCGTCGGAGGCCGTGGTGTCCCAGTAGAGGGTGTCGGACATGCGGGTGGCGCCGAACGGGAGGACCCCGGGGGCGTCGCGGCGGCCCTGCTCGACGAAGCTGCCGTAGTCGAACCAGCCGCCCGGGCTCTCGAACGGGGTGTACAGCCAGAGCCGTTCGCCGATGTCCAGAGGTCCGTAGGCGGTGGCGACGGCCTTGTAGTCGGCGGGCAGCCGGACCCCGGCCCACTCCTCGACGGCATCCCAGTCGACGGGTATGGGGGGCGCCTCGGGCGGGGGTCCGAAGAGCTCGGCGAAGGCGGCGAGGTGGCCGGCGGCCGAGGCCTCCTCGCGGCCCTGCCGGCTCTCGCGGCCCTGCCGGCTCCCTTGGCCCTGCCGGCTCTCGTGACCCGGCTGGTTCTCGTGACCCGGCTGGCTCTCGTGACCCGGCCGGTTCTCGCGACTCTGCCGGCTCTCGTGACCCGGCTGGTTCTCGTGACTCTGCGGGCTCTCGTGGTCGCTCACGCTGATCGCGGTCTCCCTACCGGGGCGCTCGGGGCGCGAGGGGCTCACTGGGGGCGGCCAGGCCGAGGACGCGGTCCTTCAGGGCCGGGAACTGCTCGCGGGTCGTGGTCACCTTCGACGGGTCGAGGGCGACCCGGAGGATCTCCTCGTCCGGGCCCGCCTCAGCGAGGACCTCGCCCCAGGGGTCGACGACGATCGAGTGGCCGGCCTGTTCGACGCCCGCGTGGGTGCCCGCCGTACCGCAGGCGAGGACGTACGCCTGGTTCTCGACGGCGCGGGCCCGGGCCAGGAGGGTCCAGTGGGCGCGGCGGCGGGCGGGCCAGCCGGCCGGGACGACGAAGGCCTGGGCGCCGGCGTCGACGAGCCCGCGGAAGAGCTCGGGGAAGCGCAGGTCGTAGCAGGTGCCGACGCCGACGGTGAGGTGCGGCAGGTCGACGGTGACCAGGTCCTCGCCGGCCGCCATCATCACCGCCTCTCCCTTGTCGAAGCCGAAGCGGTGGATCTTCCGGTAGGAGGCGGCGAGTTCGCCGTCGGGGGAGAGGACGAGCGAGGTGTTGTAGAGGGCGCCGCCCTCGGCCTCGACGAAGGAGCCGGCGTGCAGCCAGACCCCGGCGTCGCGGGCGGCGGCCGCCATCGCCCGGTGGGTGGGGCCGTTCAGCGGCTCGGACTCGGCGGCGAAGGACTCGTACGCGAAGGCACCCATGGGCCACAGTTCGGGCAGGACGACGAGGTCGGCGCGGCCGGATTCCTCCCGTACGAGACGCGCCACGCGGGTGCGCCTGGCGTCGACCGGTTCGTCCGGGTCTACCGCGATCTGGATCAGCGAGGCGCGCACACTACCACCGTCCTGGCATTCGAGCCGTCAACACCGGCCTACGATCGTCACACGAAAGCACTGCCGGGGTGCCTTCGGGCAGCGTAACTTAGCGTCCGAGCCTCCCACCCAGTCGTGTTATTCAGCCCGCGCACCGAAGAACCGCCGAGGGGTCCCGTGACCGTCCATCCCAGCCTCCAGAACTACGCCGACGCCTGGACCCACTCCATCGAGGCGATAGCCGAGCTGGTGCAGCCGCTCGTGGAGGGCGAGTGGAACCGGCCGACACCGTGCATCGGCTGGTCGGTCAGGGACATCGTGTCCCATGTGATCGGCATGGAGACGGAGATGCTCGGCGACCCGCGGCCGATCCACTCCCTGCCGCGCGATCTGTACCACGTACGCAGTGACTTCGCGCGCTACATGGAGGTCCAGGTCGATGTGCGGCGGCACCACACCGCACCGGAGATGACCTCGGAGCTGGAGTACATCCTGATCCGCCGGGCCCGGCAGCTCCGTAACGAGAACCGCTCCCCCGAGCATCTGATCCGCGCGCCTCTGGGCGCGGAGCAGTCTCTGGAACTGGCGTACCGGATGCGCGCGTTCGACGTGTGGGTGCACGAGCAGGACCTTCGGGCGGCGCTCGGTGTCCCGGGCAATCTGGACTCGGCGGGCGCGCATGTGACACGGGACGTGCTCCTGGAGGCGCTGCCGAAGGTGATCGCCAAGGACGCGGGGGCGCCCGCCTCCTCGGCGGTCGTCGTCGATGTGAGCGGCCCGGTGGAGTTCCTGCGGACGGTGCGGGTCGACGCGGAGGGGCGGGGTTCGATCGACGGCGCGCCCTCACTGGGTCCCGCGGTGACGCTCGCGACGGACTGGGAGACGTATGTGCGCCTGGCCTGCGGCCGGGTCCGGCCGGCCGACGCGGCCGACCGGGTCAAGGTGGAGGGCGACGAGGAGCTGGGACGGGCGATCCTCGACAACTTCGCGGTGACGCCCCGCTGACCTCTCAGACGGGGACGTGCACCGCCTCCACGCGGCTGGCGACCAGTCGTTCCCGTTCCCTGCGGTGGGTGCGGGCCTTGAGGCGCAGGATCTGCACGACGCCGATCGCCTCCAGGACGAAGACGGACGAGAACGCGATCCGGTAGTTGTCACCGGTCGCGTCGAGCAGGACGCCGACGGCGAGCAGCGTGGTCATCGAGGCCGTGAAGCCGCCCATGTTGACGATGCCGGACGCGGTGCCCTGGCGCTCCGGCGGGTTCGCCGGGCGGGCGAAGTCGAAGCCGATCATCGAGGCCGGTCCGCAGGCGCCGAGGACCAGGCAGAGGGTGACGAGCAGCCACATCGGCGCGTGGTCGCCGGGGTACGCGAGGGTGCCCGCCCACAGCAGGGCGGTCGCGGCGACCGTGCCGAGTGCCAGCGGGGCGCGGGCCGTGTGGTGGCGGGCGATGATCTGCCCGTACGCGAGGCCCACGACCATGTTCGAGAGGACGACCAGGGTGAGCAGTCCCCCGGCGGCCGATCGGGTGAGGCCCTGCGCCTCGACGAGGTAGGGCAGTCCCCAGAGCAGCAGGAAGACCATCGCGGGGAACTGGGTGGTGAAGTGCACCCACATGCCGAGCCGGGTGCCGGGTTCCCGCCAGGACGCCACGATCTGACGGCGGACGAAGGCGGCGCCCGCGTGGGTGGCGGGCTCGGGCTCGTGGCCCTCGGGGTGGTCCTTGAGGAAGAGCAGCAGCAGGACGAGGACGAGGACGCCCGCGAGGGAGCTGCCGACGAAGGTGGTGGTCCAGCCGAGGCCCTGCAGGGCGCGGGCGAAGAAGACGGTGGAGACGAGGTTTCCGGCCACGCCGAAGAGCGCGGCGACCTGGCCGATGAGCGGTCCGCGGCGGGCGGGGAACCAGCGGCTGCCGAGCCGCAGGACGCTGATGAAGGTCATGGCGTCGCCGCAGCCCAGGAGGGCGCGGGCGGCGAGCGCCGTGCCGTACGAGGGGGAGAGGGCGAAGCCCAGCTGGCCGAGGGTGAAGAGGACGACGCCGAGGGCGAGGACCTTCTTGGTGCCGAGCCGGTCCACCATGAGGCCGACGGGTATCTGCATGCCGGCGTAGACGAGCAGCTGGAGGATGGAGAAGGTGGAGAGCGCGGAGGCGTTGACGTCGAAGCGGTCGGCGGCGTCGAGGCCCGCTACGCCGAGGGACGTGCGGAAGATGACGGCGACGAAGTAGACGGCGACGCCGACGCCCCAGACGAGGGCGGCGCGGCGGCCACCGGGCGGGTCGCCGGGCAGGGTGGCGGCGGAGCCGTAGCCGTTCTGGTCCCGGCGGCCCTTTCCGCTGTCACGGCCCTTCCGGCCGCCGCCGGTCATCGGTCCTCTCCCCGGACCAGGACTTTGACCCAGCTGAGGTGCCGGCGGACGCAGCGCGCGGCGCCCTCCGTGTCTCCGGCCTTGATCCGGTCGAGGATCTCGGCGTGCTCGGCGATGTTCTTGGCGACGCGGTCGGGCTGGGACTGCATCACGGCGACGCCCATGCGCAGCTGGCGGTCCCGGAGCTGGTCGTAGAGGCGGGAGAGGATCTGGTTTCCGGCGTGGCGGACGATCTCGGCGTGGAAGCAGCGGTCGGTGACGGCGACTTCGGCGAGGTCTCCGGCCTCGGCGCGCTGCTTCTGCTCCTCAAGGAGCTCTTCGAGCCGTGCGACGAGGGAGGCGGGCGCGGGCACGGCCCTGCGGACGGCGAACTCCTCGACGAGCAGACGGGTCTCGACGACGTCGGCGATCTCCTGGGCGGAGACGGCGAGGACGAGCGCGCCCTTCTTCGGGTAGAGCTTGAGCAGCCCTTCCATCTCCAGCTTGAGGAGCGCCTCGCGGACGGGTGTCCGGGACACTCCCACGGCGAGTGCGAGTTCGCCCTCCGTGAGGAGGGTGCCTCCCTCGTAGTGCCGGTCGAGTACGGCCTGCTTGACGTGCATGTAGACACGGTCGGCCGCGGCGGGCGGCTTGGGTGGGGCGGCTGGCATGCGCACAGCTTAGATACAACAGAGGTGCAACAAACAGGCCCGTCCGCGATGCGGACGGGCCTGTTTCACGTGAAACGGTCGGACCGGGGTGTTACGCCCGGGTGATCAGACGCTTCGGCTGCTCCAGGATCGCGGCGACATCCGCCAGGAACTTGGAGCCGAGCTCGCCGTCGACCAGCCGGTGGTCGAAGGAGAGGGCCAGCGTGGTGACCTGACGCGGCTTCACCTTGCCCTTGTGGACCCACGGCTGGAGCTTGATCGCACCGACCGCGAGGATCGCGGACTCGCCGGGGTTGAGGATGGGCGTACCGGTGTCGACGCCGAAGACGCCGACGTTGGTGATGGTGAAGGTGCCGCCCTGCATCGCCGCCGGGGTCGTCTTCCCCTCGCGGGCGGTGGAGACCAGCTCACTCAGGGACGCCGAGAGCTCGGGCAGGGTCTGCGTGTGCGCGTCCTTGATGTTCGGCACGAGCAGACCGCGCGGGGTGGCCGCGGCGATGCCCAGGTTCACGTAGTGCTTGAGGACGATCTCCTGCGCCGCCTCGTCCCAGGCCGCGTTGATCTCCGGGTTGCGCTTGACCGCGACCAGGACGGCCTTGGCGATGAGGAGCAGCGGGTTGACCCGCAGGCCCGCCATGTCCTTGTCGGACTTGAGCTCCTCGACCAGCTTCATCGTGCGCGTGATGTCGAAGGTCACGAACTCGGTGACGTGCGGGGCGGTGAAGGCCGAGCCGACCATCGCCGCCGCCGTGGCCTTCCGTACGCCCTTGACGGGCACACGGGTCTCCCGGGCGTCGGTCGCGACGGAAGGCGCGGGCGCCACGGCCTGGGCCGGCGACGGAACCACGGCCGGGGCCGGGGTCTCGACGGTCGGCGCGGACGCCGGAGCGGCCGCCGCGTGGACGTCCTCGCGGGTGATGATGCCGTCCGGGCCGGTCGGGGTGACCGTCGCCAGATCGACGCCGAGGTCCTTCGCGAGCTTCCGGACCGGCGGCTTGGCCAGCGGTCGGGCGTCGGCCGGTCCGTGCCCGTTGAGCTGCTCCGGTACGGAGACCACGACGGGCGCGGCCTGAGCCGGGGCGGCCGGGGCCGTCACGCCCGCCGGTGCCTTGCGCGCGCGGCGCTTGGTGGAGCTCGCGGCCACGCCGTAGCCGACGAGGACCGGCTGACGGGCCTGCGGCTCGTCCTCCTCCACGACCGGCGCGGGCACGGGGGCGGCGGCCGGAGCGGCCTCCGCCACCGGGGCGGCCGGGGCCTCGGCGGGCCCGCCGCCGACGTTCACCGAGATGATGACCTGGCCGACGTCGACCGTCGTCCCCTCGGGGAAGCACAGCTCGTGGACCGTGCCGTCGAACGGGATCGGCAGCTCGACCGCGGCCTTGGCCGTCTCGACCTCGCAGACGACCTGCCCGTCGGTGACGGTGTCACCCGGCTGGACGTACCACTTGAGGATCTCGGCCTCGGTCAGGCCCTCGCCCACATCGGGCATCTTGAATTCGCGGATCGTCACGGTGCTCTCCTCAGTACGCCAGCGAGCGGTCGACGGCGTCGAGCACGCGATCGAGACCCGGGAGGTACTCCTCCTCCAGGCGCGCCGGCGGGTACGGCGCGTGGTAGCCGCCGACCCGCAGGACGGGAGCCTCCAGGTGGTAGAAGCACCGCTCGGTGATCCGGGCGGCGATCTCCGCGCCGGAGCCGAAGAAGACGGGCGCCTCGTGGACCACGACCAGGCGGCGGGTCTTCTCGACCGAGGCCTGGATGGTGTCGAAGTCGAGCGGGGAGATCGAGCGCAGGTCCACGACCTCGATCGACTTGCCCTCCCCGGCAGCGGCGGCGGCCACCTCCAGACAGGTCTTCACCATCGGGCCGTAGGCGGCGAGGGTGAGATCCGTGCCCTCACGGGCGACGCGGGCCTTGTGCAGCTCGCCGGGGAAGGCCTCCGTGTCGACCTCTCCCTTGTCCCAGTAACGGCGCTTGGGCTCGAAGAAGATGACCGGGTCGTCGCTCTGGATCGCCTGCTGCAGCATCCAGTAGGCGTCGGAGGGGGTCGCGGGGGTGACGACCTTGAGGCCCGCGACGTGCGCGAAGAGCGACTCGGGGGACTCGGAGTGGTGCTCGACGGCACCGATGCCGCCGCCGTACGGGATGCGGATGACGACCGGCATCTTCACCGTGCCGAGCGACCGGGCCCGCATCTTCGCCAGCTGGGTGACGATCTGGTCGTACGCCGGGAAGACGAAGCCGTCGAACTGGATCTCGACGACCGGCCGGTAGCCGCGCAGGGCGAGGCCGATCGCGGTGCCGACGATGCCGGACTCGGCGAGCGGGGTGTCGACGACCCGGTCCTCGCCGAAGTCCTTCTGCAGGCCGTCGGTGATCCGGAAGACACCGCCGAGCTTGCCGACGTCCAGGCCCATGATGACGACCTTGGGGTCGGTCTCCAGGGCCTTGCGCAGCGACTCGTTGAGCGCCTTCGCGAGAGGAAGATTCTGAACAGCCATGATTACTCGTCCTCTCCGCCCTCGAAGGACGCCTGGAAGGCGGCGAACTGCGCGCGCTCCTCGTCGACGAGCGCGTGCCCGTCCGCGTACGTGTGGTCGAAGATCGCCATGTGCTCCGGGACGGGCATGGCGCGGACGACCTCACGGACGTGCTTGCCGAGCTCCTCGCTCTCGGTCTCCAGCTCCTCGAAGAAGGCCGCGTCGGCGTGGCCCTCGTTCTCCAGGTACGCCCTGAGCCGCAGGATCGGGTCCTTGGCCTCCCACTCCTCGCGCTCCGCGTCCCGGCGGTAGCGGGTCGGGTCGTCGGAGGTGGTGTGGGCGGCCATGCGGTAGGTGAAGGCCTCGATGAGCGTCGGGCCCTCGCCGCGGCGGGCGCGCTCGAGCGCCGACCGGGTCACGGCCAGGCACGCCAGGACGTCGTTGCCGTCGACGCGGACGCCGGGGAAACCGAAGCCGCGGGCGCGCTGGTAGAGCGGGACGCGTGTCTGCTTCTCGATGGGCTCGGAGATGGCCCACTGGTTGTTCTGGCAGAAGAACACGACGGGGGCGTTGTAGACCGCGGAGAAGACGAACGACTCGTTGACGTCTCCCTGGCTGGAGGCGCCGTCACCGAAGTACGCGAGCACGGCGGAATCCGCGCCGTCCTTGGTGATGCCCATGGCATAACCCGTGGCGTGCAGGGTCTGCGAACCGAGAACGATCGTGTACAGGTGGAAATTGTTGCTGTTGGGATCCCAGCCGCCGTTGTTCACACCGCGGAACATTCCCAGCAGATTCGTCGGGTGGACGCCGCGGACCCACGCGACACCGTGTTCGCGATAGGTGGGAAAGACGTAGTCGTCGTCCCGCAGGGCGCGGCCGGAACCGATCTGGGCCGCCTCCTGGCCGAGCAGCGACGCCCACAGGCCCAGCTCGCCCTGGCGCTGCAGCGAGGTGGCCTCGGCGTCGAAGCGACGGGTGAGGACCATGTCGCGGTAGAGACCGCGCAGCTCTTCGGCGCTCAGGTCGATGTCGTAGTCGGGGTGCTGGACGCGCTCTCCCTCGGGCGTCAGCAGCTGGACGAGCTCGGGCTCCGTGGCTTCCGCCCCGGCGCGCGCGCTGGTCTTCTTGGTGGTGCTCGTGCTCGCGCTTGCGGTGCGCTTGGTGCCGCTGCTGCGTCGCGTCGTCTTGCGCGCGGCAGTGCTCTCCACGGTCACGTGCGTGCTCCTCCGTCGGTCCGGCCCCCGGGTTCGCCGGGCAAGGCCAGTGCGGCTCTCCGCCTTATCCGTACCCTTCGCACGGGGTGGGTGCGACGCGGCCGGGGTCGGGCGTGACAGGTGCCCCGGCGAGCGCCCTGCCATAGGCACGTTACCCACAGCGTGGCATTCCCGCGAAACCCCACTTGACCTGCGATTTTGCTTGGATTTCCAAGTAAATCGAGAAAAGCGGGAACAGCGGCTGGTCAGCGCGTCGGCAACGGCCGTGAGGGCCGCCGGAACAACCGGCACGTTATCCCGCGCACCCCGGGCACGGGAAGAGCCAATATGTGAGACTGACCGGGTGCGCGAAGAAGGAAAAATCCGGGTATTTCTGCTGGACGACCACGAAGTGGTCCGGCGCGGCGTCCACGAGCTGCTCTCCGTGGAGGACGACATCGAGGTGGTCGGAGAGGCCGGGACGGCGGCGGACGCGCTGGTCAGGATCCCCGCGACCCGCCCCGACGTCGCGGTGCTCGACGTCCGGCTGCCCGACGGCAGCGGGGTCGAGGTGTGCCGCGAGATCCGTTCGCAGGACGACGGCATCAAGTGCCTGATGCTCACCTCGTACGCGGACGACGAGGCGCTCTTCGACGCGATCATGGCCGGGGCCTCGGGTTACGTCCTCAAGGCCATCCGGGGCAACGAACTCCTGAACGCGGTACGGGACGTGGCGGCCGGCAAGTCGCTGCTCGACCCGGTGGCGACGGCCCGCGTCCTGGAGCGGCTGCGCGACGGCAACAACCCGAAGCGTGACGACAAGCTCGCCAACCTGACGGAGCAGGAGCGCAAGATCCTGGACCTGATCGGCGAGGGCCTGACCAACCGGGTCATCGGCGAGCGGCTCCACCTCGCGGAGAAGACCATCAAGAACTACGTCTCCAGCCTGCTGTCGAAGCTGGGCATGGAGCGGCGCTCGCAGGCGGCCGCGTATGTGGCACGGCTGCAGGCGGAGCGCCACTGACGGACCTCGGGGCCCTGGGGCGGGCAGTGGGCCTGTGCGGGCGCCCAGGCAGGCCCGCGGCTCCGTCCGCCGCCCGTGCGTCACCCGTACGGCCCAGAGAGGGGCGGGTGGCCGGGTTCGGGACCTACGTCCCGTGAAAGCGGGGCGGGGGCCCCTTTTCCGACACGGTGGCGGTGGCGGAGAGTGAAGACCATGTCCACCGACGAGATCCGCGCCATCGAGCTGCTCCGCCGCGTGTCGTACGGCCGGGTGGCGACGAGCATGCGGGCGATGCCGTTCGTCGCCCCCGCCCGGCACATCGTCGTGGACGGCCGTGTCCTGCTCCGGATGCACCAGGGGCTCGGCTACCACCGCGCCTGCAACGGCTCTGTCGTCGCCTACGGCGCGGACAACCTCAACTCCGGCGCCGAGAACCTCTGGTCCGTGCAGTTCACCGGCACCGCCGAGATCGTCGAACCGACCGAGGAGGAACTCGCCGCCTTCGGGCCCGAGCCTGAGGTGGTGGACGGCGAGGCCTTCGCGCCGGTCCACCTGCGGATCGAACCGCAGTTCGTCACGGTGCACGCGCTCGACTACGCGAGCGAGACTCCGGTGACCGGCGCCTCCAGCCGCTCCGTGCGGCGACACCTCCACCACGTAGCGTGATCTAACATCTGGCGGGTGCCGCGCTCATCTGAAACGCTCACCCTGTCGGCTGCTCCGCTCGCCCCACCGGCCGAGACCGACGCCCACTCCGCGAGCACCCGGCCCTCCGACGCCGCCGCCCCAGCCGGACGCGGCAGCGCTTCCCGGGCCTCTTCATCCATCCCGCGCGACGCTGACTCCCGGGCCGCTTCACCCTTCCGGCGCGTCGCCGCCTCCCCGACCGCTTCACCCTTTCCCCGCGATGCCGCCTCTCGGGCCTCATCGCCCTTCCCGCGCGTCGTCGCCTCCCCGACCGCTCCGCCCATCCCGCGCGGTAGCGCCTCCCGGGCCGTTTCGCCCGACCTGCGCGGGAGCACCGCTCCCGGCCCGCGCGGCGCCGCTCCCGCCGCTCCCGCCCCGCCCGTCGGCGCCCTGCTGCGCCGTCATCGGCACGCCGGTGAGCCCCTGTCCTGCGTGCCCGTTGCCGAAGGGCTGCTCAACCGGGGCTTCCGGCTCTCCACCACCCGCGGCACCTACTTCCTGAAGCAGCACCTGGACGCCCCCACCGCCGACCGCGCCACCATCGCCCGCCAGCACCGCGCCACCCAGCGGCTGCACGCCCTCGGCCTGCCCGTCGCCCCTCCGCTGCCCGACGCCACCGGCCGCACGGTCGCCGTCATCGGCGGCCACTGCTACGCCCTGCACCCCTGGATCGACGGCCGCCACCGCGACGGCGCACAGCTCTCCGCCGGCTGCTCCCGGCGCCTCGGCACGCTCCTCGGGCAGGTCCACACGGCCCTGGACCGGGTCATGGAGCCTTCGGGGCCCCAGGGACCGCCCGGGGCCCCCGACGACAGCGTCTGCGCGAGCGCCGACCTCCAGGACACCTTCCGGGCCATCGACGAACTGATCCGTCTCGCCCGCGCGCACCGCCCGCGCGACAGCTTCGACGCGCTCGCCGAGCACCGGCTCAGGGAGCGGCGCCGGCTCCTCGCCCAGCACGCCCACCACCGGCCGCCGCCCGCCGCCGCAGCCGGCTGGGTGCACGGCGACTTCCACCCGCTGAACCTGCTCTACCGGGGTGCGGAGCCCGCCGCGATCGTCGACTGGGACCGGCTCGGGGTCCGCCCCAGGGCCGAGGAGGCGGTCAGGGCCGCCGCCATCTTCTTCGTACGGCCCGGGGGTGAGCTGGCCCTGGACAAGGTGCGGGCGTACGCGCGCGCGTACCGACGGGCGACGGGCGCCGACCGCGCCGAGCTGGCTGCGGCGGCACACCGGGTGTGGTGGGAGCGGCTGAACGACTTCTGGACGCTGCGCTGGCGCTACCAGCTGCACGACCGAAGGGCCGACCCGCAGTTTCCCGCGGTGTCGGCCCTGGCGGTCTGGTGGACCCGGGAGTACGCGTCGGTACGCGACGCGTTCACCGGCTGACCCGGCCGGCGCCGCCGCCCGGAGGCGTCGAAGCCGGTGGCGTCCGCACGGGAAGCGTCCTCACCCGGCCGCCGGCCGCCGGCGCCCTCGTCGGAAGCGCGTCAGCCGGTCACCGGGTCGGCGTCCACCGGCGGTGTCGTGCCCGGGTTGCCGTTGCCACCGGTCGGCTCGCCGCCGCCCGTCGTCTCGCCACCGGTCGGCTCGCCGCCACCGGTCGTCTCACCGTCCGTCGGCTCGTCCGTGGGCGTCGGCGAGTCCGTGGGACCGGTCGGCGGCGTGGTCGTCGGCTCGGTCGGCTCCTGGGACGACGGCGTGGTCGAGGGCGCCGTCGGCTCGTACGTCGTCGTCGGCGGCCACGGGTTCTGCGTCTGACCGCCGCCCGTCGTACCCGGGTCCTGCGTCGGATCCTGGGTGGTCTCCTGCGAAGGAGTGGGCTCCTCGGAGACCGTCGGCGGGGAACTGGTGACGGTCGGCGTGATGACGCCCGTCTCCCCGCCCTCCTTGCCCGTCTTGTCGAGGGCGAAGACGACACCGGCGACGACCGCGATCACCGCGAGCGCCGCGAACAGCCACACCTTGCCGCGGCCGCCCCTGCCGCCGCCCTGCCGGCCGTAGCCACCGTCCGGGCCGTAGCCGCCGGTGCCGACCGTGCCGGCGTCGTAGCCGCCGTACCCGCCGTCGTCGGGGTTCACCGGCGGAAGGATCGGGCGCTGCGCGGTCTCGCCGTGCACCGGGTGGCCCAGGGCGGTCGTCGCGGCCATGCCGCCGACCGGCGTGTGCCCGCCCTCGTGCATCTCGACCGGGCCGGTGTTCCAGGTGCCGGTGTGACCGCCCTGCTGCTGGAGCATCTGGAGGCCGTACTGGATGAGGCCGCGCATCTCCTCGGCGCTCTGGAACCGGTCGTCCGGGTCCTTCGCGAGCGAGCGCATCACCAGGCCGTCGAGCTCCGGCGGCGCGCCCTGCGCCACGTCGGACGGCGGGATCGGCGCGTCCTGGACGTGCTGGTACACGACGGACAGCGGGGTCTCGCCGGTGAAGGGGGGCCGCAGCGCGAGGAGTTCGTAGAGGAGGCAGCCCGTCGCGTACAGGTCGGAGCGGTGGTCGACGGCCTTGCCGAGCGCCTGCTCGGGGGAGAGGTACTGCGGGGTGCCCATGACCATGCCGGTCTGGGTCATCGTCGACTGCGCGCCGTGCAGGGCGCGGGCGATGCCGAAGTCCATGACCTTGACGGCGCCGCCGTGGGTGATGATCACGTTCGCCGGCTTGATGTCGCGGTGCACGATGCCGTGCTGGTGCGAGTAGGCCAGCGCCTCCAGGACTCCGGAGACGATGATCAGGGCCTGCTCGGGCCCGGGGGCCTCGGCGCTGAGCAGCAGTTCGCGGATGGTGCGGCCCTCGACCAGCTCCATCACGATGTACGGCACGGGCCGGCCGGCCACGAGGTCCTCGCCGGAGTCGTACACGGCGACGATGGCGTGGTGGTTGAGCCCGGCGACGGACTGCGCCTCACGGGTGAAGCGGGCCTTCGAGACGGGGTCCTCGGCGAGGTCGGCGCGCAGCAGCTTCACGGCGACCGTGCGGCCGAGCCGCACGTCCTCGGCGGCGAAGACCTCCGCCATGCCGCCGCGGCCGAGACGATGGGTCAGCCGGTAGCGGCCGTCGCCGACGACGCCGCCGACGCCCCATGACTCCGCTGACGCGTCCGGCACACCGCCACCTGATCCGGATTCGGGTGCCATCAGTCCTCGCCGTCGTCTGTCGTGCCGTGTCCAGTCGTCACGCTACAGGCTCCGTACGACACCACGGTCCGAGATGGACCGGCCATCCAACCCCCTGCATGTACACCTGTGCAAATTCGACGCTTTCCGCCGCGGCTTTGGAAACGGTTCCCGTACGGGGGCCTGTGCGGAGGGTCACGGAACGGGCACCCGGCTTGACGTGTCACTGCCCTCGGGCAGACTTGGCCAGTAAATTCCGGATCAACGCCGCCACGCGCGCGTAGGGGGAAGCACAGATGAGCCAGGACGGCGCACAGGGCCGCTATGCGGGCGGTTCGGTCGCGGGCGGCCGGTACCAGCTGCGCGACCTTCTCGGCGAGGGCGGCATGGCGTCGGTGTACCTGGCCTACGACAGCGCCCTCGACCGGCAGGTCGCGATCAAGACGCTGCACACAGAGCTCGGCCGGGAGCAGTCGTTCCGCGAGCGCTTCCGGCGCGAGGCGCAGGCGGTCGCGAAGCTGTCGCACACCAATATCGTCTCGGTCTTCGACACGGGCGAGGACACGCTCGACGGCGCGGTCATGCCGTACATCGTCATGGAGTACGTGGAGGGCCAGCCGCTCGGCTCGGTCCTCGCGTCGGACGTCCAGCAGTACGGGGCGATGCCGGCCGACAAGGCGCTGAAGGTCACGGCCGACGTGCTGGCCGCGCTCGAGGTCAGCCACGAGATGGGCCTGGTCCACCGCGACATCAAGCCGGGCAACGTGATGACGACCAAGCGCGGCGTGGTCAAGGTCATGGACTTCGGCATCGCGCGGGCCATGCAGTCCGGGGTCACGTCGATGACGCAGACCGGCATGGTCGTCGGCACCCCGCAGTACCTCTCCCCCGAGCAGGCCCTCGGTCGTGCGGTGGACGCCCGGTCCGACCTCTATTCGGTCGGCATCATGCTCTTCCAGCTGCTGACGGGCCGCCTCCCCTTCGACGCCGACTCCGCGCTGGCCATCGCGTACGCGCACGTGCAGGAGGAGCCGGTCGCGCCGTCGACCGTCAACCGGGCGGTGACGCCGGCGATGGACGCGCTCGTCGCCCGCGCGCTGCGAAAGAACCCGAACGAGCGGTTCCCGAGCGCGGCGGCGATGCGTGACGAGTGCCTGCGGGTGCTCTCGGCCGGTCAGACCGGCGCCCCGGTGATCGTCCAGGGCGGTCCGGTCAGCAGCGGCGCGGGCGTCGGCTCGGCGGTCTTCCCGCCCGTCGGCCAGACCCCGCCGCCGACTCCGCAGCCCGGCCCGCACGGGGTGCAGCAGCCCTATCAGGCGGGACCGTACGGTCCGGCGACCCCCGCCCCCGCCCCGTCGTACGGCTATCCGCAGCAGGCGCCGACGCCCGCGCCGGCGTATCAGACCCAGGCCCCCGCGCCGTCGCCGTACCAGCAGGCCCCCACCCCGGCGCCGTACGCCCCCGCGCACACGCCCGCCCCGGCGCGCGGCGGGTCCCGGCGGAACACGCCGATGCTCGTGGGCGCGGTCGTCGTCGCCCTGCTCGCGATCGGCGGCGTGCTCGTGGCGTTCAGCCAGAAGGACGACGACCCGCAGGCGGGCGGCACCGGCGGTGCGAGCACGGGCACGGAGCAGAGCCAGACCGCGGCCCCCGGTCACAAGGGGCCGGACCTGACCAAGACCATCGACCCGAAGAAGTGCTCCCAGCCGACCGAGTCGAGCGACGACCCGGAGAAGTTCGAGGTCCCGAACTTCACGTACAAGAACCTCCAGTCGGTGAAGGCCTGTGTCCAGGCGGCCGGATGGAAGATCATGACGCAGCGCCCCGTGGACGAGGCGACCTACGGGCAGGGCACGGTCCTGGAGCAGTACCCGCCGGCCGGCGAGGACATCACCGCCAAGGACGCCGAGTTCACCCTGACCGTCTCGACGGGCAACCCGCCGCAGTAGTCCCGACGCCCCCTCCGGCTCTCCGCTACGCCTACCGACCCCGTCCCGGATGCCGGAATCATCCCGTCATGTGACGCTGAGTCGACCATCTCGGCGGCTCGTACGGGAGGGGGTCACCCGGTGACTCCAGCACTCCGCAGGGCACGGGCGCGGGCTCTCGGCCCCGCGCTCACCTGCGCGTTCGCCTGCGCGTGCACCTTGTACGCCGCTCCCCCCGGGCACGGACAGGGCGCGGCGTACGGGGTGGAGGCGCCCGGCGCGCCCGCGGGCGCCACGACCCCGCCGCCCGCGACCGGCACCACCCCGGCGCCCTCGTCCTCGCCCGCGACCCCTTCGCCCTCCTCCTCGTCCCCTTCTTCCGGCACGCCGTCCGGGGCCGTCGGGTCGTCCCGCCCGCCGTCCGCGTCCGCCTCTCCGGTGCGCCCCGTCGGCTCCGGTACGCCACCGCCCCCGGCGCCCGCGCCGACCGGCACCGGGTCTCCCGCGCCCTCCGCGCCGAGCGCCGCGCCCAGCGACGCCCCCGCCCCCAGCGGCTCCGCCTCGCTCGCGGGCCGGCCCGCCGGTGAGGGGCGGGCCCGGCCCGGACGGCCCGTCCCGCCCAGCGCGACGACGACCGCGCCCGACGACTCTCGTACCGAAACGGCAACAGAGCCGCGTTCCCCCGAGGCCGAAGAGGAGGCCGAAGCGGTACGCGAGGAGGATCCGGTCGTGACGGAGGTGGCGCCGGCCAGCCGGCCGGCCGCCGCGCCGCGTACCGCGGCCGAAGGTGCTTCCGCCCTCGTCGACCAGCGGATTCCCGTGATGACCCTGGGCGTGGGGCTGGCCCTGATGGGGCTCGGCATCGGCTTTCTCGGGGTGCGGATGCGCCGCCGCTGAGCGGTCCGACGGCCCGGGTCCCCCTTGAGGCGGACCTGCCGCTTCCGTCTCAGGACGGTTGTCCGTCTCGGCATACCCGGTATACATACTGAGTATGTCGATCCGCCACGGGCTTCTCGCCCTCCTCGAACGCGGCCCTCGGTACGGCTCCCAGCTCCGTACCGAGTTCGAGTCCCGCACCGGCTCCACCTGGCCGCTCAACGTCGGCCAGGTCTACACGACCCTCAACCGGCTGGAGCGCGACGGCATGGTCGCCCAGGACGGCGAGGACTCGGCCGGGCACGCTCTCTACGCGATCACGGACAGCGGCCGCGAAGAGCTCAGGACCTGGTTCGAAAAGCCGGTGGACCGCACCAGCCCCGCCCGTGACGAACTGGCCATCAAGCTCGCCATGGCGGTGGGCGCCCCCGGCGTCGACATCCGCGACGTCATCCAGTCCCAGCGCCGCCACACCGTGAAGGCGATGCAGGACTACACCCGTCTCAAGGCCCAGGCCCTCGTCGCCGTCGAGAGCGGCACCGCCCACGAACGGGACGACGTGGCCTGGCTGCTCGTCCTCGAACAGCTGATCTTCCAGACCGAGGCCGAGGCGCGCTGGCTGGACCACTGCGAGTCCCGGCTCATCCGGCTGTCGGCGAAGACCACGACGGCCGGGCCCGCTTCGGACGAGGCGCCCGCCGCGACGCCCGGACCCGCACCCAGGTCCGCGCCGGCATCCGCACCCACGTCCGCGGCGGCGTCCGCTCCCGCTCCCGCTCAGCGGGGTGCCGAGGCCGCCCCGCCCGTGGCCGGGGCGCGCTGACTCCGGGCGCGCGCCCCACCCCGTACCACTGACGCACGACCTTCCACCGCTCGTTCCCGTACCCGGCCGACCGCCGGGTGCGTCCAAGGGGGGACCCCTCATGTCCGCACCGCAGCCCGTGCTGCAACTCCAGAACCTGACCCGCGTCCATGGCGCGGGTGCCACCGAGGTGCACGCCCTGCGCGGCATCGACCTCGCCGTGTACCCGGGTGAACTCGTCGCCGTGATGGGCCCGTCCGGCTCCGGCAAGTCCACGCTGCTGACCATCGCGGGCGGCCTCGACACCCCCACCTCGGGCCGGGTGATCGTGGAGGACACCGACATCACCTCCGCGAGCCCCAAGGCACTCGCGGCACTGCGCCGTCGCAGCGTCGGCTACGTCTTCCAGGACTACAACCTCATCCCGGCGCTCACCGCCGCCGAGAACGTGGCCCTGCCCCGCGAGCTGGACGGGACCTCCGCCCGCAAGGCGCGCGTCGAAGCCCTCAAGGCACTGGAGGAGATGGGGCTCGGCCACCTCGCCGACCGCTTCCCCGACGAGATGTCAGGCGGCCAGCAGCAGCGGGTCGCCATCGCCCGCGCCCTGGTCGGCGACCGCCGGCTCGTCCTCGCCGACGAGCCGACCGGCGCCCTCGACTCCGAGACCGGCGAGTCCGTGCTCGCTCTCCTCCGCGCCCGCTGCGACGCGGGGGCCGCCGGTGTCCTCGTCACCCACGAGCCGCGGTTCGCCGCCTGGGCCGACCGTGTCGTCTTCCTGCGCGACGGCGCCATAGTCGACCAGACCGTGCGCAGCGAGGCCGATTCCCTGCTGTCGGGCCAGGTGGCTGAGGCGTGAAGACCTGGTTCCACTCCTGGCGGGCCGCGATCCGCATCGCCCGTCGTGACGCCTGGCGTTCCAAGGGCCGCAGCGCCCTCGTGCTGGCCATGATCGCCCTGCCGATCCTGGGCGTCAGCGCCCTCGACCTGACCTTCCGCAGCTCCGAGCTGTCGCCGGCCGAGCAGGCGGACCGCTCGATGGGCGCCGCCGACGCCCGGTTCAGGGACCCCGGCTACGGCGGGGTGCCGATCTTCCAGGACCCGACCGGCGAGTTCAACACGCCGGCCAAGGACTACGGGGACGCGATGTGGCCGAGCGGGCCCACCGACGTCACCAAGATCGTTCCAGCGGGTTCCACGGTCCTCACGGACAGCATCGGCTCCGCCAAGGTGACGACGGTGCACGGTCTCCTCATGACCGAGGTCCGTGAGCTCAAGGCGGCCGACCCGATCGCCGGCGGCATCATGACGCTCCTCGAAGGACGTTTCCCGCAGCGGAACGACGAGGTCATGGCGACCTCTCACTTCCTGGAGACCAGTGGTCTGACGGTCGGTTCAAATCTTTCCGCCCGCAACTTCGACCGTCCGTACCGGATCGTCGGCTCCTACGAACTGCCCGACTCGCTCAAGACCGACCAGGTCAACGCGCTGCCCGGGGCCTTCCTCGCTCCGCACGCGAAGGCCGTCGAGAAGGCCGGTCTGACCGCCTCCGAGGCCTCCACCACGTATCTGGTGCGCAAGCCCGGTGGTTTCACGTGGAACATGGTCAAGGAGTTCAACGCCAAGGGCGCGATCGTCGTCTCGCGTTCCGTGCTCCTCGACCCGCCTGCCGAATCCGAGATCCCGCTCTTCCAGAAGGAAGGCTGGGGCGACTTCAACAGCAGCCCGGCGGCGAACGCCGCCGAACTCGCCGCCGTCGGCACCGTCGTCGGCCTGGCGATGCTGGAGATCTGTCTGCTCGCCGGACCGGCCTTCGCGGTCGGAGCCCGCCGCTCCCGCCGCCAGCTCGGTCTCGTCGGGGCCAACGGCGGCGCCCGCAGCCACATCCGGGCCATCGTGCTGAGCGGCGGCCTCGTCATCGGTATCGCCGCGGCCGTCACCGGCACGGTCCTCGCCCTGGTCCTCACCCTGGCACTGCAGCCGGTCCTCGAAGAGACCATGGGCCAGCGGTTCGGCGCCTTCGACGTCCGGCCGCTCGAAATCCTCGGCATCGCGATGCTCGCCGTGCTCACCGGTCTGCTCGCCGCGATCGTGCCGGCCGTCACCGCCTCCCGGCAGACCGTTCTCGCCTCGCTCACCGGCCGCCGCGGAGTCCGCCGCAGCAGCCGGGTGCTGCCCCTCATCGGCCTCGCGGCCGTCCTGGTCGGCGGCGCCATCGCGCTCTTCGGCTCCATGGTCAGTGAGCAGTTCATCATCGTGGCGGGCGGCTCGGCCATCGCCGAGCTGGGTGTCGTCGCCATGACCCCGGCCCTGGTCGGCCTGTTCGGGCGGGCAGGGCGCTGGCTGCCGCTGTCGCCGCGGCTCGCGCTGCGGGACGCCGTGCGCAACCGGGGCCGTACGGCACCCGCCGTCGCCGCCGTCCTCGCGGCCGTCGCGGGCAGCGTCGCCGTCGCCACGTTCATGGCCAGCAGCGAGGCCCAGAACAAGGCCGAGTACCAGGCCCAGCTGCCTCACGGGGCCGTCTCCGCCGTCGTCCTTGAGGAGGGCGGCCGGGACGTCCCCGCGGTCCGCGAGGCGGTCCAGCGGTTCCTGCCCGTCGACGTCCGTGCCGATGTCGCGCGCGTCTCGGTCGGCAAGCCGAGCTGCCCACTGTGGGGCGGCGGCGAGGGCTGCGGCCGCTACGAGGTCGTCATTCCCCCCGCGAACGAATGCCCCATGTACGTGGCGGTTCCCGGCGGCGGAGACCCCTCGGAGCGGTTCACGCCCGAGCAGCGGCGGAAGATGCTCGCCGAGGACTGGCGCTGCTCGCAGTCGTCGAGCGGCCATGGCGTCTACACCGACGGCGGTCTGCTGGTCGGCGACGCCAAGCTCCTCACGATCTTCGGCATCAAGGACGCGGGAGCCGTGAAGGCCCTCGCCGAGGGGAAGATCGTCACGTTCAGCCGTAACCAGGTCGACAAGAACGGCACCATCGGGATCCGCCAGGTCACCGACATCGCCGCGGCCGACAAGGCCGCCGAGGCAGGCCGCCCCGCGCCCGGCAAGGTCAGCTCCATCCCCGCCTACCACGTGCCCGGCAGCCCGAAGTCCTACGGCCTTGAGGCCCTGATGACCCCGGCCACCGCCAAGGCCGCCGGCCTGTCCACCGTGCCGCTGGGCGTGTACGTCTCCACCGACCACCTGCCGGAGAGCGAGCAGCGGCAGAAGCTCGACAGCGAGCTCACCAAACTCGGCAGCAACGTCGACCTGCACGTGGAGGAAGGTTTCGTCAACAACAACAGCATCATCCTGCTCGCACTTTCCATCTTCGCGGGCCTCGTCACCATCGGCGCCGCCGGTATCGCCACCGGCCTCGCCCAGGCCGACGCCGAGGCCGACCTGAAGACGCTCGCCGCCGTGGGCGCTCCGCCCCGCGTCCGCCGCACACTCAGCGGCTTCCAGTGCGGAGTCGTCGCCGCGATGGGCGTGATCCTCGGCTCGGCGGCGGGACTGCTGCCCGCGATGGGCCTCCGGCTCACCGAGGAACGCCAGATGATCCGCTTCCACGAGGAGGCCGTCGCCCAGGGCTGGAGCACCGCCTCGGATCTGCCGTACGTCCCGATCGTCATCCCCTGGGAGACCCTCGCGGGCCTGCTCGTCGCCGTACCCCTGGGTGCCGCGCTGCTCGCCGCCCTGGTGACCCGCTCGCGCGGCGCGCTGGCCCGGCGCGAGGCGACCTGACGGTCTTCGTTGCCGACCTGTGCCCCCGCACGAGGGTGGATCACCCTCGTGCGGGGGCACACCCCGTGGTGACGTGTGTGTACGAGAGAATGGCGGCATGGAGATGCCGAGGAATGACAGGTCGCAGGAGAGCCCCCAGGTCCTCATCGTGGGACAGGACGGGATGGCGCTCAGCGGCGCTCAGGGCGACGACGAACCCCGCGAGGTCCCGGTGACGGAAATGGTCGAGCAGCCTGCGAAGGTCATGCGGATCGGCAGCATGATCAAGCAGCTCCTGGAGGAAGTACGCGCGGCACCTCTCGACGAGGCCAGCCGGGTCAGGCTCAAGGACATCCACGCCAGCTCGGTGAAGGAGCTGGAGGACGGGCTCGCCCCCGAGCTGGTCGAGGAACTGGAGCGTCTCTCCCTGCCGTTCACGGACGAGGCGATCCCTTCCGAGGCGGAGCTGCGCATCGCGCAGGCCCAGCTCGTGGGCTGGCTCGAGGGGCTGTTCCACGGCATCCAGACCGCGCTGTTCGCCCAGCAGATGGCAGCCCGCGCACAGCTGGAGCAGATGCGCAGGGCGCTGCCGCCGGGTGCGTCCCACGACGATGACGACGACGACCGCGGCCCCGGCCACCCGGTCCGCTCGGGGCCGTACCTGTAGGCCTCGGGGAAGACAGGAAGGGCCCGGCACACGGTGTGCCGGGCCCCTTTTTCGTGCGTTCGTCAGGCGCATTCTTCGTGCGCTCGTCAGGCGTGGGCGCGTGAGGTGTGCGCCTTCGCGGAGGCGCTGCGTCAGCCGTGGGGCGTGAGCGCTTTCGCGGAGGCGCCGCGTCAGCCCTGGGGCGTGAGCGCTTCGCGTAGGTCGCGTCGGCCCTGGGGTGCGAGCGCTTTCGCGTAGGTCGCGTCAGCCCTGGGGTGCGAGCAGCAGGACCTTGCCGACGTGGCTGCCGGATTCCAGCGCGCGGTGGCCCTCGGCGGCGTCCTTCAGCGGCACCGTACGGTCGACGACCGGCCGGATCGTGCCCGCGCCGAACAGCGGCCAGACGTGCTCGCGTACGGCGGCGATGATCGCCGCCTTCTCCTCCGCCGGGCGGGAGCGCAGCGTGGTCGCCATGACGGCGGCGCGCTTCGCGAGCAGCGCCCGGAGGTTCAGCTCGGCCTTCACCCCGCCCTGGAGGCCGATGACGACAAGCCGGCCGTTCATGGCCAGCGCGTTCACGTTCCGCTCCAGGTACTTGGCGCCGACGATGTCCAGGACGACGTCCGCGCCCGCCCCGTCGGTCGCCTTGTGAAGTTCCTCGACGAAGTCCTGCTCGCGGTAGTCGATGAGGATGTCGGCGCCCAGTTCGGCGCAGCGCGCCAGCTTCTCGGGGCCTCCGGCGGTGACCGCGACCCGTGCCCCGACCGCCTTCGCCAGCTGGATGGCCATCGTGCCGATGCCGCTCGCCCCGCCGTGCACGAGCAGCGTCTCGCCCGGCCGCAGGTGCGCGATCATGAAGACGTTGGACCAGACCGTGCAGGCGACCTCGGGAAGCGCGGCGGCCGTGACCAGGTCAACGCCCTCCGGCACGGGGAGCAGTTGGCCGGTCGGGACGACGACCTTCTCCGCGTATCCCCCGCCGGTCAGCAGCGCACACACCTCGTCGCCGACGGACCAGCCGGACACCCCCGGGCCGAGTGCGGCGACCCGGCCCGAACACTCAAGACCCGGGTACGGAGAGGTGCCCGGCGGCGGGTCGTAGAAGCCCTGGCGCTGGAGCAGATCGGCGCGGTTGACCGCGCTCGCCACCACCTCGACGAGCACCTCGCCCTCGCCGGGCACGGGATCGGGCACCTCCGCCCAGACAAGGGCCTCGGGACCACCGGGTTCCGGAATCGTGATCGCATACATGGCGGCGAGGCTACTCCCGCCGCCGCCCCGGGGCGGGGTGCTCCCCGCTCAGTCCTCCCGCGGCGTGGTGAGCGGAGTGATCGGCGCGGCGCGCACGATGGTGATCACCCGGTCGGTGAGCTGGAGCGGGTTGGCCGCGGGGTCGTCGTAACCGATCAGCCGGTGGCCGCGGAGCACGCTCACCACCAGGTCGCCGGTCTCCCGCGGGCTCTTGCCGACCTCGCTCTTGGTCACGGGACGCTCCACCAGATCAAGGCCGGAGCCCTGCTGGATCAGGTCCTCCATGACCGTGCCGGCGCTGGGGCTGAGCACGGAGAGGCCGAGCAGGCGCCCGGCGGCGCTGGCGCTGGTGATGACGGCGTCCGCACCGGACTGACGCAGCAGCGGCGCGTTCTCCTCCTCCCGTACGGCGGCGACGATCTTCGCGCCCCGGTTGAGCTGACGGGCCGTGAGGGTGACCAGGACGGCCGTGTCGTCGCGCTGGGTGGCGATGACGATCTGCCGGGCCCGCTGCACCTCGGCGCGGAGCAGCACGTCGCTGCGGGTCGCGTCGCCGATGACGCCGACGAACCCGTCCGCGTTCGCCGTCTCGATCACCTTGCTGGACGGGTCGACGATGACGATCTGTTCCTTGCTCAGACCGGTGGAGCAGAGGGTCTGGATGGCAGATCGCCCCTTGGTACCGAAGCCGACGATGACGGTGTGGTCGCGCAAGGTGGACCTCCAGCGATTCAGCCGGAACTCCTCGCGGGTCCGCTCCGTGAGGACCTCGAGGGTAGTGCCGACCAGGATGATCAGAAACAGCACGCGCAGGGGCGTGACCAGCAGGATGTTGGCGAGCCGGGCCGTGTCGCTGTACGGGACGATGTCGCCGTATCCCGTGGTGGAGAGCGTCACGGTCGCGTAGTAGGCGCAGTCGAGGAAGTCGAGCGTCTCGTCGGCGTTGTCGTGGTAGCCCTCGCGGTCGACGTAGACGATGAGGACGGTCAGGACCAGCACGCCGAGCGCCATGAGCAGTCGCTTGCCGACCTGGCGAAGCGGCCGCTCGACCTCACGGCGGGGCAGTGTGACCCGGGGGCCGGAGAGTTTCTCGTCCGCGTGGCGGGCCATCACGTCACGACTGGGAAGTTTCACGTGAAACACGCTCCTTGGGCCGGTACGGCCCCCGCTTCGGTCGGCCAGGGAAGGTCGAGGACGTCCAGCTCCTGGCCGGGCCGCGCGCCACCGGGCGGCACGACGACCAGACCGTCCGCGGCGGCGATGCCCCGGAGCATGGCCGGGCCGTTGTAGCGCAGGGGTACGGCTCGCCCGCCCCGACGGACGACCGGGACGAGCCGCGTGTCGTGCGGATGCCCGTGGATCTCGTCCTGGACGGGGACGCGGGTGAGGGGCGGCGCTTCGGCTCCGGTGAGTGCCGTGAGGTCCCTGTGGTCCATGAGGGCCGCGAGAAGGGGCTCGGCGAGGGTGAGGAGGCCGGAGACGGCCGCGAGCGGGTTGCCGGGGAGTCCGACCAGATGCCGGACGGGACGGCCCGGGGCGGGCTCGGCGTCGAGGCGGGCGAGCAGCATCGGGTGACCCGGCCGGACCTTCACCCCGTCGACCAGGAGGGTCGCTCCGGCCTTGTCGAGCACCCTGTGGACGTGGTCCACCGGCCCGGCGGCGGTCCCCCCGGTGGTGACGACGAGGCCGGCGGCGGAGCCGGTGACGGCGGTGTACAGCTCGTCGGCGTCGTCGCCGATCCGGCGGGTGGCGAGGACATCGGCGCCGAGCGCCGTCAGCCAGGGGCCGAGCATCGGGCCGAGAGCGTCACGGATGAGCCCTTCGTGGGGGAGGCCCGCCGTGAGCAGCTCGTCGCCGAGAACCAGGATCTCCACGAGGGGGCGCGCGGGGACGGGCAGCTCGTCGTATCCGGCGGCGGCCGCGAGGCCCAGCACGGCGGGGGTCACGGTGGTGCCCGCCGGCAGCAGCTCGTCGCCCGAGCGGCACTCCTGGCCCCGGGGCCGGATGTCCTGCCCCGGCACCACCTCGCGCAGGGCGTGCAGCAGGGTGGCCCCGGCGGCGGCGTCCGCTCCCGCCCGCTCGGCGGCGGAAACCCCGGCACGGGTCCGCTCGGTACGCGGCTGCTCGATCTGGGACCGCTCGGTACGGGAGTGTTCGGTACGGAGGACGGCGGTGGTCCCGGAGGGGACACGGGCGCCGGTGGCGATCCGTACGGCCTCCCCCGGGGCGGACACGGCCGCAGGCGTCTGCCCGGCGAGCACGGCGCCGTCCTCGCGTACGGTCCAGGGCCCGGGACCCGAGACCGCCCAGCCGTCCATGGCGGAGGTGTCGAAGGGCGGCAGGTCGGTCAGGGCCAGGAGCGGCTCGGCCAGGACCTGGCCGAGCGCCTGGCCGAGCGGCACTCCGAGGGGAGCCCGGCCGGCCCGTGCGGCGACCCCGGCGCGGACGGCGGCGGCTCGTGCCTCGGGCCATGCGGTGGCCCGGTGCGGCTGCCCGGCGTGCGCTTCGGTGGCGGCGCGCGGCGGCACCGGGGCGGGCTCCTTCAGATTCATCCGGCCTCGTCCTGCTCGGCGGCCCAGCGCTGGGCCAGCGCGGCGGCCTTGCGGGCGGCCTCGGCGACCGCCTCCGGGCCGCCCTCGGCGCCCGCGCGCGCCGCCGCGTATCCGACCAGGAAGGTGGTCAGGGGCGCGGCGGGGCGGGCCACTCCATGGGCGGCGTCACGTGCCAGGTCGAGCAGTACGCCGGTGTCGACGTCCAGCTCGATACCCAGTTCGTCCTTGACTGCGGTGATCCATTCATCCAGCACGGTCCCATGCTCCCTGATGCGGGCCCGGGCCGTGGCGATGTCCTCCCAGGTGTCGCAGTCGAAGGAGGCGAGGGGGCCCGCGGTGACCCGGACGGGGCGGAGCACCTGCGTGAGG
Source organism: Streptomyces sp. NPDC058326 (assembly GCF_042879855.1). Taxonomy (NCBI): domain Bacteria; kingdom Bacillati; phylum Actinomycetota; class Actinomycetes; order Kitasatosporales; family Streptomycetaceae; genus Streptomyces; species Streptomyces sp. NPDC058326. Next base: position 220,517 of record NZ_JBHVZO010000003.1, on the reverse strand, counting down.
TGGCGCAACGGCAGGTGGGCGAGACCCCGGTGGTCCTGCGCGAGTCGGCGCAGCTCGCGCCGTAGCGCTCCGGTCCGGTACGCGGCGACGAGCGGCTGGTCCCTTCCCCCGGCGTCGACGAGGAGGGCGACCTCCGCCTCCGGGTCCTCGTCGAGGGCCGCCACGAGGTGTCGGACGGTGTCCCGGTCCAGGAAGGGCAGATCGGCGGAGAGGACGAGGAGGACCGCGGCCTCCGTCTCCCGGACCCCGGCGTCGAGGGCGGCCACCGGCCCCCCGCCGGGCGGCTCCTCCCGGGTCCAGCGGACGGGACGGACCGTCGGGCGCGGATCGCCGACGACGACGGTCAGGCCGGCATCGGGGCAGGCGGCGAGGACCCGGTCGAGAAGGGGCCTTCCCCCGACTCGTACCGCGGGCTTGTCGGAACCGCCGAGGCGCCGGGCGGCGCCCCCGGCGAGTACGACAGCGTCATGGGCGGTGGTCACCCCAGCAGTATGGAGCGCGGAGGGCGACGGGCACTCGCCCGGTCCCCCCGGAGAGCTCGACCGGTCCTCCCGGAGGGACGGAACGGGCCGGAGCGACGGGCCCTCCCCGGGGGCTGACCAAGGGGCCCGGAGCGCCTGAGGACTGGCCAAGGGGCCCGAGGAGGCGGCCGAGCCCGCCCGACGGCGGCCCCCCCGGGCGCCCGCCCGGGACCACCCTCGTCCCCCCGCCGGGGCCGCCGGGACCCGCCAGAACCGCCGGGAGACGCCATAGCCGCCGGGGGCCGCCCGAGCCGTTCTCGGCAGGGCCGACCCCCACACCCACGCCCACGCCCTCCCGCGTCGGGGGGGGGGCGCCCCGGCGGGGGGGGCCCGCCCGCGCCGCGGGGGGGGTGC